>JAJDZX010000025.1 GCA_022824395.1 Alphaproteobacteria bacterium
TAACGCCTGCGTGGCGCCATGTCAATACGTTTAGTGACTACAACTGTACGCGCCCCGTGCCGCCCCCGGCGGGACCACGCCCTGAACGTTCAGCAACTTACGGCGAGTGGAGCCCCGAAACTCCCTCAGAACTTCGGTCTAAGCCGCCGCCACACCGCTCACCGGCGAATAGGGATGGACGGCGCCGACACATCGGCCGTCGGCCATGACCGCTGCGCCGGACGGGTTTGCGTACATGGACGGGAACGACGTCGGGTTCCAGGGGGTCGAAGGCGCCACCGCAGCGATCGCGGCGGTTGCGGCTGCATCGAGACGGCCGTCATGCACCAGGGTGTCGATGCCGCTGGCATCGAGCCTGGGTTGGGCCAGGGCGGTTTCCAGCTCCATATCGAAGTCGTTCGTGAAGGACGCAAGCTGGAACACGGACGGCATGATCTTCCGCCCGCCGGAAGCGCCGTATCCGAACCACGGGGCACCGTTTCGGGTCGCGACCATCGGGCACATATTCGTCAGCGGGCGCTGACCAGGAGCCAGCGAATTCGGTCCCCCGGGCCTCGGGTCGAACCAGTTGATGCCGTTGTTCATCAGGATGCCGCTGTCTGGCAGCACCATGCGGGAACCGAACGGCGAGAGCAGCGTCGTCGTCAGCATCACCAGGTTGCCGTCGGCGTCCGCGGCCGAGATGTGCGTGGTGCAACCCTGGCTGCCGTCATCGCCGGCATGCCCCAGACGTTCCAGCCTCTGGCGATAGGCGTCGACGAGTGCCGCAGCGTAGGCGCCGTACGCGCCGGGATCCGGCTTCGCCGATTCAAAGTGCGGCAGTTCCCTGAGGGCTGCTGCGAAGGTGGGGCCGGCGGTGAGCCCGCGCGGCACGTGGTAGACCGCGTCCCCCCGGGGCAGTTGGAGCGGTTCCACGATTCGCGCGGAATAACCGGCCAGATCGCGGTCGGACAGGCAGCCGCCCGCCGCCCGGACGTCATGCACCAGCGAGCGGGCCAGCTTGCCTTCGTAGAAGCCTTGCGGCCCTTCATCGGCCAGCAGCCGCAACGACCGCGCGAGTGCCCCCATCGACAGGTACGACGGCGTCGCCTCCTGGGGCATCGACGGCGGCAGGCCGCCCGGCAGCCATACCGCGGAGGAGGACGGGTAGCGGGAAAGGAGTTCGGCCTCTGCGGCGACCTGCAGGGTGGTCCACCATGTCACCCGGTGGCCGCGTTCGGCGAGCGCGATGGCCGGGGCAACCAGGTCAGCCCACGGCTTGCGCCCGTAGGTTGCGGCTGCCAGGCCGTAGCCCGAAACGGACCCGGGGATCGCGATCGACTTGGGACCGTGGATGTTGGCGTCATCCTCGACTTCGGGCCAGCCGAACATCTCGGCGCCTGCGGCGCCGGTCAGGGGATAATCGGACGGATCGAGTGCCGCGGGCGCGACCATGGCGAAGTCGATGACCCGCACCGCGCGCTCCGCGGCGATGTAGGCGACCATGAAACCGCCGCCCCCCAGCCCGCTCATCCAGGGTTCCGTCACGGTCAAGGCGAGTGCGGTGGCAATGGCCGCGTCCACCGCGTTGCCGCCGGTCGAGATCACGCCGGCGCCGGTCCTGGCCGCTTCGATCTCCTGCGCGACCACCACGCCCTTCTGGCCGTGCCCGGCAGGTTTCGCGACCTGCCAGTTCTCGATCGGGACCGGTGAGTGCGCAGTGCCGTGCATCGAGGGTTCCTTGCGAATTGGTGCCGTGACGCCGCCCGCTCGGGCCCTCGCGTCGGTCATGCTCCGATGGCCGCGCTCTGCTGCTGGATGCGGCTGTTCAGGATATGGTCGTTTTCGGAGTAGTCGACCGGGCAATCGATTAGGTGCACGCCCGGGCTGGACAGACACGTCGCGAGCAGGGGAGCGAGGCCTTCCGCACTTTCCACGCGATGTCCCTGCGCTCCGTAGCTCTCGGCGTAGGCCCGAAAATCCGGATTTCCGTATTCCAGTCCCCAGTCAGAGAATCCCATGTTCGCCTGCTTCCACCGGATCATGCCGTAGGCGCCGTCGTTCAGGATCAGGCAGGTCAGGTTCATGTTGAGGCGGACCGCCGTCTCAATTTCCTGGGAATTCATCATGAAGCCCCCGTCGCCGCAGACGGCTATGACCTTGCGGTCGGGATGGACGAGGTGGGCGGCCATGGCGGAGGGGAGGCCCGCGCCCATGGTGGCCAGCGCATTGTCCAGGAGCACCGTGTTGGGGCCGCGCGCACGGTAGTTGCGGGCGAACCAAATCTTGTACACACCGTTGTCCAGACACACGATTCCGTCATCCGGCATGACTCCCCGGACGTCCCGGACCAGCCGCTGCGGGTAAATCGGAAACCGGTCGTCATCCTCACCTTCGGCCATGCTGGCATCGTGATGGAGCTTGATCTCCTGCATGCGGGCGAAGTCCCAGGACGTTTCTTCAAGCTCCAGCAAGCGGCTGATCCGCCAGATCGAATTGGCGATGTCGCCGACCACCTCGATTTGCGGGAAGTAGACAGGATCCACCTCCGCCGACCGGAAGTTCACGTGAATGACATCGGTTCCCCGGGCGACGCCGACCGGGTCCGCGTCTGACTGGTGCGGCGATTCCGTGGGGACGTCGCCACGGTGCATGAAGAACGGGGGTTTCTCGATCACGTCATGGCCGACGTTGATGACCAGGTCGGCGCGTTCGATCGCACGGTGCACGAAATCGCCGGCCGACAGGGCGGCACAGCCCATGAACAGCGGGTGGGCTTCATCGATGACTCCCTTGCCCAGCTGGGTGGTGGCGAAGGGAATGCGGAACCGTTCCACCATCTCGGTCAGCATGCGGCTGGTGAGTTTGCGGTTCCCGCCCGCGCCGATCACGATGATCGGCGACTTGGCGTTGGCAATCCGCTCAACGGCCGCCCGCACCGCCTTTTCTTCCGAGATCGGACGACGGACGTAGGAGGCCGGTACCGGTCGCTCGTGCGTGGGTTCACCGGCCACGTCCTCGGGAAGTTCCAGGTGCACGGCGCCGGGCTTTTCCTCCTCCGCCTGGCGCAGGGCTTCGCGGACCCGGGTCGGAATATTGTCAGCGGAAACAATCTGGTGCGCATACTTTGTGATAGGCTTCATCATTTCCACGACATCGAGAATCTGAAACCTGCCCTGCTTGGAACGCTTCACGGGCTTCTGGCCGGTGATCATCATCATGGGCATGCCGCCGAGGGTCGCGTATGCCGCGGCGGTAGTGAAGTTGGTGGCGCCCGGCCCAAGGGTCGAGAGGCAGATGCCGGCCTTGCCGGTGAAGCGGCCGTACGTGGCGGCCATGAACCCGGCCGCCTGCTCGTGACGGGTCAGGACCAGCCTGATCGTGTTGGAGCGGGTCAGGGAGTCGAGGAAATCAAGGTTCTCCTCGCCCGGGATTCCAAAGATCGTGTCAACGCCCTCCGCTTCCAGCGCCCGCACCAGCAGGTCCGATGCCTTGCCCATGTTGATTCTCCAGTTCTGGTCGTTACATCGTTCTAGCGGCGCGACCGGCAGGTGCCTAGTGCCGGGATCCGGGCCATGGTTGTGCGGGGACGGCGCACACGGGCTGCAGGGTGGGCGCGATACACTCGGCATCGGGAGCGGTCGGTCACCTGGCGGGCGCCGCGACAGAGCCGGATTCGCCGGTCGGGCGGCGACAGACCGCGGAGTTTCCGTCTCGAGGCGGCACCGCCGTGGCGGGGGTGCGTCGATTGCGCGGGTCCGGGCCCGGCAGGCCGTCATTTCTGCCGAACCCGCGGGTGCCCTGGGAAACAGCATGGAAAAGAAGCAGATGGCGCCGTTACCTGAGGCCGATGATCCGGTCGTGCTCTTGCAAAGCTGGCGTGCCGACGCTGAGCGGGAGGAGGCGCACGACCCCTCGGCGGCGTGCCTGGCAACCGTCGGCAGCGATGGAGCTCCAGCCGCAAGAATCGTGCTGATCAAGGCGCTGGACGCTCGCGGCCTCGTGTTCTACACGAACAGCGAGAGTCGGAAAGGACGGGAGCTAGCAGACCGTCCGGTGGCCGCGTTGACGATTCACTGGCCGGTGCTTCGCCGTCAGGTTCGCGTCGAAGGTCCGGTGGTTCCCGTCAGCGACGAGGAAGCCGATGCATACTTTGCATCACGGCCCCGCGGTAGCCAGATCGGCGCGTGGGCAAGCGCGCAATCCAGCGTGCTTGTCGGTGGACTCGACGAATTGAGCCGCCATTTCGGCGATGTCTCGGAACGGTTCGCGGGCAGGCCTGTGACGCGTCCCCCGCACTGGACCGGCTACCGCGTGGTACCGCACCGGATCGAGTTCTGGCGTCACCGTGACGACCGTTTGCACGAGCGTCTGCGGTATGAGCGCGCCGGGGACGGCTGGCGGCATGACCGGTTGGCGCCCTAGCAGTCGGCGGGCGGGTCCCGGGGATACTGCTCGTAGATCGTGAACCGGTCGGCTGCCTGGACTCGAGCCAGGATCCGCGCTCAAGGACTGGTCCTGTTCCCGACCCGCGCCGCGGGGCGCCGGCCCTCACTCCGGGCCCGCTCGAGCCAGGTCAGTCCCTCCGCGTAGCAACCGGCGAGGAGTTCCGAGCGATCGGCTCCCGTCCCCCCGTACTTCGGGATGAACAACTTGAACTGCTCGATGTAGCGGCGCGCGGCGGTCAGCACCTCTTCACCCCGGGCGGTATGGGCGAGTTCGTGCGCGCTCCAGCAATCCACCAGGAGTTCGTCTCCGGATTGCAGGGCGATGTGACCGTACTCGTGCAGGAAGAAGAACTTCGAGGCGCCGGGATAGCGGCGCTCGATCGCCACGACGCGCTGCAGGCAGTAGTAGATCCGGCCCTCCGATTCGGCGATGGCGATCCCGCCGCCGGTCCGGGCGCAGTTCGGGATCAGGTGGGCCTCGGGAATGTTTGCCTCGCGGTCCGGCGTGTCCGGATCTGCAAGCGCCGCCTCCTGACCGCTGGCCAGGGCCATGGTCAGGAGCACCAGCAATGCCGCCAAAGGCAGGCGCGGCTTCACGAAACCGTGTTCCCGGACGGCGACCGCATCGCCCGGACGCGAACTGGGGACCGGCCCTGAAGCCGGCCTTGGGACCGTGGCCGTCGGTGTGCGCGGTCTCTGGGAGTGGCCGTCACGGGGCGCTCCAGGAGGATCAGGCGGGATAGTGGACGGCAATCCCTTCGACGATGCAGGCGGGTCGTTCCGCCCCGTCGATTTCCACGGTGGAGCGATTCTCAACCTTGACGCCTCCCTTGAAGTCCTCGACCCGCAGGATTTCCAGGCGGCTCCTGATCCTGTCGCCAGGCCGCACCGGCGTCAGGAACCGCAGACGGTTGGCGCCGTAGTTGATGGTCTGGGCCACGCCCTCAACCTTGAGGATCGCGGACGTAAAGGAGCTGATCAGCGAGAGCGTGAGGAACCCGTGCGCAATGGTCGAGCCGAAGGGGCCGGACCTCGACCGCTCGGCATCGAGATGGATCCACTGGTAATCCTCGGTCGCCTTTGCAAACCGGTCGATACGCTCCTGGTCCATTTCCAGCCACGGGCTGGTTCCGACCTCCGTGCCTGCGTATCGGGGTAAATCTGCAAGGGCAATAACAGTGGGCATCGTGGTGTTGCTCCGGCTCATGGCGGGTTGTAACGAATGGTCCGCCGGTGCGGCCCGAGGCGACCTTGCAAGTGATCCGCGACCGTGGGAAACCGGGACTGTCCTGCGTCGTCCGGGAAGCCTAGCAGGACGCTTCCGATGGTGACGAATAGCGGGCAAATCGGGCCCGAGACAGCGGTCGCAGACCCGAAACGACAGCCGGGTCGCACGCGCTTGGGTATCAGCCTCGGGGCGTCATCGCGACCGAGCGGACGGACCCATGCCTTTCATCGCGAAGCGGGTATAGTGCCCGCAATCGCAGGAGCTTGGCGCATGGATCACGACCGGGGGGACACGTCAGAGCGGGATGCGCACTGGCGCGGGCGGCTGTCGCCGGAAGCCTATGCCGTAACCCGTCAGGCCGGTACCGAACGCGCGTTCAGCGGGCGTTACTGGGACGAGAAACGTCCGGGCACGTACGTCTGCGTGTGCTGTGACACGCCCCTGTTCGCCTCGGGCGCGAAGTTCGATTCGGGCACTGGGTGGCCGAGCTTTACCGCTCCCCTGACCGATACCTGTGTCACCGAACAGAGCGACACGAGCTACGGCATGGTACGGACCGAAGTGTTGTGCGCTGCCTGCGAGGCGCATCTCGGCCACGTCTTTCCGGACGGGCCCCCGCCCACGGGGCTTCGTTACTGCTTGAATTCCGCCGCATTGGTCCTGCATCCGTCGGACGGGTCGCCGCCTGATCAGCCCAGCTGACCGAGCAGGTTGGCACTTCCCAGGCGTTGATCTCGGTGTCGGGTAGCGCGCGCGCCCGCGTGGGCGTCGTCGGAGTCGGCCGCTGGGGCCGGAACCTCGCCCGGAACTTTCACGCAATCGGCTGCCTTGCGGGTTTGTGCGACACGGATCCTGAACACCTCCGGGATGCGGCGGATGCCTATCCGGCGGTGCGTGCCTACCCCGAGTCCGAGGCGCTGATCCGGTCAGGGGACGTCGAGGCCATCGCGATCGCGACGCCCGCCGGCACGCATCATGAACTCGCCGCATCAGCCTTGGCTGCGGGTCTGCACGTGTTCGTCGAGAAACCGATGACCACCGATCTTGGCGCGGCGAGGACGTTGGTGGTCCGGGCCCGGGCCGCGGGGCTGCAGCTCGTGACCGGACACCTGCTGCACTATCACCCGGCCTTTCAGACGTTGCGGGCGATGGTGCATGACGGACGGCTCGGAGCGCTGCGCGGTATCGAGACGAGCAGGCTCATGTCGGGGCCCGAAACCCCACGGGAACACGTGATCTGGGAGTTCGCGCCGCATGACATCGCAATGATCCTCGCCTGCACCGGTGCTCTGCCATCGTCAGTCCGTTGCGCCGGGCCGGATTCGGCGTCGGATGGCCCTTCGGCGGCACATGCCCGTGTGGAGCTCGCCTTTTCCGCCGGTCTCCGGACCCGGACAACGGTGTCGTGGCGAGGCCGTGCCAAGGTGCAGCGGTTCGAGGTGGAGGGGGATGCCGCGACGGCCGTGTTCGACGATACAGCGGCCCCGGGTTCGAAATTGACGCTGGCCGCCGCCGGTCAGCCGCCGAGGCCGGTGCCGGTGCCGGAGCGGGAACCGCTGGCCGGCGAATGCGCGGCCTTCGTTGAGGCGGTGGAAACCGGCGTGGCCCCGCCGAGCGGGGCAGACGAGGGATTGCGGGTCATGACGGTGCTCGACGCCTGTTTTCGCTCGCTGGAGGAACGGGGGACGGTACCGCTGCGGATCCCGGGGAACGCCGGATGACCGATTCGCCAGCCCGACCACCTGTGACCCTCCTTGACCCGGTAGCCCAGTACCGGAGGCTGCAGCCCGCGGTCGATGCCCGCCTGGCCGCGGTGCTCAAGCATGGCCGCTTCATCAACGGGCCCGAGGTTGCCGAACTGGAAGCCGAACTGGCGACCCTGACAGGATCCAGGCACGTCGTGACGGTCGCCAACGGGACCGATGCGTTGAACATCGCGCTGCGCACGGAGCGGATCGGTCCGGGCGACGCGGTGTTCGTCCCGGCGTTCAGTTTCGTGGCGAGTGCCGGCGCCGTCGCGCTCAACGGCGCCACGCCCGTCTTCGTCGACATCGACTCGCGGACCTTCGTGATGGACCCCGCGGTGTTGGCCGATACCATCCGTCATGTGCGCGCGGCCGGCGATCTCGTGCCGCGCGCCGTCATGCCGGTCGACCTGTTCGGGCTGCCGGCCGACTACGACCGCCTGGTGCCGCTGTGCCGGGAAGAGGATCTGTTTCTGCTCGTGGATGCCGCCCAGAGCCTGGGAGCCAGCCAGCATGGCCGGAGCGTGGGTTCGTTGGGGGATGCGTCCATCACGAGCTTCTTCCCCAGCAAGCCGCTCGGCGCGTGGGGCGACGGCGGGGCCATGTTCACCGACGGCCCGGAGCGCATGGGGCGGTGGCGGAGCGTCAGTGCGCACGGAACCGCGGAGGATCCGTACGATGCCCAACGGACCGGCACCAACTCCAGGCTCGATACACTGCAAGCAGCAGTGCTGCTGGCCAAGCTGCCCGGCTTCGGGGACGAAATCGCCCGCCGCAATGCCATAGCCGAGGCCTACACCGAGGCCCTGTGCGGCCTGGCCGAGACTCCCGAAGTGCCCGCCGGCAGCGTCAGCGTCTGGGCGCAGTATTCGTTGCTCCTGGATGACCGGGACGCCGTCCGGTCCGCGCTTTCCGAGCGCGGAATCCCGACGCGCGTGTACTACCCGCGGACCTTGCCCGCCCAACGTGCCTTCCGGCATGCCGCTGCGCTGGGGCTTCCTTGTCCGGTGGCCGAGGAGACCGCGACCCGGATCGTCAGTCTGCCCATGCACTCCGAACTCGACGACCGCGCGGTGGACCGGGTCATCGCGGCCCTGCTGGAGGTCCTTCGGGGCCGGCAGCCCGCCCCGCCTAGCGCTGACTTGGATCCGTCTGCTGGCGCATGATGGCCGAGTCGCCGACCGCGAGGCCGACCTGCCGGGCACAGCCGCCATCACAGCCGGACGCGGCGACGCGCAGGCAGTATTCGCCGCCACTGCCGGCCGCGTGCAGGAACAGCGGAAAGTTGAACCGCAGTTCGGTCGCCTCGCCGGCAAACCTGGCCGGCTCCTCGATGAAGCGCTGCAGGGGTTGCCCGCACTCACCGGCATCGATCGCGATCGAGAAGGTGGCCTCTTCCGTCACTACCGACTCCAGGCGTTTCAGCGACACGGCGACGTTGTAGACGCCGAGGTCGGATGCCCCTGCTCCGGCTCCGTGGATCCGGAATTCGCAGACCGGGTCATTCGCCGTGTCCGGGGCGCAGGTCGCCTCCTGGCCGAGGGCCGTGGGTGCGGCCAGCAAGGTGAGCAGCAGGGCCGCGCACCCGACTCCGCGGATCACGATGCGACGGCTTGCGGCGCGATGTCCGGAGCGGGGACGCCGTACTCGTCGCCTGCGGCGCAGATCGAGTCCCACGTCGTGTCCGTCAGGGGGATCCCGTTCTCGAGCCGGTCGGCGCGGGATCGGTTCTCGGGCTCGCCAGGCGTCATCACCCGGCCCCCTTCCTCAAGCGGCCGCGCGCTTCGGAAGAACGCGAGGTAGCGCTGCATTTCAGCGGCGAACGCGCTCTCGGAACCCAGCACGTCGGGACGGAAGTAGAACGACAGCATGCCATTTGCGAGGTTGGACTGGGCGGGGGTCGCACACCCCGAGCCCGTGAGGGCGCCGGCCAGGACTTCGCAGAGGAAGGCCAGACCGGAACCCTTGTGCTCGCCCATGGCCCGGATGGCACCGCCGCCACCGCGCATGTCATTTGGATTTGCCCCCGTCCCGGCGCCGTAGATGAGTTCGGGGTTGGTCGAGAACTCGCCCTCTGCGGAGATCAGGGCGCCCTCCGGCAACGGCTTGCCGCCCTGATGGGCCACCAGGACCTTGCCTTCCGCCACCACGGACGTCGCGAAGTCCAGGATGAGCGGGTCCTCTCCGGGGATGGGAACGCCGGCAGCGAAGGGATTGGTCGAGAATCTGCGGTCGGGCGACCCGAAAGGAGCGACCAGCAGGCCGAGGCCCGACGTGTTGACGAAGTGGACGGAGGCGATTCCGGCATCGGCCGCGCGCTCGGGCCAGTCGCCGATGCGACCCAGATGGCCGGAATTGCGGATGCCGACGATGGCAAGGCCCTGCTCCTGGGCCTTGGCGATGCCCAGGTCCACGCAGAACGGGCCGACTGTCTGCCCGAAACCGAAGCAGCCGTCGACAACGGCATGCGTAGGTCCTTCGCTCACCACTTCGGGCTGGATTCCGGCCTTCACGGACCCGATCTCCATCCAGGAGAGGTAGCGGGGCACGCGAATCACGCCATGACTGTCATGCCCGGCGAGGTTGGCCTGGCAGAGATAGAACGCAATCCGGTTGGACTCGTCCTCGGAGCAGTTCGCGCCCCTGAAGATCTGTGCGACATAGGTTTCCAGCAGGTCGGCAGGGATGCGCATAGGGGAGACTCCTGGCGAAGGTCGTGCATGCGGTCGGCAGGGTAGCGGCTGGCAGCCCGGCGTGACGACCGGGGGCCGGTGCGTCGCTACGAACGGAGGATGTTCGGAGAACATCGATCGTGCAGTGCGTTCCGCGGACAGGATAGTAGGCATTGGACCGGGTGTGCCATATGCATCCGCCGCGCAACCGGGTCAGCTCCTGCACCGGCCCGAAGCGATCACGAAGTACCGGCTCATGGCGTCGTGGCGACCTGGCCGGCAGCGGCCGACAGGTCCGCCGGCATGGCGACGGCCACGGAATGGCCGGGCGTGACTGTTGCGGTGCGGGGCCGTCCCCAATACCTATTGGACCATCTGCAACACGGCCCGGGTGCGGGTCGGAAAGGATGGCCATGAGACTGCAAGACAAAGTTGCGATCGTCACCGGGGGCGCCAGCGGATTCGGGGAAGGCATCGCGCAGCGCTTTGCGAAGGAAGGAGCGCGCGTGGTGGTCGCCGACATCAACGGCGACGGGGCCGAGCAGGTCGCCCAGGCAATCCGGGATTCCGGCGGCGGTGCCGTCGCTTGCCGGGTCGACGTGGCCAGTGATGCTGACACCAGGCGCATGATCGAAACCGCCACCGGTGCGTTCGGGCAGCTCGACATCCTGGTGCAGAACGCCGCCATCGGAATGAAGCCGACGCCGCTCGTCGAGGTGGACGAGGAGTTCTTCGACCGGCTGTTCCGGATCAACGTGAAGAGTTGCTTCCTGGGCGTGAAGCACGCCGTACCGGTGCTGCGCCGGCAGGGACGGGGCGGCGTGATCCTGAACACGGTGTCGACGGCAGCGCTGGCGCCGCGGCCGGGCCTCGCCCCGTACAACTCGACGAAGGGGGCCCTGCTCACGCTGAGCCGCACGCTGGCGCTCGAGCTTGCGGCCGAGAACATTCGGGTGAACGGGATCTGTCCGGTCGCCGGGGAGACCGCGATGCTGCCGGATTTCCTTGGCGACGGCGACCAGGAAGAGGCGCTGGCGCGGTTCCGCGCCACGGTGCCGATAGGGCGGCTCTCCACGCCGACGGACGTGGCGAACGCTGCGCTGTTCCTCGCCTCGGACGAGGCCGAGTTCCTGACCGGGGTAATGCTTGAGGTGGACGGCGGGCGCTGTATCTGAGCCGGCGCGCCTCAGTCGAGCACGTCGCCAATCCGGCCCAGCGTCTCGGCGCGGCCCAGGACGTCCATGACCGAGAAAATGGGCGGGGAGGTTGTGCCCCCCGTCAGGGCCGCCCGGAGCGGCTGGGCCACCTTGCCCAGCTTCGTGTCGGTACGCGAGGCATACTCGCGAACCCGCGTCTCGAGGCTGTCGCTCGACCAGTCGTCGGCCGCGGCAAGGATCTCGGACACGTCCCGGAGGAGCGCCCGTGCTGCCGGATCGAGCTGGCGTTCCGCCTTTGAATCGAGGGCGAGGGGGCGGGGGAGCACGTAGAAGCGGGCGACCGTGGCCAACTCGTTGAGGGTGCGAGCGCGTACCTTCAGGTCGGGCATGGCACGGGTCAGGCGCCCGACGTGCTCCGGATCGCCCGGCAGTCCTTCGGCGCTCAGGCGGGCGCCGAGTTCCGCTGCCAGGTCCGCGTCATCCGTGTCGCGCAGATAGACGCTGTTCAGGTGGTCGAGCCGCTTGAGGTCGAAGCGTGCGGCGCCCTGTCCGACCCCGTTCAGGTCGAACCAGCGGATGGCGTCCTCGGTGCGGATGACCTCTTCGTCGCCGCGGGCCCAGCCGAGCCGGAGCAGGTAGTTCCGGAGCGCCGCCGGCAGGTAGCCCGCCTCCCGGTAGTGATCGACCCCGAGGGCGCCGTGCCGCTTGCTGAGCTTCTTCCCGTCCGCGCCGTGGATCAGGGGAATGTGCGCGAACGCGGGCCGTGCCCAACCGAGCAGGTCATAGATCTGGCACTGCCGGAAGGCGTTGGTGAAGTGATCGTCGCCGCGGATGACGTGCGTGACCCCCATGTCATGATCGTCCACCACCACCGACAGCATGTAGGTGGGCGTGCCGTCCGCGCGCAGGATGACGAAGTCGTCGATTTCCTGGTTCGCGACGGTGACGCTGCCCTGGACGGAGTCAGCGATGGCGGTGTCCCCGGTGACCGGCGTGCGGATGCGGACCGTGGGCGCGACTCCAGCGGGCGCATCGGCCGGGTCCCGATCGCGCCACCGGCCGTCGTACCACATCGCGCGTTTCTCTTCGGTCGCCTGCGCCCGCATCGCGGCAAGTTCCTCCGGGGTGCAGTAGCAGCGGTAGGCGTGCCCGGTGCGAAGCAGAGTCTCGGCAATCTCGCGGTGACGCTCCGAGCGGCTTGACTGAAAGACCGGCTCGCCGTCCCAGCCGAGTTCAAGCCAGGACAGTCCGTCGATAATCGCGCGCGTCGCCTCGGGCGTCGAGCGGGCGCGGTCCGTGTCTTCCACCCGGAGAAGGAACCGCCCCTCTCGTCCACGGGCGTACAGCCAGTTGAAGAGGGCGGTCCGGGCCCCGCCGATGTGGAGGAACCCGGTGGGGGACGGGGCAAAGCGCGTCACGATGGTCATGGGCGAATGCCTCGGGGCAGACGGCGGAGCGGCGCGCGGGGCCGCGGACGCGCGCCCGGAATGGGAGCAGGAGCCTACTAGATGCTGGTGCGGTACAGCCCCTTCATGATGCCCTGGATCTGAAGCTGGCCCGGGTGCACCACGATCGGTTCCATGTCCCTGTTTTCAGGCACGAGCTCGATGGAGTCGGCCCGCGGCCGGAACCGCTTCAGCGTGGCTTCGCGACCGTCGATGAAGGCAATGACGATCTGCCCGCTTTCGGCGGTCTGCTGGCGCCGGAAGATCCCCATGTCCCCGTCGAGGATTCCCGCGTCGATCATCGAGTCCCCCTGGATCTTGAGCGCGAAGTGCTCGCCGCTGCCGATACCCAGATTCATCGTGGGCGGAACCTTGATGAAGGATTCGTGCTGGATGGCCTCGATCGGCGTGCCGGCGGCGATCGTTCCGAAGTAGGGGAGGTCGATCAGGGTTCCCCATTGGCCGGAACTGCTGCTCTCGACCGTCGCCGCGGCCTCCTCGGGCTTGCGCACGACCCGGATGGCGCGCGCCCGGTTGGGCAGGCGTTCGACGAATCCACGTTCCACCAGCGAGGTGAGATGGCGGTGGATGCCGGATTTCGACTTGAGCCCGAGGGCGTTCTTCATATCCTCGAACGAGGGGGAGATTCCGGTCTCCTCGATCCGCTTGTTGAGGTAGACGAGGAGTTCGTGCTGTTTTCGAGTAAGCATGCAGGGAACCCTATGCGGTCGCGGCCCGTGCCTCTATGTTCTACTTTGTTCGCAACAAGAAGTCAATGTGACCATGTTGCGTCCTCTCCAATGATCGGTGGGATCCGGAACCGGCGGGTGCTCACAGACCGCCGGCGGCCGACGGGAAAGGAAGAGCGGTCACCGGTGTGCCGGCAGGGGCCGCTGGCGCGTGCGGCGGCCGGATGACCAGGCAATCGGCCCGGGCGAGCAGCGATAGCACGGAACTGTCCTGAAGTTCAAATGGATGCACTGTCATGACGCCGTCGGGATCCCGGCTGGCGGTCGCCCGGAGGTAATCCTCGCGACGGTCATTCGCCGGCAGGGCTAGGCCGAGCACCGCCTGCGCCGACGCGGGGCCCGGCTCGAGCCCCTGCATCGCCCGCAGTGCGGGCAGGAGAAACACCAGGGCGCAGACGAAGGTGGACACCGGGTTGCCGGGGAAGCCGAGGACCGGGGGTCCCCCCGGCAGCGTGCCAAACAGCAGCGGTTTGCCGGGGCGCATGGCGATCTTCCAGAAGTGCCGGGTCAATCCGGCCTCCTCGAGTGCCCGCCCGACGAGGTCGTAGGCGCCGACCGACACGCCGCCGGTCGTCACCAGCAGGTCGAACGCCCGCACGCCGTCGACGGCGGCCCGCAGCGCAGCCGGATCGTCCGGCACCAGCGACAGGTCGACCGCATCGCCGCCCGCGGCCCGGATCATCGATTCGAGCGCGAAGGTGTTCGACGAGACGATCTGGCCGGAGCGTCGTGCCTCGCCCGGCAGGACGATTTCGTCGCCGGTCGCGAGCAGCGCGATCCGCGGACGCCGCCGGACGCTGAGCCAGGGCCAGTCAGCGGCGGCGGACAGGCCGATGTCGCGGGCTGTCAGCACGCTCCCGGCCGCCACGAGGGTGTCGCCCGTGCGGAAATCGATCCCGCGGCCGCGAACGTGTTTCCCGGCCGGGGCACCGGCCAGGACGCGGATCCGGCCGTCGTCCCGGGCTTCCGTGTTCTCCTGGATGACGATGCTGTCGGTGCCGGCGGGCAGCGGGGCGCCGGTGAAAATCCGGACGGCCTCGCCGGTCCGGGTGGTGCCATCGAAAGGTCGACCCGCCGGCGCCTCGCCGATGACGGCCAGGTCGCAGGGCGTTGCCGCCACGTCGGCCGCCCGGACGGCGTAGCCGTCCATGGCGGAGACGGCCGCCGGCGGCTGGTCGGTACGCGCGGTGACATCGGCGGCCAGCACCCGGCCCAGCGCCGCCGACAGGGCGATCCGCTCGGTCGCCACCAGGGGCACGGCCGCGAGGATCTGCCGGCGGGCGTCCGCAACCGGGATCATGGGGCGCGGAAGGTGCCCGACTTGCCGCCGGCCTTGTGGAGGAGACGGACGCTGCCGATCTGCATCGCGCGATCGACCGCCTTGCACATGTCGTAGATCGTGAGCGCCGCGACGCTGGCGGCCGTCAGCGCTTCCATTTCCACGCCGGTCCTGGAGGAGGTGGCGCAGGTCGCCTGGACATCGACCGCCGCGTCATCGGCATTGCAGACCAGTTCCACTGCCACCGAATCGAGCGGCAACGGGTGGCACAGCGGGATCAGCTCGTGGGTGCGCTTCGCCGCCATGATGCCGGCGACCCGTGCGACGCCGAGGACGTCGCCCTTCTGGTGTCCGCCGTCCACGATCATCTGCAGGGTGGCCGGCGACATGGTGACCCGCGCCGCCGCGGTGGCGGTGCGGCGGGTGACGGCCTTGGCGCCCACGTCCACCATCCGGGCATGTCCGGATGGATCCAGGTGCGTGAAGCGCTCGCTCATGCCGGGTCTGTCCGCTGGCTCAGCAGGGTGCGGACTGCGGCCGTGACGTCGGCGTTCCGCATCAGCGTCTCTCCAACCAGGAAGCGGCGGACCCCGCAGTCGGCCAGGCGGCGGAGGTCCGCCGGTCCGCCGAGGCCGCTCTCCGCCACCAGGTCGCGCCCGGTCGGCGCCCGGGCGGCCAGGCGTTCGGTGGTCGCGAGGTCGACCGCGAAGGTGCGTAGGTTGCGATTGTTGATCCCGATCAGGTCCGGATCCAGCGCCTCCGCACGCTCGAGTTCGCGCTCGTCGTGCACTTCGGCCAGGACGTCCATCCCGAGCGCCTTCGCGTCCGCCGCCAGCACCCGCGCCTCCGGGTCCGTCAGGGCGGCCAATATCAGCAGCACGCAGTCCGCACCGAGCGAGCGGGCTTCCAGGACCTGGTACCGCTCCAGCATGAAGTCCTTGCGGAGCACCGGGACCGGAGCCGCCGCCCGCGCGGCCCGGAGGTGGGCATCGGCACCCTCGAAGTAGGGTTCATCCGTCAGCACCGAGATACAGGCGGCCCCGCCCCGGTGTAAAGCACGGGCCAGTGCCGCAGGGTCGAAATCGTCGCGCAGGCGGCCCTTGGACGGGCTGGCCCGCTTGATTTCGGCGATGAGTCCGTAGGTGTCGGACGCGACCGACTGGCGGAGCGCCGCCGCGAAGCCACGGGGGGGCTCCTGACCGGCCACCTGCCGCTCCAGCTCGGCCTCCGGCACTGCGATGCGCCGGTTCGCCACGTGGGTGCGCTTGGTCTCGAGGATGGCGCGTAACCGGTCGTTCATGCCAACCCCTGCGTGCAGGCGATCAGCCGTTCGAGCGCGCCGCCGGCCGCGCCGGTATCGATCGACCGGGCCGCATGCGCGGCGCCTTCCCTGAGATCGCCGGCCTGCCCGGCGACGACCAGCGCGGCGCCCGCGTTCAGCAGCACGATGTCGCGGTACGGGCCCGGTGCGCCGTCCAGCAGCCGCCGGATGCTGGCCGCGTTCGCCGCGGCATCGCCGCCGATCAGGTCTTTGGGCGAGGCTCTCGCGAGGCCGGCGTCCTCGGGGGACGCCGTGAACGTGCGCACCCGGCCGTCCCTGAGTTCGGCGACGCTGGATTCGCCGGTGAGCGTGAGCTCGTCCATGCCGTCGCCGCCGTGCACGATCCAGGCGTGCTCGGAGCCCAGTTCCCGGAGCACCTCGGCCAGGGGCGTCAGCCAGCGCGCGGCGAACACGCCGATGACCTGACGGCGGACGGCGGCCGGATTGGCGAGCGGCCCCAGCAGGTTGAAGATCGTGCGCAATCCGAGATCGGCCCGCACGGGCCCGACGTGCCGCATGGCCGGGTGATAGATCGTGGCCATCAGGAAGCCGACGCCGGCGGTCCGCATGGCCTCCTCGACCGCCGCGACGGGCGCGGTGACGTTGACCCCGAGGGCGCCCAGCACGTCGGAGGATCCGGACTTCGATGAGACCGCGCGGTTACCGTGCTTGGCGACCGGCACCCCGCACCCCGCGACCACGAGGGCCGCCGCGGTCGAGACGTTGACGGTGCCCAGTCCGTCGCCGCCGGTGCCGCAGGTGTCGATGGCGCCGGGCGGGGCGCTGACGGGCGTGGCCTTCGCCCGCATGGCCCGCGCGGCTCCGGCGATCTCGTCCACCCGCTCCGTGCGGACCCGCAACGCCATCAGGAACGCGGCCGTCTGGGCCGGGCTGGCCGCCCCCTCCATCAGGAGCGAGAACGCGTGCTCGGCCTGTTCGCGGTCGAGCACGCCGCCGTCGGCAACCCGCGCCAGCACGTCGCGAAACTCCGCCCCGGCGTTCACGCGGACGCCTCCGCCCGACTCGTCTGGAGAAAGTTCCGCAACAGCGGGTGGCCCTGTTCGGACGCGATGCTCTCCGGGTGGAACTGGACCCCGAAGAGCGCGTGCTCGACGTGCCGGATGCCCATGATGACACCGTCGGCGGTCTCGGCGGTGATCCGCAGGCAGTCGGGCAGGGAGGTCCGTTCGAGCACCAGCGAATGGTAGCGGGCGGCCGTGAACGGGGAGGGCAGGCCGCGGAAGATGTCCTGTCCGTCATGCTCGATCGGGCTGGTCTTGCCGTGCATCACCGTCCGGGCGCGGACGACCCGGCCGCCGAACGCCTGGCCGATGGACTGGTGCCCCAGGCAGACCCCGAGCACCGGTGTCCGGCCGGCGGCGGCGCGCACCAGCTCGAGGCAGATCCCCGCCTCGTTGGGGGTACATGGCCCCGGCGACAGGACGATTCCATCCGGTTCGCGGGCGAGCACGTCCGCGGCCGAGAGGGTGTCGTTCCGGTGGACCTCGACGGACGCCCCCAATTCCTCCAGATAGTGCCAGAGGTTCCAGGTGAAGCTGTCATAGTTGTCGATCAGGACGTACATCGACGCGCTCCGGTGCGTGACGTCCGGCCTAGCCGCGGCCGCCGGCGAACCGCACCGCCTCTTCGGCGGCATGGAACAGCGCCCGGGCCTTGTCGACCGTTTCCTGGTACTCGGCCTGGGGATTGCTGTCGGCAACGATCCCGGCTCCGGCCTGCACGTACATCGTCCCGTCCTGCACCACCGCGGTGCGAAGCGCGATGCACGAATCCATCGATCCGTTCACCGAGAAGTAACCGACGCACCCGGCGTAGATCCCCCGCCGTTCCGACTCCAGCTCGTCGATGATCTCCAGCGCCCGGACCTTGGGGGCGCCGCTCACGGTGCCGGCCGGAAAGCCCGCCATCAGCGCATCGATGCCGTCGTGCCTGGGGTCCAGATCGCCGTCGACGTTGGAGACGATATGCATCACGTGGCTGTAGCGCTCGACGATCATCTGCTCGGTCACCCGCACGGAGCCGGGCACGCTGACGCGACCCACGTCGTTGCGGCCGAGATCCAGCAGCATGAGATGTTCGGCGCACTCCTTGGGGTCGGCCAGGAGTTCGCGTTCGTAGGCGAGGTCACGCGCGCGGTCCGCGCCCCGCGGCCGGGTTCCGGCGATCGGCCGGACGGTGACCGTCCCGTCGCGCGCACGCACCAGGATCTCGGGGCTCGACCCCACGACGGCGACGCCGGCAAGGTCAAGGTAGAAGAGGAAGGGCGATGGATTGAGGCGGCGCAGGGCCCGGTAAAGCGCAAACGGCGGCAGCCGGAAGGGGGCGGCGAACCGCTGGGCCAGGACCACCTGGAAGATGTCGCCGTCCAGGATGTACTCGCGCGCCCGGGTCACCATCCCCCGGTAGCGGTCCGGGGTCATGTTGGAGACCGGCGTGGGCGGCGGGAGCTGGTCGGTGTCCGGCTCCGGCTCGGGCGCGAGCGGCGTCGCGAGCGCCTGCACCGCGTCCTCCAGCCGGCGTTCGGCCTCGGTGAAGGCGGCGTCGGCCGGACGTCCGCTCTCCGGGTAGACCGGGGTCGCGAGCGTCACCGTGTCGGAGACCGCGTCGAAGATGGCCATGACCGTCGGGCGGATCAGGAGGCTGTCGGGCAGCCCGAGCGCGGGCGGGCGGTCCGTCGGCAGCCGCTCGATCAGGCGCACCGTGTCGAACCCCATGAAGCCGACCAGCCCGGCCGCCATCGGCGGCAGCCCGGCCGGGAGGTCGATGCGCGATTCGTCCAGCAGCCGGCGCAGTGATTCAAGGGTCCCGAGCGGTTCGCGCTCGAAGGCGTCGGGATCGCGGTGGGCGTTGCGATTGATCTCGGCCCGGTCGCCGTGGCACCGCCAGATCACGTCCGGGGCGAAGCCGATGATCGAGTAGCGCCCGCGCGTGTCGCCGCCCTCGACGGATTCGAGCAGGAAGCTGTTGGGCCGGCTGCGGGCCAGCTTCAGCATGGCCGACACCGGGGTCTCGAGGTCCGCGATCAGGGTGCGCCAGACGATCTGCGGGGTCCCTGCGTCGTACGGCTGCCGGAACGCGCCGCGCGGGGGCTGAACCGGCATGCGGGCGGCTCCGCTGCTAGTTCGCCGTGCCGGTGCTGTCGGTGAGGACCCGGTCCAGCGCCGTCTGGTTGATGCGCACCTGGTGCGCGGTCCAGAGCGACGCGATGAACGCGTTCACGACGTCGCCGCCGAGCGTGCCACCGAGCGCAGTGCGGCCGGCGGCCAGGTCGTCGCTGGTGGGTTCATCGGCGGGGATGACCTCGTCGAGCGTCACGACGACGTAGCCGCCGCCGAGTTCCTCGGCGCCGCTCGTCGCGCCGGCGTCGAGCGCGAACGCCACCCGCCGGGCGGCCTCGGGAAAGTCGGCCGCCCCGCCCTCGCCGTTGCGCGTGAACGAATCGGAGGTGTGCAGGACGCCGCCGTGCACCGTGGCCAGCGCGGCGAGGCTGGCGGTGCCGGAGGCCGCCGCCGCGTACGCTTCGGCGCGCGTTCTCGCATCGGCGAGCCGGGCCTCCTCCGCGAGATCCTCGAGAATGTCGGCGCGGGCCTCGTCGAGCGTCATGGCCCGGGCCGGGATATCCTGATCCACCCGCACGGCGATCATGCGTCCGTCGTCGAGTTCCTCGAGGTCGGACGTGGCACCGGCGCTGACGTTGAAGCCCAGCGCCAGGAGTGCCCGGTCGGGCGCGTCCGGGTGCGCGGCGCCGGCGCTGTCACGGCCCTGCGCGTCGATATCGGTGACCGTCATCACCGACGCGCCGCTTGCCCGGGCCGCCTCTTCGAGCGAGGCGTTGCCGGCGCGTTCGTCATAGAAGACCTCGGCGCGCTCGTGCAGCAGGTCGAAGGCGCGCTCCAGCTGCAGGGCGGCGGTCAGCGTCTCCCGGATGTCGTCGAGCGACGGCGCCCGGGCCTCCTCGACGTCGGCAACTTCAAAGACACGCCAGCCGAAGGTCGTCTCCACGGGCCCGTGCACCGTGTTCGCGCCAGCCGAGAAGACCGCCTCCGCGTAGTCCGCGTCGAGCTCCTCGCGGGCCACGAGGCCGAGCTCCGTGACCGGCTCGCCCAGGACCTCCTCGACCGCGCCGGCGAGACCGACGCCCTCGCGCGCCCGGGCCAGCACGCGATCGGCGTCGTCCCGCGAATCGGCCAGGTACTGTCTGACCCGGCGCCGCTCGATCTCGAAGTACTCGTCACGCCGCTGCTCGAACGCCTCCGCCAGCTCGTCCTCGGAAATCGCGATCGCGCCCTTCAGGACCTCCGGGTCCAGGACCGCGTAGCTCAGGTGGCGCCGTTGGGGGGTCTGGTAGCGTTCGCCCTGGTCGGCGTGGCGGGCCCGCACGGCCTCGTCCTCCGCCGGCGCGGGCGCATCGGAATCGGCGGCCAGGAACACGGCGGCCCGCGCCCGGCGTCGCTCCCGCTCCAGCGCGTGGAAGGCCCGCACCCAGCGGTCCGGCGGCTGGGCGCCCAACGACACGGCATCGAGCAGCAGCTCGCTGGTGCGCAGTTCGCCAAGGAGGGCGAGGAACTCTTCCTGCTGCAGGCCCTGCGCGCGCGCGGCGTAGGTGAACAGGTTGCGGTCGAACTGTCCCAGGCTGTTCCGGAACATCTGCTGGTCCTGCAGCCACGTGCCGAGATCCTGCTGGCCGGCGGTGAGGCCGCGTTCGGACACCTCCACGCGAACCAGGAGACGCCGGGCCATGTCGTTCAGGACCTGCTCCGGCAACCCGAGCTGGCGGATCAGGCTCTCGTCGACTGCGCCGCCGAGCGCCTGTCGGAGTTCCGACAGGCGCTGGTTGTAGCGGTCGAAGAAGGCCGATGCGCGAATGTCCCGATCGCCGACCTCGGCGACGACGGGGTCGCGATAGCCGCTGAAGATGTCGCCGACGCCCCACAACCCGAAGCTGGCCGCCAGCAGCAGCAGAAATCCCTTCGCGACCCAGGACCCGGCATGACGGCGCATCGCCTGCAGCATGATCGACTCTCTCGACGAAAAAGCGGTGACCGCCAGACTATAGTGGAGCGCCACGCTCCGGCCACCCATGGCGTCACCGGTTTCGCGAGAGAGCTGCGCTGTGTCCGTGTCATCCAGCCTGGTGGTCGGCAACTGGAAGATGCATGGAACGCTGGCCGAGGCGGCGGCGCTCGTGGCCGGCCTGGCGGAGCGGCTGGCGGCCGACCGCTCGGCGGTCGTGCGGCGTGCGGAGATCGTGCTCTGCCCCCCGCATCCGCTGCTCGTCCCGGTGGGCCAGCGGGTCCGGGAGACCCCGTTCCGGCTGGGCGGGCAGGATTGCTCGAGCGCGGCGCCGGGTCCGCGCACCGGCGAAGTGGCGGCGGCGATGCTCCGCGATGCCGGCTGCGGGTACGTGCTGCTCGGGCATTCGGAGCGACGGCAGCACCAGCACGAGAGCAACGCCGCGGTGCGCGCGAAGGTGGCGGCCGCCCAGGCGGCGGGCCTGACGGCGATCGTCTGCGTCGGGGAGAGCGCCGCCGTCCGGCAGGACGGGCAGGCCGCCCGGCACGTCACGGATCAGGTCCTCGCCTCGCTGCCGGCGGCCGTCGATGCCGCGGCCACCGTGGTGGCGTACGAGCCGGTCTGGTCGATCGGCACCGGTGACACGCCGGGCGTGCCCGACATCGAGGCCATGCACGCGGCGCTTCGCGACGCCCTGGTGCGGACCCACGGTCCGGGCCCGTGGCGGGTGCTCTACGGCGGATCGGTGCGGGCCCGCAATGCCGGCCCGCTCGCGGCCGGGAACGGCGTCGACGGGCTGCTCGTCGGGGGCGCATCCTTGCAACCCGGGGAGTTCTGGGGCATATGCGAGGCAGTCTCCCTGACCCGGACCGTCCCGCCATGACAGCTTTCCTGCTCGTGATCCACGTCTGCGTCGCCGCGGCCCTGGTCGGCACCATTCTGCTGCAGCGCAGCGACGGCGGTGCGCTGGGCGGCATCGGCGGGGGCTCCGACCCGTTCGGCGGGGTCATGAGCAGCCGCGGCTCGGCGAACCTGCTGACGCGGACGACCGCCGTGCTGGCGGTCGCGTTCATGGGCATCAGCCTGCTGCTGGCGGTGCTGGCGAGCATCCCCGACGACGACCCGCTGTCGGTGGTGCCCATCACCGAGGAGAGCCTGCCGGGCGGCATCCTGGAGCCCGTGACCGACGAGGCCGACTCCGAGCCGGCGCCGCCCACTGGAGAGTGACGACCTCCGCGGTCGCCGGCATCCCCGTTCCGCGCCACGCCAGCCCCGGCCCGGCGTGATGTCCGACGCCCGCCCGCGGTTCCTGTTCATCACGGGCGGTGTCGTTTCGTCCCTCGGCAAGGGCCTCTCCGCAGCCGCCCTGGGCGCCCTGCTGCAGGCGCACGGTTACCGAGTGCGCCTGCGGAAGCTGGATCCGTACCTGAACGTCGATGCCGGGACGATGAGCCCGTACCAGCACGGCGAGGTCTACGTCACCGACGACGGCGCCGAGACCGACCTCGACCTGGGCCACTACGAGCGCTTCACGGGCGTCGAGGCGCACCGCAGCGACAACGTGACGTCGGGCCGCGTCTACGAGCGGGTGCTGGCCCGCGAGCGGCGCGGCGACTACCTGGGCGGCACGGTCCAGGTCATCCCCCACGTGACCGACACGATCAAGGAGTTCATCGGCGCCGACACCGACGACGAGGACTTCGTGCTGGTCGAGATCGGCGGCACGGTCGGCGACATCGAGGGCCTGCCGTTCCTCGAGGCCATCCGCCAGTTCGGCAACGAGGTGGGCCGGGCCCGGGTGCTGTACCTGCACCTGACGCTCGTGCCGTACTTGGAGGCGGTGGGCGAGCAGAAGACCAAGCCAACCCAGCATTCCGTCAAGGAACTGCGCAGCATCGGGATCCAGCCGGACCTGCTGTTGTGCCGCTGCGACCGGCCGATTCCCGCACCGGAGCGGGCCAAGCTCGCCCTCTTCTGCAACGTGGACCCCGACTGCGTGGTGCCGGCCATCGACGCCGACACGGTGTACGAGGTGCCGGCGATCTACCGCCGCGAGGGGCTCGATACGAAGGTGCTCCGCTACTTCGACCTGTCGGGCAAACCGGAGCCCAACCTCGACCGCTGGCATAAGGTGGTCGATTCGATCCGGCTGCCGGCCGGCGAGGTCAACATCGCGGTGGTCGGCAAGTACACCGGGCTGCAGGATGCCTACAAGTCGCTGATCGAGGCCCTCGTCCACAGTGGCGTGGCGAACCAGGTCGGCGTGCGGGTGCAGTGGCTCGACTCGGAGCTGCTGGAACTGGAGGAACCGGCCGCCGAGACGCTCATGGTGCTGCAGCAGGCCCACGGCGTGCTGGTCCCGGGCGGCTTCGGCGACCGCGGCATCACGGGCAAGATGCGGGCGATCGAGTTCGCCCGCACGCAGAAGGTGCCGTACTTCGGGATCTGCCTCGGACTGCAGCTCGCGGTCATCGAGGTGGCGCGGACGGTCGCCGGCATCCGCGAGGCGGGCTCGACGGAGTTCGGAGCCTGCGCGGAGCCGGTCGTCGGCCTCATGACTGAATGGCTTCACGCGGGCACGGTGGAGACGCGGGATCCCGGCGGCGACCTTGGCGGCACCATGCGCCTCGGGGGTTACGACTGCGTGCTCGACCCCGCCACCCGGGCGTCCGCGATCTACGGTACGGAACAGGTGCGGGAGCGCCACCGGCACCGCTACGAGGTCAACCCGGCGTACGAGGAGAGGCTCCGGGCAGCCGGTCTCCGGTTCTCGGGCAAGTCGCCGGACGGGGCGCTGTTCGAGATCGCCGAGCTAAACAATCACCCCTGGTTCTTCGGGGTCCAATTCCACCCGGAGCTGCGCTCGCGCCCGTTCGCTCCGCATCCGCTGTTCACGTCGTTCATCAAAGCCGCCATCGAGCAGGAGCGGCTGATCTGATGCCGGCCGAGGCGGTGATGGTGGGCAACGTGGCCATCGGCAATGAACGACCGCTCGCCCTGATCGCCGGACCGTGCGCGATGGAAAGCCGGACGCACGCATTGGAGACGTGCGCCGCCCTGCAGGAGATCGCCCGCGACGCCGGGGTGGGGCTCGTCTACAAGACCTCGTTCGACAAGGCGAACCGAACGAGCGCCGCCAGCCCGCGCGGACTGGGGATGGCGCCGGCGCTCGACGTGTTCGCGGAGCTGCGCGAACGGCTCGGGGCCGTCGTGGTGACCGACGTGCACGAGCGCGAGCAGTGCGCGCCGGTCGCCGAGCACGTCGACCTGCTGCAGATTCCTGCGTTCCTGTGCCGCCAGACGGATCTCCTGCACGCCGCCGCCGTGACCGGGAAACCGGTCATGGTGAAGAAGGGGCAGTTCCTCGCGCCCTGGGACATGCAGAACGTGGTCGACAAGCTGCGCGGCGCGGGCAACGCACAGGTTCTGGTGTGCGAGCGCGGCACCTCCTTTGGCTACAATCGCCTCGTGAACGACATGCGGGCCCTCCCGGTGCTGCGCGAGACCGGCTGTCCGGTGGTGTTCGACGCGACGCACTCGGTGCAGGAGCCGGGCGGGGAGGGGACCCGCTCTGGCGGCCACCGCGAGTTCGTTCCCATCCTTGCGCGCGCGGCCTGTGCGGTCGGCGTGGCGGCGGTGTTCATGGAGACCCATCCCGACCCCGACCGCGCGCCGAGCGACGGCCCGAACATGGTGCCGATGGCCGGGCTCCCGGCGCTGCTCGGCACGCTGGTGGCGTTCGATCGGCTGGCCAAGGAGCAACGATGATGACGGCGACGGTGCTGCGCGCGCTCCGCGCGCGCGAGATCCTGGACAGTCGGGGCCACCCGACGGTGGCGGTGGAAGTCACCCTCGAGGCGGGCGCCCGGGCGCTGGCCGCGGTGCCATCCGGCGCCTCCACCGGGGCACACGAGGCCCATGAACGGCGCGACGGGGATCGGGCCCGGTACCGTGGCCGCGGGGTCCTTGCCGCGGTGGCCGCCGTCGAGGGGGAAATCCAGGATGCCGTGCTCGGCCTCGACGCGATGGACCAGCGCACCCTCGACGATGCGCTCAACACGCTGGATGGCACCCCGGACAAGTCGCGCCTGGGCGCCAACGCACTGCTGGGGGTCAGCCTGGCCGCGGCCCGCGCGGCGGCCACGTGCCGAGGTGTCCCGCTCTATCGGCATCTGGGCGGCCTTGGTGCGCGGACCTTGCCGACGCCGCTCATGAACCTGCTGAACGGCGGCGCCCACGCGCGAAACGGCCTGGATGTGCAGGAATTCATGATCGTCCCCGGCGGGGCATCGACGTTCGCCGAGGCCGTGCGGTGGGGATCCGAGATCTTCCATGCGCTGGCCGACTTGCTGAGCGAGGCCGGACACGGCACCGGCCTCGGAGACGAAGGCGGCTTTGCGCCGGCCCTCGAGGGCACCGACGCCGCCATCGGGTGCCTGCTGCAGGCGATCGAACGGGCGGGCTACCGGCCGGGCGAAGAGGTCGGGATCGCCCTCGACGCGGCGGCCGGGGAGCTGCTGGAGGACGGGCGGTACCGGCTCGTCGGGGAGGACCGCACGCTGGACGCGGCGGAACTTGCGGCGTACTGGACCGCCCTGCTCGACCGGCATCCGGTCGTGTCGATCGAAGACCCGTTCGGCGACGATGACTGGAGTGCCTGGCAGGACTTCACCGCCGCCGCGGGGAAGCGGCTGCAGATCGTCGGTGATGACCTGTTCGTCACGAACGTCGGCCGCCTCGAGCAGGGGATCGAGGGCGGTGCCGCCAACGCCCTCTTGGCGAAGGTCAACCAGGTGGGAACGCTGAGCGAGGCAATGGATGCCATGCAGCGGGCGGCTGCAGCCGGTTTCGGCGTGATCGTGTCGCACCGCTCGGGCGAGACCGAGGACACGACGATCGCGGATCTCGCGGTCGGCACGGGGTGCGGGCAGATCAAGACCGGTTCCCTCGCGCGCGGCGAACGCACCGCGAAGTACAACCGGCTGCTGGCGGTCGCGGACGAGCTGGGTGCCGGTGCCAGGTACGCAGGCTGGCAGGTGCTGCGGCCCAGTCGCTGAATGGCGGGCATGAGCATTTCGAGCACCGTTCCGGTCACCGGCTCCCGCTGGCAGTTGCTGCGCCTGGCCTGCCGCAACACGGCGGCCTGCCTCTTCGGCTGTGCGCTGGGTGATCTGGGGACGATCTGGGTCTGCCAGCTCGCGGGAGTCACTTGGCCCGTCTGGCTGATCATGAGCCTCGCCATGGTGAACGGCATTGCCACCAGCTTCACGCTCGAGACCATCCTGCTGGTGCGGATCATGCAGCTGCGCGAGGCGGTGCGGACCGCGTTCGGCATGTCGCTGCTGTCCATGCTCGGCATGGAAGTGGCCATGAACGCCGTCGACATACTGCTCACCGGCGGCGCCAGGCTCACGTGGTGGGTGATCCCGCCGATGCTGGCAGCCGGCTTCCTGGTGCCGTTGCCGTACAACTACTGGCGCCTGCGGGTCCTTGGGAGATCCTGCCACTAGCGGGCCTGCCTGCTATTCCCGGACGCCTTCCCGCCGTCCGGCACCCGCGACGTCAGGCGGCTGGAGCGATTTGCTCGAAGGCGCGCTGCTCGGTCTCGAGAAACGCGCCGCCGGCAGCACCCACCGCCCGGTAGAAGGCGGCCTCCGGGTGCTCGGTGAGATCCCGGAAGAGGGCCGGAATCCAGGTCCAGACGTGCTGCGAAAAGAAGTCCTTCTGCGACGGCAGGGACGCCGGCGGGCCGAAGGTGCCGGCGATCAGCCCGGCCATCGTCTCGAGGATGGCGGCAGCATGGTCCTCGGGATCGCCGGTCGTCCGCGCGCCGCGGACCCCGAGGTCGCGGAAGGTGCGCCGGAGTTCGGCCAGCGGCTTCTCGTACAGGAACCCGGTCAGGTAGTAGGACTGGTACGGGTTGATGCCCGCTTCCCCCAGGCCGAGAAACAGATCGTCGTACTCGTGGCGGACGGCCTCGTGCGTCATCGTGCGGGCGCACCCACCGAGCGCGCCCAGCGCGCCCAGCAGGGCCGCCTCGCCGGCGCCCTCGAGCGCGGCGGCCGCCGTCAGCAGATCCGCCGCAGGAGGTGCATGGAGAAGCCCGGAAAACAGCAGGTAGCACTGGGCCCGCGAGCGATCCTCGATATCCAGCGAAGACGGCGTGCCGCCGCCGGACCCGCCCGCGCTCAAGCCGGCTTCTCCTGCGCGTCCGGGTCATCGGCGGTCTCGTCCGCGGTCTCGACACCGTCCCGGGAAGCGTCCGCTTCGGCATCGGCCGCCATCGTCTCCCCGGTCGGATGAGGACCGGGCGGGGCAGCCGGATCCCGGGCATAACGGCGGCCGGCCCGGACGGCAGCGGCGATCGCTTCGGTGCCGGTCTTGTGGAGCGAGGCGAAGTCCTCGTCGTAGTCGTTCAGCCCGTCGAGGTTGGCGAGCACCGGGTCGCTCCGCCACAGCCGCCGGAGCGCCAGGCGGCGCAGGGCCGGCGCCACCGTGCGCTGCAGAAACGGACGGTAGTCCGATTCCGCCCCCAGCTCTTCCACGTCCGGCAGGTCGGGGGATTCGGGCACGTCCGTGTCCTGGCCGCTGGCCGCCGCCGGCGGGACGGAGGCATCGGGGGATCCGACATCGTCGCGCGCGGCCGGCCGGGCGGCCCTGGCCCGCTTCGACCATCGGGTGAAGAAGTCGCTCATCGGGGCGTCCGCGGCGGCCGGGCGAAGGATTCGGGCGATGGCCTGGGCTGGCGCGCCCGTTTCCGGAATGGCTCCTCCACGTGATGGCGACGCACGAACGCGGTCACCCACACCGCGATGGAGTCGGGCATGGCCACGGCGTCGACGCGCGAATCGGCATCGTCCGCGTAGTCCTGTGCCTCGAACGGGCACACCGTGGCGAGGAACGGCTCCGACAGGACGCCATCGCGATCCGGTCTCAGGATCACGTACACGGCTCGGGCACTGGCGAGATTTGTGCGGTAGCCTTCTGTTTCCTTGTGATGAAGCTCCAGTACGAGCTTCGGGTCTCCGGCGTTGGCCGGCGTGGATTCGGGTGTCACGGCCACAGCTTGCCAGACGGCGGAAGCCCATCGTCCGAAACCTTCCGTGCGCTCGAGCGTCACTCGCACCGGTAACCGGGTCCGCATGCCGGGTCTCCCGCTGGCTCCCGAGAAGCCACCATACTAGGCGGTGGCGGTGCACCGTGCGGTTCAGCGTCCGCGGCAGAACCGTCATAGTGCCCCACCGGAGCCGCGTCAGCGTGGGTTCGCGCCGGGAGCGGAGGTGGAGGAGGCGGCACCGCGGCCGCGAGTGCGCCGGGGGCCATGGCCGGCCACCGGGCGGCGAACTCGCGCTAAGCTGTCGAGCAGCCGTTTCCGCGTGGTTGGAGAGGTACCGGCCGTGGTGGCAGCGACCCGTTCGCCCCTGGACGCCGCGTTGCGCGCGTGGACGCAGGAACCCGCACCGCCGGGGCGGGCGCTGGAGGTTCGCGGGCGCGGCCGGGTGCTGGTCATGGGCGCCGCTGCCGACGCGTTGCCCGCGGGGCATGCGCTTGCCGTGAGGAATACCGTCACGGTCCTGGCGACCGACGGCGCGTCGGCAGGCATCGCGGGAGCAGGGGAGGCCCCGTTCCCCGTCGTGACGGACCAGCCGGCCCGCCTCCGGGGCCATTTCGGGGCCTGGGCCCTGACGCTCCGGGGCGGTGAGGTGCTGGAAGCGGACGCGGTCCTCGATCTCACCCGCGATCCGCCGGTGATCCAGGTGCCCGAACTCCGGCGGGGGTATGAACGTTGCGACCCGCGCAACCCGAGGGCGCTGACGGCCGCGTTGGATGCGGTCGCGAACTGCGAGGGTATGTTCGAGCATCCGCTCTACGTCGACGTGCGGAGCGAGTACTGCGCGCACGCGCGAAGCCGGATCGAAGGCTGCACGCGCTGTCTCGACCTTTGCCCGCCGGGCGCGCTGGCCCCGGCGGGCGATCACGTTGCCCTCGACCCCCTCGTCTGTGCGGGCTGCGGGCTCTGCACGGCTGCCTGTCCGACGGGGACACTCCGCTACGACCTCCCCGCCGAGGAGGCGTCCCTGCGGCGACTGCGGGCCGCGTTGCAGGCATGGAACGGTGCGGCCAGGGATGCCCCGTTCCTCCTCCTGCACGGCGACGGATTTGGCGCAGAACTGGTGGAGGCAACGCGACAGCTGGAGGGTGGCATCCCGTCCAGATGGCTGCCGGTCTCGTTGGGGGTCGCGTCGCAAACCGGCGCCGACTTGCTCGCGATGACGCTGGCGTGGGGAGCCGCCTACGTTGTCTGCGTCAGCAATCCGGCCCGCCCGGACACGCACCGCCCGATCGAGGACCAGATCGCGATCGTGAACGCGATTACCGAGGCCCTCGGGTTCGGCGCCCGGGCCGTGCAGGTGGCGACGGCCGATCCGGATGCCCTGCAGACGAAACTGCTGACCGTGGAAGGCGCGGCAGACTGGCCGGCTGCAGAGTTCCTGCCGCTCGGCGAGCGGCGCGCCGGCGCGCTGCAGGCCGTCCGCCACCTGCACGCGCACGCGCCGAGCCCCCCCGACACCATCGTCCTGCCGAAGGATGCGCCATTCGGAACCGTCGAGGTGGACCCGGATGCATGCACCCTGTGCCTGGCTTGCGTCGGGGCCTGTCCGACCGGCGCGCTGCAGGCGGACCCCGACACTCCCCGGCTGGGTTTTCAGGAAGACGCGTGCGTCCAGTGCGGGCTGTGTCGCGCGACCTGCCCGGAAAGCGCGATCACGCTGCATCCACGGCTGCAGCCCGCGCTCGTCCCCGGTGCGCGCCGCACGCTGCACGAAGAGCAACCCTTTG
Source organism: Alphaproteobacteria bacterium (assembly GCA_022824395.1). Classification (GTDB taxonomy): domain Bacteria; phylum Pseudomonadota; class Alphaproteobacteria; order TMED109; family TMED109; genus VXPW01. The sequence continues at coordinate 29,899 of JAJDZX010000025.1, forward strand.
CGTGCGTGTCGTGCGGCAAGCCGTTCGGCGTGCGCCAGTCCATCGAACGCACGCTGGAACGGCTGGCCGGCCATCCGATGCTGGCGGCCGACCCCCGCCTGGCACGGCGTGTGAAGATGTGTGCTGACTGCCGGGTCATCGACCAGTTCCGAGACGCCTCTGCTGCCGGTGACCGCCCGCGTCCCAGGGTCCGAACCACTGACGACTATCGGCGCGGGACGGATGCGGCGGAGGGTGACAAGCCCTCGAATGGCAGGCGGAAGTGATCCCCCGGATCGGCATCGTGGGATGGCAGGGAAGCGGCAAGACGTCCCTGATCACCCGCATCATTCCCGAGCTCGGTCGCCGCGGTCATTCCGTCTCGACGATGAAGCACGCGCATGCGAGCTTCGAAATCGACCGACCCGGGAAGGACAGTTTCGTGCATCGTGAGGCGGGAGCGCGCGAGGTGCTCGTGGCCTCCGGGCAGCGCTGGGCGCTGATCCACGAGGAGCGCGACGTCGATCGGACCCCCGAGCGGCTGATCGCCCGCATGGAACCGGTCGACGTCCTGCTCATCGAAGGCTGGAAGGGCGGCGCTCACAAGAAGATCGAGGTGCACCGCCCGGCGCTGCGGCGTCCGCTGCTCGCGACCGACGATCCCCAGGTCGTGGCAATTGCCGCCGATGCGCCCGTTTCAGGTTGCGGGCGGCCGGTCCTCCCGCTCAATGACGAATCGGCCGTCGTCGACTTCGTGCTGGCCGAACTCGGCCTGTCGAACCGTGCAGCTTAAGGACGACTGCTTCGCGTTCGGCGGCGAGCTGATCCCGGTGGCGGAAGCCCATGCCGAGCTGGACCGCCGCCTGCAGGCGTGCACGCGGTCGGTCGACGTGCCGGCCGGCTCCTCGTCCGGCCGGATCCTCGCCGAGGACATCGTCAGCGATCGTGACGTGCCGCCGCATGCAAACACGGCCGTTGACGGTTACGCGTTCCGGTTCAGTGATCTGGGCGAGACGGCTGATGGCTGGCTGAAGTTGGTCGGAAGCGCGGGGGCCGGGCACCCCTGGGCGGGCGAACTGCCTCCCGGGGCTGCCGTGCGGGTGCTGACCGGGGCTGTCCTGCCGGCGGCGGCAGATACCGTGGTGATGGAGGAGGATGCCGGCCTCCAGGGCCAGCGCGTGTTCGTGCCCGCCGGGTTGAAACGGGGGGCCAACGCGCGCTCCGCGGGCGAGGACCTCCAGGCCGGGGCGGCGGTGCTGCGCGCGGGCCGGCGCCTGGGCGCGGCGGAGGCGGGAATCCTCGCGGCCCTCGGGCGCACGTCGGTCGAGGTTCGCACGCGACTGCGGATCGCGGTCCTGTCGTCAGGCGATGAGCTTGCCGAGCCGGGCGGCGACCTCGGGACTGGCCAGGTGTACGACTCGAATCGGGCGATGCTGTGCGCACTGGCCCGCGGAGCCGGGGCCGACGTCAGTGACCTCGGCATCGTGGGAGATCGGGCCGAGGACGTGCACGAGGCGTTCAGCCGGGCTGCCAGGTTTCACGACCTGCTCATCGTCTCCGGCGGGATGTCCGAGAGCGAGGAGGACCACGTGCGGCGCCTGCTGAACGACACCGGATCCCTCTATTTCTGGCGTCTCGCCGTCAAGCCGGGACGTCCCGTCGGGCTGGGCCAATTCGCGGAGACGCCGGTCGTGGGCCTGCCGGGCAACCCGGTCGCGGCTTTCGTGATGTTCCTCGTGGTTGCGCGGCGGGTGATCGCCCGTCTGGGGGGCGAGGACTGGACGTTTCCGTCCGGGGTGCCGGGAACCTGCGGGTTCACGTACCGCAAAAAGACCGGCCGTCGCGAGTTCCTGCGCGTGCGCCGGCACTCTACGGAGCAGCCGGAGGTCCTCGAACTGTTCCCCCGCGCCGGCGCCGGGATCCTTTCTTCGGTGGTGTGGGCGGACGGGCTCGCAGTCCTGCCCGAGGACGTGGCCGAGGTACGTGTGGGCCAGGCGGTCAGCTGGTTTCCATTCCGCGGGCTGCTGGATTGATCGCCGCGGGCTCCGCCGCGAGCGCGGTCGGCGGCCGCCGCTGCGCGGAGAAGGCCCGATCGTTCCCAAGGGAATCGGTGGCGCGCGGCGGATCGTCGCTGAAGCCGCGCCGACGGCTCCCGGGGCCGGTTCTTAGGTTCTTAGAGGACGGGGCCGTTCACCACTACGGCGGCGCGCTTTTGCAGCGAGCGCGCGATCCGCTCGGCCGGGAAGCCTAGCTGCGAGAGTCCGATGCCGACATCGAACACTTCCGTGTAGTCGGCAATCAGCCCGGCGCGAAACCGGAACCGGCCCATGCCCTCCATGGTGACCCGGGTGCCGCGGGCGCTGGGCAGCAGCGAATCGTAGTGAAACCGGTACGTCCCGTAGGCCAGGCCGTTCCCTTCGCAGAGCTCCTTGTAGGTCCAGTCCAGGTTTTCCGAATGCGCGTGAAAGTGATCGTCGATCATGGCCGCGATCGCGACGCGCCCATGGAACGCCCCGTAGAAGCCGTCATGGTAGACGCCGTCGTCGGTGAAGAATTCCGCGAGCCTGCGACCATGGCCTGCGCAGGCGGCTTCGGTGAAGCGGTCGATGAAGTCGGCAAGGTCGGGAGGGTTGTCGGAGGTCGGAGGCATTGCAGTCCCTGTGGGGGCGTGTCCCGGCGCAGCGGCCCGAACTACGGGGCCGACCTGCTGAGAAGCGCGGGATCGAGGCGTTGCCCGGCAGCATAGGTCGGCGGATTGGACTGTCCACGCGGCGGGCAGCGGTTGCGGAAGCCGGGGACATGGGTTATGAAGCTGCGAATGATTGTTACTTGCAACATCTCCCCGATGCGCGCCACAACCGCGACGCTGGTCCTTGCGATGACCACGGCCCTGCTCGTGCCGGCGAACGCCGGATCGGCGGAGTCGGTCAACCTGTATTCCGCCCGGAAGGAGGCACTGGTCAGACCGCTACTGGACGCGTTCACGGAGGCTACCGGCACCGAGGTCAGGTTGGTGACGGCCAAGGGCGGCCAACTTCATCAGCGGTTGCTGGCAGAGGGCGAGAACTCGCCGGCGGACGTTCTCCTCACCGTGGATGCTGGCAATCTCTGGCGAGCAGCCGAAGCCGGGCTGTTGCGGACGGTGAGTTCGCCGTACCTCGATGCCGCCGTGCCGGAAACCTACCGCGACCCGGACGGTCGGTGGTACGGCCTCAGCCTCCGCGCGCGCGCCATCGTGTATGCGACCGAACGGGTCAGCGGCACGGACCTCGCCGACCACCTGGACGGGTACCTCGGACTGGCCGATCTGGTCTGGCGCGGGCGGATCGCCGTCCGCTCCAGCAATTCGATCTACAACCAGTCCCTGATCGCCGCGATCATCGCGAACTACGGACCCGAGGTCGCCGAGCGGTGGGCGCACGGTCTCGTGGAGAATTTCGCCCGGCCTCCGAGCGGCGGTGACCGGGACCAAATCCGCGCGGTGGCGGCAGGCGAGGCCGATCTCTCGATCGTGAACAGCTACTACTACGCGGTGCTGCTCGGTTCCGACGATGCGGATTGGCTGGCCGGCACAGCCATCTACTTTCCGGCCGACACGCAGATGGGCGCCCATGTCAACGTCAGCGGGGCCGGCGTCGCCCGACACGCGCCGCATCCCGATGCGGCGCTGGAACTCATCGAGTTTCTGGCCTCGCCGGAGGCGCAGTCGCTCTACGCGGAACTGAACCACGAGTTCCCGGTGCATCCCGATGTAGGACCGAGCGGGGTCGTTGCGGAGTGGGGGAGTATCGCGACTGACGACATACCGGTCGTCCAGTTCGGCCGACTGAATCCCGACGCGGTGCGAATCGCTGATCGCGCGGGGTGGAACTAAGCGCATGCGCCTGGCCAGAATCCGCCGCCTAGGCCATGCGGGACGGCGGATTCGGTCGCTCAACGGCTGGACCTGGACAGCCTCCGGCGCGTCGCTGCTGCTGGTCGCGCCACTGTTGGTGGTCCTGTCCGGGGCGGCCGGCCCGGCCAACGATCTCTGGCCGCACCTGGTCGATACGGTGCTCGCGGGGTACGTCGTCAACACCGTCGGCATCGCGTTCGGCGTGGCCGCGGGAACGGCGGTTCTCGGGGTCGGCACGGCGTGGCTGATCGCCATGTGCGACTTCCCCGGTCGCTCGGTGTTCGCCTGGGCGCTGATCCTGCCGCTCGCGCTGCCGGGCTACGTCGCCGCATTCGTGTACGGGGACCTGCTCGAGTTTGCCGGACCGGTCCAGACCGCACTGCGCGACGGGTTCGGATGGGGCAAGGACGACTACTGGTTCCCGGCAGTGCGCTCGCCGCTGGGGGCCATCGCGGTGTTGTCGCTCGTGCTCTACCCCTACGTGTACCTTCTGGTGCAGACGGCGTTCGCGACGCAGTCGGCCACGCTGATCGAGACCGGCCGGCTGCTCGGGCGGGGCCCGCTCACGATCTTTCGAACCCTGGCCATTCCCCTGGCCCGGCCGGCGCTGGCCGCCGGCTGCGCGCTCGCGGTCATGGAGACGCTGAACGACATCGGGGTGGCCGAATTGTTCGGCATCGGAACCTTCACCACCGGCATCTACCGAGCCTGGTTCGGATTCGGGGATGTCGGGGTGGCCGCGCGACTGGCGACGGTGCTGCTGCTGGTCGTGCTCGCTGTCCTCTGGGCGGAGCGGCGGCTGCGGCGAACCATCCGGTACCATCCCGAGAATGACCGCAGCCGGCCGGTGATCCGGTACGCGCTGCGCGGCCGCCGATCGGCGCTGGCCATCCTCGGCTGCGCCTTCCCGGTTGGCTTGGGGTTTGCGCTGCCGGCCGTCGTTCTGGTCTGGTGGCATGTTCGTGCCGGTGCCCCGGTCGACCCGGCGTTTGCCGGAATTGTGTTCAATACCCTGGGCCTGGCGCTTGGCGCCACGGTGCTGACCGTGGGCATTGCGGGGCTCGTCGTGTTCGGTCTCCGTCTTGACCCGGCGATCGTGCGGCCGTTCGCCAGGACGGCGGGCGCGGGGTACGCGATCCCTGGCGTGGTCGTTGCGGTTGGCGTCCTCGGCCTCTGCTCGCTGCTTGATCACGCGCTCGATGGCGCCAGCCACGCCATGTTTGGCACCGGCACCGGTTTGCTGTTGTCGGGATCCGTAACCGTTCTCCTGTTCGCCTACGCGGTCCGCTTCCTGGCGGTATCGATGAACGCTCTGGAAAGCTCCTACCACCGAATACCGGGCAGCCTCGACGCCGCGGCCCGGACCCTCGGTGTGTTTCCGCGCGGCATGTTGCTGCGGGTGCACGTCCCGCTGCTGCGGAGCGGTGTTGCGACGGCCGCCGCGCTGGTCTTCGTCGAGGTCATGAAGGAGCTGCCGGCCACGCTGATCCTGCGGCCGTTCGACTTCAACACCCTTGCCGTCCGGGCTTTTGAAATGGCCGACGAGGAACGGATCGCCGATGCTGCGCTGCCGGCCCTCGCGATCGTCGCGGCCGGCCTGCCTCCGCTGATCGTGCTGTCGCGCCGGTTTCGGCAGCCGCAGATCCGAGCCGAAGCCCCCTCGTGACGGATCAATCCATCTGACCTGCCTCGGCGCACCGGGGCAGGTCAGCCCGTCCTTCCCGATGCCGCGGCCCTCACGATCTGCCGGGCGTCCTGCCGAATTTTGCCTGACCGGGCGCCGGCCATTGATTCTTGGGGCGCCGGGATGCAATTGTCACCCGGTCGGAAGCGCGGAATTACCTCCGATGACGAGCGGAACCAGGCACGGCTTGGAAGTCAGGGGTCTGTCGGTGCGGTCGCAGACCGGCGACCGGAACCTGATCGCGGACGTGTTCCTCGACGCACGCCACGGTGAAGTCCTGTGGATCGTGGGGCCGTCCGGAGCCGGCAAGACCACGCTGCTGCGGGCCATCGCCGGAATCGAGCACATCCACGGCGGCTCGATCGTCGTGGATGGCCGGGTCCTGGCAAACCGCGCCGTCGAGATCCCGCCGGAGGAACGGCGGGTCGGGATGGTGTTCCAGAATGCCGCCCTGTTCCCGCATCTCAACGCAGCCGACAACGTGGCGTTCGGCCTGAACGGCGGAGCCCGCCTTGCGCGCACGTCGCGGGCGCAGGAGCTGCTGGAGCGGGTCGAGTTGGCCGGCGTTGCCGACCGGCTTCCGCACACGCTGTCGGGCGGCGAGGCGCAGCGGGTGGCGCTCGCGCGCGCGCTGGCCACCGACCCGGACGTCATGCTGCTCGACGAGCCGTTTTCGGGTCTTGATCCGCAGCTGCGCACCGATCTGGCGGCAGCGACCTGCCGCGTTCTGAGAGAATCTGGAACCGTCGCCGTGCTCGTCGGCCACAATCCGGAGGACGCGATGCGGTTCGCCGATCGGATCAGCGTGATGCAGGGCGGCACGGTCCTGCAGCTCGGCACTCCGCACGAGATCTATGCCCACCCTGCCAATGCGTTTTGCGCCGGCATCCTGGGGCACGTGAACAGGGTTCCGGTGCAGGTGCGCCGTGGCGGCGTGGAGACGCCGTTCGGACCGGTCGAGGCGCCAGGCCTTCCTGACGGCAGCGCGGCCGAGCTTCTCATCCGTGAAGAAGGCCTGCTGCTGGGCGAGGGCACGTCGGCCAGTGTCGGCAGCGTGCGACTCCTCGGCGCGCTGGCGGTGGTCGAGATCAGGCCGTCCGGGGAGGAGATGATTTTCCATGCCCGCGTGCCTGCGGACGCCGCCCCGGCGCCGGGTTCGGAAGTCGGGATACGGCTCGATCCGGCGCGCGCATTCGTGTTTCCCGTAGGCAATTGATTGTTGCGGAACTCCGCATCTTTGCCATACTAAGTCTCGCGGGTTGCGTCCCCCAACCATGGCGCAGTCGGAGGTTCTAAGGCCATGGGCATTGGCATTTGGCAGGTCATCCTGATCCTTGCGATCGTTCTCATCCTCTTCGGGGCTGGCAAGCTGCCGCGGGTGATGGGCGATCTGGCAAAGGGCATCAAAAGTTTCCGCTCCGGTATGAAGGAGGAGGTCGCCGGTGACGCCGACGACCCGAAGGAAGTGGCGCACGAAGCAACTGTTGCTGCCGATGACGCAGCGCCCTCGGCCGCCGCCGCAGCGAAAGCCGACGAAACGGCCAAATCGTAACGGCACGGCCCAGCGTGCCCCGAGGCTTTGATGCTCGACATTGGCTGGACGGAAGTCCTTGTCATCAGTGTGGTGGTGCTCTTTGTCGTCGGGCCCCGGGACATACCGAAAGTTCTCCGCACGGTGGGGCAGTGGGCCGGGAAAATCCGGGCGCTGGCCAAGGAATTCCGTGAATCCGTCGACGATGCCGTCCGCGAGGCCGAGCTTGACGAGGTCCGCAAGACCGTCGAGGCGGCCCGGGGCGGATTTCGGGACGAGATCAGGGCCACGGTAGACCCGGGCGGCGAACTCACGCGCTCGCTGCAGGACGTCCGGGTGCCGTCCGAATCGAAGAAGCCCGCGAACGCGGCCGCGGCGGAGGAGGACGCGCCGGCTGAGCCGGTCGCAGCTCCGCCCAGCCCGCCGCCGGCGCGCCCGCCGACCGTATCGAGCGGCACGCCGGTCCCGCAGCCGGCCGGAGCGACCGCCCGCGCCCAGTCAGAGACCAAGGAAGCCGCCTCTCGTCCGGTCGGATTGCGCCATCTCGGCGCGACCGACCCCGAACCGGGCAAGGACGAGGCATAGTTTCCGCACATGGCGTCGCGCACGGATCGAGATGAAGCGGAGATCGAAGCCTCCAGGGCACCGTTAATCGACCACCTCATCGAACTGCGGGACCGTCTGAAGTGGGCGGCCATCGCGTTCTTTGTTTGCTTCGTGATCGCCTACGTCTTTGCCGAGGACATCTACGCCTTCCTGGTGAGGCCCCTCGCGAAGATCTACGAACAGCGCGGCGTCGAAAATCCGCGCATGATCTATACGGCCCTGACCGAGGCGTTCTTCACTTACCTGAAGGTGTCGTTCTACACCGCGTTGTTCGTTTCCTTCCCGGTCATTGCGACGCAGCTCTACAAGTTCGCGGCCCCCGGCCTGTACCGGACCGAACGCCATGCCTTTCTGCCGTTCCTCGTGGCGACACCCGTGCTGTTCGCTCTGGGCGCCACGCTGGTCTACTCCTTCATCTTTCCGCTCGCCTGGTCGTTCTTTCTCTCATTCCAGACCGCCCCCGTCGACACTGGCCTGGCGATCGAGCTCGAGGCGAAGGTCAATGAGTACCTCTCGCTCGTCCTGAAACTCATGTTCGCCTTCGGGCTGGCATTCCAGCTGCCCGTCGCCATCACCCTGCTGGCGCGGGCCGGACTCACGACTGCGGACGCCCTGCGCCGACGGCGAAAATATGCGGTCGTAATTGCCTTCGTCGGGGCGGCCCTCCTGACGCCCCCGGACCTGATCAGCCAGGTCGGCCTCGGGATTCCCATCATCGTCCTGTTCGAGATCTCGATCCTCCTTGCTGCAGCCATGGAGCGCCGCTACGCGCGGGACGAGGACGAGGATCTCGCCGACGACGAGGGCGACGATCCGGACGACGGCCCGGACGACGGTGGGCCGGACGATGACATTCCGGAAACCGACTACCACATGGGCAGGTAGGCGGGCACGTCATGTTTGCGATGGCGTGGATTCGCGAGCACCCGGATGCGTTTGACGCCGGACTGGCGCGCCGCGGGCTCGCGCCGCAGGCGGCGACCGTCCTCGGGCTCGATGCCCGGCGGCGCAAGTGCCTGACCGACCTGCAGGCGGCACAGACGGAGCGAAATGCAGCCAGTCGCGAGATCGGCATGCGGAAGGCCGCCGGCGACGATGCGGCGGAGTTGATCCAGCGGGTGGGCTCGCTCAAGCAGGCCATTCCGGAGCTCCAGGAACGCGCGGACCGGCTGGGCGCCGAGCTACGCGAGCAACTCGCGGAACTCCCCAATCTGCCGGCCGATGAGGTTCCGGACGGCCCCGACGAGCGCGCCAACCGCGAACTTCGCCGCTGGGGCGAACTACCCGCGTTCGCCTTCGAGCCTCGGGATCATGTCGCCCTCGGCGAAGCGCTGCGGCTGATGGATTTCCAGCGTTCGGCCCGCATGTCGGGTGCACGGTTCGTGATTCTCTCAGGCGCGCTGGCCCGTCTGGAACGCGCCCTGGCCACCTTCATGATGGACCTGCAGACCGAGGAGCACGGCTACCAGGAAGTGAGCCCGCCCACGCTCGTCCGCGAAGCCGCGCTGTACGGAACCGGCCAGCTGCCGAAGTTCGCGGACGACCTGTTTCACACGACGGATGGACGATGGCTCATACCCACCGCGGAGGTGCCGCTGACCAACCTGGTGGCAGACGAAATCCAGGACGGTGCAGTCCTGCCGCTCCGGTACACCGCGCTGACGCCGTGCTACCGGGCGGAGGCGGGGGCTGGCGGCCGCGACAACCGCGGCATGATCCGCATGCACCAGTTCAGCAAGGTCGAGCTGGTTTCCGTCACGCGGCCTGAGGAATCCGAGGCAGAGCTCGAACAGATGACCCGCTGTGCCGAGGCGGTCCTGCAGCGCCTCGGGCTCGCGTACCGGGTGGTCCTGCTGTCGAGCGGCGACATGGGCTTTGCCGCGCGCCAGACGTACGACCTTGAGGTCTGGCTGCCGGGGCAGCAGGCGTTTCGGGAAATATCGAGCTGCTCCAACTGCGGGGATTTTCAGGCCCGCCGCATGAATGCGCGGTTTCGCTGCCCGGAATCCGGGGAGCTCCGATTCGTTCACACGCTGAACGGGTCCGGGGTTGCCGCCGGGCGGCTGCTCATCGCCGTAATGGAGAACTACCAGGAAGCCGACGGCTCCATCACGATCCCCGCTGCCCTGCGGCCCTATCTGGGCGGCCTCGACCGGATTGCCGCCGCCTCCGACTGAAACCGGCTATCGCATCCACAGGAGACCATCGATGGAGTATGTGAACTTCGGACGCACGGGTACCAAAGTGTCGAAGCTCTGCCTCGGCATGATGACGTTCGGCACGCCGGGCTGGCGCGACTACGTGATGGAGGAAGGGCCCAGCCGACCGATCATCAAGGCGGCTGTGGACGCTGGCATCAATTTCTTCGATACCGCGAATGTCTATGCACTGGGAGGCAGCGAGGAGGTCACGGGCCGGGTGCTGGGGAGCCTCCTTCGGCGCCACGAGTACGTGCTGGCAACCAAGGTCTTTCAGCGCATGGGCGACGGTCCGAACGACGGTGGCCTGTCACGCAAGCACATCATGGAGAGCATCGAGGCATCGCTCCGTCGACTCGGCACCGATTACGTGGATCTCTACATCATTCACCGCTGGGATGACGAAACGCCGATCGAGGAAACGATGGAGGCGCTGCACGACGTCGTGCGCGCCGGAAAGGCGCTGTACGTCGGGGCGTCCAGCATGTACGCTTGGCAATTCATGAAAGCCCAGGCAGTGGCGCGGCAGAACGGCTGGACGCCGTTCGTGTCGATGCAGAATCACTACAACCTGATCTATCGGGAGGAAGAGCGGGAGATGCTCCCGCTTTGCCTCGATCAGGGTATTGCCGTCACCCCCTGGAGCCCGCTGGCCCGAGGCTTTCTGGTGGGCAACCGGCACCGCCAGGGGGGAGGCGGCACCGTCCGCGCCAAGACCGACGACATCGCCCAGAGCATGTACTACCGGGACATTGACTTTGCGATTGCCGACCGCGTTGGCGAAGTTGCTGAACGCCTTGGAGCCTCCCGGCCGGAGATCGCCCTCAGCTGGCTGTTGGCGCAACCGGCCGTTACCGCACCGATCGTCGGGGTATCGAGCCAGGAACAGCTGGCCACGCTGTTGAAGGCGGTCGACCGAACACTCGATGCAGGCGACGTGGAGTATCTGGAAGAACTCTACGAGCCACGCGCCATCGCCGGGCATTCCTGATTCTGGATTGGCGGATGGGGAGTCCGCGAACGCCTGTTTTCAGCCGATGGCGGCTTGTCGCAACTGACCCGGAAATAGCCTTGTAAACCCGACATTTACCGCGATATCCGGTTTCTTGCGCCGCCGCCCAATATCAACTAGTCTCATGTCAGTTGTAACAAACGGGAACACAACTGGCAATGGCGGACACAGTGGGAATCGAACGATGACCGCGCGAATGTCGGCGCGTTTCGTCGAGACTGTTTCGAAGCCTGGGCGCTACGGTGACGGGCGCGGCGGGCATGGCTTGATCCTGAACGTGCACCGCACCATCCATGGCGATCTGTCGCGCTCATGGATACAGAGGATCCGAATTGCCGGGCGCGTGACGCACTTGGGTCTCGGCAGCTTTCCGCTTGTGACCCTGGCCGACGCGCGACGGGCCGCGCTCGAGAACCGGCGGAAGGTCGCAACGGGAGTCGACCCGCGCACCGGGGGCATACCGACGTTTGCAGCTGGCGTTGACGCGGTGCTTGCGATTCAGTCCGGCGCATGGCGTGACAGTGGGAAATCGGAAAGCCAATGGCGGGCCAGCTTGCGAGACTACGCGGGGCCGCTCATGCGGAAGCGGGTAGACGCGATCGAGTCGGGTGACGTCCTCGCGGTGCTCGCGCCGATCTGGAACACGAAGCGCGAGACCGCCCGCCGCGTTCGCCAGCGCATCGGCGCCGTCATGAAGTGGGCGATTGCCGAGGGTCACCGGAAAGACAATCCGGTTGACGCAATCGGCGCCGCACTGCCGAAAAATGGCGCTCGCAAGCGGCACCATCGGGCGTTGCCGTACGGGCGCGTCGCGGACGCGCTAGCGGCCGTGCGGGCGGGCGGGGCCTATGTCCATACCAAACTCGCGTTTGAGTTTCTTGTGCTCACGGCGGCGCGTTCGGGCGAAGTGAGGGGCGCGACGTGGGACGAAATCGACATGGGCGAACGCCTTTGGACGGTGCCGGCAGACCGCATGAAGGCGGGCCGCGAGCATCGGGTACCGCTATCGGCGCGGGCGCTGGCCGTGCTACGCGAGGCGATGGAATATCGCGACGGTTCGGGCCTTGTGTTCCCTTCCGCTCGCGGACGGCTGCAGTCGGACTCCACCATGAGCAAGCTGCTACGCGAGACCGGAATCGAGGCGGTGCCGCATGGCTTCCGTAGCAGCTTCCGCGATTGGGCGGGCGAACGGACGCACACACCGCACGCGGTCATGGAAGCCGCGCTAGCGCATACGATCCGCGACAAGGCCGAGGCCGCGTACGCGCGAAGTGACCTATTGGACAAGCGCCGCGATCTCATGGACGCATGGGCGCGGTTTGTCACCATGGACACGCGGAAAGTTGTTGCTATTCGCTGAACGCGCCATTAGGGTGTCGTAACTGGGAGATTGCTGTTCGCTTGGGCGCGGATTCGAACGAATCCTATGGGCGGGAATTCCCCATGCGCGACCAAGTACCAGAGACCGAACAGACCCAAGACGCTTATCGGCTGCTCACTGTCCGCGAAGTAGAGAAGCGGCTGAGCATGAGCCATGCCACGCTGTACCGGCTGATGAACGCCGGCCGGTTCCCAAAGCCGCTGAACCTTGGGCCGCAAGTCCGGCGCTGGCGAAGTGATGAAGTCGAGGCTTGGCTAGAAGCACGTAGCGAAGAGCGCGAAGCCGCCTAGTCGGTTGCCCGCCCCGCACAAGGCGGGGCGAGCATGTTCCGGTCGTTACAGGCGGCCGGGACGGGGCAACGGCTAGGTTGGAGCCGCCGCGTGGAAGAGTCTAAGCAATCGCAATCTGAGCGGGAACCGGACGCGACCCCGGCGCCGGACCCGTGGATAATCCCGCTGCAAACGCTGATGGACCGGAAGACGTCGATAACTTGGCTTGTGAAGGATCTACTCCAAGCCGACGGTTCCGCGCTGCTACTCGGGGCCGCGAAGTCCGGCAAGTCGACTCTCGCGCGGCAGTTGGCCGCGACGGTCACCCAGACCGGCAACCGTGAATTTGTCGGGCGGCGGGTCATTAGCGATCGCAGCGGCTTTTCGGGCCGCGCGCTGATCGTGAACCTGGAAGACTCCGACGACACCGCCAAGCACCATTTGTTGAAGTTGGGAGCCGACCCGTTGCGCCTCTACATGACCACGTGGCCGCAACCGCCAGTGAAGGAACGGCTAGCCGCGCTCGATGAGGCAATCGGCTACTGCGCCCCTGATCTTGTCGTTATCGACACGCTGCAAGCCTGGCTCCAAGTCGAGGACATCAACGCGTACGCCGAAGTCCAAGGGGCGCTTGCGTCGCTGTGTGGCCTCGCACGTCAACACAACACGTGCCTGCTACTCCTGCACCATGCGAGGAAAGCGGGCGGAACCGGGGGCGCCGAAGCGCTAGGGTCAACCGCGATCGCTGGCGCTACCGATTGCATTCTGAGCCTGAAAGTCCGCGAGGACGCGGACCAAACCCGCACCATTGAAGCCAACGGGCGAAACAGCGTGAAGCTGAAACGCACCGCGCTGAAACTCGAGGATGGCCGGATCGTTTCGGCTGGCACGATCGGACGCCTGAACGCCGAGGAATTGAAAGATCGGATTCTTGAGGAAGTAGAGAACGCGGACGGCGGCGAAGTGACGGAAAGCGAACTGCGGGAACGCATCGGCGGGCGCAAGCAAACGCTGTTGAAATTGCTAGATGAGCTGGTCAGTTTCCGCGACCTGGAGCGTCGCGGGACTGGCAAGCGCAACGACGCGCGCCGATATTCGGTTCCCGGTTCCGTCCCTATGTCTAGGGACGGGAACTGAAAGCACTCCTAGCCAATGGGCGCAACGGTTCTTGTCGATTATTTCGGTTCCCACTCCAAGCCCTAGGGTGGGAACCGGAACCGAATGCCGGGCGCACCGGGGACCGTACCCCGGGGCACACCTGCGGCGGGCATGGTCGGGCACGCCTGCCCCCCTGCCTGGCGTCCCTGCCCCGGCAGGTGCCCCCGTGATGGCACCGCCCGAAAGGTGGGGCGGGGGGAAGGCCGACGCGCCAAGTATTGTGTGTAACGATGACCGATTTACTTCCCTTCCAACGTCGATTCCTTAGAGCGGCGGCGCGTTCGGACATACGGACGGCGGCGCTTTCGTGCCCGCGAGGAAACGGCAAGAGCTGGATTGCGGCGCAACTGGCGCGGCGGGTGCTTGATCCGGGCGATTCGATGTTTCAGGCCGGATCGGAGTCGGTATTGGTCGCCGCGAGCCTGGAGCAAGCCCGGATCGTCTTCCGCTTCCTGCGAGCCGATATCGAGGAGACGGGAAATTATCGGTTTCTCGATTCGCATACGCGGATCGCTGCCGTGCATGAGGCCAGCAACACGCGGCTTCGGGTGATCGGTAGCAATGGCCGAACCGCAATGGGCCTCGTGAACACGCCGCTTGTGATTGCCGATGAACCGGGCGCCTGGCTGCCGGTCGGCGGCGGCCTTGTGCATGACGCGATCCAAACGGCAATGGCGAAGCCGGGAAGCCCGTTGAAGGCCGTCTACATTGGAACGCTCGCGCCGGCGACGGCGGGATGGTGGCATGAGCTGATCGCCGACGGTTCGCGTGGGAGCGTTCACGTGCAGTGTCTACAGGGGCGCCGCGATCGGTGGGACAGTTGGGCCGAAGTCATGCGGGTGAATCCGCTCGCCAAGGTGTCGGCAGACTTCCGGGACCGTCTACGCGAGGAACGTGCCGAAGCGCGACGCGATGGTCGACTCAAGGCGCGGTTCCTGTCCTATCGGCTGAACGTGCCGACGGCGGACGAGTCGACCGTGCTGCTGACGGTGGAGGATTGGAGGGGTGTGCTTGCCCGCGAAGTTGCCCCGCGCCACGGCCGCCCGATTGTCGGAATCGATCTTGGCGGGGGCCGGGCATGGTCCGCCGCCGTCGCCATGTGGCAAAGCGGACGGATCGAGGCGCTGGCCGTTGCACCGGGCCTGCCGTCACTGGAAGAGCAGGAAAAGCGGGATCGGGTGCCAGCGGGAACCTACCGACGCCTTGCCGCGTCCGGTGCGCTTCGCGTCGCGGAAGGCTTGCGGGTGCCGCCAGTCGCGGCGCTATGGGGCTCGATTGCGGACGCCTGGGGCAACCCGGCGCGGATCGTCTGCGACCGGTTCCGACTGCCGGAGCTGCGAGACGTGGCGAACGGTGCGCAAGTACTCCCGCGCCGCGCCCGTTGGAGCGAGGCGAGCGAGGATATCCGGGCGTTGCGCCGGATCGCGGCGGACGGGCCTGTATCGGTCGCCGAGTCGGCGCGGGGCCTGCTTACCGCGAGCCTGTCCGGGGCAATGGTGAAAAACGATGACCAAGGTTCCACCAGACTTGCCAAGCGGGGCACCGACAACACGGCGCGTGACGACGTGGCGGCGGCGTTGGTACTAGTCGCCGGGCTGTTCGAGCGAGCGAGGAAAGAACCGCGTCCTCGTATGCGGTATCACGGGCTGATCGGGTGAGCATTCGACACCGGCAGCTGCACGCCGGTCGATGGGCGCGGACGCGGCGGCGCGTCTTCAAGCGCGACGGTTACCGCTGCCGACGCTGCGGTCGAGCGGGGCGCCTCGAGGCCGACCACGTGGATCCGGATTGGGGCACCGACCCGTACGACCTGGCGAACCTGCAAACGCTTTGCCGGACGTGCCACATCAGCAAGACCGCTGAGGAAAACCGCCGCGAGCCGAGTCCGGAGCAGCTCGATTGGCGGCGCATGTTGGAGGAAATGATCGGGTAGACGTTTCCGCCGATAGAACGCATACTTGCGGCTGCATGGGCGCAAATGAGCGAACCGCCATCGGGCGGGAATCAGTGGAAGCGCCCAGCAATGACAAAAGCCCAGAAGCGACTCGCCGACCTGCTAGAGCGGCAATCCAAATCGCGGCAACGCATGGCCGAGCTGGCCGGTGCCGACGAACTGAACGACGAAACCCGCGCCGAACTGGACACGATCGAGGCGGGCGTGCCTGACCTGGAGCGCCAGATTCGCGCCGCCCGCGTCGCCGCCGCCGACGAGGAAGCCGAGCAACGGCAAGCCGCCCGCGATACCGAACCGGACGCCGAAGACCGCGAGCGGGCCGAACTGCGCGGCAAGGTCCGGCTTTCCCGTTACATCGGCGCGGCAGTCGAGACCCGCGCGGCGGACGGTCCCGAAGCCGAGTACAACGCGGCGATCGGCCTTCCGGCCAACCGCTTCCCGCTAGAGCTGCTGGCCGCGCCGGCAACCGAGACGCGGGCAACGACCAACGCGGACGCCGAAGCAACGCAGCGCCCCTGGGTGGATCGCCTCTTTAGCGAGACCGCCGCCATGAAGGTCGGAATCACGTTCCAAAGCGTCGGGCCGGGGGTGTCCGCGCATCCTGTCGTGACGGCGGGTGCCAGCGCCGCCCAACGGGGCCGTTCGGAAGCTGCTTCCGATGCAGCGTGGACGGTGGCCGTCAAGGACATCAAGCCGACGCGAAACACCGTCCGGGCCTCCTTCTCCGAGGAAGACGCAAACCGATTGCCGGGCCTGGAAGACGCCCTGCGCCGCGATTTGAGCATGGCGCTTACCGAAGGCGTGGATCGGGCGATCTTCCTGGGTGATGCGGGCGCGAACGAAGACACCGCCGACATTACGGGGCTGATCGCACAGACGGGCGTTACCGAAAAGACGCTGACACAGGCCGCCAAGGTCAAGGCGCCCGACACGCTGGCCGCGTTCGCGTCACTTGTGGACGGCAAGCACGCTTCCGGACTCGGCGACCTGATGGTATGCGCGAGCGTGGGTAGCAACACGCTTTGGCTGTCCACGATCGCAGCGGCGACCGCCGACACGAAAACGGTTGCCAGCTTCCTGCGCGAGAACGGGCTGGATTGGGGTGTGCGCGGCGACATTGACACGGCGACCGCCGCCGGTGACTTCGGCGCATTCGTCGGGCTTGGGCGGGGCATCCAGGGGGCCGGAGTCGCGGCGATCTGGAACGCGGGAATGCTGATCCGTGACCCGTACACGGCCGCCGCCAAAGGCGAGGTCGCGCTGACGCTTTCGCACTTCTGGGGCTTCGCCTTGCCCCGACCGTCGAACTTCGCACGACTCAAGTTTGTTGCCTGACGGGGCGGCCGATGGAGGCGTACGAGCGCCGCCTCTTCCGCACTGAACTACGGGCGGAAGGGAGGCGCCTGACGGGAACCGCGATGGTGTATGGCGACACGTCGCCATCGCACCGCGAGCGATTCGAACCGGGCGCGTTGCAGCTGGCGGAAGCCGTCACGCTGAACCTGCTACATGAGCCGTTGCAGGCGATAGCCTGGGCACCGGGCGGCGGGCTTGACTTCGAGCATGACCAGTCCGAATTGCGAATGGTCGTCGCGGACGCGCCGCCGACGCCGGCGGGCAACCTGGCGCTTGAATTGGTCCGCGAGGGGCAGGCCAAGGGCCTTTCCATCGAGTTTCGAGCCGAACGCGACCGCCGCGAGGATGGAGTCCGGATTGTGGAGTCGGCGGTGCTTTCCGGTCTCGCGATCGTGCGGGCGCCTTCGTACAAGCAATCGCAGATTGAAGCGCGCCGGGCGTCGGGCAAGAGGCTTCCCGTATGGCTCTAGTTCCCCCACGCTTTGAAACGCAATTCGTGACGCTGGCCGCCGATGGAACGCCGGTGGACCTGGCCGCGAATGCAACCCTGCTGCCGCCGGATTTCCCCGACGATCCGCTTGTCATCTCCGACAGTGACGGGGAGGGCTACAGGTTCTCCGACGTATTCGTGCAGGTCATCGAAGGAAACGCACGCTGGCGGGAATCGGCTGCTGCGCCGGCGCCGTCCGACGCGGGGCACGTAGCGTCAACTGGTGACGGGGCCGTGCTGCGACTTGAGCGCGGACGGAGCCTGTGGTTCTGGGCGCCGGGCGGTGCGGCGGCGGAGCTGGCCGTTTCAGTGGCCAGCGCGGCCCCGGTGCGGAGCGACGCCCAATACGACTACGACGTCGGCGTGGCGGACGAATAGATGCCCGTCACCCGCTTCTACCGGGCGCCGCCGCAGCAATCACCTTTGCCGCCGGACCCGCCGCCCGTCACCGCCGCCCTGACGTTGGACGAGCTCAAGCTCGCGCTCCGCATCGACGGCGACTCGTCCGACTCCCAACTGACGCGCAATCTTGAGGCTGCAAGGGCATTGACGGAGCGGCAGGCGCCGGGGGCTCCGACTGCGATCAAGGCCGAAGCGATGATCCGCGCCATTGGCTGGCTGCACGATGGAATCGATCTTCCTGATGCAAGCGTCACGTCCGTGTGGACGCGCAGCGGGGCCAGGGCGTTGTTGTCTGCGTGGACGGCGCGGCGGGCGGGCCTCGCCTGATGCGCTGGCCTTGGCAGGCTCGCACGGAACGGCGATCGAGCGCCGGAGACTTCGCAGACCTGATCTTGCGGGCAATCGAGGCGGACGAAGCCGCCGCAACGATGGACGTTGCCGCGACCGGCGCCGTGGAAGCCGCCGCGGGCGCACTGTCGCGGGCCTTCGCGGGCGCGACAGTGGAAGGGCCGGAATGGGCCGTGCGAGCCGTCACGCGCGATTGCCTGGCACTGACGGGGCGCGATCTCATTCGCAAGGGACAATCGCTGCACGCGCTCCGAATGGGCATGGACGGGCGTTTGCTGCTTGTGCCGTGTTCGGATTGGCATTGGCAGGACGGAAATCACGATCCGGCGACATGGCGGGTCCGGGCGTCCGCGTACGGGCCGCGCTCAACCGAAACCTGGCTGTTGCCGCTCGATAGCGTGGTATTCGTGACCTGGGGCCGACGCTCCGAACGTCCGTACACCGGCACCGGGCCGCTCACGTTCGCCAGTCAGACCGCGAAGCTAGGTTTCCATGCCGAGCGGGGCCTGGCCGACGAAGCGGCGGGGCCGATTGCCCAACTGCTGGCAATCCCGAGCGACGGCGGCGACGGCACCGAAGCCAACGACCCGCTAGCGAAGTTGAAGAGCGACATTGCGAAGGCGCGGGGCAAGGCCGCATTCGTGGAAACGACCTCCGGCGGCTGGGGCGAGGGCCGCGACGCTGCACCGCGCCGCGACTGGCAAGCCGCCCGCCTGGGGCCAAATCCGCCCGCCGGGCTGGTAGAGGCGCGGCAAGCCGCGTTTGCCGCCACACTGGCCGCGTGCGGGGCGTCCGTGGCGCTGTTCGATGACGCGGACGGCACCGCGAAGCGCGAAGCGTTGCGCCAATTCCATATGGGCACCGTCCGCCCGCTTGCCCGCGTCCTGGAAGCGGAATTGTCGCGGAAGTTGGGCGCCACGATCCGGCTTCGATTCGACGGCTACGCGCTCGATATGGTCTCACGCGCCCAAGTGGTGCAGAAGCTGGCACAAGCGGGCGTCGCGCTCGAGGTCGCCATGTCCGCTGTTGGCATGACGGACGATGCACCGTGACCGAGACCGCGCCCCGGTCGGTGCGTGCCGGAAAATACCAGCCGGCCCAGCACTGGACCGACCGCCCTGACCGGTCACGCCCGCGCCGTCGATGCAGCGGTTGCAACAAGATGTTTCAGCCGACCGAGCGAAGACGGCTGTTGTGCCGCTTCTGCTTCAAGCGCGGGGGGCCGCCCAGCTCATGGCACAACGAGGGGAGTGACTGATGCCCAAGCCGAAGACCGTTGCCGTTGAGCTCTCGCCTGAATCGGTGCAGATGCTGGCCGAGATGGTGCCGGCCGCGAAGCTGATGGCCGCGTCGCAGGGGGTGCCGGTGATGTCGCCCGCTGACCTGGTCGGGATCGCCATTGCCTACATGCATGAGCGCGTCATTGGCCGTGCCGCCGCAATGGCGGAAGAAAACGAAGCCGCAGCAGAAGGCCAAGGCGAATCGCTTTGGCCTACGCCGTCGGTTCACTGAAACGGTCGGGCGGCTTTCCTCGCCGTTTGTCGCCTGATCAGAGACCGGGGCGCCCGGCAGGGCGCCCCGGTCTCACCTAGTCGAGACCGCCGCGGCGGGTGATTCGCATCGCCTGTTCGCGCCCATGCTTCCGCGGCGGTCTCATTCCCCTGACTGCGAGGAAACCGCAGGTCGGGGTCACGGTTTGCGAGCGCGGCAAGTATGGCGACGATCAACGCCTTGAGCGCCGTGGCATCCGCGTCAAGGTCTCTATCGGTAGTCACGCCTGATCGTTGCCCCGGCCTAAGCGGTTACGGCGATTCGGCAATCGTGGCACCGGGAATGAGTACTTGCTGATCGGGTAGACGCTCGGCAAGGGCCGTCATGCGTTCTTCGAGTCGCGCCATGCGCACGTCGAGCGCGTGGACGTTGCCGCGCAATTCCCGCAAATCGCCCGCGATCGGCGCCAAGCTCGCATTCATCATCAGGTAGAACATGCCCGCGACGGCCGCCATTGGGACGGCGAACTCGGCGGCCAGCTTCGCAGCATCAGTCCATTGCATCGCGACTCTCCCTACCAAATCCTAGCAGGCCGTTCCCTGATAGTCTTTGCCCCTTGTCCCAAGCAATCGCCACCAGTCTCATGCACAAAGTCACAAACGGCGACACACCGGCTTGCAGTGTTTCGGCGAAACGCCAATGGATTTCGGCGCTTATTCGGGAACCGTGGCGGATGGGGAGGGATTCGAACCCCCGGATTCCTTGCGGAATCGCCGGTTTTCAAGACCGGTGCTTTCGACCACTCAGCCACCCATCCAGTTGGTGCAGCCGGCACGAAGACTACGGCGATAACGTGACGCCTGCCAACGCCCGATCCTGCGAGCCGGCACCACCCGGCTCTTGACCATCTGAGCAGCGAGCCCCGCTGAAGAGCCTTGTATGAGCAGCAGCCAACAAACCATTCCCGTCGGCGACCTGATCGCTGATTTTCTCGATGCGATCGGGGTCGCCACCGTGTTCGGCGTGGTCTCTATCCACAACATCCCGATACTCGACGCCATCGGTCGCCGGAACGCGATCCGTTTCGTAATGGGGCGTGGCGAGGCCGGCGCCGGGCACATGGCAGATGCCTATGCCCGCGTGTCGGGCGGGCTTGGTGTGCTGGTCACGAGCACGGGCCCGGGGGCGGCAAACGCTTCGGGAGCCCTGGTCGAAGCCGGGTTTGCCGGCACGCCGTTGCTGCACCTGACCGGCCAGACAGCGAGCGGGCATCTGGACCGCCGGCAGGGCCCGGTGCATGACGTGCCGGATCAGCTCGGCATGCTTGAATCGGTATCGAAGGCGGCATTTCGAGTGCGGAACGCGGAGAATGCCTTCGGGACGCTCGTCCAGGCCGCCACCTTGGCATTGACGCCGCCGACCGGCCCGGTCAGCGTCGAGATCCCGATCGATATTCAACGCGAAACGGTCACCCGGCCCGGGGAACTCGAATTCCTGTCCCTGCCGGTACCGCGTCCGGACCCCGGAGCAACGGCGGGCCTAGATGCGATCGCGGCACGGGTCGCGAACGCGCGCCGCCCGCTGCTATGGACCGGCAACGGAGCCAAGCATGCTGGCGCCGCGGTGGAACGCTGGCTGCAGCTCGGCATCCCGCTGGCGACGAGCTGGAACGGCCGCGGCGTCGTGCCGGAAGAGGATCCGCTGGTCCTCGGTCCCCTCATGACCACGCCCGAGTGCCGCGAGTTCCTGGGCTCCGTCGATCTCCTGGTGGTCGCCGGGTGTCGGCTTCGTGGGCAGGAAACCGTCGACATGAGCATGCCGCTCCCGGAAAGCCGGATTCACATTGACGTGGATCCCGCAGCGTCCGGGCGCACGTACAGCGCCGACCTCTTTCATGTGGGAGAGGCCGAGGCGGCCCTCGACGCCATCGCCGGGCGCCTTGAAGCGGTATCGCTCTCGATCGACTCCAGACACGCTGCCGCGGTTGCCGAAACCAGGGATCGGGCAGTGGCCAACTATGTGGACGGACTGAATGCGTACCGGGAATTCCCGGCCCGCCTGCGCGAAGCCATGCCGCGGGACGCCGTCTGGGTCCGGGATATCACGCTCGCGAACAGCACCTGGGGCAACCGGATTTTCCCGCTCAGCGATCCGCGCACCAACGTCTTTCCGGTCAGCGCGGCGATTGGTCCGGGGCTGCCGTTCGGCATTGGCGCGGCCATCGGGGCCAACGGCAGGAAAGTCGTCTCCATGTGCGGAGACGGCGGTTTCTGCCTCAGCCTGGCCGAGGTGTGGACCGCGGTGCAGGAGCAGTCGGACGTCGTCTTCGTCGTCATGAACGACAACGGATACGGCGTGATCCGGCATATCCAGGACGCGCTGTACGGCGGGCGGCATTTCTTCGGCGATCTGCTGGCCCCGGATTTTCAGCAGCTGGCAGCTCTGGCCGGGCTGCACTTTGCACGGGTGCAGGCGGTGGATCAGCTTGACGGGGCCGTGCGGGAAGCGCTGGCGGTGAGCGGTCCGGCGCTGATCGAGATCGACATGGCGGCGATCGGTGAGTACCCGCGCTACTTCAGGCCCCCGCCGTACACGCGGCAGAGCGACCAGGCCAGCTCCTGACGGGCTACGGTCCCGGTGCGGTCTGACGGTTCGTGCGCTTGGCTGTGGTCCCCGGCTCGCTCGGAGTCCGGGCAGATCCCGCCTACTACCCGTCAACCGCCGCGAACTGCCTCAGGACTTCCTGGTGCATCAGCCGCTCGAACGCGTCCTCCTTGGGCGCGGCCTCGATGCGCGCAAGCAGCGCCTCGGCCTGGCCCCGGAAATCGTCTGCATCGAGCTGCAAGAGCCCGATGGCGTAGCCAGCCATCACGATGACATTGTCGGGTGCGAGTTCCGTCGCGCGCTGGAAGTGGGCGAGCGCCGCATCTTCGCTGGCGCCGTAGATCACGGCACCCAGGAAACCGGCCGCATCGATGATCTTGGCGTGCCAGCCGCCGACCGCGAGGTGCCCGTACACGAAGTCAGGATCGATCTCGAGGCCCCGTTTCATCGACTCGATCGTCTTCTCGGCGTAGCCGCCGCTCAAGGCTTGGGTGGTCGGGAGCGTTTCCGCGTACCGCCCCATGGCATGCGCCAGCTCCTGATGCGCTAACTTGTTTGAGGCGTCGAGTTCGACGGCCCGCTCGCCCAGACCGACGGCCCGGGAGAGCACGGCCTGCTTCTCTTCCTTCGTCTCGGCGAGATGATGCCCGTAGATCGCCAGGGCTTGCGCGGCCAGGGCATACCCTTCCGACGTGCCGATCGCTTCGCCAAGATCAGCCGCCTCGAGGAATCTGCCCTCGAAACGGGCCGTCGTCACGTCTTCGATGGTCTGCGCAGCGGCTGCTCCCGAGGCCGCGATGACGATTGCGAGCAGCGCGAACGGTCTTGCAAGTTTGGCCACGGGTCACCTCTTGGGTTGCGTCATGGACGGGCACCGATTGTACCGGCTGCCGCGCCTCGTTTCACCGTGGCCGCCTTGCCGCATAGGGGAGCATCCGCGACGCCGACTCAGGTGTCGCCCGGTCCCGGTTTGCGTCGCCGCTCGTGCGGCACGAAGACGATCGAGATCGGGCGCCGGAGTTCGCTCGAACCCGTCAGGCGGCTTGCTGGGTGGCGGCCGCAAAAGTCCGGCCGCCTATCGCCGGCGCGATGCGGCCCTGGCAATCGCGTCGCCGGACACGCACTCGCTAGAGTGCGGTTCGGATGAACGGCACCATGACGCAACCGGCGCTTCTCGCCATCGATCAGGGAACCAGCAGCAGCCGGGCCATCGTGTTCGGCCTCGACGGAAGCCCGGCGGCGGTCGCCCAAGAGGCGATCTCGTCTCGGTACCCCGCTGCCGGATGGGTCGAGCAGGACCCGGAGGAGATTTGGCGCGCTACGCTCTCGACGTGCCGCGCCGCCGTTCGCACCGCGAACGACCAGGGACTGGCGATCGTCGCGGCCGGTATCGCCAATCAGCGCGAAACGACATTGGTTTGGGACCGGGTCACGGGCCGACCTGTCTACAACGCGATCGTGTGGCAGGACCGCCGCGGGGCGGCACGGTGCGCCGAGCTTCGACGAGAGGGGCTTGCGCCGGCGATTTCGAGGGCGACCGGTCTGGTTCCAGATTCCTATTTTTCTGCGACCAAGCTCGAATGGCTGCTCGGGCACGTCGGGGCGAACGGCGCGGGGGGCCCAAGTCGGGCTCTGGCGTTCGGGACGATTGACAGCTTCCTGCTGTGGCGCCTTACCGGCGGCCGCGTGCACGCGACCGACGCCACCAACGCTTCGCGCACCATGCTGTTCAACATCGCTGCCCAGAAATGGGACCCGGATCTGCTTGCGCTGTTCGGGGTGGCCCGTTCGGTGCTGCCGGAAGTTCGGGACAGCGTGGCTGATTACGGAACGATCGATTCCGCATTGTTCGGAGACGGGATCCCGATCTGCGGCATGGCCGGTGACCAGCAGGCGGCCGCGGTGGGCCAAGCATGCTTCACGCGGGGCATGGCCAAGTGCACGTACGGAACGGGCGCGTTCCTGCTGATCAATGTCGGCAGCAACCTGCCGGAACCGGGGGGCGGGCTGCTGGGGACTGTCGGCTCCCGAATCGGGAATCAGGTCAGCTACGCCATCGAAGGCACGATCTTCAATGCCGGTGGCACGATGCACTGGCTGAGCGAAACCCTTCGGCTGGTGGCTGATCCCGCCCGATCCGCCGGGCTGGCCGGGACGGTACGCGACAACGGCGGAGTCGTGCTGGTACCGGCATTTACCGGATTGGGGGCGCCGCACTGGGATCCGGAAGCACGCGGTGGGGTTTTCGGTCTGACGCGTGATACAACGCCTGCGCACATCGTGCGCGCGGGTCTGGAGGCAGTTGCTTACCAGACTCACGATTTGGTCTCGGCCGCCGGCGGGCTTGGCCGGGATGGCCGGCTTCGGGTCGACGGGGCAATGGCCAACAACGACTGGCTCATGCAGTTCCTTGCAGACACCCTTGACGCGCCCGTGGAGCGGCCGCTGGTGAGCGAGACGACCGCTCTCGGGGCGGCTTTTTTGGCGGGCCTAGGCGCCGGGATCTACCGCGATACCCGGGAGTTGAGCCGGCTTTGGAAGGAAGACCGCTGCTTCGAACCCACCGGCGCCGATCCTTCCGCCAACCTTGCGCTCTGGCAGAAATGTGTCCAGCGCGTGCTGCGGACGGGCGACGCCGCGTCCTGAACTGCCGGCCAGCTCAGGCGTCAGTCAACGGACCATCTTCCGGTTGGCACGTGGTCCTGCTTGCAAAATCCGCCCGTTCCGCCTAGAGGAAGGCCAGTACTCACACGGGATCGGCCCGGCGTTGTCTGCGCCCGGCCTTCCGGTGCCGGATTTCCGGTTTCTCCCGTGGCGGCTCAACCGGATAAAGGAGCTCCCGAGTGTCCATTCCTCACTTCACGATGCGCCAGCTCCTGGAAGCTGGCGTGCACTTCGGCCACATGGTTCGCCGATGGAACCCCCGGATGGCCCCGTTCATCCACAGCGAACGTGACGGCATTCACATCATCGATCTGCAGCAAACCGTGCCGATGCTGTACGCGGCCCTGTCGTTCCTCCGGGAAGTCGCGGCGGGCGGGGGCCGCGTGCTGTTCGTCGGCACCAAGCGGCAGGCACAGCGCCCGGTCGAGGAGCACGCCCTGCGGTGCGGTCAACACTATGTCAACCAGCGCTGGCTTGGCGGCATGCTGACCAACTGGAAGACGATCTCGAAATCCATCGACCGCCTGAAGCAAATGGAACAGCGGTTGGAGGAAGATGAGGGCAACCTCCCGAAGAAGGAGGTGCTGAACCTGCAGCGTCAGCGAGTGAAGCTGCTTCGCTCGCTCGGCGGAATCCGTGAAATGGGCGGGCTGCCGGACGCCATGGTGGTCGTCGACACCAATCACGAACGCATTGCCGTGGCCGAGGCCAGGTCGCTGGGGATCCCGGTCATCGCCGTCCTGGACACGAATTCCGATCCGGTGGGGATCGATTACCCGATTCCGGGCAACGATGACGCGACGCGCGCAGTCATCCTGTACTGCGAACTTGCCGCGAATGCCGTGCTGGGCGGACTGGAAGAGGAGCAGAAGTTGGCCGGAGTCGATGTCGGCGCATCGGAGGAGGGAGGCGTTGGCGACACGTCCCTCGACGTCGGCGACGAAACGGCCGAGGCCGGCACGACGGCCCCGGCAGCATCGATTGCCGATGCAGCCGCCCCCGCGGAGCCCCCGGATGAAGCCGTTGCCACCGCACCCGTTGATTCCCCGGACGAAGCGGAAGCGGCGACCGCAGGAACCGGAGACGAGACGGCGCCTGAGGAGGCAGGGTCGGAAGGATCCGAGCCCGAGGAGATCGGATCGGCAGAGGCTGCACCGGAAGAGACCGGGTCGGACGAACCGGCACCGGAAGAGGCTGGGTCGGACGAACCGGCGTCGGAGGAGGCTGCCTCGCCCGAACCGGCCGTGCCGGAAACGACTGGGGAGACAGAACAATGACCCGGATTTCTGCAGCGCTGGTCAAGCAGCTTCGAGAAAAGACCGGCTCCGGCATGATGGACTGCAAGCGCGCGCTGGCGGAAACCGACGGTGATCTGGAGGCAGCACAGGACTGGCTGCGCGCGAAGGGTATCGCCGGAGCTGAAAAGAAGGCGGGACGGGCTGCCGCGGAGGGACTGGTGGGTCTCCGCGTGGATGGCAACCGGGCAGCCTTGGTCGAAGTCAATGCCGAAACCGACTTTGTCGCGCGGAATGCGGAATTCCAGGCGTTTGTCCGCGAGGTTGCCGAGGCCGGGCTGGACGCCGGCGGTGACGTCGAGGCGCTCGCCGCGTCACGGTTGGCCGGGGGCGGGGGCGCGACGATAGCCGAGCGCGCGATCGAGGTGAGCGCCCGCACCGGCGAGAACATCGTGGTGCGCCGCACCGAGTCGGTCGCGATCGAGCGCGGGCTGATCGGGAGCTACATGCACGGTTCCGTCGTGCCTGGCCTTGGACGCATCGGCACGTTGGTCGCGGTTGAGACCGACGGGGATCCGGCAGGCCTCGAAGAGTGCGTCAAGCAGCTTGCCATGCATGTGGCCGCCGCCAGGCCGCAGGCGATCCGTCGCGACGACCTCGATCCCGCATTGATCGAGCGGGAGCGGGCCGTGCTCCTGGAACAGGCGAGGGACAGCGGCCGGCCGGACCATATCATCGAAAAGATGGTCGATGGCCGGATGCGAAAGTTCTATGGCGAGGTGGTGCTCACCGAGCAGGTGTGGGTCATCGACAACAAGACGAAGGTCAGCGATGCCCTCGCGTCGGCTGCGAAGGAAGCGGGGGTAGGGGCCGAACTGTCCGGCCTCGCCTGCCTCGTGCTCGGCGAGGGCGTCGAGAGGCGGGTCTCTAATCTGGCCGCCGAGGTTGCCGGTACGCTCAAGGGATGACCGGCCCGGCGATCGCCGGTGGTGAAGGGGACCGATGGGCGCGAGCAGAGGGACCAGGGCGAAGACGGTAGCGCTACCGCCGGGGCCGTACTATCGCCGGGTGCTCGTGAAGCTGTCCGGTGAGGCGTTCGCAGGTCCGCAGGGCTACGGGATCGACGGCGACAAGGTAAGCCACATCGCCAGAGAGGTACGGTCGGTCTACCGCCTTGGCGTTCAGGTCTGCATCGTGATCGGGGCAGGCAATATTTTCCGCGGCGCAGAGAGCAAGCTGCAATACCTTGACCGTCCCACGGCGGACGAAATGGGGATGCTGGCGACCGTCATCAACGGGCTGGCGCTGCACAGCGCCCTGCGGGCACACAACATCAAGGCGCACGTGATGTCGGCAATTTCCATGCCGGAGATCTGCCAGCCATTCGTGCGCTGGCAGGCGCACACCTACCTTGAACAGTCGGAGGTCCTGGTGTGTGCCGCAGGCACCGGTTCCCCGTTGTTTACCACGGACACCGCGGCCGCCGTACGCGCAGCGGAACTGCGGTGCGACGCGATCTTCAAGGGGACGCAGGTGGACGGGGTCTACGATTCCGATCCACACCGCAACCCGAATGCCAGGCGATTTCCCTGGATATCGTACCAGCACGCCCTTGCGAAGAATCTCAAGGTGATGGATTCGGCCGCGCTGTCGATCGCCCGTGATGCAAAGATTCCGATCCTGGTCTTCTCTCTCGAAGGGACCAACGCACTCGTCGATGCCGTGCAGGGCCAGGGAACGTTTACGATGGTCAGCGACGAGCCACGCCATTTGGTGCTGCACGACCGGCGGGTCGGCGAGAAGGCCTTCGGTATGATGGGCGCTGAGGAAGGCTGACTACCATGACCGATTCGACTCTCGCCGACGCCAAACGACGCATGGAAGGCGCCATTCGCGTTCTCAAGGAAGAGTTCTCCGGGCTACGCTCCGGGCGCGCCCACACGAGCCTGCTGGAACCCATCCAGGTCGAGGCGTACGGACAGACCATGCGGCTTGCCGAGGTGGCGACCGTTGGCGCACCGGAAGCACGCCTCCTGACCGTCCAGGTATGGGACCAGGGCAACGTCAAGGCTGCCGAGCGGGCCATCCGTGAATCGGATCTCGGGCTCAATCCCATCACGGAAGGAACTCTCCTCCGGGTGCCGCTGCCGGAACTGACGGAAGACCGGCGCAAGGAGTTCGCAAGGACTGCTGACCGGTATGCGGAACAGGCCCGGGTTGCCGTTCGAAATGTCCGCCAGCACGTGATGCAGGGTCTTCGCAACGCGCAGCGGGAGGGCTCGCTTTCGGAGGATGAGCACCGTCGAGAAAGCGATGAAGTGCAGAAGCTTACCGATGATTTTGTCGGGCAGGTCGACCAGTTGGTAGCAGTCAAGCGGCAGGAAATTCTGCAGGTGTGATTCGGAAGACCGGCCCTCGAGTTCCGGAGGGCGCGCGGGCCGACCAGCCCACCGGGAGCCCCGCGCACGTTGCCGTGATCATGGACGGCAACGGCCGTTGGGCTGTGCAGCGCGGGCTGGCTCGGGTCGACGGGCATCGGAAAGGCGCCGATGCCGTCCGCGAGACGATTGCCGGCGCGATCGCCTGCGAGGTGCGCTATCTGACGCTCTACGCGTTTTCTACCGAGAACTGGAAGCGGCCCCGCAGCGAGATCGAGGTGCTGATGTCGCTCATGGTCCGGCATGTGCACTCCGAGATGGAGGCGCTGGCAGAGCAGAACGTGCGGGTGACGTTTATCGGCGACCGGGCGCAGCTTCCGTCCGAGGTGTCGGCAGGCATGGACATGCTGGAGGATCGAACGTCCTCGAATGACGGCCTGCAGGTTATCGTCGGACTGAACTACAGCGGACGCAGCGAACTGGCCTGGGCATTTCGCCAGCTTCTTCAAGACGCCATCGAGGGGCATATTGCTCCCTCTGATCTGGACGAAAGTGCCCTCGGCCGTCGGCTGATGACCGCCGGCGTGCCGGATCCGGACCTCGTGATCCGGACCGGGGGCGAGCACCGGATCTCCAATTTCCTGTTGTGGCAGATCGCGTACTCCGAACTGTACTTCACTTCGATTCTCTGGCCGGATTTCACCCGTCAGGATTTTCAGAACGCGATTGCGGCGTACACGTGTCGACGCCGCCGGTTTGGCGGGATCGATGCGTAGGGCCGCCCTGGTGGAACTGGCTATCCGCACCGCGTCAGCAGCTGTGCTCGTGCCCCTCGCGCTGGTTCCGGCGTGGACAGGCGGATGGCCGCTGGCGCTGCTGCTCACCCTGGCGGGCTGGAGGATCGGTTACGAATGGTTTCACATGCAGGGGCGACGCGGCCTGGCGGCGCAGATTCCGGCGTCGGGCGCTGCTGCCGGGGGCCTGGCGGCGTACTTCTTCGCGGGTCCCGCCGCCGCCGTTGCGACCGCGTGCCTGGGCGCCGTCACCGGCAGGATCGTGCGCGAAGGGTTTACACGAACCCTTCACCGGGGATTGCTGGGCGTCGCATTGCTCGCTGTTCCATTAGTACTGCTGTGGGAACTTCGGGAGACCGGCGAGGACGGGCGCGACCTGTTGCTGTGGTGCCTGCTGGTCGTGTGGACCACCGATACCTTCGCGTTTCTGTGCGGACGCGTCCTGCGGGGCCGGCTTCTGATACCTGCGATCAGCCCCGCCAAGACCTGGAGCGGCCTGTTCGGCGGTATCTTCGCAGCTGGCGTGGTGGGCGGCTACGCCGGGATACTGCTAGGATTTCCTGCCGAAACTGCCGTGCTCAGCGCAGTTTGCGTGGGGATGGCCACGATCACGGGTGACCTTGTCATGAGCGCGGTCAAGCGCACGCACGGATGCAAGGACACCGGTCGGCTGATACCCGGCCATGGCGGGGTTCTCGATCGTGTCGACGGCCTGCTGTTTGGCGTGACGCTCGTGGCCATCTGGAAGCTGATCGTCGAAGGGGCCTGAAGTGGGACCACCAGGAAAGACGATCACCGTGCTCGGCTCCACCGGCTCAGTGGGGCAAAGTACCGTCAGCCTGCTGCTCGAGCATCCGGAGCGCTGGGAGGTCGTGGCGCTTGCCGCCGGCAGCAACGCCGCCAGGCTGGCGGAACAGGCCCGGGCGCTGGGCGCCCGGTACGCGGCGATCGCCGACCAGAGCCAGGCCAAGGTTCTTCGGGACGAACTCGCCGGAACCGGGATCGAGATCGGCGTCGGCGAGGACGCCGTCATCGAGGCCGGTGCGCGCCCGGCGGAATGGGTCATGGCGGCAATCGGCGGTGCCGCGGGCCTGGCGCCCACGGCGAAGGCCCTTGAACGAGGCGCCACGGTGGCGCTGGCCAACAAGGAAAGCATGGTGTGCGCCGGGACGCTGCTCAAGCGTACGGCGGCTCGGTCAGGGGCCAGCATCATTCCGGTTGATTCCGAGCACAGCGCAATATTTCAGGTGTTCGATGCGGGTCGGCCGGAGCGGGTTCGCGCCGTCGTCCTGACCGCATCCGGAGGACCGTTCCTGGACCGCAGCCTGGACAGTCTCGCGTCCGTCACGCCGGCCGACGCCGTCGCCCACCCGGTGTGGGACATGGGCGCCAAGATTTCCGTGGATTCGGCGACGATGATGAACAAGGGGCTCGAGCTGATCGAAGCCGCGCACCTGTTTCCGGTGCAACCCCACCAGCTTGACGTCCTGATCCATCCGCAATCGGTCATCCATGGATTGGTGGAGTACGTGGACGGTACGCTGTGTGCCGTCCTCGGCATCCCGGACATGCGGGTACCCATCGCGTGCGCACTGGCCTGGCCCGACCGCATGGAGCTGGAACTGCCCCGCCTCGACCTGGCAGATCACGGCCATCTCACCTTCCGGAAGCCTGATCCGGACCGATTCCCGGCGCTCCGGATTGCGCGGGAAGCCTTGCAACAAGGCGGGTCGGCGCCTACGATCCTGAATGCCGCCAACGAAGAGGCGGTTGCCGCGTTTCTTCGCGGCGCGCTCCCGTTTTCAAGAATTACCGCCGTGTCCGAGGAAGTGCTCGCGACGCTCCCGGATACCCCCATCGATGACTTCACTGCTGTCGTCGCGGTCGACGCTCGTGCCCGTGCGTCCGCCCGTGCTATGACCGGCGTGCACTAGGGTTCACAGCGTCCGTGCTTTCATCCCTGCTTTGGTTCTTGCTGGTGCTCTGCATCGTCGTGTTCGTCCACGAGCTCGGGCATTACCTGATCGCTCGCTGGAACGGCGCCAAGGTGGAGGTCTTCTCGATCGGGTTTGGACGCGAGTTGGTCGGCGTCACCGACCGCGCGGGGACGCGATGGCGTCTCAGCGTCATTCCTCTCGGCGGCTACGTTCGCTTCCCCAATCCGCCGGATCAAGCAGACGGCGATTCTGGCGTTTCGGAGATGCCGGACGAGAGCCTGCAGGCGCATTCGCCGGTGCGGCGCATCGCCATTCTGGCAGCGGGTCCGGGAGCCAACTTTCTCTTTGCCGTCGTCGTATTTTTCGGGCTGATCCTGGCATTCGGGAAGGCCGGAGTCTCGAACACCGTCGAACAGGTCCTCCCGGACAGCGCGGCAGAGAGCGCGGGCATCCTGGCGGGGGATCGGATTCTGTCCATCGACGGACAGACGGTCACGCGCGCTCAGGAGATCCGTGACGCCGTCAGCCCATATCCCGGGACCGCGCTCACGTTTGTCATCGACCGTGACGGTCGGGTGATGAAACTGGACGTAACACCGGTGGCGGTGGACTGGACCGATCCGCTGGGCACGGTGCACCGGGTTGGCCGGGTCGGCGTGGCCCTTGCCCGGGCGGAGCGCGAACCCGCGACGATGCTGGAAGCGGCGCGGGAAGCCGTCGGCGAGACCTGGTACCTGACGAGTACCGTGCTGCAGGCCTTCGGCGAGATCCTGACGGGGCGCCGCAGCACGGACGAACTGGGCGGTCCGGTGATGATCGCGCAGGTGTCGGGAAACTTCGCCGAGCAGGGGCTGCTCCCGCTGCTCGGTTTCATCGCATTCCTCTCCGTCAATCTCGGGATCATCAACCTGTTCCCGATCCCGATGCTGGATGGCGGGCAAATCGTCGTCGCGGTAGCCGAACTGGCTCGCGGGCGGCGGCTCAGTCAGCGCTTCATGTACTGGTTTCAGATGACGGGCCTCGTGACGGTCGGGGGCCTCATGTTGTTCGTCATCGCCAATGACCTGAGCCGTCCCAGCGTGCTGAATTTCGTAGGTGGACTGTTCCAATGACGGGATGTCGTCTCGCCCCGTCCGCCGGGTTCCTTCTCATTGCCGGTTTCGTCCTACTGCTCGGCTGGTCGGGTGCTGCAGATGCGCAGGACAGCCCGATCAGCGACATCCGGATCGAGGGCAACCAGCGAATCGAGGACTCGACAATCCTGTCGAACCTCACCGTGCGTGC
Source organism: Alphaproteobacteria bacterium (assembly GCA_022824395.1). Classification (GTDB taxonomy): domain Bacteria; phylum Pseudomonadota; class Alphaproteobacteria; order TMED109; family TMED109; genus VXPW01. Next base: position 62,549 of record JAJDZX010000025.1, read on the forward strand.
CGGCCAGCAGATCGAACCGGGGAGCCCGTTTGATCCGCTGCTCCTCGACACCGCCCTGAAGTCGCTCTTCGAAACCGGGCTTTTCGCCGACGTCACGCTGTCTCGCGAGGGCACCATCCTCATCGTGCGGGTGGTGGAGAACCCGATCGTCAACCGCGTGGTGTTCGAAGGCAATCAGAGGGTTGAAGACGAAGACCTGGCCAGCGAAATCACGCTGCGTCAGCGCACCGTTTTCACGCGCAGTCGTGTCCGGACCGATCAGGAACGCCTCCTGACCGTGTACCGCCGGAGCGGCCGGTTCGGGGCATCAGTGGTGCCGAAGGTGATTCTCCTGGATCAGAACCGGGTCAACGTGATCTTTGAAATCGACGAAGGGCCGCTCACGGGAATCGAGAGCATCAATTTTGTCGGCAACCGCCGCTTCAGCGATGGTGACCTGCGGGACGTGATGCGCACGCGCGAAAGCCGCTGGTGGCGGTTCCTGTCCTCGAGTGACCGGTACGACCCCGATCAACTGGCCTTCGACGAAGAGCTGCTCCGCCGTCACTACTTCGACCGGGGGTACCTCCGCTTCAGGATTCTGTCCTCGGCCGCCGAGCTGCTGCCTGACGGGGACGCCTTCCTGATCACGATCGCCGTCGACGAGGGCGAGCGCTACACCATCAGCGAGACTTCCGCCACCTCGGAGCTGCCCGAGGTGGATGTCGAGCCCTTGCAGGATCTCATCGAGACCGAGGTCGGGGACGACTACAGCCGCAGCGCCATCCAGGACACGATCGGAATCCTGTCGGACGCCGTGGTGACGGCGGGATTTCCGTTCGTCCAGGTCGATGTGCAACCGGAGGTGGACGAGGAAGCGAAGACGATCGCGCTGCACTACCGGCTCAGCGAGGGGGAGCGGATCTACGTTGACCGCATCGAGATCAAGGGGAACGTCCGCACGCTCGACCACGTGGTCCGCCGGTACCTTCGCCTGTCCGAAGGGGATCCCCTGAACCGGGGTCTGCTCGCCCGCTCGCGGACGCTGGTCGGAAACCTCGGCTTCTTCTCCGACGTGCAGTTCCAGGAAGTACCCGGTAGCGCCCCCGATCAGCGGACCGTTGAGCTGACCGTGGCGGAACGCTCCACCGGCGAAATCAGCTTTGGTCTGGGGTACTCGACCAGCCGCGGCGCGATCGGGAACATCTCGCTTCGCGAGCGCAACCTTCTGGGCACCGGCAGCAGCCTGACGGTGGCCCTAGAGAACGCGCGCACCGGAGGCTTGTACAGCATCGCCTATTCCGAGCCGTACTTCCGGCAGCGCGACGTGTCCCTCAGCACCAGTGTCTTTTCGTCCAACACGGACCGGATCGGCACCGCGTACGCATCGGATGAGCAGGGTGCCCGAATCGGTTTCGGCTTCAGCCTCGGTGAGTACCTTCGTCAGCGCCTGACGTACGGCATCACGTGGGTGCGGGTGACGGGCCGGGAGGAAGTGCAGGTCGATCTCGGCCGACGGGTGATTTCCTCGATCACGTCGTCCTGGTCGTACGATCGTCGCGACAGCGCGCTGTTCCCGACCGAGGGCTACAATTTCGATCTCTCGACGACCGTTGCCGGCCTCGGTGGCGACGACCGCTACGTCCGCCTGACCACGAGCGGCGGCTACTACACCGATTTCTTTCGCGACGAGTGGGTCCTGGGACTGCTGGCCAGTGCCGGGATGATTGACGGCATCGACCAGGACGTCAGCATCTACGACCGTTTTCTGCTGGGTGACCGGAGCTTCCGCGGGTTCGAGTACGCGGGCATCGGACCCCGCTACCTGGGGTCCAACCGCTCGAGCGGCCTCGGCGGAAACATGTTCGCGACGCTGACCGCGGAACTGAAGGTCGATCTCGGGCTGCCGCAGGAACTCGGCATGCACGGACGGGTGTTCGCTATCGTCGGCACCTTGACGGGCATTGACCGCGAGACGGTGGTCACCGATGGCGGCACCGTGGTGGACTCCGGTTCGGCACGGGCTTCGGCTGGCGTGGGGCTGTCATGGAGTTCGCCCGTCGGACCGATCCGTATCGACTGGACGTCAGCGTTCGCCAAGGAGGAATACGACCGGACGGAAACCATCCTCTTCAGCCTCGGCAGCACCTTCTGACGTCGCCCCTGCAATTTTCCTCGAAGGATCCCCCATCATGCACCACGGCCTACGGCTTCTCACCGCAGTTGCACTGGTCGCCTACGCCTCGACAGCGCACGCCCAGGAGGACAACGGCGCCGAGCCGCCCACCATTGCCGTACCCGAGAATTTCGCAATCGGTCTCATCGATATCAACCGGATTTTTCGTCTCTCGACGGCCCTGAACGGCGTCCGGGAGGAAGTCGGTGCGCGTGAGCAGCGCTACCGCGAGGAAATCACGGCTGCCGAGGAGCGCCTGCGCCAGCAGCAAGAGGAACTATCGCAGAAGCGCGGCGTCCTCTCCCCCCAGGAGTACGCCGTCGAGGAAGCCAGTTTTCGGGGCGAGGTCGAGAATCTGCAGAAGCGGGTGAACGAGCGGAATCAGGAACTCCAGGAAATCATGGCCCAGAGTCAGCAGCAGGTGCAGGAAGAAACGGTTCGCATTGTGGCCGAGATCGCACTGGAACGGAATTTCGCGCTCGTCTTCGATGCCTCGCAACTGGTGATCGCCGCCGAACAGATCAACATCTCGGACGAGGTCGTCGAACGGCTCAACGAGCGGTTTCCAAGCCTCGAGATTCCTGAAGCCGGTTCCATGGAGGAGGCTGGGGACCAGGACGGTTGAGGGACGATGCCGGACCCACGTTTCTTTTCTTCCAGGGGACCGCTCTCACTGGCAGTGCTCGCGGAGCTGGGAGATGCGCGGCTGGTGCGGCCTGATGACGGCGGCCGGCTGATCGCCACCGTTGCGCGTGGGGCCGACGCGGCTGCCGGCGCATTGAGCTATGGCGTCTCGAGGACGGAACTCCGGCGCTTGGCGCCAAGTGCGGGAGCCTGCATCACGACCGACGCACTGGTGGCGGAGGTCCCGCCCGGAATCCCCTGTCTGGCAGCGGTCAATCCGCGTCTTGCGTTTGCCCGCATGGCCAACGCTCTGTACCCGGATCCGCCGCCCGCCCCCGCGGTCAGCGACCGGGCGACCGTCGATCCTGCCGCGGTGCTGCATCCCGAGTGCCGGATTGAGGCCGGGGCGGTGATCGGCGCGCGCGTCGAGATCGGCGCAGGTGCGTGGGTGGGATGTAACACGACGATCGGCCCGGGGGTGGTGATCGGAGCGCGGACGCGCATCGACGCGAACGTGACGGTCGTTTGTGCGCTGGTCGGGGCTGACGTCCGGATCCACGCCGGGGTGCGCATCGGACAGGCCGGGTTCGGACTGGTGATGGACGGATCCGCTCCGGGACACGAGCGCGTGCCGCAGCTCGGCCGCGTCCGGATTGAGGACCGGGCCGATATTGGTGCAAACACGTGCATCGACCGGGGTGCGCTCGGTGACACGGTGATCGGGGAAGGGGCCTTCCTCGACAACCTGGTCCATGTCGCCCACAACGTGCACGTCGGTTCGCATGCCGTGCTGGCCGGGCAGACCGGCATCGGCGGCAGCAGCACCGTCGGCGCGTTTACTGCGACGGGCGGGCAGGCGGGAATCTCGGACCACGTCGCGGTCGGGGCTCGGTGCGAGATTGGCGCTCAGGCAGGAGTCACGCGCGATCTCGATGACGGCGCCAGGGTTGCCGGCACGCCGGCCGTCCCGATCGCTCGCTATCTTCGTCAAGCGGTTGTGCTCGGGCGCCTGGCAACGCGCCGGGGGCAGGCAGCTGGGGATGCTGGATCATGAACAAGTCGGACGATCGCGACGGCAGCGCCGCCCTTTCAACAATCCTGGAGGCGATCCCGCATCGCTACCCCTTTCTGCTGATCGATCGGATCACCGAGTACGTCGCGTACGAACACGCGGTGATGTTGAAGAACGTGACGATCAACGAAGGGTTCTTCCAGGGACATTTTCCGGAGCACCCGGTCATGCCAGGTGTGCTGGTCGTCGAGGCGATGGCGCAGGCGGCTGGCGTGTTTGCCATTCGCTCGATCGGCAAGGAGGGACAGGATCACATTGTCTATCTGATGGGCCTCGACAACGTCCGGTTCCGTCGACCCGTGGTGCCGGGAGACCAGCTGTGGATTCGTGTCGAGAAGCAGCGAATCCGCGAGAACGTCTGGCGTGTCGGTGCGACTGCCGAAGTTGACGGCGAGCGGGCGGCCGAGGCAGTACTCACCGCCATGATCCGTCACCGAAACCAGTTGGCCGACAGCGGATGAGCCGCTGGCACCCCACCGCGGTCGTGGACGAACGGGCGGACATTGCCGACGGCGTGGAGATCGGGCCGTACTGCACGATCGGGCCGAGCGTCAGGATCGGCTCCGGCACCCGCCTCATCTCGCATGTCGCGATCGAAGGCGAGGCGACGCTCGGCGTCAATAATCTGATTTATCCCTTCGTTGCCATCGGGTACCCACCGCAGGTGCGGCCGGCAGTCGATGGCGTGACCCGGATCGAGGTCGGCTCCAACAACGTGATCCGCGAGCATGTCACGCTGCATACCGGGACGCCCAAGGGCGAACGGGTAACCCGCGTGGGCAGCAACGTACTTTTCATGGTCGGCACGCACGTTGCGCATGACTGTTCGATCGGCGATCACGTCATTCTCGCAAACGGAGCCCAGGTCGGCGGCCACGCGGTGATCGGTGACTTTGCCCAAGTCGGCGCGTTGACGGGTGTGCACCAGTTCGTGCGTATCGGCGCCTACGCGTTCATCGGCGGATGTTCGGCCGTCGAAAAGCACGTCATCCCGTACGTGCTGGCGACCGGCAACCGGGCTTGGCTGCGCGGTCTCAACATCATCGGTCTGCAACGGGCGGGTTTCAGCAAGGCGGAAATCGATGACCTGCGGAAGGCGTACGGCTTCCTGTTTTCCGGAGACGAGCTGTTCCGGCTGCAGGTGGCCAATCTCCAGGCCGAGCTCGAGGGATCCGAACGGGTAGCAGAGATCGTGCGTTTCTGCGGTGAAATCGAAGATTCGCCGGGACTCGCCAGGCGGGGGATGTGCCTGCCTCGAGACGGCCGCCTCTGAGGCCCGTGCCCAATTCCGGCACCGAAGTGTCCGGAACCCCGGTCGGGATCGTTGCCGGCGGCGGCCTGCTGCCCGGACTCGTGGCAGAGGCCTGCCGGTCGGTCGGCCGCCGGTATTTCGTGCTGGGATTGGCGGGGCAGGCAGATCAGTCCGCTTGCGGACTTGCACCCGATGCATGGGTCCGGATGGGGGCTTCCGAGGAGCTGCTCGGGATTCTTCGCGAGGCGGCTGTCGAGACGGTGGTATTGGCGGGGCACGTTCGACGGCCCTCGCTCGCCGAACTCCGCCCGGATGCACGAGCGCTCCGCGTGCTCGCCCGGGCCGCCCGTTTCGCACTCGGCGACGACGGACTGCTGCGCGCCATCGTCGATGAATTCGAACGCGAGGGCTTCCGGATCGTGGGCGCTGAATCTCTTGTTGAGGAGCTCCTGGCCCCACCCGGCCTCTGGTCGAAGAAAAAGCCGGATGAGCAGGATGACATCGACATCGGCCGGGGAGTTGTGGTGGCGCGCGCGCTGGGAGCTGTCGATGTCGGCCAGGCGGCGGTGATTCAGGGCGGCCACGTTCTGGCCGTGGAAGCCGCGGAAGGCACGGCCGAGATGGTGCAGCGGGCCGGCAAGCAGCGTCGGGCCGGAAGCGGTGGTGTGCTTGTGAAGGTGGCAAAGCCCGATCAGGAGCGGCGCGTCGACCTTCCGACCATCGGGCCGGATACCGTGACCGAGGTCGCCGCCGCCGGGCTCGCGGGCATTGCCGTGGAAGCAGGCTCCGTGCTGGTGATCCGGCGCGAAGAGGTGATCGAGCGCGCGGATGCACACGGGCTCTTCGTGCTCGGCCGCCGCATCGACGACTGACCCGGTGCCGCACCTGTTCCTGGTGGCGGGCGAGGCGTCGGGAGACGAACTTGGTGCGCGGCTGATCCGTGCCCTGGCGGCGGAAACCGGGGAGAGGCTCCGCCTGGACGGTGTGGGTGGCCCAAGGATGCAGGACGCCGGCCTAACGCCACTATTTCCGGCCGACGACATCGCCCTGATGGGCTTTGCCGAAGTCGTACCGCGCATCCCCCGCGTGCTCCGTCGGCTGCGCACGGCGGAAACGGCCGTGCGCCGGTTGCGCCCGGATGCGGTGGTCACCATCGATGCACCCGGTTTCAACTTCCGGCTGGGAGCGCGTCTCCGTGGCGCCGGCATCCCGCTGATCCATTACGTGGCACCGACGGTGTGGGCCTGGAAACCGGGCCGTGCCCGCAGGGTCGCCCGTTTCCTGGACCGGATGCTGACCCTGTTCCCGTTTGAACCACCCTACTTCGAGCAGGAGGGTCTGCCGGCTACGTTCGTCGGCCACCCCGTCACCGAAGCACCCTTACCAAAGCCGTCCGAGGACCTCCGCCGGAAGTGCGGCATCGACGCGGACGCGCCGGTTCTCCTGATCCTGCCTGGCAGCCGGGCAGGGGAGGTGCAGCGGCTGGCCCCGCCGTTCGCAGCATGTGCGCGAATGCTCCTCCAGCGCCGGGAGGCGCTCCGGATCGTCATCGGCGTGGCCCCCGGACGCTCGCGCCAAATCGAGGCGGCCTTCGCAGGCCTGCCAGTGGTGCTGGTCGCGAACGAAGCCGAGAAACAGGAGTGGTACGCGGCAGCCGATGTCGCACTCGTGGCGTCGGGAAGCGTGACCCTCGAACTGGCCCGTTGCCGCACCGCCATGGTGGTGGCCTATCGCATGGCCCCGCTTTCCTGGGCGATCGTCCGACGGATGGTGACGATCGACTACGCGTGTCTCATCAATGTCATGCGTGGAGTCGAAGTGATACCGGAATTTCTCCAGCAGGCCTGCCGCCCGGATCGGCTGGCCGAGGCAGTCGACGCGCTCCTCCGCGATCCCGAGACGCGTGCCAGTCAGGTCGCCGTCACTTCGGCCGTCATCGGGGAACTCCGGAGCGGTGATCTCCCGCCGAGCCGGCACGCAGCCCGGGCAATCCTTGCTACGCTGGCGTCCTCGCGCGACCCGCTGAAGGAGAGTGAGCGTTGACTGCAAACGGTGCCAATCAGTTCCGCATGCTTCATACGATGATTCGGGTCCGCGACCTCGAGCGCTCGCTGGCCTTCTACACCGGCAGGCTCGGTATGGAGGTCCTGCGCAGACAGGACTATCCGAGCGGCCGTTTCACCTTGGCGTTCGTCGGCTATGGCCCCGAGGAGAATCACACGGTCCTGGAGCTCACGCACAACTGGGATCAGGACGAAGATTACGCGCAGGGCGATGCCTGGGGACACATCGCGCTCGGAGTCCCGGACATCTACGGAACCTGCGCGCGGCTTGAGGCGGACGGTGTACGCATCCCGCGACCGCCCGGACCCATGCAGCACGGAAAGACCGTGATCGCATTCATCGAGGATCCAGACGGTTACAAGATCGAATTGATCCAGCGCTGAATGTCCGGAGGGGGGTTCATTTGGGGGATTATATACGGTAGTGCCCAAAGAGACTGAACGCCCCGTTACTCGGGACGGTCAACAAACCGCACGTTCACGTCACGCATGATCGCTTTGGCAACATCGTCCGGCGTGGTTCCCTCGGGAAACTCCAGCGGCTCTTCCATCTCTGCCTTGGTCGGCTGGTAGCGGCTGTTAACCAGCGTCACTTCGTCTTTGCTTCGTTCGGTCATGATTAGTCTCCCAGATTGACAGTTAGCGGCGGCGCCCGCGTCGGCCACCGCCGCCGCTCGTGAATACCCAATGCGTCACGGCAATCGCAGCCACGATCAGCACGCCCACGATTATCACGCCCGACGCAATGTCGAGGATCTGAATCAGCGCCGGAGTCATGTTCATTGCGCGGCCCTCCATTCGGCCATGGTCTTTGCGCCCTTGCTGCGATTGCAGCCCGAGCACAGCAGTTGCAGGTTGTCGGGATGGTCGGTGCCGCCCTTGGCACGGGGCAGGATGTGATCAACGTCCATGACGCGGAACGGGAAGTGCGTATCGCAGCCCGCGCAGACGCCTTCCTGCTCGCCATAGAGCCGGTGCCGGTGCGTCCGGTAGTTCGGCAGATCACCCAGATCATCGCGCTTGGGCGGCCCGTCAGGCGTGATTGCGCCGCCCCACGGCAGTTGTCCGCGGTCTGTCGCGATCCGCGCGTCTACCAGCTTCACGGCCAGCGGTGACAGGTCCACGCCTGCCCACTTGCGTTTGAGCCGGTCGGCGGCAACGAGGGCGGTAGCGCATCCACAGAACGGGTCGAATACCCAATCGCCCTCGTTGGAGCTGGCGCGGATGATGCGATCCAGCAGCGCAAGCGGCTTCTGGGTCGGGTAGCCGGTGCGCTCCTTGGCCGATCCGGGAATAACGGGCATCTCCCACACATCTCGCCAAGGCATGCCCTTGGTCGGTTTGTCGACAACCAGCTTGCGGGATTTGGTCTCCGGATCGAGAACCTGCGTCTTGCCCTTGAAGCGCTTCAAGTAGCTTTCAGACGGCGGCTCGTAATGGACGTTGAACTGCTTCTGTCGGTGGCCGTAGAACAGCAACACGTCGTGCATTCGCTGAAAGCGGGGTTGTTTGGACGGCCACCGCCGATACGACCAAATGATTTCGTTCTGGAAACTTCTCGTCCCGAAAATGCCATCCATCAGCAACTTGAGATAGTGGCTGGCGGTCGGGTCGCAGTGCAAGTAGATGGATCCGCTCGGCTTGAGAATACGCTGCATTTCGGTCAGCCGCACGGCCATGAAGATCAAATACGACTGCATCCCCTTGCCGTGCGCCTGTCGCGCCGCTTCGATCACCGAATACGCGGCGGGGTTCCGGTCGGCCAGTTCGCCATGCTCATGCACGTCAACATCGTCTAGCGTCCAGGCATCCTTGAAGGATGCGCCCGCCGCCTGGCTCCCGATCGGGGCCTCGTACGTGCGGTTCGAGTTGAAGGGCGGGTCCAGGTAGATCAGATCAATGCACGCGCTGTTCATGCCCCGCAGCACGTTCAGGCAGTCGCCGGTCCAGACCGTCTCGTTGGCGAAGTTGGGGCGGGAAGCCATTATCCGTCAGCAAGCCGCTCGATTTCCCGGTGCCCGGCGGCCGTTATGCGGACTATCCCCACGATCGTCCCTTCCGGCGCGTCAATAAGCGGCTTAGTCTTGCTCAACACGACAAAGCCATCTTCCTCGCAAAGCCGGAGATGATATTCCACTACTTCCGGATCGAAGTTGTTGAAATGAGGGACCGGTAGCAGTTCCCGGCAATTCGCGTTGTCGCGGACGAAGATCAGCAGCTTACGTATCAGGTTCCAATCCAGCCTCATGACCGCGCCCCCGAGGAAAGCCCGTTGTCGGCGATCAGGTCACGGTAGCGGAGCCGCTTACCGGCCATGTCCGCTGCGATCCCGGCCATTTGGTCGGGGGTGTCCGCTTCACGGATGTTGTGCTTGCCGGCAAACTCATCAACGTAGCGTTGCAGGTGCTTCTCACTGATCTTGTGGAACGTGCCGATGCAACCCCGCTTGAACATGCTCCAGAAGGACTCGATCCCGTTGGTGTGCGCCATGCCGTTCACGTACTCACTGACCGAGTGCTTGACCGATTCGCGGTCGTACCAAGGCTCCAGCGCGTCGTACACGCTCGCTTCGTCGGTGTAGACCTTGGAACCCGGTTTCGTGTTCTCTGCCACGAAACCGGCGACGTGCACGGTGTCCGTAGCTGCAACGTGACGGGCGCGAACTTCATTGGTCTCCCGGTCCTTCACGCCAACGACCGCAGCCTTGCCAACCGCGCCGCGTCCAGTGTCCTTCAACTCCCGACGCTTGGCGTTGCTCATGTTCTTGCGGCGGCCACCAACGTAGGTTTCGTCCGCCTCTACCGGCCCACCGAACAGCCCGCCCTCGCGCTCGAACGCGGTGCGGATACGGTGCGACAGGTGCCAAGCTGACTTCTGCGTGATCCCGAGGTCACGGTGCAGCTTCATGCTGGAAACGGACTTCAACGAGGTCAGCGCGAGATAGATGGCTATTGCCCAAGTCTGGTAGCCGAGGTTCGACGCTTCCATCACGGTTCCGGTCTTGACCGAGAAACGCTTCCGGCATTCCTTCTCACGGCACCGGTAGGGCATCGTCTTGTGGGATGCGCCGGACAGAACGTTGGTTGATCCGCAATGCGGACAATGCGGCTTGCCGTCCTGCCAGCGGTTCTCTGCGAACCATGCTTCGGCGGTCGCGTCGTCCGGGAACCTCCGCATGATCTCAACCAGTGAGAGTCCTTTGCGGTGGGATTTACCGGGAGCGTTCTGTGTCATTGCCCTGTCTTTCAGCGGTCCGTCTAACTGGCGTTACTATACAATAGTGCCCAAGGGGAGTCAACGGTTCGGTGCTGTATGATGGGGCCTAGAACGCACGAAAGCCGGGAGTTGGTAGCTCCCGGCTTCCGCGCCCAGCAGTCCTTGTCGAGGCCGCTGCTGGGAAAGTGCTAGCGCGACTAACCTAGTCCGTGCGGCATTTTCGGTCAATCGGCCTCTTGCTTCAAGAGAGGTCGCATGACCCCAGAAACTCTGCTGAATCGCATCGCTGACAAACTGACACGTGGCCCCGTTGACGCTGGCGAGTTGGTCGCGTCGTACTACCCCCATGACATGGAAGCGGGTGCGCTAGTCGAGCGCGTCTTTCGTGCCGGACTGGTCCGCGGATCACTGCGGTACACGCATTTTGACTGCGAAGGGACGATCACCGGCATTGCCGACAACACCCGCCCGGTCTGGCACTAACGCGGGTTTGGGCACTACCGTATATAATCCCCTTCATTTGCCCCTGTCAGGGGGGCTAGGTACCGTACCGGCGCATTCTGGTTTGCTGATCGCTCGGACCCGAGAGAGAGACTCATGGCCATGGATACAGAACGACGGATAGCGCAACTGACGCTTAGTGACGGCCGGACTTTTCAGATGCCGGAGTTATCGGGCACGATCGGCCCCGACGTGGTTGACGTGCGTGCGCTCTACCGGGATGCCGGCGTATTTACGTACGACCCTGGCTACACCTCGACCGGATCGTGTGAATCGCGAATCACGTATATCGACGGCGAGCAGGGCATCCTGCTGCACCGGGGCTACCGCATCGAGGATCTGGCCCAGAACTGTGATTTCCTGGAGGTCGCATACCTGCTGTTGCGCGGTGAATTGCCGGACGCAGAAAGCAACCAGGAGTTCGCTTACACCATCAGCCGGCACACGATGCTGCACGAGCAGTTGAGCTATCTCTTCCGGGGATTCAGGCGCGATGCCCATGCCATGGCGATCTTGTGCGGCGTGGTCGGAGCGCTGTCGGCTTTCTATCACGACAGCACGGACATCACCGATCCGCACCAGCGGATGGTCGCGTCCCATCGTCTGATCGCGAAGATCCCGACGATCGCGACGATGGCCTACAAGTATTCGATTGGGCAGCCGTTCATCTATCCGCGCAACGATCTCGATTACGCGGAGAATTTCCTGCACATGATGTTTGCCGTACCGGCCGAAGAGTACGTAATCAGTGACGTGCTGGCGCGGGCGATGAACCGCATCCTGATCCTGCATGCCGACCACGAACAGAACGCCTCGACGTCGACCGTCCGGCTGGCGGGATCGTCAGGCGCGAATCCGTTCGCCTGCGTGGCGGCTGGGATCGCGTCACTGTGGGGGCCGGCGCACGGGGGCGCCAACGAGGCGGTGATCAACATGCTTCAGGAAATCGGGGACGTATCACGGGTGAAGTCGTTCATCGACCGCGCCCGCGACCCGGCCGATCCGTTTCGCCTGATGGGCTTCGGACACCGTGTCTACAAGAACTACGATCCCCGCGCCCGCGTCATGCAGTCGACCGCCCACGAAGTGCTCGGGGCGCTGGGGAAGGAGAACGAACCCATGTTCCGGCTGGCCAGGGAGCTGGAGCGCATCGCCCTGGAAGATGACTATTTCATCGAGAAGAAGTTGTATCCCAATGTTGACTTCTATTCGGGCATTACGCTACAAGCTATTGGATTTCCAGCCAATTTGTTCACAGTTCTGTTTGCGGTCGCGCGGACGGTCGGCTGGGTCGCGCAGTGGAATGAAATGATCGAAGATCCCGCCCAGCGGATCGGGCGTCCGCGCCAGCTGTACACCGGCGTGGGCGAGCGCCCGTTTGTCTCCATCGAGGACCGCGCCTGACGCGGACGACGGGCCCGAAAAGGGCCGTGCAAGCTTGCTGAATCGGGCGTCGGCAACTACAATGAACGAAACCGGGGCCTGTCGTTGCGCGTTTGCCGGTTCGCTGTCTGAGCGAACCGCATCGCCGGCGGTCCCCTTTGAATTCCTGAGGAGGGATTATGGCTGTTCTTAACATCAACGGCGTGTCGCACGTCGTCGATGCACCGGGGGACACCAAACTGCTGTGGGTGATTCGCGAGGGTTTGCGTCTCACCGGCACGAAGTTTGGATGCGGCATTGGCCTCTGTGGGGCCTGTACGGTTCACCTGAATGGTGAAGCCGTGCGGTCCTGCCAGCTGCAGTTGTCGGACGCCGAAGGTGCCACGATCACTACGATTGAAGGCCTCGACCCGAAGGGTCAGCATCCGGTGCAGAAGGCGTGGCTGGAGTTGCAGATTCCCCAGTGCGGGTACTGCCAGTCCGGGCAGATGATGAATGCCGCTGCGTTCCTTGAGTCCAACTCGAGCCCGAGTGACGCAGAGATTCTCGACGCCATGCAAGGCAACATCTGCCGCTGCTCAACGTACGCTCGGATCAAGCAGGGTGTCCGTCGGGCTGCCCAGATGATGCAGGAGGCGTGACCATGACCAAGCACATGAAAGACTTGGGTGGCGCAACGCGCCGAGACGTTCTGGTTGGCTCCGCTGTAGCCGGCACCGGATTGGTGGTCGGATACTCCGTCCTGCCGCACGTAACGGGTGGCGCCCGTGAGGCGCTGGCGGCCGGCAATTTCGAGCCGAGCCTGTTCCTCACGATGGAGCCGAGCGGGATCGCGACTGTCCACATCACGAAGACCGAGATGGGGCAGCACGTTGGCACCGCCCTGGCACAGGCCGTTGCCGAAGAGCTTGAAATCGACTGGAACGACGTCCGCATCGATTATCCAGACAGCCACGAGAAGTGGGGCCTGATGATCACTGGCGGATCGTGGTCGGTGAACTGGACCTTCGACCGCAACTCCCGGATCGGTGCGGCTGCCCGCATGGCTCTGGTGGAAGCGGGCGCCAACATGCTCGGCGTTCCGGCCAGCGAGTGCTCCGCTGCCAACAGCACGGTCACCCACACCGGCACCGGACAGTCGGCGACGTATTCGGAAATCATCAGCGCAGGCCCGATCGACCGGACCTTCAGCGAAGATGAAATGAAGGCGATCGAGCTGAAGAAGTTCGGCGAGTACAAGCTCGTCGGCACCTCGGTTCCCGCCCTCGACATCCCGGCGAAGATCAACGGGACCGCACGATACGGGATCGACGTCTTCGTTCCGAACATGGCGTACGGGCGGATCGTCACCTGGCCCACCCGTTGGGGTGCGATGCCGAAGTCGGTCGACGACTCGGCTGCCAGTGGCATCGACGGCTACATCGGGACCGAGATCATCGAGGACCCGACCGGCGTGCAGCGCGGTTACGCGATCGTGCTCGCCGAGAGCATCTGGGCGGCCGAGAAGGCTGCGGATGCTGTCTCGGTCGATTGGGACCTGGGCCCGAACGCCAGCGTCAGCACTGCTGACATTCTTGCCTACGCCAAGAAGGCAACTGCCGACGGCGAAGGTTTCGCCTGGGTGATCGACGGTGACACGGATGCCGGCATGAGCGGCGCCGCGACCGTGGTCGAGGCTGAGTACGAAACCAGCATCGGCTACCACGGCATGATGGAACCGATGAACTGCGTTGCCATGGAGCAGGACGGGGTCTGGCATCTCTTCACTGCGTGCCAGTGGTCCACGCGTTGCACGGCGATGACGGCTGAGGCGCTCGGCGTCGAGCCCGCCAATGTCGTTCACCACCAGCAGTACGCGGGTACCGGATTCGGCCGACGGCTCGAACCGGACGCAATGATTCCTGCAGCGCTGGCGGCGAAAGCAGCCGGCCGTCCTGTCAAGCTCGTGTTCACGCGTGAACAGGACGTGATGTTCGACTTCCACCAGTCACTGACCTACCAGACCGTTAAGGGTGGGATCAACGTGGCCGGTGACCTCGACACCATGGTTCACACGGTGTGCTCGGCTTGGGCAACCAAGCGGCAGGCTCCGGGATTCCTGGCGGAATCCGTCGACAAGAAGGGCAAGATCGACCCGTTCTCGACGAACGGTTCGGACCACTGGTACAACATTCCGAATCAGTACGTCCGGTCCATTGAAAACGTGGTCGGCCAAAGTGCCACGCCTCCGGGACAGCTGCGCGCAGTTGCGCCGACCTGGACGATGTGGGCTGTGGAGTCGTTCCTCGACGAGGCTGCACATGCAGTCGGACGTGACCCGCTCGAATTCCGGACGTCGCTGCTGAAGGCAGTCGGCAAGAACGCGGGGACCCCGCCGAACACGGTCGGTGGTTCAGAGCGTCTGCGGAATGCCCTGTTGGTTGCGGCCGGACGCGCTGGCTACGGCGTGAAGCCGCTGCCCGCGAACACCGCGCAGGGCATTGCCAGTGTCACGTCGCAGGAACGTGGTTCCCCGACGTGGACGGCCTGTGTCGCAGAAGTGCATGTCGACCCCGAATCCGGGGAGCCGACTGTCAGGAAGCTCTCCATCGCGATGGATGTGGGCACGGCAGTCAACCCTGACGGCGTCATTGCGCAGATCCAGGGTTCGGCCATCTACGGCACCTCGCGAGTTCTCTACGAGAACATCACGATGAAGGACGGCTCGATTGAGCAGTCGAACCTCGACACCTGGACCCCGATGCGGATCAACCAGGCACCGGAAATCGACGTCAACATCATCCAGAACGGCCACTACCCGGCCGGGACGGGCGAGCCCGTCGTGACGGTTGTCGGACCTGCCATCGCCAACGCCATTCATGCAGCAGTGGGTGCACGCGTACGTTCGTGGCCGATTACTGCAGAGAAGGTGAAGGCGGCCATGACCGAAGCCTGATCCCGCTTCTCTAGACACTCACGGGGCGGCGGTCGCCTGACCGCCGCCCCTTTTTTTGCGCACGAAGAGGGCCGGCGCACATCGCTTGCCCAAAATCAGGCCGGCGAGCTCTGCACGTTAGCTGTCCGATTCCTGACCGACGTGTGCGATCCCGTTCCGCCCGGCTGCGGTCGTTGTCACGGCACATGCTGTCCCGCGTGCGCAGTCTGGGCCCATGGCACCGCCCAGAAATGCCCCTCCCGACATCGAAGCCCGGGTGTACGCGGGCGATGGCGCTCATACTCGACGGATCCCGGAGGGCACTTGCATCGATCGCTGTCGCGTCAGCAAATACTCACAGATTTAATCACTTACCCAACCAGTTCAGACGCCGTTGTAGCCATTTGGCACCGGGTTCCTCCTGGATGCCAGTCTGCCCAGAGGTTCATCGCTCGGGCTTCCCGGTATTTCGCCATTTCGGCGACTCGCCGTTCCTGAAAACAGCCGCGCAATTGCGGGTTGGTACGGCTATGCTTCTCTGGTGGTAACGAAGGAGGAGCGTATGCCACTGCAATCGACCGATTCTGAGCAAAAGGCTCGTCGGCGGCGCGGCCTCAGTCGCCGCACGCTGTTTGCCGCAGCCGGTGCCACCGGTGCCGCCGGTGCCGCCGGGTTGGCCGTTCGCCCCTCGGCCGCGGTCACGTCGCCAAAACGCTCCAAACCACGTGCCGGTTACCGCGAGACTGAGCACGTCCGCACGGTATACCGGCTGGCGCGCTTCTAACGCTTCTCCTCGGGCTAACTGCAGGTGTCCTGATGTCTTCTCGACCATCCATCGCTGGCACCGCGCTTGACCGCCGGGCCTTTCTTCGCAACTCGGGCATAGTTGCCGCTGGTTCCGCTCTGGCCGGGCTTGTACCGGGAGGACGGATCGAAGCGGCTGATGCCGCCCCCGCCGGCGGCGGTGACATCCAAAATGTCCTGTCCGTGTGTACGCACTGTTCCGTGGGCTGCGCGGTCACGGCGGAAGTACAGGACGGGGTGTGGATCGGTCAGGAACCCAGCTTCGATAGCCCCTTCAATTTAGGCGCGCATTGCGCCAAGGGCGCGTCGGTGCGGGAGCACGCGCACGGGGAGCGTCGACTCCGGTACCCGATGAAATTGGTGGGCGGCCGCTGGGAGCGCCTGAGTTGGGACCAGGCGATCGATGAGGTCGGCGCCGAGCTGGAACGTATCCGGACGACGGCAGGGCCCGACTCCGTGTATTGGCTGGGTTCCGCCAAGCACAACAATGAACAGGCCTATCTCTTCAGGAAATTCGCCGCATTCTGGGGTACCAACAACGTCGATCACCAGGCGCGGATTTGTCATTCCACCACGGTTGCAGGTGTAGCCAACACCTGGGGCTACGGTGCGATGACCAACAGCTACAACGATATCCACAACTCCAAATCGATTTTCCTGATTGGCGGGAACCCTGCCGAAGCCCATCCCGTCTCCATGGTGCACCTGCTGAAGGCCAAGGAACAGGGCGCCCCGTTTATTGTCGTCGACCCGCGCTTCACGCGCACGGCGGCGCACGCTGACGAGTACGTGCGTATTCGTCCCGGGTCTGACGTGGCGCTGGTCTGGGGGATGCTCTGGCACCTGTTCGAGAACGGCTGGGAAGATCAGGCGTTCATCCAGTCACGCGTGTGGGGGCTCGATCAGATTCGTGAGGAGGTGGCGCGCTGGACTCCCACGGAAACTGAGCGCGTAACCGGTGTACCGGGCGAGCAGGTCCGAAAAATCACCAAGATGATGGCCGACAACCGACCGGGAACGGTCATTTGGTGCATGGGCGGGACACAGCACACAACCGGGAATAACAACACCCGTGCCTACTGCATCCTGCAGCTGGCCCTTGGCAACATGGGCAAGGCCGGAGGCGGCACCAACATCTTCCGCGGCCATGACAATGTCCAGGGGGCAACGGACCTCGGAGTGCTGAGCCACACGCTACCCGGCTACTACGGTCTCTCCGAGGGAGCATGGAAGCATTGGGCCCGGGTCTGGGGAGTCTCGTACGAGACGCTTGCAGCGCGGTTCTCTTCTTCGAAGCTGATGCAGTCGAAGGGAATCCCTGTGTCCCGCTGGGTGGACGGCGTTCTTGAGGACAAGGACAACCTGGATCAGCCGGAAGGACTCAAGGCCATGATTTTCTGGGGCCACGCGCCGAATTCTCAGACGCGGCTCCCGGACATGCGCAAGGCGATGAACCAGCTTGACCTGCTGGTGGTGGTGGACCCGTACCCGACGCTGACCGCCGTTCTGCACGAACGTCAGGACGGCGTCTACCTGCTGCCCGCGGCGACGCAGTTCGAGACCTACGGCTCGGTGACCGCCTCCAACCGGTCACTGCAATGGCGTGAACGTGTCGTCGAGCCGCTGTTCGAGGCGAAACCCGATCACGAGATCCTGTACCGCCTCGCCGACCGGCTGGAGATTGCCGGGCCGCTATTCCACAACATCGAGGTGCGGGACAACGAGCCGGTGATCGAGGACATCACACGGGAATTCAACCGCGGCATGTGGACGATCGGGTACACCGGCCAGACGCCGGAGCGGCTGCGCAAGCACATGGCGAACATGGCCACGTTTGACCGCACGACACTCAAGGCGGAAGGCGGCCCATGCGACGGTGAGTACTTCGGCCTGCCATGGCCCTGTTGGGGAGATGAGAAGCTTGCTCACCCGGGGACACCCATCCTCTACGACACCTCACAGGCGGTCGCTGACGGCGGGTTGACCTTCAGGGCTCGCTTCGGGGTTCTCAGGGAGGGGGAGAATCTGCTTGCTGATCGCTCTTTCAGCAAGGATTCGGAGATCGAGGACGGTTATCCCGAATTCACGATGGCGATGCTCAAGAGGCTTGGCTGGGACAGCGACCTGAGCGAGCAGGAGCGGTCCGCAATCGAGTCAATCGCTGGCGACAAGACGAACTGGAAAACCGATCTCTCCGGCGGGATCCAGCGGGTGGCGATCATGCACGGGTGCGCGCCGTTCGGAAATGCAAAGGCCCGGGCTGTCGTCTGGAATTTCCCGGACCCTGTCCCCCTGCATCGAGAACCGCTCTATACGACCCGCCGCGATCTCGTGTCCGACTATCCGACCTATGAGGATACCCGCGGATACCGGGTGCCGGTCCTGTATCGCTCCATCCAGGAGCGCGATTACTCGAAGGACTTCCCGATCATTCTGACGACGGGACGTCTCGTGGAGTACGAGGGCGGCGGCGATGAGAGCCGGTCAAATCCATGGCTCGCGGAGCTTCAGCAGGAAATGTTCTGCGAGGTGCATCCGCGAGATGCAAACAATGCCGGCTTCCAGGACGGCGATGACATCTGGGTCGAAGGGCCGGAGGGCGGGCGCGTACTCGTCAAGGCGCTGGTGACCCGCCGGGTCGACCCGGGGGTGGCGTTCATGCCATTCCACTTCGGTGGCCGGTTCATGGGGCAGGATCTCCGTGACCGCTACCCGGAAGGGGCCGACCCGTACGTCCTCGGCGAATCATCAAATACCGTGGGTACTTACGGCTATGATTCCGTGACCCAGATGCAGGAGAGCAAAGTCACGCTCTGCCGCATCTCAGCGGCCTGAGGAGGACCGTCACAATGGCCCGCATGAAGTTCCTTTGTGACGCGGACCGTTGCATTGAATGCAACGCTTGTGTCACGGCGTGCAAGAACGAGCATGAAGTACCTTGGGGTGTCAATCGGCGGCGCGTCGTCACGATAAATGACGGGCAACCAGGTGAACGCTCCATCTCCACCGCCTGCATGCACTGCTCCGACGCTCCTTGCATGGCCGTATGTCCGGTGGACTGCTTCTACCAGACCGATGAGGGCGTCGTACTGCACGACAAGGACCTCTGCATCGGCTGCGGGTACTGCTTCTACGCATGCCCGTTCGGAGCCCCCCAGTATCCGCAGGCTGGCAACTTCGGCGGACGGGGCAAGATGGACAAGTGCACGTTTTGCGCCGGCGGCCCGAAGGAAGACGGTTCCGAGGAAGAGTTTGCCCTTTACGGCAGAAACCGCCTCGCAGAGGGAAAACTCCCCCTGTGCGCGGAGATGTGCTCGACCAAGGCGCTGCTGGCCGGAGACGCGGACACCGTGTCGGACATTTATCGGGAACGTGTAACGGCACGCGGTTTTGGTGGCGGAGTCTGGGGATGGAACACGGCATACGGTTCCGATACCTGAGCACGGTCTGCGTCGTCGCGGTGGTGGCTCTCGGCGGCTGCCGCGAAAGCGAGCAGGGGCGCCGGCTCGACACTGGCAAAGGTGCCTACGCGGGCGCACCTGACCAGCAGTTGAGTGCGGAAACCCGTGACGCGCTGGCGCTCCGCGCCGAATACCAGCGGTTCTGATCGGCCATGTCGCAGCAGCTACGTTCCTTCCTGGCAGCGGTGGGGTTGATCGCGGCGCTGGCCGCTGCGGGCTACGTTGCCGTCATCGTGGGTGCAGCGACCGTGATCGGCCAATCGGAAACCGGCATTGAGGAGAGCGCCAAGTCCGATGGATGGCGCGGGGTGCGAAGCGGCACCGCCGGTCGGGTCTCGATTCCCGATCCGCAAGCAGGCGTCCTGATCCAGTCCGAGGGAGAGATCTGGCGCTCGATTCGAAACGGACCCGTGACGGCGGCAGGCGCGTGGAGCATGTTTGTCATGCTGATCCTGCTGGCTGTCTTCTACGCATGGCGGGGGCGCATTCCGCTGGCAGGTAAGCCGACCCGCCGGGAAGTGGTGCGCTTCAATGGCATTGAGCGCTTTGCCCACTGGATGACGGCCGCCAGTTTCATCGTGCTTGCCCTGTCCGGACTGAACCTTCTGTACGGGCGATATCTCTTCATTCCTGTTGTCGGCAAGGAAGCATTTGCGGTCGTCACCGAGGCCGGAAAGTTCCTGCACAACTTTGTGGCCTTCCCGTTCATGGCAGGCCTGGTGCTCATGTTCGTGCTTTGGGTACGCCACAACGTGCCCACGCGGGTCGACCTGCAGTGGCTCCGGCTGGGAGGTGGATTGCTCTCCGATCGCCATCACCCGGCAGCAGAACGCTTCAATGCTGGCCAGAAGGCGATCTTCTGGATCGTCATACTTGGAGGGGTGTCGGTCAGTCTTTCCGGGGTGGCGCTGCTCATGCCGTTTGCGTTTCCGATCTTCGGAAAGACCTTCGCTTTTCTCAACCTGTTTGGCTTCGGCC
The DNA here is from genome assembly GCA_022824395.1 of Alphaproteobacteria bacterium. Taxonomy (GTDB): domain Bacteria; phylum Pseudomonadota; class Alphaproteobacteria; order TMED109; family TMED109; genus VXPW01. The sequence continues at coordinate 82,972 of JAJDZX010000025.1, forward strand.
TCCCGGACGTGTTGACACCGATGCAGGAAATGCAGCTCGCCCAGGTGTGGCATGCCGTGGTGTCGCTGGGGCTGATCGTCGTGATGTTTGCGCACATTTACATCGGAACGATCGGTATGGAAGGAGCGTTCCAGGCGATGGGGAGCGGCAAGGTCGACACTGCGTGGGCGGAACAGCATCACAGTCTCTGGGCAGCAAACGCCGAAGAATCGGTGGCGGATGACGACGCGGTACCGGCGGCTGCCCGGGAGGGCCAGGGCTAGTCGCCGAAGAATCCGCCGGTCGTCCTCCCTGAAGTCCTGCTACACGTCAGCGGAAACCCGCTCGATTTCCCGGGCCAGCATTCAGCGTACCGCCCAACGCGGTGGCCAGTTCGTCTGGCGAAATGCATGATGAAGGACGGCGCACGACGCCACGTGGTTGAACAGGTCCGGGTGTGACGCAGCTCGGTCCGCGGCTTGGAGTGCTGTCTTGAAATTCCAGAACTTATCGGGTGTGTCGCAGTGGCTGCGACGCCGTGAGCATACCGATGCGGCCGTTTCTCCGCGCCCCCACGGGAGCGCGGGAACGGGAGCTGTCCGGGACAACCCAGCTGCTGGAATACGCGACAAGCTTCGCCGACTGGTCGACGCACCCGTCTTTCACGCGACGACGATGACTGTCATCGTGCTCAATGCAATTGCGCTCGGGCTCGAGACGTCTCCGACGGTGACGGCTGCGATCGGCCCCCAACTCCATCTCTTCGATCAGATCGTGATCACGATCTTTTGCGTCGAGATCGGGCTCCGAATCGTCGCGAGAGGGCTGCGGTTCTTTCGCGATCCATGGGGGATATTCGACTTCGCCGTCGTTGCGATCACTCTGGCTCCTGCCAGTGACTCGCTGTTGATTCTTCGTGCATTACGCGTGTTGCGCGTACTGCGCGTGGTATCGGCGATTCCCCGCCTGCGCCGGGTGGTCGGGGCGCTGCTGCACGCAGTCCCCGGAGTCGCCGCAATTGCGGTGCTGCTGTTGCTCATCTTCTATGTCTACGCCGTGATCACGACCAATTTGTTCGGCGCGGCTTATCCGGACTGGTTCGGAACCATCGGCGACTCGATGTTCTCCCTGTTCCAGATCATGACGCTGGAAAGCTGGTCCATGGGTATCGTCCGTCCCATTCTTGAGCAGTTTCCGTGGGCATGGACCGTCTTCGTGTCCTTCATCATCGTTTCCAGTTTTACCGTGCTCAATCTCTTCATCGCAATTGTGATCGATTCAATGCAGACGATTCACGCGGGCGAGCAGGGTGCTTCCGCATCCAGATCGGCTGGGAATCCGGCAGATTCCGAACCGGTACTCGAAGAACTCCGGGCATTGCGACGGGAGTTTGCCGAATTTCGTGCGAGGCACCCCGGCTAGCAGGCATGCCCGGGGCACGGTGAGGGAACTTGCTGGCGACGCGGCCGGTTCGGACTTCCGTCCTGGTCGCTAAAGTGGCCTACAATCGTACGTGCGTACCCACCCGCGTGTCCTGACCGTAGCAGTCTGCCCAGCCGGGCAGCGTGATCGCAGTGAGCACGGCAATGCCGCCCGTGGCCAGTAACGCTGCCAGAAATGCCTTCATGGGTGGTCTCCTGCCGAACATGGCCATACGAACTAAATGTATCTTGCACGGGTAGGGCGGATTCCGCCACCATCGCCTAAGGAGATCGTCGATGGACGAAGAGATCCTCAACCGTAGCCTCCGCCGATTCCTGAAGACATTGGGTGTCAACGCGCAGCGTGAAATCGAGACAGCCGTACGTTCGGCCGCTGCCGACAGGAGGCTGCCAGACAAGCCGCTGCAGGCAACGGCCGAGATCCGTATTCGGGAAATTGATTTTCACTTCGAACTCGATGCCGTCATTCAATCCTCGTAAGTCATATGAATGAGCGGCGCGCAGCGGCCGGTTTGCCGGACAATGGCGACGAAATCTCGTCGGGAGAATTTCTGATCGCGCCCAGTCCCGACGATCCGGAACTCACCCGCCGGGTTTCGGGAATTGACCATAAAGGCCGGAGCAAGACTGCCTACGTCGTTGCAGAGCGGCCACTGGCGATCTTCCTGAACGATCAGGAAATCGTAACGGCCATGACCGTGGGCGATCATCCGAAGCTGCTTGCGGTGGGCTACCTCGTCAACCAGGCCATGCTTCAGCGTGACGATACGCTGAGCGGGGTGGAGTACGATGAAGAGAGCGAAGTCGTCGTTGTAAGAACGGAGCGTGCGACCGACTACGAAGAAACGATGCGCCATCGTATTCGTACTTCCGGATGCGCGGTGGGCACAGTCTTCGGACAGGTGATGGAGAGTTTCGAGGACGTCACGCTGGACCCGGATGTTCGGATCCGGACGTCTACCCTCTATACCCTCAGCCGCAAGATCACCCTGCAACCCTCGCTCTATCTCAAGTCCGGAGCGATCCACGGATGCGCCCTCTGCGACGGGGACCGGGTACTCCTGTACGTCGAAGACGTCGGTCGGCACAACGCGGCGGACAAGATCGCCGGGTGGCTATGGCTCAATCGTGTCGACGCGTCACGAATGCTTCTCTATACCACCGGCCGCCTGACCAGCGAGATGGTGATCAAGACGGTGCAAATGAGAATCCCGGCCCTGGTGTCAAGGTCGGGATTCACGGCGCAGGGCGTGGAGCTCGCGGAGCAGGCCAACTTGACGTTGGTCGGTCGGGTACGCGGCCGGCGATTCCTGGCACTTGCGGGAACGGAGCGCCTGATCCTGGATGTCGATCCATCGGCGGTTCCCGACGATCCGCCAGCCAGTATTCGAAAGGGCGCGGCACCTCGATAATGTCGGGCGGGATCCGGGTCGGCGCGCTGCTCGCTGGCGGTCGGGGGACGCGCCTGCGACGGGGCGACAAGGGGCTGGTCGAAGTTGCCGGCCGGCCCATGATTGCGCACGTCCATTGTCGCCTGGCATCTCAGGCCGATCGAATCGTGATCAATGCCAACGGCGATCCTGTCCGATTTCAGTTCCTCGGCGCGCCAGTCATTCCTGACAGCTTTGTGGATACCGGAGGCGCAGGTCCGCTAGCCGGTATTCATTCGGTGCTCACGTGGGCAAGGCACGAAGCCGGCCCATCCGCATTGGTCGTAACGGTTCCGGTCGACGCGCCGTTCCTGCCGATGAATCTTGTTTCCAGGCTTGAGGAGTCACGCCAGCGTACGGAAGCGGACATCTCGGTGGCAAGTTCCGGCGGACGCCGACACCCGGTCGTCGCGTGCTGGCCCGTCACGCTTCTTGCCGAACTCCGGCAAGCGTTAGATGACGGTGTCCGCAAGATCGACGCGTTCACTTCCACGTACCGCGTATCCGTAGTTGAGTGGCAGGTAGGCACTGTCGATCCGTTCTTTAATGTCAACACCGAAGAAGATCTCTCCCGGGCGGACAGTCTCGCGGCCGATCCACTGCTTCAACTGGACTGAGAACCAACCAGGCGCAGTGGTGCCGCTTTTCAGGTTCTTCGCTGCTTCCGCTGGTGGGCCGCTGTGCGTCAGTTCCCGACACCGGCCGGTCCGACGTTCTGTGAGGTTGCCGACAGCCTTGCGGCGCGAGGCCGACGTGCCAGGAATTCCATGGCATCTGGGTAGGGGACGATACCCGGACTGACCCAAATGTGGCATTGGCTTGGTGTCGGACGGAGGCCATCGAAACGTCCTTCAGCTGACTGCCGTTGGCTCGGTCAACCGCCGTGCATGAGGTCCCCAGCCTGCATCGTCGGTTCGTCGGTGAAACCGGGTTCTCCACCTATACTGCCGGCCATTCTGCTGTCGATGGCACCGGGGGAACGCGCACGTGTCGAATCTCGCACTTGTGGAGGGAATGAACCGGCTCGGTACCGAGAGCGCGTTTGTTGTGCTTGCCCGCGCGGCCGAGCTTGAGCGTCAGGGCCATGACGTGATCAACCTGGGCATTGGGCAGCCTGATTTCCGCACTCCCGGCCACATCGTCGAGGCTGCTGTGAAAGCCTTGCGAGATGGCCACCACGGCTACACGCCTGCCAACGGGATTCTCCCGCTCCGGGAGGCAGTAGCCGCTGATATCTCTGCACGTCGCGGTGTCGAGGTGAACCCCGACCATGTGGTGGTGGTTCCGGGCGGCAAAGTCACCATGTGGCACGCAATTCTGATGTTTGGCGCGCCCGGGCGCGAAATCATGTATCCCAACCCAGGGTTTCCCATCTACGAATCGGCAATTCGATTTACCGGCGCCACACCTGTACCGATTGCGCTTGCCGAGACCAACGGATTCGCATTCGATCCCGACGACGTGCTCGCGCAGGTAACAGAAAAGACGCGTTTGATCATCGTCAATAGTCCGGCGAATCCCACTGGAGGGGTGATTCCGGTTGCGGTGCTGGACCGGCTCGCAGAGGGCCTTGCCGATTTTCCGCACGTGGCCATTCTGTCGGACGAAATCTATTCGAGGATCGTGTACGCAGGGTCTGAATTCGGGTCGATGCTGCGCCACTCGCATCTGCGCGATCGTCTCATCATGCTTGACGGATGGTCCAAGACCTATGCCATGACAGGCTGGCGGATCGGTTACGCGGTCTGGCCGGAATCGCTGGTCGAGCATGCGGCGCGGCTGAATATCAATTCGATCAGCTGCACGAATGCCGCAACCCAGCATGCGGCTATTGCCGCGCTCGAGGGTCCCCAGGAAGACGTCGAAACGATGGTCAACGCGTTCGCTGAACGTCGGGAGGCGTTGATTGAGGAAGTGGCGACCCTGCCGGGCTTCCGGATGATCCGCCCTGAAGGCGCCTTCTACGCCATGCCCAACGTCGAAGGTACTGGCATCCCGGCCCTGGAACTGCAGGACCGCCTGCTCGAGGAACTGCACATCGCAACCGTTGCCGGCACGAGCTTCGGGGCGTTGGGCGAGGGTTACATCCGCCTGAGCTATGCGGCGGGCATCGATGAGATCCGCACGGCCATGGGACGGATCCGCGAATTGGCCAAAGCCGAGGGTTGGGGCTTGCAATAGTGAACCAGGTAGTCGAACTGACGCCAGAGCACGTCACGAAGATCACCAACGAGTTCAAGCTGGTAGCAGAAATCGACCCGGCGGGAGATCAGCCGAAGGCAATCAACGAGCTGGTCGATGGGCTGGAACAGGGTCGGCGTGAACAGGTGCTCCTGGGAGTCACCGGTTCAGGCAAGACATTCACGATGGCGCACGTGATTCAGCGCCTGCAGCGTACATCGTTGATTCTTGCCCATAACAAGACTCTCGCGGCGCAACTCTATGGCGAGATGAAATCGTTGTTTCCGGAGAACGCCGTCGAGTACTTCGTCTCCTACTACGACTACTACCAGCCTGAAGCCTACGTGCCCCGGACTGACACTTACATCGAGAAGGATGCCTCGATCAACGAGCACATCGATCGCATGCGCCATGCGGCAACCCGCGCCCTGTTCGAGCAAAGCCACGTGATCATCGTGGCCAGCGTCTCCTGCATCTACGGGATCGGGCCGCTCGAAACCTATACCCGAATGATCATCGAACTAAAGATGGGCAGCAGGATCGAACGGAACACGCTCCTCTCTCGCCTTGTCGAACTACATTATCGTCGCAACGACATGAACCTGGTCCGTGGGACCTTCCGGGCCCGGGGAGACACTGTCGAGGTTTTTCCGGCCCATCTCGAGGATCGCGCGTGGCGAATTGATCTTTTTGGCGACACGGTGGACCGCCTTGCTGAGTTCGACCCGCTGACTGGTGAGCGCACCGGCACGATGGAGGAAGTTCGCATCTACGCGAATAGCCATTACGTCACGCCAAAACCCACCTTGACTCAGGCAATTGAGCGGATTCGCGTCGAACTCGCCGAGCGGCTTGGTGAACTCGAGGCATCGGGAAAATTGCTGGAACGTCAGCGTCTCGAAGAACGGACGAATTTCGATCTGGAAATGATGAGTGCAACGGGAAGCTGCGCGGGCATCGAGAATTACTCCCGGTATCTCACCGGGCGCCAGCCGGGAGAACCGCCTCCGACGCTGTTCGAGTACCTGCCGGAGAACTCACTCTTGTTCGTTGACGAGAGTCACGTCACGGTTCCTCAGGTTCGTGGGATGTTTCGTGGGGATTTCAACCGCAAGACGACGCTTGCACAGCACGGGTTCCGGCTCCCGTCGTGCGTCGACAACCGACCCCTGAAGTTTGAGGAATGGGACGCCATGCGGCCTGCCACGGTTCTGGTGTCGGCGACGCCCGGACCGTGGGAACTCGAACACACGGGCGGTAGGGCGGTCGAACAGGTGATCAGACCAACCGGCCTGGTGGATCCTGAATGCGAAGTTCGGCCCGCAGGCAACCAGGTGGATGATCTGTTGGGAGAAGCGCGGGCTGTGGCCGAAGGAGGCGGCAGGGTGCTCGTGACGACCCTGACGAAGCGGATGGCCGAGAATCTGACCGAGTACCTCGAGGAATCAGGGCTCCGTGTTCGTTACCTGCACTCCGATGTCGACACTCTGGAACGAATTGAGATCATCCGCGACCTACGGCGCGGAGTTTTCGACATTCTGGTGGGCATCAACCTCCTGCGGGAAGGGCTGGACATTCCCGAATGCGCGTTGGTCGCCATTCTGGATGCGGACAAGGAGGGATTTCTCCGCTCTCGCACGTCGCTCATTCAGACGATTGGCCGGGCGGCACGGAACGTGGATGGACGCGTCATCCTGTACGCCGACCAGGAAACCGAATCGCTCAGGGGCGCTCTGGAGGAAACCCGTCGGCGCCGAGATCTCCAGATGAAGTGGAATCACACGCATGGAATTCAGGCCGAATCAGTGCGCAAGGGGATTGCGGATGTACTAGGGAGCATTCATGAACAGGATCACGTGACGGTTGAGATTGATCCCGAGATTCCGCATCGTATCGGACACAATCGGGAAGCCTACGAAGCTGAGTTGGAGGAGCGCATGCACCGTCATGCCGCTGCACTTGAGTTCGAGGAGGCCGCACAGGTGCGTGACGAATTGAAAGCGCTCCGCGACAACGATCTCGGCATCCCTTCGAGACCCGGGCCGAATTCGCCGCCGCGGCGTCGACGAACCGTGAGGAACTCGGGCCGCACCCGTTCAAGGCATCGCTGAGGTGAGGGACAACTCAGCGAAAGGCACGGCGCTGGTCACTGGGGGCGCCCGCCGCATTGGCGCCGCCCTCGTAAGGTCGCTTGCAGGCCTGGGGCATCCCGTCGCCATACATTACAAGCAGTCCGGAGAAGCGGCCTCAAAACTCGCGAACGGAATCGAGGCCGCAGGGGGCACGGCTCGAACGTTCGCAGCCGATCTGCGATCGGAGGACGCGGCCCGGCAGCTGTTGCAGGCAGCGACGGAACAGCTAGGCCCCTGTACGATCCTGGTCAACAACGCTTCGTACTTCGCGCACGATACGTTGCGTACCGGAACCCGGGCATCTTGGGACGACCACCTTGAACTGAATCTCCGGGCCCCGCTGGTGCTTAGTCGCACCTTCGCCGAGCTGCTTCCCGCTTCTATGCCCGGCCTGATCGTAAACCTGCTTGATCCCAGGGTTTGGACCGTGACGCCGCACTATCTGTCGTACAGCGTCAGCCGGGCAGGACTATGGGCGGCCACCCGCATTCTCGCATTGGAGCTGGCCCCGCAGATTCGGGTCAATGCAATTGGTCCTGGACCAACGCTGTCCAGCCAGTCCGAGGGAGAGGCCGGCTTCCGTGCGACACGGGGACGCCTTCCGTTGTCGCCCGGTCCGTCTCCCGACGACATCTCTGAGGCGCTCGTCTACTTGGTACATGCCAAATCGGTCACGGGGCAGATGATCGCGCCTGACGGTGGTCAGCACCTTGGCTGGCTGCACCCAGCTCCGGACGAACCGGTTCGTGGTTGAATCTCGTACGCTCCTCGTCAAAGGCCTTGAACTGGAGTGCCTCATCGGCGTCCATCAGCACGAGCGCAGCAGCGTGCAGCGCGTCATCGTCGACGTCGAACTGGAGGTGAAACCCATTCGGCACGGAGATGATCTCAATTGTGTCGTCAGCTATGAAGACGTGGTGGCTGTCGTCCGACGGCTGGCTGATGACGGCCACATTCAACTGGTGGAAACCCTGGCCGAACGTGTGGCCGCCTGTTGCTTGAATTTTGACAGTGCGATCAGGGTCAGCGTCACGATCCTCAAGCCCGACGTCCTCCCCGGCGCGGCAGCATTGGGAGTACGGGTACAGCAAACCCGCTGAATTCCTGCCAATTCAGGGCTGTATCTGCTACCAACCTGTAGTTGCAGGCGTTTTATTCACAGGAAGTGTGTGCGGCGACAAGAACACCGACCGGAGGCCGGCCGGGAAGGGGACATATGCCGTTCTCTGATCGGCGATGATGTAAATAACGTAAAATCAACAGGTTAATATCCTGTAATGAAAACCGGCAAAGACGCTTTCCAATCTGTTTCCCCATTAGACACAAGAAATTGAGCGGACCACGGCAATGTTTTCCACAGTGTTTTCCACAATTGCGACTGAGGTGGGGCTTTGAGCGTGACGGTTGAATGCGCTCCTTAAGCAGGCCAAAGTCAGGCATGGAACGCCGAACGAAAGCCCCCTCCAAACCTCCCGACGCGCCGGGTTGCTCGGTCGCCATCTCAGGTCAAACCGATCAGAGCGACCTGGAAATCGGCGCGGACGTCGTGCGGGATGCAGCCCGCTCACTTCCCGCCCGGCCGGGGGTCTACCAGATGGAAACCGCAAAGCGGGAAGTGCTCTACGTCGGAAAGGCGCGGGTACTTCGAAACCGGGTCGCCTCGTACGGCGCTGTCCAACGCCTTCCGATCCGCCTTCGGCGGATGATCGCCCAAGTACGGCATGTCGAGTTCACGGTCACCGAACATGAAGCCGAAGCGTTGCTATTGGAAGCCAACCGGATCAAGAAGCTTCGGCCTCGGTACAATATTCTTTTGCGGGACGACAAGTCCTATCCCTACATCCGCCTCCGCACCGACCACGCCTGGCCGCAGCTCCTCAAGCATCGAGGACGCAGGCGGCGAGACGGACACTATTTCGGGCCGTTTGCTTCGGTTCGAGCCGTGAATGTGACCTTGAACGCCCTTCAGCGTGCGTTTCCCCTGCGTACCTGCTCTGATCGGGAGTTTGAGCTTCGCGACCAACCATGCCTCCAGTATCAGATCCGTCGCTGTTCGGCGCCCTGTGTCGGGAAGGTCAACGATTCCGAGTACGCCGGATTCGTTGAGCAGGCACGGCGTTTTCTGGACGGCGGAGGAAGGGAAGTCCAAGCGGTACTTCGCTCAGCCATGGATCGTGCCAGCGCGGATCTCGAATTCGAGCGCGCGGCGGTGCTGCGCGATAGAATTCAGGCGCTAAATGCGATTCAGACCGCGCGCGGTGGCGACCTGCAGCACGTGGGCGATGCAGACGTCTTCGCCGTCGCTGAACAGGGCGGCCAGATTGCGGTTCAGGTCTTCTTCTTCCGCGGCGGCAGCAACTTCGGCAACCGCACGCATTTCCCGATGCACGGCAAGGACGTACCGCCTGCCACGGTGCTTGGTGCGTTCATTTCGCAGTTTTACGACACGCAGGCGCCGCCGCCGTCGTTGCTGCTGAACGAGAGTGTTCCCGACATGGCGCTGCTGGCCGAAGCGCTCTCCATAAAGGTTGGACGGCGTGTTGCGATCCTCATTCCCCAGCGTGGCGAAAAACGGCAGGCAGTGCGTGCCGGAGAGGACAACGCAAAGGCCGCATTGGCTCGCCGGATTTCTGAACGCGCGAATCAGCTGGAAATGCTTGACGGCTTGGCGAAGGTCTTCGGACTTTCGCAGGCGCCGCGGCGAATCGAAATCTATGACAACAGTCACCTGCAGGGGACCCTTCCGGTCGGCGCGCTCGTTGTCGCCGGGCCGGATGGCTTCATGAAGTCGTCGTATCGTCGGTTCAATGTCCGAACGGCAAACCCGGGCGATGACTATGCAATGATGAGAGAAGTTCTGACAAGGCGCTTCAAGCGACTTCAGCGCGAAGATCCAGACCGAAGCAAGGGCCACTGGCCCGATCTCCTGTTGATCGACGGAGGGGCAGGGCACCGCAGTACCGCGCTCGCAACGCTTGAAGAACTCGAAATTCTGGGACCTGCGGTTGTCGGAGTGGCCAAGGGTCCCGACCGGAACGCTGGCAGGGAACTCTTTCATGCCGGTTTCGATCGTCCTGTTTCCCTGACTGTCGACGATCCCGTCTTGTATTTCCTCCAGCGGTTACGGGACGAAGCGCATCGGTTTGCGATTGAAGGGCACCGGGCTCGCCGGCTTCGCACCGGCATTCAATCGGAGCTCGATCAATTGCCGGGTATCGGACCTCGCCGCAAACGGGCACTCATCCTGCATTTCGGGTCGCTTCAGGCGATTCGAGATGCAACCTTCTCGGAGCTGCTGCAGGTTGACGGCATCAGCGCAGCGGTGGCCCGTACGCTCCACAATCATTTCTCCAGCGATGCCTGAATCAGACAGATTCAATCCGGCCTTGTTCGTGACTTGCGGACGGATTGCGCTGGTGGTCCCGTTTGTGGCCTGCTTCTATCTGCCCGACCCCTGGCGCATCTGGGGAGCCGGCAGTTTGTTCGTCGCGGCAGGCCTCAGCGATGCCCTCGATGGCTGGCTGGCCCGCCGGCTGGACATCGTGACCGAACTCGGAAGCATCCTTGACCCGGTGGCAGACAAGGTGATGCATGCGGCGGCACTGATCATGCTGACTGCTGACGGCCGGGTTCCGGCGGTGGCCGCGGCGATCTTGCTTGTTCGCGACTTCCTCGTGGGCGGTTTGCGGCAAACGGAGCGGGGCAGGGGGGCCCTGGCGGTCTCCTCCGTCGCCAAGGTCAAGACCGCACTGCAGTTCCTGGCCTTGAGCGTAATTTTGTTCGCACCGGGGATGCCGGGGACGGAATGGCCGGTCACGACAGGGCTGACCCTTCTGTGGGTCAGCGTCGCGCTCAGTCTTTGGAGCGGTAGTCTGTACACCCTGCGAGCAGTTGCCGCACTGTCATCGAAGCAGGAATAGGTCCCGTTGCGTCACGGCCGCTGCATCGCGAGGAAGCCAGCTGTCCTTCCGCGGAATTCCACGAAATTGGCTGGATCGATTCACTGAAACCGGACGGAGTACAGGACGAATACGATCCCGGGCGACGGCGGTATCAAGTCTGTCATCTGATGAGGAACCATGTTTGAAGCTCCCAAGACCCACTACCGGGTACCGCGTACCATCTATTCTGGCCAGGACGAAACTGAAGGTGACGGGATTCAAGTTCGACGCCTGATCGGTGTTCCGACACTCGACATGGTCGATCCCTTCCTGCTGCTCGATGTGTTTTCCGTGAGCAGCAACCAAGACCGACGGACGGGCTTCCCGTCCCATCCACATCGCGGCTTTGAAACCGTGACATATCTCCTCTCCGGACAGGTACGTCACAAAGACAGCGCCGGGCACTCAGGCCTGCTGAAGGCCGGAGGAGTGCAATGGATGACCGCGGGACGGGGAATCGTGCACTCAGAAATGCCCGAAGATGCCAATGGCCCGGTGGCAGGGTTTCAACTTTGGGTCAATTTGCCGAAATCACACAAGATGACTCCCGCCAGATATCAGGAGTTCGATGCGAACGAAATCCCGCTGGAACGAAGGGGCGCTCAAGTGACTGTGAAGGCAATTGCCGGCACAACCGGGCGAGGCACTACCGGCCCCGTGCGGCAGCCACTGACCGAGCCGAGGTATTTTGATATTCAGCTTGGAGCCGGAGCCGCCGTGGTTGAGCCGATACCGGAACATCACAATGCGTTCATCTACGTAATCGATGGGGCGATCGAGTTTCCGGGCGACGACCTCAGCATTCACCCACTCGCAAAAGAAACGATTGCAGTGCTCGCGAACGGGACGGAATTGCGCGTTTCTGCAGGAACCGACGGAGCGCGATTCCTTCTCGTTTCCGGTCGACCGCTTCGTGAAGCGGTTGCACGCAGCGGAGGGTTTGTTATGAACACGCTGACGGAAGTCGAAGCTGCGCAAGAAGACTTCCGCCTCGGTCGATTGACAGGCTAGAGCACATCCGGTGGAAGTACTCTATTTCGCGTGGGTGCGGGACCGCGTCGGTACGGCGCGCGAGCAAGTCGACCCGCCCGAATCGGTGAGCACGGTCGGCGAACTCGCGCGTTGGCTTGCCTCACGGAGCAACGGACACGCTGCAGCATTCCGTGATTGCGAGCTGCTTCGGGCCGCGGTGAATCAAGAGCACGTTCCGTTTGGGCATCCCGTAGCGGCTGGCGACGAGGTGGCCTTCTTCCCGCCCATGACCGGAGGCTGAGCTCGTGATTCGGGTGCAAGGCGTTGATTTTGAACCGGGTGCTGAGATCGACAGGCTCTTGCGTGGGCGCACTGCCGTCGGTGGGGTGGCAAGCTTTATCGGAATAGTTCGAGACGACCTCCATGGGCCTGCGCTTCGGGCGATGACCCTCGAGCACTACCCGGGGATGACCGAGCGTATGCTGGCTGCCATTGAGCAGGAAGCGAATCGGCGATGGAGGCTGTCCGCGAGCCTCATCATCCATCGTTACGGGCGCATGGTGCCGGGGGACCGCATTGTCCTAGTGGTAACGGCCGCCCCCCATCGCCAGGAGGCTCTCGAGAGCTGTCAGTTTCTTATCGACTGGTTGAAGACCAAGGCCCCGTTCTGGAAGCGCGAAGAGACCGAAGAAGGGGAGCACTGGGTCGAGGCTCAAGTACGTGATGATGTCGCAGCGGCGAAATGGCAAACCGAACCCTCCGCGAACTGATCCCTGTCATCCGACTTTGAATCTCTGTCACCCAGAGGGCAGATGAACCGCTCGGTCAGGAATGCGCAGGAGGCATGCAGGCGTTCGCCATAACGCTCCGGAAGATTCGAAGCAGGCAGCAAGTCAGGTCGTACGCGTCTGGGGTCAGCTGCAGGTCAGCTTGGCATATTCCTCGATCATGAGCCGGCAAACCTTGCCGGGCGTAAAGGCATGTTCGCCGATGACCGACACCGGTGTGACTTCTGCCGCCGTACCCGTCACGAAGACCTCCTCCGCCAGACCGATGTCTTCGGGCATGATCACTTCCTCGACCACTTCGATTCCCTTTGCCTTGGCGATGCCGATGGCAGTACGGCGGGTAATTCCGTCCAGGAAGCAGTCCGGTACGGGCGTGTGAATGACGCCGTCCCGCACGAAGAAGATGTTGGCACCCGTGGTTTCCGCCACCCGTCCACGGTGATCGAGCATGAGTGCGTCGTCGTAGCCCTTGCTTTCGGCGGCGTGCTTGGCAAGCGTGCACGTCATGTAGAGGCCGGCAGCCTTCGTATTGACCGGTGCGGTCTCGGGCGACGGGCGCCGCCAATCGGCAAGTGCCAGCCTGATCCCCTTCAGTCGAGCCTCCGGCGAAAAATAGGATGGCCACTCCCAAGCTGCGATGGCGATATGAATGGTGTTCCGCTGGGCAGAAATACCCATCATCTCACTACCGCGCCAGACTACCGGTCGGACGTAGCCATCCACGATGCCATTGGCTTCGAGCACGGCTCGGCGAGCCTTGCTGAGTTCCTCTCCGGAACAGGGGAATTCCATCCCCAGTGTGGTGGCAGAATGAATCAGACGATCCGTGTGTTCTTGTTCCTTGAAGATCTTTCCGCCGTAAGCCCGTTCGCCCTCGAATACAGAACTAGCGTAGTGCAGTGCATGACTCAGTACGTGCAACTGCGCCTCCTGCCAAGGCAGTAATTCGCCGTCTAGCCAGAGCTGCCCGGGCAGTCGGCCGTAATCTTCAATCATGGGAGATGTCCCACAGGAAACACTGGTAGCGTTCCGGAAAGGAGCGCATCGTAGTACCTTACCTCTAGAAACGTCAACATGGCTGACGCAGTTATGTCGGATTTTGCAGCACGTGCCATAGCGGAACGTCTTTTCTTCGGTTATCGCGCCTTTACAGGCGATGCCGACCGTGTCCTGGCGAGTCGCGGGCTCGGCCGCGCGCATCACAGGGCGCTGTATTTCATCGAACGAGCCGGGAGCATTCCCGTGCACGAACTGCTGGCCACACTGGGCATTACGAAACAGGCTTTGACCCGCGTGCTGCGTGAACTGATGGACGCGCAGTTGGTTGAACGCCGACAGGATCCGGCGGACGGACGTCGCGGAATTCTGACCCTGACCGAAACAGGTCGGGCGCTCGAACTATCCTTGCTTCACGCCCAGCGGGCCCGGATTGAGTTAGCCCTCGCCCAGGCCGGACCGAACGGTCGGGAGGCCATTCACACGTTTCTCGAAGCCCTGATGGAGCCGGAAGACCGCGCCCGTATTGGACTCGCGCTGTGAACAGGGCGCCCGGTGCAACGCCGCAGCCGCTTGATTCCAGGCTGCTGGTCGTTGACGACGACGCACGGCTGAGGAATCTCCTGCAACGATATCTGTCCGGGCAGGGATACCTTGTGGACGTCGCGCAGGACGCAAGCGCGGCAAGAGAACGCCTCGCGGGAATTGCTTATGACCTGATCGTGCTCGATGTCAGCATGCCCGGGGAAGACGGCTTGGCACTCGCACGATCATTGCGGGCAACGGGCAACGTGCCGATCCTTTTCTTGACCGCGCGGAAGGAGACACGGCACCGCATCGAAGGACTGGAAGCAGGGGCAGACGACTACATGGGGAAGCCGTTCGATCCGCATGAGCTCTCGTTGCGCGTAGCAGGTCTGCTGCGTCGCGTGAACCCGGTTCCCTCGCCTGGCTGGGTGCATTTCGGCGAGTACCGTTTTGATCTTGAACGGCGTCGTCTCTGGAATCGCTCGGGGTCGGTTCAGCTAACCGCCCGCGAGGGAGAGGTGCTGGTTCGATTGGCCAGGGCGTCCGGCAAGCCAGTGGCGCGCGACGTGCTAGGGCAGGGGAGCGCGCTCGGGGAGCGGAGCGTTGACGTCTGCATCAATCGGCTTCGACGGAAGCTTGGTGAAAGCGCCCGTTCCGCTAGGCACATCGTCTCTATTCGCGGGACGGGATACGCGCTTCGCGCGAGCCCTTGATGAAGCTCTTTCCGTTTGAACGTTCCAGTTTAGAAGTCCGGCGAGTACTGCCTCGAGGGTTTTTCGGCCGAGCCCTCGTCATCGTCGCCGTACCCCTCGTTTTACTGCAATTGATTCTTGCCGCGATCTTCTACGAAGAGCACTGGGAGGAAGTCGGGCGCCAGCTTGCATTCCAGTTTGCCAACCAGATCAGCTCGATCGGCAAACAAATCGTTGTCGCTCCTCAAGCGGCTGATGCGATCATCAGCCAAAGTGAGGCCGCATTCAACGTGCAATTGCGCTACGAGCCCGGAGCGGCCTTGGATGGGGCGTTTGCGCACCCTGCGAGCAGTTACCTGGACTATGCACTGGAACGCATGCTCGGTCGAAGGTTGGACTATCCGTACCGGTACGACACCCGTTCACGTGACGATTCGGTGGAAGTGCAGGTAGGGCTGCCTACCGGTGTCCTTTACGTCATTGCGCCGATTGAGCACGTATCGAGTTCCACAACCAATATCTTCATTTCTTTGATGATCATGAGTTCGGTTCTCGCGTTCGTGCTGGCCGTGTATTTCCTGCGGCAGCAGGTTCTTCCGCTTCGCGCTGTCGCCCGGGCTGCCGAACGTTTCGGTCGCGGTGACACTCACGCCCCACTCGTCGTCCGGGGCGCTACGGAAGTCCGGAGGGTGGCACAGGAATTCCTGACGATGCGAGACCGGATCCGGGGCCAAATCGAGCAGCGGACCGAGTTTCTGGCCGGGGTGAGCCACGACTTACGCACTCTTGTGACTCGTCTTCGCCTGCAGCTTGAACTGCTCGGGGACAATGAGGATCGGAACAGCATGAAAGCTGATCTCGATGAAATGGAGCACATGATCGAGTCGTATCTCGCATTCGCACAGGGAGAAGGGGAGGAAGCCCCCGACAATGTCGATTTGGTTGAGCTCCTGGGCGACTTGGTTGACCGGTTTGACGACGGTTCTGGCCGAATTGACTTCAGACGGAGCGAGCCCGTGTATGCCCGTGTACGCGCGGGAGCTGTGCGACGTGCCATCTCGAATCTCCTGGAGAATTCGCTACGGCAAGGACATCGACTGGAAGTCAGCCTGACGCAGGACAAGGATGGGGCTCACATCGTGATTGATGATGATGGTCCCGGAATTCTCCCGGAACGACGCGAGGAAGCGTTCAAACCGTTCCGGCAACTCGGCGATGGCACAAGGTCAGGAGGAACCGGACTCGGACTGACCATTGCACGCGATATTGCTCGCAGCCACGGTGGCGAGATCGAGTTAGAGGATTCGCCCGCAGGCGGCCTGCGCGCTCTGTTCCGCATACCACTGTGAGCACCGCAACGCTGGTGACTTCGGTTATGAAGCGATGAATACGCCGGCGCATCTGCTCATGGGAGTTGCCGCCTGCGGGCTCCCGGGTGGAAAGGCGAGGAATGCCGCGGCACTGGCCGGAGCCCTGATACCCGATGCTACGATCATCGCGATGGTGGCCTGGCAAGGGTGGGTAGTCGGGCGAACCGGGGGCCAGATCTTTGGCATCGATTATTTCACGGCATTCTGGCAGGAAATTTTTGCGGTCTCGAACTCAGTTCCTCTGTTTCTGGCATGTGCGGCCCTGGGCCTCTTCGCACGCCTTCGCTGGGCCGTCGCCTTCGGCATTGCTGCCATTCTCCACATCATCACGGATATCCCGCTGCATGCCGGGGATGGACATCCACCTTTCTGGCCGTTCTCGGACTGGACCTATGTGAGTTCGTTTTCGTACTGGGACGTGCGGCACGGGGCCAACATCCTGGCCCCGGCGGAATTCATACTATGCCTCATACTGGCAGCGTGGCTCTGGGTGAAGTTCCGTGGCCTCCCGGCTCGATTGATCATCGCTCTTGGTGTGCTCGTCGAAGCAACTTTCGTTTTCGGAGGGGAGGTCATCTACGGCGCCTAGTTCTGCCGGCCAGCACGTACGCGGAAAGTCGCTCGGAGAAGGGACGGTGAAGTGAACGCGGGCACGGGAAGACCGCCAGGCAGGCACATCATACGCGCATAATGATGATTATGGAAATTCCTAATGAGTCTCATCATTCTCACCAAAGCACTTGTAATAACAGCAGTAGTGGACTTTGCAGTCCCATCGGGAAAATCACCATGAAGTATGTCAGCGGGTTCCGATACAGTGTGGCGCACGCTATCACGCAGGCCCATCGCCCTGCTGGGTCCTACAGTAGGTTTCCAAGTTGGGCCTGACGCGGTTGATCTTGCTTATCCCCCAATGCGATAGCACGTCTTCGCACGAGTTTAGTTCTTGCTAGCGGTAGACCAGTCACTACGGGCAGAGGGAAACCCACTGGCGGTTACGGCGGCCAATGCAAGGTTCGTCGTGTTTAGGACCTGTTGCAGCCATCCCGACGGCAATATCGCCAGGCTCCGTCCGCCTGCGCCGTCGCCCGTCTGATGAAACTGCCAACAGACTAAGATCACACAAGGCGAGCGACCTCCGGCACAGAAGCTGTACGCACCTGCATAAGCTGCTCGGATCGTCAAGTTTGGAGACTCGGGTTGTCGTGGCGGTAGTGCCGCGATATTGTCGTACGGTGTCACCTTTACGTGGAGTGAATATCCGGCCGCACCCACACAGCTAACGATACTTCACGTCCCCCGTTCGATGGCAATGGAGCCTGATTCCCGGGCATTCCGATCAACAAGGCGTTTGACGACATGCAGAAACTGATGCGAAACGCAATACCACCAATCGGGATCATCGCGCTAGGTCTCGCCCTTCTCCTGATACCGACCGTTTACCCAACGGCCCAAGACAGTCCTGTCGGCGTCGGCGGCGCGCTGGGCGTGAATTGGGTGTATGGCGATTACGACGGCCGCCGAGGCGAGAGCCCTGGGGACGTAGACCTAGAAATGTTCCGCCTCAACGCCGACCTCAACCACAATAGCCTCATCGGCAGGGTTGAGTACCGGTGGTACGACGGTTACAGCATGATGCATACGGCATGGCTGGGGTATCAGTCGGACGAATTTGGCACTGTGCAGGCCGGGATTGTCCGTGTGCCCTTTGGCCCCGGCGACTATGGCGTGTCGTCGAGCTGGTACTTCGACCAGCACTTTTACGTCGGTCTCATCGACGACATGGACTTGGGAGTCAGGTGGACAACATCCGTCGGTGCCCTCAACATCGACCTCGCCTATTTCTTCGAAGACGAGGGACACTGGGACGGAGATAGCTTGGACAGTGCGCGATACAGCTACGATCCTGTGATCTGGGGAACGACTTGTAACGACGGCGATGACAGGTGCGGCTTTACTGAAAACGGGCAGATCAACCTGCGGGCCGTCTATCCGATAGAGGGTGTGGGAGATGTGGGTGCGTCCATCCAGTACGGGCAGCTGGAAGGAACGAACGTTGACGACAGTGGTGCCACTCACTTCGCGGCTTCCGCGCACGGGACAGCCTCCCTTGGCGATGTAAAGGTCGTCTCTCAGCTGTCCTACTACAATTACGACATCACCGACGACACCCCCTGGGAAGCCGGTCTCATCCCCATGGGCGCCTATGACTATCCCGCGCTCGTCGCCACTGAGGGCTGGATCCCCGCCGTATCACTGCGCTACGAGGGAGTCGATACGTCCGAGCTAGCCTGGCTTGATAGCGTTACGCCATACGTGGAGTGGAGTTCGATCCTGAGGGAAAGCGACGACTTCAACGACGGCTCCTTGTGGACCATTGGCGCTTCTTGGTTCTGGGGCGGAGTGTACGTGTACACCGACATTGGATTTTCGGACGGGAACTTCTTCGTTGGGCCCGGTGGCGATTTTGGCGCCAATTCAAACAACGAATGGGAGAAACGGTTCAACGTCAACGTCCGCTACTACTTCAACCTGTTCAACTGACCGGCCGAAATCCCCCCGGAGTCCGGGGCTGACAGGAGCCAAGTGGGCACTGTTGAACGTCTCGCTTATGCGCCGACGTGAACCGCTCTTGAGTTCCCGCTCGGCATCCTCCGGAATTGGTCGGGAAATGGGAGTTACATGCCTACGGGCTCCGGAGGCAGCCTATGCGTTGCGGTAGTCTCGGATTTATGTCTGATATTACCACTGGTAGCCCAGGCCAGCTTGAAGGCTATGGCCGTCTATGTTGAATCGTCGGAACCAACTGAACGGAAACAATCTCCTCAGTGAGTGCGGGCCAGCAGGAGGTTTGACACGTCGCACACGCCCGTTGAGCTGCGCCGTCCCTTATGTGGTCAAGTCGTGGGCTAGTCATCGAGGCACAGACACAAGCCGCTAGCGGATCTGAACCACCACATTCGGAAGGTACCCTGCCCGCTCCAATCTCTGGACGAACGTGTCCGCTTCCAGGGCAGACGCGAACGGTCCGAAGCGCACCCGATGCCACCGGTGATTCCTGCTCACCTGGATGCTTGGATCACCAAACCTCGATAATTTCCAGGCAAGCCGCTGGGCATTGTCGGGGAGTCGGAAGGCACCGACCTGGACATAGACGTTCCCTGCCCTCACCGGCGTCACTCGCTCCTGCGCTACTTGCTCCTGCTGCAGCGGCTCAGTCAGGAGATGTGGGCCACTATCCAACAGTTCGAGGCGTACCGGTGCGACCCCCGCCTTTTCAACGCCGAGTAACTGGGCTGACCGGCGCGAAAGATCGATGATGCGGTCTCCAACGAACGGCCCTCGGTCATTGACCCTCACCACGAGTTGGCGACCGTTGTCAAGGTTGGTGACCCTTACCTTGCTGGGCAGCGGCAGCGTCTTATGCGCGGCGGTCAGCGCGTACTGATCAAAAATCTCGCCATTGGCCGTCGGTTTCCCGTGAAATTTCGGTCCGTACCACGAGGCAAGCCCCTCTGCCCGGTAGTTTGGCTGAACTCTTGGCGTGTACCTGCGACCGGCAACGGTATAGGGCGCTCCGACCTTGTAGATTCCGCCGCTCCCAGAGACTTGCGGCGCGTCCTGCGGCACTTCCAGCGGTGCCACCACTGGCGCGGGCTTGCCGCACGCAGACATCAACAGCATCGCGCAAGCAAACATCATGAAAACCGCTGCCAGCTGCATGTCAGAGCCCCCGAGCAATTCGGTCCGAGAGAATCCCCACGGCGGTCGCGTAGAAGCTCGACCGGTTGTACGTCAGCGTAACCCGGAAGTTCTCGTAGACGAGGAAGGCGTCCCCGTCCGGGTAATCCGGGGCCACTACCGACGCGACCAGGGCACGTGCAGGAAGGTCGGTCCCGTCGACTCGCCGTAAACCCAGCGCCTGCCATTCGGGAATCGTGCGCGTGACGTCGAGGCCAATCAGATCAGGATCAAAGTCTGAGGGAAGCTTGACCCCCCTGCCCCAGGTGATGTCATCCCGCCACCCATGAAGCTTGAGGTAATGCGCAATGGAAGCGAAAACATCGGCTTCCGTAGTCCAGATGTCCCGACGCCCGTCACCGTCGTAGTCCTGGGCAAAGTTGCTGAAGCTCGTCGGCATGAACTGGCTTTGTCCCATGGCGCCGGCCCATGAACCGAGCATGGATGCAGGTTCCATGCGTTCGCGCTCCATGATTCTGAGTGCTTCAAGGAGCTCGCCCCGAAAGAAATCCTGACGTCGGCCATCGAAGGCAAGTGTTGCCAGAGCGCCCAATACCGGGAACCCGCCGGTGATTTTCCCGTAATGGGTCTCGATACCCCAAATTGCCAAAATGAATCGCGGCTGAACCCCGTATTTTTCGCCGACCTGCGTCAGGAGACTTCGGTAGCGCCGGCCCATTTCCCGCCCTCTGTCGACACGCTCGTCACTGATTACTTGATTCAGATACCAGTCAAGGGTTACGTCCCTTTTCCATTGCTTGCGGTCGAGCTCCAGCACGCGTGGGAGTGGGCCATCCAGATCTCGGAGGGCAGCGTCCAAGGTCGACTGCCCTACCCCGTTGGCCAGTGCTTCGGCTCGCACACCGTCGAGCCAGTCCGCAAAGGGCTCCGCAACGGCAGGGCCCGTCAACAGGAGTGCTGTGGCGGCGGCGGACAGCGCTAACTTCATGAGTCGTGCCCGATCAACACACCGGGATTGAGAATTCCGGCAGGGTCCAGTTCCTTCTTCGCTGCCGCGAGTGCGCATCCGAAGAGGGCTGGTCGCTGCTTCGTGTACCACGGCATGTGATCGCGCCCCACCGCATGATGATGCGTGATTGTTCCGCCCGCAGCCAGCAATGCCTCGCTGGCCGCTGCCTTGATCGCGCGCCAAGCCTGGATTGCTCCGCCCTTGGGCGCTTTCGCATGAAACGTGAAGTACGGTGCGGGACCATCGGTGTAGACATGCGTGAATCGGCACGTGACATGTCCCGGCACACCGGTAACTCGAAGAATCGCGTCTCCAATGCTGTCTCTGACCGCACGGTGAAATTCTGGAAACCGTTCCCATGTAATCGCCGTCTCGACCGCGTCCACGATAAAGCCGTAGGCAATCAACGTCTCTCGAACGTAGGGCGCGCCCATGAAGGCATCTCGCCATGTACCTGCCGCACCACTTCGGTTGGGGGTGTCGCCGCTGCTCTCGTCGGAGATTCCACCGAAGTCGGCGGTGCACTGGAGTGCCTCTTCCATCCATGCATCAACCTGATGGTTCGCACTCTCAAAACCCAGGACCAGCAGATGACGGCCGCCATCACCGACGCCTGTGAGCCGGGCCTCCTCCGCGTCGATCACACGGCAGTTCGCGGGCCACAAACCGGCCTGAACCACGCCCCGCGCGGCATTGGCCGCATCCAGGAACTGTTCAAACCACACGGCGGCGCTTCGTCGAAAGATCGGCCGGGGGACCACGCGCATCCACGCAGATGTAATGATGCCAAGTGCCCCCTCCGATCCGGCGAAGAGACGATCGGGGCTAGGACCTGCTCCTGATCCTGGCAGGCGACGGGTTTCCAACGTTCCGCGCGGGGATACGACCCGAAGTGATTCAATGGAATCCTCGATATGGGTCTGCAGCGTCGCAAAATGGCCACCGGATCTGGTCGCGATCCATCCTCCCAGAGTCGAGAATTCGAACGACTGCGGAAAATGCCGAAGGGTCAGGTCATGCGGTTTGAGCTGTCGCTCCAGCGCGGGCCCGAGAGCGCCTGCTTCGATACGGGCAGCACGATCCGCGACATTCACGTCGGTCACGCGTTTGAGCTTCCGCAAATCCAAGCTGACAGTACCGGCAAAGCCTTCGCCCACGCTAGGCTCCACGCCACCGACCACACTTGAACCTCCGCCAAAGGGAATGATCGCCACGTTGGCATCGGAGGCCCAGTCCAGGACGGCAACCACATCGCGCTCATTTCCCGGCCACATGACGAGATCCGGAGCGCATTTGAAATCGTGGTCAAACGCCCGGACATAGTCGGGGAACGATTTTCCGTACGTGTGCGCGGCGCGATCATGCGCGCCTGTGGACGCGATTCCGGCTAGAACAGAAGGCGGCTGAATTCGCGGGTCGGGCATTGCCACGCGATCAAGCGAGGGCCATCGCATCGCTGCCCGGGGACGGACCTTGGTGATCTCGGACACCCTTGCCACCGTGGCCTCGGCTTCTCCGGACTCTGGAATTTGATCCTCGTACCCCCAGCCCCAGAACTTGTAGCGGCGCTCAGACATCCTGTTGCTCCCAAACTCCGAAAGCGGATCGGACACGCCCGAGAAACGCGTTCCCTCAACGTCTTGGCGCAGCGAATGGCCCCTCTAGTATGGAAATCGCCGTCGGCAAGTGAAGACATGCAGCTGGCAGTTTCCAGTCCAGCGCAGTGGCCCGCAAGACTGCAGGTCACCGGACGATAGCGGAGAGAATCGCGATGAAAACCACTTGGCATACCTTGACGCTGCAGGAGCGTGAAGCTCATTTCAATCCTCGTATTGCGGTCCCCTCCGCGGACATTTACCTCGAAAATGCGGCAAAGGACGCAGCCATGGCCCGTGAGCAGCTTGCGGGCAATTCACACTTCGACGTGCGATACGGCTCCGGGGCAAAGCAGACCGTTGACATCCTCAAGGACCCGTCCAATGTCCAAGCCGCCCCAGTGGTGCTGTTTATTCACGGAGGTTATTGGCGCGCCCTCGACAAGGACGACCACACGCATCTAGCGCTTCCCTTCATCGATGCCGGTGCGGTATTTCTCAACATCAACTACGACCTTTGCCCGGATGTGACCGTGAGCACAATCGCGAGCGAAATTCGTGCGGGTCTGGTCTGGGCGGCTCAGCATGCCGAGGGCTACGGCGGTGACCCAGACCGCATCTTCCTGTACGGCCATTCCGCAGGCGCCCATCTAGCCGGCATGATGATGACGGAAACATTTTCACCGGACGCAGTGCGCCCAGAACAGGTCCGGGGCGTGTTCGCGATTTCCGGGATTTACGAGCCTGAAATTGCGCGCACGCTAGCGGTCAACGACGAAATCGGCCTGGATGCCGCCGAAGCCGCTCGGAACAACGTGCTGCAGCGCACTCCGCATCACGCCTGGCCCACGCTGGTCGCGGCCGGCGGAGCCGAACCCACCGGCTGGGTGGAACAATCACGCGCTTTCGAGGCGCTTCTCCGCGACCACGATATCCCTGTCGAATTCGTCACCGCAGAGAACTGCAACCATTTCAGCTTTCTTGAAATTCTCTCCGATTCAAGCCATCCCCTGGTTACCAGAATGCTGCAAAGACTCGACGCCTAGCGGCAAGCGTTTCGACCCGAGCACGTGACCAGAGTTCATGCGCAACCAAAGCGCAAGGCACTCATCGCTCAACCGACCCTTCCTCGTCCGGCGAATAGAACGAACCACCGGCCGTCGAAATCGGTTGCCAGGTAACCCCGTCAGGCAGGTTTGATGCGTGCCCTGTAGCCGGAGGCACTGAACAGCCACGCGGCGCAAGCCGCCACGGTGTCCCGGGAAGCCCCGCGCCAGCACCTGCGGGATGTATTGCAACGGGATGTGCCGCCGGGTCCTGCGGTCGTGTTCCAGGGCTGGCGGCGATTCACAAGAAAGTGAACTTTTTGCACCCTAGATTCTAAAGTTAGCCATAATGGGACGTACGCCAATTGGCTTGCGGATAGTCCCGCGCACTACTGCAAGGAATTCCTACCATGAATACCAAGCTTTTCTCATGTAGCTCCCTTTTGCTGCTGGCATTCGCAGTCGGCTTGACGGGTTGCCAATCGGGTGGTCCGAAGCAGCAATTCGGAACGCTGGCGGGCGCCATCGCCGGCGGAGTGGCAGGGTCACAGTTTGGCAAGGGCGACGGAAAGCTGGTCGCCGTAGGAGTCGGCACGCTCATCGGTGCCGCCCTGGGCAATGAAATCGGTGCCAGCCTTGACAAGGCTGACCAACTCTACGCCGCGCAAGCGGCCCAGAGCGCGCTCGAGAACACCCCGAGCGGAACGGCTGTGGCCTGGTCCAACCCAGATTCCGGAAATTCCGGCACGGTGGTCCCGAGGCCGGCAGTGCTGGTCGGCGACACCTACTGCCGTGAATTCGTCCAGGAAATCGTCATCGGCGGTGAGATGCACACTGGGGTCGGCCGAGCCTGTCGCAACCCCGACGGTACTTGGCAAATTCAGCCGATGTAGCCCGCAAGCGCGCGTGTCGGAACCCAGTTCCGGCACGCGCGCACGAGCGCTACTGATGGAATGCTGTTCGCCGGACGAGCACTCCAATGGTGTCGGGCGGCATTGGAAGCCGGGCTCCGGCGATACTCGGCCGGGCGTAGCAGCAGAGCCGCTGCTTCGGGAAAGTCTCTGGATTCCGTCCCCCTGGCTGTTCCTTGGCCGCCTCTGCGCAGCAACTCACCGACTGACCGCATCTTCAGAATGAACCGAACCATACACTGCAATACATTCTAATATTTGCAGATATGTCTGGGCTCCATTGACGGCTTCGGGCTTCGGGACGACTGGTCATAACCGACGCGTGACACTGCCTTTTCCTGGTCACCCATTCGGACACCTGGTTGTCGTGTCGGTAACAGTGGCCCCGCCCCGGCAGAGCCGCCGTTCCGTGCCATGCGGACGCCCCTCAGTCCGGTGACCGAGCCAGACATCGCCTGATGAAACCTGCCGCCCGTTCCCGGACGATCTCCGGCTGGTCGCGGTGCGGGGAATGGCGGCAATTCGGAAGCATGAGGGTCTCGACGGGACCCGAGCAACGTTCCGCGACGCTGTCGACCTGCAGCATGGTGCCGTACTCGTCATCCTCTCCCTGGACGACCAGTACCGGACAGGCAATCGCCGGCAGGCATTCCTCGATGTTCCAGCGCCGAAAGTCCGGGTCCAGCCAGATGCGGTTCCAGCCCAGGAATGTCTTGGCGCCGTCGAGATGATGCTTGGCCATCCGTGCCGCCAGCGTCGAGTCCACGTACGCCCTCGCAGCCTTCGCGATGCTGGCGATCGTGAGGTCCTCCACAAAGACATGCGGGGCCTCTAGGATCAGGGAGCGCACCGGCCAGCGCCCCGCCGCCGCGTGGATGAGCGCGATTGACGCTCCATCGCTGTGTCCCACCAGGATCACGTCGTCGAGACCCAACTTCTCCCGCAATTCAGGGAGACTGTGGAGCGCTTCCTCATGCATGTATGTGACAGCACGCTCGCCCGTCAGAACAGCCGAGCCGCCATAGCCGTACCGCGAATACACCAGCCCCGGAAGCCTGCTCGCTCCGCTCAATCGCGCCGGGAAGTCCCGCCAAAGCCCAGCAGAACCGAGCCCTTCGTGCAGAAAGATCAGGACTGGTTCCCGATCGCTTCGTTCGCGTGTCCAGAAGTACTCAAGACGATGTCCGGCCGCTACCACACTCTGCAAATCTTGATGAAATTGACCGGACACGACGCAAGGGGCCCCAGAAACGTGCTATCTGGCATCGCATGAGCATACTGCGGGCCGGTCAATGACACCGAACCACTTCCGTAAGCCGGATATGGAGCATCGATGAACTCGCAGCCCCCGACGGCGTCCTCCCACCCGATCATAACGTTTGATACCCACCCTGATCGCTACCGGCACTGGCGGTTAACAGTTGAAGATCGAATTGCCACGCTGACCCTCGATGTCGACGAGAACGGGGGCATCCGGCCTGGGTACGATCTGAAGCTCAATTCCTACGATCTCGGGGTCGACATCGAGCTCTACGATGCCGTGCAGAGGCTTCGCTTTGAGTATCCGGCAGTCGGGGCTGTTGTGATCACGTCCGCGAAGGAACGGGTGTTCTCCGCGGGAGCCAACATCCCGATGCTGGCAGGCGCCACCCATGCCGACAAGGTGAACTTTTGTAAGTTCACCAACGAGACCAGAAACGCGATCGAGGAAGCAACATCGGAATCGGGCCAGACGTACCTCTGCATGATCAACGGCACCGCTGCCGGTGGTGGCTACGAGCTGGCATTGGCGTGCGAGGAAATCGTGCTCGTCGATGACGGATCGACCGCGGTATCCCTGCCCGAAGTGCCCCTGCTCGCCGTCCTGCCGGGCACCGGCGGACTGACCCGCGTGGTTGACAAGCGACGCGTCCGTCGTGACCGCGCGGATTTTTTCTGTACCACCGGCGAAGGAGTGCGAGGGCAGCGCGCGCTCGATTGGAAACTTGTCGATTCCCTGGCGCCGCGCTCGCAACTCGCCGAGACCGTTGCGAAGCGGGCGACCGCCCTGGCCGACGCGTCCGACCGCCCCACCGGCGCAACAGGCATTCGGTTGGCCCCGCTGGACCGCGCGATCTCGTCGGAGGGACTCAGGTATCCCAACGTCACAGTCGCCATCGATCGGGGGGCACGGACGGCCACGTTCGTGCTCCAGGGGCCCGACGACGCGCCACCGGAGGATCCTTCCGGGGTCCTTGCGCGCGGCGATCGTTTCTGGCCCCTAGCGATCGCGCGTGAACTTGACGACGCGGCACTTCATCTGCGCTTCAATGAACCGCACATCGGGACCTGGATCTTCCGAAGCCTGGGTGATATCGCCCGCGTTGCCGCCTACGACGACTTCTTGCTCGAGCACGCCAAACATTGGCTTGCACGTGAAATTTCACTGTATCTGCGAAGGACGCTCAAGCGCATCGACGTGTCGTCACGCTCTCTGATCGCGTTGGTTGAGCCTGGCTCCTGTTTCGCCGGGACGTTTCTTGAAGTGGCGCTCGCAGCTGATCGCTCCTTTATGCTGGAGGGGAATTTTGACCGCTCCAATCTGCCGCCTGCCATGATCCGCCCGACCGCCATGAATTTCGGGCCGCTCCCGATGTGCAACGGCCTGACGCGGCTTGAGACGCGTTTCCTCGGGGATGCTGCCGCAATGGATGCCATTCAGGCGCGCACCGGCCAGGATCTCGAGGCAGCCGACGCAGAGGCTTTGGGCCTGGTGACGTTTGCCCCGGACGATATCGACTGGGAGGATGAGGTCCGGCTTGCCATCGAGGAGCGGGCTGCGTTCTCCCCCGATGCGCTCACCGGCATGGAGGCCAGCCTGCGTTTTCCAGGCCCGGAGACCATGGAGAGCAAGATCTTTGCGCGTTTGAGCGCCTGGCAGAACTGGATCTTTCAACGTCCCAATGCCGTGGGCGGCGGCGGGGCCCTGGAACTGTACGGATCGGGCAGACAGCCCGAGTTTGACCGCGGGCGGGTTTAGGAACATGCAAGCGAACTACAACGAGATCATTCCGAACAACGTCGATCTGGGCGACGACCGCAGGCTGCTGCGCGCGCTTGAACGATGGCAGCCCGCCTATCTGCGCTGGTGGCATGAAATGGGGCCGGCCGAATCAAGCGACTTTCAGGTGTACTTGCGAACGGCAATCAGTGTCGATTCGGACGGCTGGGCTCATTTCGGCCATGTCCGCATGCCGGACTACCGCTGGGGCATCTTTCTGGCGCGGCCCGAAGCGGACCGGACGATCGGGTTCGGGGATCACCGGGGATCGCCGGTCTGGACCGAGATTCCGGGCGAGTACCGCGGGGAACTGCGCCGCCTGATCGTGACGCAGGGCGATACCGAGCCAGCCTCCGTCGAACAACAGCGAAGACTCGGTGCAACGCCCCCCTCGCTCTACGACCTCCGGAATCTCTACCAGGTCAACGTCGAGGAGGGCCGGCATCTATGGGCGATGGTGTATCTGCTCCACGCCCATTTTGGCCGTGATGGGCGAGAAGAGGCCGAATCGCTTCTTGAGCGCCACGCCGGGGACCCCGACCGGCCCCGCATCCTGCAGGCGTTCAATGAACAGACGGATGACTGGCTCTCCTTCTTCATGTTCACGTACTTCCAGGATCGGGACGGCAAGTTTCAACTGGCCGCGCTATCGGAGTCAGGCTTCGACCCGCTCTCACGAACCTGCCGTTTCATGCTGACCGAAGAGGCGCATCACATGTTCGTCGGTGAGACCGGCCTCATGCGGATCGTGCAGCGGACCTGCGAGCTCGTACGTGAACACGACACACTGGATGTGCGTGCAGCCGGTGGTGTGCCCCTGCCGATGGTCCAAAAATGGGTCAATTTCCACTACTCGATCTGCCTGGACCTGTTCGGCTCCGAACGGTCGACCAACGCGGCAAACTACTTCGCGATGGGCCTGAAGGGCCGCTATCACGAGGGCAAGCGAAGCGACGACCACACGCTCGCTGACGAGCAGATCGAGATCCCGAAGGTGACGGCAGACGGGATCGAAACCCAGGTAATCGCAGCCCGGGCCGGCATGAACCTCCTGCTCCGGCGGGACTTCACCCTCGACAGTCAGCGCGGGCTCGATCGCTTCAACAAGATCATCAAGGCGCATGACATCGATTTCGAGCTCACTTTGCCGGACGAGAAATTCAACCGCGCGATCGGCATCTTCGCGGAAATCCACGCCACGCCCGACGGTACGCTGGTGGACGAAAGGCGTTGGGAACGGGACAAGGATGCATGGCTGCCGACGGCCGACGACCGGGCGTTCGTGCGCTCGCTGATGATCCCGGTCACGGATCCCGGCAAGGTGGCAGAATGGATCGCGCCGCCCAAACGCGGAATCCACGGCAAGCCCTTCGACTACGACTACGTCCGCTTCCACTGAGCCATGGATCACAACACTGTCCGCGTTGACACCTCGACGCGGCCGGCAACCCTCACATTTGCGGATTCCTTCAATGCCGCCGTCGCGTTCGTCGACCGGCACCTGGCGGAAGGCCGTGGCGCGCGCGTCGCGATCCGCAGTGACGAGGGCGATACCACGTACGCGGAACTGGCTGAACAGGTCAACCGCGCCGGCAACACGCTGACGGGCCTCGGGCTCGGACGCGGCGACCGGGTCATCATGGCGATCAAGGACTGCCCTGCGTTCTTCTTCGTCTTCTGGGGCGCCATCAAGGCCGGTTTGGTGCCGGTTCCGGTCAACACGCTGCTGCGGGCGCATGACTTCCGGCACATGATCGAGGATTCAGGGGCGGCGTGCGTGGTCTGGTCTCCCGAGTTCGCAGCCGAAATGGAGGCCGCGCTGGCCGATGCCGTGCCGGCACCTGCGCACCAGCTCCCCGTGGACGGACCGGGGAGAACGCTATCCGCCCTCATGGCTGCAGCAAGCTCCGAGCTGCGCGCCGTGACCGCGACCGCGGCTTCCGACTGCTTCTGGCTGTACACGTCCGGCTCGACAGGCCCCCCGAAAGGCGTGGTTCATGCCCACCGGGACATGGTCGTCACCAGCCAGCACTACGGCGTCGACGTGCTCGGCATCACTGCCGCCGACGTACATTTTTCCGCCGCGAAGCTCTTCTTTGCGTACGGCCTCGGGAACGGCATGACCTTCCCGTTGTGGACGGGGGGGCAATCAGTGCTGTTCGCCGGACGTCCCACGCCGATGGACATGTTCGATCACATCGAGCGTTTCCGGCCCACCCTCTACTACGCGGTTCCAACCCTGTTCGCCGCACAACTCAGTGCGCTGGACGGGGTTTCTCCAGACCTGTCCAGCCTGCGGGCGTGCATCTCTGCCGGGGAGCCGCTCCCGGCCAGGATCTTTGAACGGTGGCGGGAGCAAACCGGGCTCACGATCCTGGACGGCATCGGGACGACCGAAATCCTTCATATCTTTATCGCGAACGGGGCCTCGGATGCCAACGCCGGTGTCAGCGGCAAACTGGTTCCAGGCTATGAAGCGCGCATCCTTGATGACCAGGATGCCGAGGTCGGCCAGGGCGAGGTCGGCCACCTCTGGGTCCGCGGCGCCTCGGTGATGTCGCGGTACTGGAATCAGCCCGAGCGCACGGCGGCTGCCTTGTCCGACGGCTGGATTCGTACCGGGGACTCCTACAGCCGGGACGCCGCTGGGTACTTCACCTGCCACGGACGGAGCGACGACATGCTCAAGGTCGGCGGGATCTGGGTATCGCCCGTGGAAATCGAAGCCCGCCTGATCGCCCACCCTGCCGTGCTCGAGGCCGCGGTCGTGGGCCGCTCCGACGACGACGGTCTCACCAAGCCTGAGGCCTACGTGGTGCTCAAGCACCGGGAGGACTCGCGAGATCAGCTGGCCGACGAGCTACGGGCCTTCTGTCAGGAAGGACTCGCCCGGTACAAGTACCCGCGCTGGGTACAATTCGTGGACGACCTGCCCAAGACCGCGACCGGAAAGATCCAGCGCTTCAAGCTGCGGGCCTAAACCCCGAGGTAGCGGAGCTGGAGGGAGCGGTCCGCGCGCAGTTCCGCGCTGGTCCCCTTCCACACCACACTGCCCTTTTCGACAATGTGATGCAGATCAGCCAACCCGATCAGCATCTCCAGGTTCTTGTCGATCACCAACACTGCCTGCCTCGCTTCCTTGAGGCTGCTGAGGCATGCCCAAATCTCCCGACGCACCAGCGGTGCCAAGCCTTCCGTCGCCTCGTCCAGGATCATCAGTTGCGGGTTGGTGAGAAGTGCGCGTCCGATTGCCAGCATCTGCTGTTCGCCGCCCGACAGCTGATTACCGGCGCTCGCCAACCGGGCGCCCAAGGCCGGAAACAACTCGATCACCCGCTCGAACGTCCACGCGGGCACACCGTGTCTCGGGACGCGCGCCGTGGCAATCAGGTTTTCGCGAACCGACAGGTTCGGAAAGATCTGACGTCCTTCGGGTACCAGGCCGATTCCTGCCCGGGCAATGGCGTGCGAGGGCAGCTGGTCGATACGGGTGCCGTTCAACGTGATCGTGCCGGAACGCGTCCTGACAATCCCCATAATCGTGCGCACCGTGGTGGTCTTCCCCATTCCGTTGCGCCCAAGCAGCGTCACGACCTCGCCGCTGCTCACGGCGAGGTTCATGTCAAACAGGACCTGGCTGTCGCCGTAGAACGCATCCACACCCCGCATCTCAAGCATCAGACGTGCGCCTCGCCGAGATACGCCGCACGCACCTGGCTGTTCTGGCGGATCGCGTCCGGCCGGCCCGACGCGATTGCTCGTCCGTAGACGAGCACGGTGATGCGATCGGCCAACGCAAACACGGCATCGAGATCGTGCTCGATCAACAGCATGCCGTGCGTCTCCTTCAGGCCCCCCAGGAAATCGATCAAGTCACGATTTTCCTCGGGCCCCATGCCCGCCATGGGTTCGTCGAGCAGGAGGAAGGAAGGGTGCGTGGCCAGGGCGATCGCAATCTCCAACTGGCGCTGCTCGCCGTGCGCGAGATGTCCGGCCGGGGTCGCCGCCCGGTCACCCAATCCGACCTTTTCGAGCAGAACGCGGGCAGGTTCTGTCAGGGCCGGATCACGCATGGCCGAGCGCCAGAACCTGAAGCTGTGACCCTGCCGGGCCTGTACCGGCAGGACCACGTTTTCCAGCACAGTGAATTCACGAAACACGCTGGTGATCTGGAACGACCGTGCCAGCCCGCGCTGCACCCGGCCGGGCGCTGGCAGCCCGGTAATGTCGTCCCCTCCGAACACGATCGACCCGCTGTCGGGCTGCAGAAAGCCGGACAGCATGTGCACCAGCGTCGTCTTGCCCGCGCCATTGGGTCCGATGACGGCATGAATCTCACCGTGCTGCGCGCGCATTGACAGATCGGCCGCCGCCTGGAGGCCGCCGAAACGCTTGTGGAGCCCCCGCGCTTCGAGATGCAACGCCCGCGGACCGTCAGTCACGCGCCGCTCTCGATCCCAGGAGGCCCATCACCCCACCACGGGCAAACAGCACCACCAGGATGAGGAACGGGCCGAACACGAGATGCCAGTGAATCGTGATGGTTGACAGGATCTCGGACAGGAGGAGGAAGACGACGGCACCGACCAGAGGTCCGAAGAGGGTTGCGGTACCGCCGAGGACCGTCATGAGGATCAACTCTCCCGACCGATGCCAGTTCATCATGTCCGGTGAAACGAAACGCTCCAGGTTGGCCTGCAGAAACCCCGCCAGTCCGCACATCACGCCAGCGATGACAAACGCCGCGAGCCGGTAGCGGTACGTGGGAATCCCGACGGCCTGAACGCGCGTGTCATTGGATTGCGATGCCCGCAGCACCATGCCGAACCGTGAGACGACTATGCGCCACTGAAGGAGCAGGCAGCCCAGAAGCGCGGCGAAGATCGTGTAGTACATGACCGCGCCGTCTTCCAGATCGATGATTCCGGATCCGAATTCGCTGCGCCAGAGGATGTTCAGCCCGTCGTCACTGCCGTAGCGCTCGGCACTCACGCTCAGAAAGAACACCATTTGCGCAAGTGCCAGGGTGATCATGATGAAGTAGATGCCCCGGGTGCGCAGGCAGATGACCCCGAATACCAGTGCCACGACTGCGCAAAGTCCCATCGCTACAGGCAACTGTATCCACGCGCTGGTGATGTCATGGAATGCCAGGATTCCCACGGCGTAACCGCCGATGCCGAGGTACACCGCATGGCCAAAGCTGATCATGCCACCGAATCCCATGATCAGATTCAAGCTGATGGCAGCGATCGCCCAGACCATGATGCGGGCAAACACGATGACGTAGAACGGCTCATCCAGCGCGGAAGCCAGATACGGAACCGCCGCGCAAAGCGAGATCAGCAACGCGGAAACAGCGTGCGCCGGGGTCAGCTGAGATCTCACGGGGCCGCCGTCGCGCTCCGCGGGGGGAACAGGCCCTGAGGTCGAAAAAACAGGATTCCCGCCATCAGGATGTAGATCAGCATCGAAGACAGGGCGGGGCCGGCCGACTCGGCAGCATTGGGCGACAGGAACAGCAACAGGATCACGTCGAGAAAGGACCGGCCCATCGTGTCGATGATGCCCGTCAGGAGGGCGGCGACGAAGGCACCACGGACGGATCCGATGCCGCCGATCACGATGACGACGAAGGCGAGAATCAGCACGTCCTCCCCCATTCCGATCGCGGCTTGGGTAATCGGCGTGATGATCAGGCCGGCCAGGCCTGCAAGGACCGCGCCGATCCCGAACACGAGGGAGAACAGGACGGGGATGTTGACCCCAAGGGCCCCCGCCATGACCCGATTGGAGGCACCGGCCCGGACCAGCATCCCAAAGCGGGTCCGCGCGACCAGCAGGTACAGGCCGAGCGCCACCAGAATCCCGATCACGATGATGACGACGCGATAGAGCGGATAGGTGATGCCAGCCCCGAGCGCCACGGTTCCCTCCAGAAAATCCGGGAGCGGAACCGCGAGGCCTTCCGGCCCCCAGATCAATCGCGTTGCCTCGTTGAAGAACAGGATGAGCCCGAAGGTCGCCAGGACCTGGTCCAGATGGCTCCGGCGATAGAGGGTCCGCAGTGCAATGGTTTCAACCAGCACGCCGATGGCAAACATCGCCGGCACCATGAGCACGGCACCGAGCATCAGGGAACCAGTTGCAAGCGTCAACGTGCCGCCAACGAATGCACCGATCATGAACAGGGAACCGTGCGCGAGGTTCACCAGGTCCATGATTCCGAACACGAGGGTGAGCCCTGCGGCCATGAGGAACAGGATGATTCCAAGCTGGAACCCGTTCAGCAGCTGTTCAATCAGCAGGACGTAGTCCATTACCTATCCTGCTCCCGGTACGGGCGACGAAGCACTCGCCTGTCGACGTATCTTGACGCCACAAGGCGCCGGGGACGCTGGCGATGCGGCCTAGCCGCCCATCTCGCACTGACTGGCGTACGGATCCTGATGATCCTCCAGCACCACGGGGCCCACCGACGTGGTCCAATTGCCGTCGGCGTCCTCCACCACCGTGCGCTCGTAGAAGTTCTGGACCGGAAAGTGGTTGGATCCCATCCGGAACTGGCCGCGCACCGAAGGAAACTCGGCCTTCCTGAGGGCGGAACGCATCCCGTCAACGTCCTGGACGTCGCCGCCGACCGCCTCGACCGCGGACTTGATGAAGAACATCGAATCATAGCTCTGGGCCGCATAGAACGAGGGGTAACGGCCATACTTCTTCCGGAACGCGGCCACGAACTTCTGGTTCTGGTCGTTCCGCAAATCCGGCGCCCAGAACTGGGTCATCTTGCTCCCGAGCACCGCATCGATCCCGGCCTCCTGAAACAGCGGCAAGCTGATGGAATCAAACGTGTATACGGAGAACAGGGGAATGGCGTCGATCAAGCCCGCCTGTTCGTACTGCTTGACGAATGCCGGACCCGCCGGGCCTGGATAGAACATGAAGACGCCCTCGGGGCCGGCAGCCTTGATCTTCGATAGTTCCGCCGACCAATCCCGCTGCGACGGCCACACGGTCATGTCCTTCCCCACAACCTCGCCGGCAAACACGCGCTCGACACCCGCCACCATGTTCTGGCCAGCTACGTAGTTGGGAGCCACGATGTAGAGCGATCTGATTGCTTCCCGATTGAGCAACTCTCCCAGCGCCATCGGCGTCTGATCGTTCTGCCACGAGATGTTGAAGAAGTTCTCGTGACACCGACGACCGGCCAATGGCGCCGGACCGGCGTTCGCGCTGATGAGGAGCTTGCCGGCACTCAGTACGACGGGGGCCGATGCGAGCAGGACGTTGGACCAGATGTAACCGGCGACCAGATCGACGTCATCCCGCAGGAGGAGCCGCTCGGTGGCCTGTTTGCCCTTTTGCGCGTTGAACTCGTCGTCGCCGTAGACGACCTCTACCGCCTCCGGGCCCATGCGCCCGCCGATGTGCTCGAGCGCGAGCTCCACCGCATCGCGCATGTCGCGCCCGACGACTGCCGCAGGCGTCGTGAGGGTTGTGACGAAGCCGATCTTGATGTCGGCCGACGCCGGAGAGGACACCGCCGCCGTGAGCGCCGCTGCTGCCACGATTTTCTTGAGCATGTTCAACTCCCAGTGACGGCCACGACGTGGTCGGGCCCGGCCTGCCTCGCCGTGCCTGGCAGCGTTGGCTCCCAGCACGGCCATATCTAGCGGGTCCGGCAGCCCGGCCGGTCGACCTCCGGTCACGCTGCCGAAGCCAAGAACGGCTGGCTCTGCACCCGCAGGCCCTCCTTGGCCGCTTCATACTCGCTGCGAAGCCGTTCCACGATCTCTGCGGTCGAGGCTACGTCCCCGATCATTCCCGAACTCTGTCCGGCGCTCCAGATGTCCCGCCAGGTGCGCCGGTCGATGCTGCCGCCGGATCGGAAATCCATTTTCGACTTGTCGGCTTCCGGCAAGTTCGCCGGGTCCAGACCGGCTTCCGCGATGCTGCCGGACAGGTAGTTCCCTTTCACTCCGGAAAACAGACTGGTGTAGACGATGTCCGAGGCGCGGCTGTCTACCACCATCTGCTTGTAGCGTTCCGGCGCGTTGGCCTCCTTGGAAGCGATGAAGCGCGTCCCGAAATATGCGAGGTCGGCCCCCATCGCTTGGGCAGCCAGGATCTGGCTGCCGGTAGCCATGGCGCCGGACAGAATGACGGGGCCATCGAAGAACTGCCGAACCTCGGCCACCAGGGCAAACGGACTCAGGGTCCCTGCATGACCGCCCGCTCCGGCGCACACGAGGATCAAACCGTCTGCGCCTTCACCCAGAGCCTTCTTGGCGTGTCGGATGTTGGTCACATCGTGAAAGATCCGTCCGCCGTAGGAATGGATCTGCTTTTCGATGGCGGTCGGCGCCTGCAGGCTGCTGATAATGAATGGCACCTCGTGCTTGACGCAGACGTCGACATCGTGCTCCAGCCGCTCATTCG
This sequence comes from Alphaproteobacteria bacterium, assembly GCA_022824395.1. GTDB lineage: Bacteria > Pseudomonadota > Alphaproteobacteria > TMED109 > TMED109 > VXPW01. Next base: position 119,171 of record JAJDZX010000025.1, read on the forward strand.
AACGGTGCACGATCTGATTGACCGCGAACGGCGCGACCGGTGCGCCCGGATGGGCCTTGGCCCAGGCCCCAAGCTCCGATTTGATGCGCCCGATCCACCGATCCAGCATCTCCGGGGGCCTGGCATTGAGCGCCGGAAAGGCACCCATGACGCCTGCCTTGCACTGCTCGATGACGAGGTCGGGATTCGACACGATGAACAGAGGCGCTCCAATAAGCGGAAGCGAGAGACGTCCCTCCAGGTACGACGGAAGCGGCATGGCGATCCTTTCGGCAGGGGCAGGCTAGCGAAATCTGATGGAAGCCGGGCAACCAGTTGGAGGTCCCGCCAAGGTGCCGTTTTAGCGGCCCGAAGCCGTCAGCGTAAGGCCCCGGCTGGCCGGCAGTATCCACGATCACAATTGAGCGGGCGGTAGAGTACTGTAGCGGCTTGCCCCTCGCGGATGGTATCGCCAACTGTACCATCGCACGCCCGGATATCCCGCCGGGCCCCGGTCACCTCCCACGACTTGCGATCGTATTCGGGAGCTAGGTTTGAAGCGCGTACTCATTGCCAATCGCGGCGAGATCGCCTTGCGCATTGCGCGGACGGCCTGCGAAAAGGGACTGGTACCCGTGCTGGTTCATCCAGAGGACGACCCTCCCTTCCACGCCGCCGCCGGCGCATGGCTGCGCCAGACGATCCCGGGTCGGGGCGTCGCCGCGTATCTCGACCACGAGCAAGTGCTGCAGGCGGCAGACGCCGCCGACTGCGACGCCATCCATCCGGGCTATGGCTTCCTGAGCGAGAATGCCGAATTCGCGCGGGCGGCAATCGCTTCGGGGCGCACCTTTGTCGGCCCTGCCCCGGAGACGCTCGAACTCTTCGGCGACAAGATACGCGCGCGCGAGTTTGCCCGCCGGTGCGGGATTCCCGTGCTTCCCGCGACGGCCGGCGACGGCGGTATTGAAGCGGCACGCGAGTTCTTCCGCACGCTCGCGGATGGCGAGGCGGTGATGATCAAGGCGGCGGGCGGCGGCGGCGGGCGCGGAATGCGGGCGGTACGCGGCCTGGAAGAGCTCGAAGGCGAATGGTCCCGATGTGAAGACGAGGCGGAGCGGGCATTCGGAAACAAGGCCCTGTACGCGGAGAAGCTGGTGCAGCAGCCGCGTCACCTCGAGGTCCAGATTGCCGGCGATGGCGCTGGCGCCGTCACTGCGTTCGGGGAGCGAGAATGCAGTCTGCAGCGCCGCCGGCAGAAACTGCTGGAAATTGCTCCGGCGCCCAATCTCTCAGTGGGCATCCGCGACCAAATCATCGAATGTGCCGTAACCATGGCGCAAGCGGCAGAGTTCGCGAACCTCGGTACTTTCGAGTTTCTTCTGGAGGAGTCCGGAAATTTTCACTTCATCGAAACCAATCCGAGACTTCAGGTGGAACATACGGTCACGGAAGAGGTTTTCGGTATCGATCTTGTCGGATTGCAGTTTGACCTCGCGGCCGGAGCACCCTTGTCCGATGTCGCCAACGGGAATGGTCCGCAGGGTTGCGCCATCCAGGCCCGGATCAACGCGGAGATCCTGCGACCGGACGGGCAGGTGCGACCCGCTGCCGGGACAGCCGAACTATTCCAGCCGCCCACAGGGCCGGGAATTCGCGTCGATACGCACGGGGGCGCCGGGTTCGCTCCCCATCCGAGCTTCGATTCCCTTCTGGCCAAAGTCATCGTCCGGGGAGATTCGTTCCCGACTGCCGCCGGCAAGCTTGCCCGGGCCCTCGGCGAGTTCCGAATTTCCGGCATTGCCACCAATCTCAAGTTCATGCGCCGGCTGCTGGAGCGCGAAGAGGTCAAGGCGGGACTCCTCCACACCGAGCTGGTGGAAGTCCTGCTCGACGAATTGGTGACCGAATCGGACAACTCCACGCACGACACCGCGGGCGGCCCTGTCATCGTGGGGGCGCAGGTTGACTCCAGCGACCCCCTCGCGGTCCTGGCACACGGGAAGGGCCAAGATCGGGCTGACGCTCTAACGGCAGCGTCTGCTCCACCGGAAGCGGGCGCTGTGAAGGCCCCGCTTCAGGGCACAGTGGTTGAAATCCTGGTGTCCGAGGGGGATCCCGTGCGTGCCGGCGGCGACTTGCTGGTCATGGAAGCCATGAAGATGCAGCACGTGATCACCGCCGATCACGCGGGCTATGTGTCTCGAATTCCGGTTGCCCTGGGTGATACCGTTGCCGAGGGAAGCCCCGTGGCGGTCATCGATGCGGCCAGCCTGGAGGCCTCGGAAGCGGACGATTCGGCCGCCATCGACCTTGCACGCATCCGGCCCGATCTCGCGGAAGTACTTGACCGACAAGCCCGGACGCAAGACGAACGCCGCCCGAAAGCCGTAGCTCGTCGACGCCGGACCGGTCAGCGCACCGCCCGCGAGAACGTCAATGACCTGGTCGACCCGGGATCGTTCACCGAATACGGATCTCTCGTCATCGCGGCGCGGCGTCAGCGGTACCCCATGGAAGAACTGATCGATCGCACGCCGGCAGACGGTCTGATTGCGGGGATGGGCCGCGTCAACGGCGATCTATTCGATGACGAGCACGCCCGGTGCATGATCATGGCCTACGACTACACGGTATTGGCGGGCACGCAGGGCAAGTTTAATCATCACAAGAAGGACAGGATGTTCGCTCTCGCCGAGAACTGGCGCCTGCCCATGGTGTTCTTTACGGAAGGCGGCGGCGGACGGCCGGGTGACACGGATATCGTATTTGCCGCCGATCTGCACATTCCTGCCTTTCACCTGTTCGGCCGGCTTAGCGGCCTCGTCCCTATGGTCGGAATCGCTTCGGGACGCTGTTTCGCCGGGAATGCCGTGATCCTGGGCTGCAGCGATGTCGTGATTGCAACCCGCAATACGAACATCGGCATGGGCGGGCCAGCCATGATCGAGGGCGGCGGCCTGGGGATCTTCAAGCCGGAGGAAGTCGGGCCGCTCGACGTTCAGGTGCCGAACGGGGTGGTCGATATCCAGGTGGAGGACGAGGCGGAAGCCGTGCAGGCTGCGAAGCAGTACCTGTCCTATTTCCAGGGACCAGTCGCGGACTGGTCCGCGGCGGACCAGCGGAAGCTTCGCCACGTCGTTCCCGAGAACCGGCTCCGGACCTACGACGTCCGGAAGGTGATCGAACTCCTGGCCGACGAGGGCTCCGTGCTGGAGCTGCGGAAGGGCTTTGCCGCCGGCATGGTGACGGCACTCGTGCGCATCGAAGGCCGGCCGATCGGGCTGGTTGCCAACAACCCTCTCCACTTGGCCGGCGCTGTCGACAGCGATGGCGCCGACAAGGCGGCGCGTTTCATGCAGCTGTGCGACGCCTTCGATATCCCCATCCTCTGTCTCTGCGACACGCCGGGCAACATGGTCGGACCCGAAGCGGAGAAGACCGCGCTGGTACGTCACTGCTGTCGCCTGTACGTCATCGGTTCCAGCGTCACGGTACCGATGTTCACGATCGTCTTGCGGAAGTCCTACGGACTCGGGGCGCAGGCCATGGCGGCCGGTAGTTTCCATGCCCCATTCTTCGCGATTTCGTGGCCCACCGGGGAATTCGGCGGCATGGGCCTAGAAGGAGCCGTCAAGCTGGGTTATCGCGACGAACTGGCCGCGATCAAGGACCCGGAAGAGCGAAAGGCCCGTTACGAAGAACGGGTTGCCGGCATGTACGAGCAGGGCAAGGCGATCAACACGGCTTCCCTGTTCGAGATCGACGACGTCATCGACCCGGCCGACACCCGTCGCTGGATTGTCGAAGGCCTCCGGGCCTGTCCGCCGCCACCACCCCGCACCGGCAAGAAACGCCCTTGCGTCGACACTTGGTGATCGTGCGCAAAACGATGCCCCGCTGTGCAGCTACGCGCCTTACCGCCGACGGTTCTCCGCCCCGGTAGAAGAGCAAGCCCGGTCGCCGCGGGCCACGCGCCTCGCGCTGCCATTTCGAAGACGCCACTGCCCCTTTGCCGGACCAAGTCCGTCGCGGCCCTCTTCCCCGGCCTCCCGACCCCTCCTGTTTCCGCGGCACCGGTCCAGCCGAATCGCAGCTGCGCCAACCTGTCCGCACTGGCCTATGCTCTGCGGCGAGCAGTTTCGGCCTTTTCTTCGCTAGGGGCACACAATGCCAAACCCTCCGCTCGACCGACGGTCGTTTCTCGCCGGCGGCGCGACAGCAGCAGCGACCACCATCGCCGCACCCGCCTATGCACGTAATGAACGCCGGTGGAAGATGGTCACGTGCTGGCAAAAGAACTTCCCAGGTATCGGTACCGGCGCCCAGCGCGTTGTCGACCGGATCAACGAGCTTTCAGACGGCGAGCTGACGATCAAGCTGTTCGCTGCGGGGGAATTCGTTCCCGCGTTCGAAGTGTTTGATGCCGTGCGCGAAGGAAAGGCAGAAATGGGGCATGATTCGCCCTACTACTGGATTTCCAAGAACCGCAGCATTGCATTCTTTGGCTCGGTCCCGGGCGGCCTGGCGCCGATCGAACAGATTGCCTGGATCCGTTACGGCGGCGGGCAGGAGCTCTGGGATGAGCTGTACGCCGGGTATGGCCTGAAGGGTTTCATTGCCGGCAACGCGGGCATGCAGATGGTCGGCTGGTTTCGCAGGCGCCTCGAGAGCCTTGCAGATCTGCAGGGACTTCGTGTGCGGATGGCCGGCCTGCAATCAGAGGTGCTGGCGCGACTTGGGGCAACCACGATCAATCTCCCGGGCGGCGAGGTCATGCCCTCCCTGCAATCAGGAGTGATTGACGCCGCGGAATGGGGCGGACCATGGATGGATCTCGCCCACGGGTTCTACAAGGTCGCCCCGTACTGCTACGGGCCGGGTGTCCACGAGCCCGGCACGACCCTTTCGCTCATGGTGAACCAGGAAGCGTTTGACGACCTTCCCAAACGCCTGCAAAGGCTTATCCAGGTGGCCGCAGAAGCAGAAACCACGCAGATGCTGGCGGAGTTCACCTCCAACAATGCGCTGGCACTCGAGCGTCTCGTGCAGGAGTACGGCGCCAAGATCGAACAGCTGCCCGCTGACATCCTGAAGCGATGGTTCGAGGTGAGCGACGAAGTCGTAGCCGAAACCGCCGAGGACGGCGAGATCAATCAGCGCATCTACGACAACTGGATGGATTTCCGGCGGCGCTCGATCGGGATAGCCGGGCTGGCGGAACTCGGCTTCATGAACTGGCGGGCCAGTTAGGGAGCAACATCACTGGATCAAGCGATGCCCGACACAGGCGGGGAGGCCCCGCTGCGACAGTTCATGGATGGCCTCGTCATCCGCAACCCCGGCGAGAGTGAATTCCATCAGGCGGTGCACGAAGTTGCCAAGACCCTGCTCCCGTACATCGATCGGAATCCGGTCTACCGCGAGCTCCGGATCCTGGAGCGCATGACCGAACCCGACCGCATGGTGTCGTTCCGCGTGTCCTGGCAGAACGATGCTGGCGAGATCATCGTCAATCGCGGCTTTCGGGTGCAGATGAACAATGCCATCGGCCCCTACAAGGGGGGCCTCCGGTTCAGTCACACGGTCACGCCGAGCATTCTCAAATTCCTGGCCTTTGAGCAGACGTTCAAGAACAGTCTCACCGGACTTCCGATGGGCGCCGGTAAAGGTGGCGCGAATTTCAGTCCAAGAGGCAAGTCATCGGCGGAAGTCATGCGATTCTGCCAGTCGTTCATCAATGAGCTCTATCGGCACATTGGCCCCAACGTTGATGTGCCCGCCGGAGATATTGGGGTCGGCGCACGTGAAATCGGGTACATGTTCGGGCAGTACAAACGGATTACCGGATCGTTCGAGGGTGTCCTGACCGGCAAGGGACTGGAGTTCGGCGGCAGCCTGATCAGGACCGAGGCAACAGGGTACGGGGTGATCCTGTTTCTCGCCCACATGCTGAAGGAGGCCGGACGCCACTTGGGCGGCCTCCGCGTCAGCATTTCGGGCTCCGGCAACGTGTCATTGTACGCTGCCGAGAAGGCGCACCAATTGGGCGCGACAGTTCAAACCCTCTCGGATTCCAGTGGGTTCATTCACGATCCGGACGGTATCGATACCGAGAAGCTGCACTGGGTGCGGGACCTGAAGGAAGTCCGGCGAGCCCGCATTTCCGAATATGCGGAGCAGTATCCGAAGGCCACCTTCCATCCCGGCGCGCGGCCGTGGAAGGTTCCTTGCGACGTGGCGCTTCCTTGCGCCACCCAGAACGAACTGGGCCTCGACGATGCCCGCTCCCTGATCGATGGGGGAACGACAGTTGTCTGCGAGGGCGCCAACATGCCGACCGGGCTCGATGCCATCGAGTTGCTCACCGAGGCCGGCGTGCTCTTCGGTCCTGCAAAGGCTGCCAACGCAGGGGGCGTAGCGGTTTCCGGCCTGGAGATGAGCCAGAATTCTGCTCGCCTATCATGGACCCTCGCCGACATGGAGGATCAGCTCGAACAAATCATGACCGATATCCATCATCGGTGCGTCGAGTACGGACGCGAGGACAGCGACCAGATCGACTACGTCGCCGGTGCGAACATCGCCGGTTTCCGCAAGGTGGCGGAAGCGATGCTCGCCTTCGGGGTCGTATAGAGGCGTCCGGTTCCCGGGGCTGCCATGTCTGCAACGGATTCCCTCACCGAGCTTCTTGTCGAAGCGGCGCTCAGCGCCGCCGAGGCGGGTGAGTGGCGCGGGCTGACGGTCGCCCAATTGGCGGAGCGAGCGAACGTTGATCCGGATGCCGCCCAAGCACTGTTCAGCAGTGCGGACGACGTCCTCGACGCCTTTGCCCGACAGACCGACGAGCGCGTTGTCGGCATATTGGATGAAGAGGACTTCGCGGAAGCTAGCCCCAAGGAACGGCTGCTGGAGGCACTAATGTGCCGCCTCGATGTCCTGGCGCCACGCCGCGCCGCCGTCCGCGCATTCGGTTCAGAAGCGCAGCGCTGCCCCCGTGCCGGCGTCCGTATGTTCCGACGGGTCCACACGTCGATGGGCAATGTGCTGGACGCGGCTGATCTCGCAGGCAGCGAGCTCGAACGCACCCTTCGCGCCACCGCCCTCGCCTATGTCTGGCTTCGGACGAGCCGCCGATGGCTCCTCGAAGAGGAGGACCGCGGTCTGGATGCGATCTTTGCGATGCTCGATCAGGAACTGGGCAGGCTCGAGACACTGGCCCGCTGCATGCAGGGGTTCGCGCCCCGGAGCCATGGCCCCACACCCTCCCCTGACCAAGCCGGCGCGCAGGTCTGAAAACGGCGCCGATCGTTTTCCCGGCCCCAGCCAGACGGGCGCTATCGGCCCAGGTCTTCCGAAACCGCTAGGGGCTTCGCATACAGGCGTTTCGCTCTTAATTCGAACTCGTGCACCATGCGCTGGACGGCAAGGCCGAACAGCGGCGTCATGGCCCTCGAAAACGTCGAGGAGCGGAATTCGAAATCGACCTCGAAGGCAATCTCGGTCCGCGCTTGGCTCACTCTCCGGAAGAGCCACTGGTTGGTGAGGTACCGGAACGGCCCGTGCACGAGCGTCACGTCGACGCACGAAGGCCGCTGGCACGTGATCCTGCTGCGGTAACTCGCTCGCAACAGGCGAAATCCGATGGCAAGGTCAGCCTCGAAGCCGTCCTCGTGGCGTGCCGCGATGGCTGCGCCGATGCACCAGGGGAGAAACTCCGGGTACCGTTCCACGTCGACCACGAGGTCGAACAACTGCTCGGGCGTATACGCGGAAATCCGGCGCTCGGCGTGCCGCGGCATCGTGTGCAGTCCGATTCACACGTTGGCGCGGGAAGGTTGCCCGTGAGATCGATCGACCTCGCCGCTTTGCCCTGGTGCGTGCGTCCTGGCCCGGCGGGCCGCCTGCAGTCTGCGGAAGTCCTTGTCGGCGTGGTAGGAGGATCGCGTCAGCGGCGAAGCCGAAACGAGCAGGAATCCCCGATCCCGCGCCGCTGCCTCCAGTTCGGCAAACTCGTCAGGCGAAACGAAGCGCTCGACGGGGTGGTGCCCGAGTGTCGGTTGCAGGTACTGCCCGATCGTCAGGAAATCGATGTCGTGCGCCCGCATGTCGTCCATGACGGTAAGGACCTCTCGGTTGGTCTCGCCCAGCCCGACCATCAGCCCCGACTTGGTGAAGATGCGGGAATTCAGGGCGCGTACCCGCGGGAAAAGGTTCAGGCTGTGGGCATAGTCGGCGGCGCGCCGGACCGTCCGGTACAAGCGGGGAACCGTTTCGAGATTGTGGTTGAACACGTCGGGCGCCGCTTCGGCGATCATCTCCACCGCACCGGCTTTCCGCTGGAAATCAGGAGTTAGCACCTCCACGGTCACGCCAGGACAGGTCGCGCGGAGAGCCTTGATGCAAGCCGCGAAGTGGCGAGCGCCCCCGTCCGCCAGATCATCGCGGTCCACCGAGGTGATGACCACGTGCGTAAGGCCCAGCGCCGCGACCGCGTCGGCAAGGCGCTGGGGTTCACCGGGATCAACGGCCTGTGGCCGTCCCGTTGCGACGTTGCAGAACGCGCACTTCCGCGTGCAGATGTCCCCGAGCACCATCATCGTCGCGTGGCCCTGACTCCAGCATTCGCCGATGTTCGGGCAGGCGGCCTCTTCACACACTGTCCGGAGATCCAGCGCCTGAACCAGATCCTTCGTCCTTCGGTAGCCTTCCGAAGTCGGTGCCTTCACGCGTATCCAGGGCGGTTTGCGCAGTCGCACGGCATTCGGGTCTGGTACCAGATGGGCCGTGCTGATGTATTCGGAGCGTGGGTGCATGCCTGACCCTAGCGATCTAGCGCATTTCGCAAGCGGCGTCCGTCAGCGGTCAGGCTTGTCGCCGGACGCCCGACGCTCAGAGTTCCGTGTGCGCAGAGCATCGGCCTCCGCCCAGATGCCATGCCGTCGGCCGATGGTCTGTCCCTAGATGTGGATGGCACGCCCGAACGCCTGCAGGGTGGATTCATGCATCATTTCCGACAAGGTTGGATGCGGAAATACCGTATGCATCAGGTCGATTTCGGTCGCCTCCATCGTCCTTGCGATCGCAAATCCCTGAATAAGTTCCGTCACTTCTGCACCGATCATGTGAGCGCCAAGAAGTTCCCCGGTTCCCGCATCGAAGACGGTCTTCACAAGGCCTTCAGGTTCCCCGAGCGCGATGGCCTTGCCGTTGCCCAGAAACGGAAATCTGCCGACCTTCACCTCGTGTCCTGCCGCGACCGCCCCGGCCTCCGTCAATCCGATGCTCGCGACCTGCGGCCGGCAATAGGTGCACGCCGGGATTCGGGATGTATCGGGCGCATGGGGTTCCATGCCCGCGATGCCCTCAACGCACGCGATCCCTTCATGACTCGCCTTGTGCGCGAGCCAAGGGGGCCCGGTGACATCGCCAATCGCATGAATGCCCGGAACGCCCGTCCCGCCCATCGGATCCGTGGAAATGTGTCCGCGATCGACCTTGACTCCCGCCTCTTCCAGACCGATTCCCTCCACGTTGCCGGTAATGCCCACCGCCAGGATCACCTTGCTCACCGAGAGCGTGTCGGAGGTCTGATCCGGGAGTTCCACCGTTACTGCCAGGGCCCGCCCTCTGGAACGGACCGACCGGACCGTCGAGTTCGTGAGCAACCGCATTCCCTGCGCAGCGAACGTCTTCTCGGCGAACACCGAGATCTCGGCATCCTCGTTGGGAAGGATCCTGTCCTGTACTTCCACGACGGTAACTTCTGATCCCAGGTCATGGAAAAAGCTTGCGAACTCCATGCCGATCGCACCGGACCCGATGACCAGAAGACGTTTGGGCACCGCGTCGGGCAACAGGGCCTCGCGGTAGGTCCAGATCCCCTTGCCGTCCGGCTCGATACCCGGCAGGGCTCGCGCCCGCGCGCCGGTCGCCACGACGGTGTGCGCCGCTGACAGCAGCATCTCGTCCTTGCCGTCTTGCATCACCCGGATGCGTCCGTCGCCGGCGAGCGATCCGGTCCCCTCGATCACGTCGACCTTGTGCTTCTTGAGCAGATGAGCGACGCCGCGCGTCAATTGCGAAGCGACGGTCCGGCTTCGGGCAACGAGCTTTTCGACGTCCACGCTCACACGGCCGACCGAGAGTCCGTGTACGTCCACTTCAGCCAAGAGATGGCGAAGCTCGGAGCTTCGCAGCAGAGCCTTGGTCGGAATGCAGCCCCAGTTGAGGCAGATGCCCCCCAGGTGCTCGCGCTCCACCACCACTGCCCGCATGCCCAGCTGGGCGGCGCGGATGGCAGCCACGTACCCGCCCGGCCCCCCACCGATGACAGCGAGGTCGTACTCGGTTCGAGCCACGGCCCTACGCCAGCATCAATGCGGGAAATTCAATCAACTGCCGCAGCTCAGCCAGCCAGCGCGCGCCGACCGCGCCGTCGATCACCCGGTGGTCGCCCGACAGAGTCAAGGTCATCACGGGTGCCGCCGCAATCACCCCGTCACGCACGACCGGCCGCTCCGCCGCCGCGCCCACGGCCAGGATCCCGCCCTGGGGCGGATTGATGACGGCAGCGAATGCGCCGATACCGTACATCCCCAGATTCGACACGCTGAACGTTCCGCCCTGATATTCCTCGGGCATCAGCTTGCCCGCTCGGGTCTTCTGCACCAGCGACCGGATCTCGCCGGCGATTTCGCGGACTCCCTTGCGATCGGTGTTCCTGACGACCGGCGTAAAGAGCCCGTCGTCGACGGCCACCGCCACGGCGACGTGAACGGCGCGGTGGCGGACGATATGGTCGCCGCCCCACGCGGAGTTCACCTCGGGCACCCGGCGGAGCGCCATCGCCGCGGCCTTGACGACCAGGTCGTTCACGGTGACCCGCTGCTCGCGCTCCAGATCCGCATTGATGCGCCGGCGCAGGTCGAGCAGTGCGCCGGCCTCGGCGTCTGTCTCCAGGTAGAAGTGCGGAATCGTCTGCTTGGCTTCCAGCAGGCGGGTCGCGATGACTTTTCGTACGTTGGTGAGCTCAATCCTCTCGGGCGCGGCTTCGGCCTCATCCGTGACCGGCGCGCCACCCATCTGGAGAGCGCGGTCGATGTCCGCCTTGACGATGCGCCCGTGCGGACCCGATCCCCGGATCGACGCGAGCTCAAGCCCGGCCTGCGCCGCCATCCGGCGGGCGAGCGGGCTGGCGGACACGCGGTTGCCAGGCGGCGACGGTGGCGCCGGAGCGGCCGGTTCCGGGACCGGCGCGGGCGGCGGGGATGGCGCCTGGGCGGGAGTTTCCCCGGGCGGCGCGGGCTTCTCGGCGCTCGGCTGAGGAGTGGAGCTTGGCTTGGGCGCCGCCGTATCGCCTAGTTCCGCCGTTGCCGCCTCCACGGACTGGGGATCTTCCCCTTCCCCGACCAGTACGGCGATGACGGAATTGACGGCAACGCCCTCCGTGCCGTCCGCGACCAGAATCTTGCCCAGCGTCCCCTCGTCGACCGCCTCCACCTCCATGGTGGCCTTGTCGGTTTCGATTTCGGCGATCACGTCCCCGGGCTCAACCCCGTCGCCCTCATTCTTCAGCCACCGCGCGAGCGTCCCCTCCGTCATGGTCGGCGACAACGCCGGCATCCGGATCAGTGTCGGCATGATTCATGATCTCCCCGGCCATGTTCATACATCCGTGTAACAGACCTCGCGTGCCACACGTACCACGGTCTCAGACAGCGGAAGCGCAAGCGCTTCGAGATGCGCCGCGTACGGCATCGGCACATCCGCCCCACTGACCCGCTGTGGCGGTGCATCCAGCGCGTCGAACGCCGCGGCGACGATGGTGGCCATGATCTCCGCCCCTACCCCACAGCTGGGCCATCCCTCCTCCACGCTCACGATCCTGTGGGTTCGTTGGACTGAGCCCAGCAAGGTCGCCCGGTCGAGTGGCCGTAGCGAACGAAGATCGATCACCTCGGCGTCGATGCCTTGTTCCGCCAGTTCGGCAGCTGCGTCGAGGGCCAGTGACACCCCGCGCGACCAGCCGACCAGGGTGACATCCCGTCCCGGCCGCACAATCCTTGCCCGGCCCAGTTCCGCCACGTGCTCCCCGTCGGGCACCTGGCCGCTCTCCCCGTAGAGAAGCTCGTGCTCCAGAAACACGACGGGGTCCGGATCCCGGATGGCAGCCGTCAGCAAACCCTTCGCGTCAGCCGCGTCAAACGGCGCCACCACCTTGAGCCCCGGCACGTGCGCATACCAGGCTCCGTAGTCCTGGCTGTGCTGGGCGGCAACCTGGGACGCGACACCGTTTGGCCCGCGAAACACGATGGGCAGACCCAGAAGCCCCCCTGACATGTAGCGGGTCTTGGCCGCCGAATTCACGATCTGGTCGACCGCCTGCATGGCAAAGTTCCACGTCATGAACTCCACGATCGGCCGCAGGCCCATCATGGCGGCACCGACACCGACACCGGCAAAACCGGCTTCCGTAATCGGCGTATCGACCACGCGTTCCGGCCCGAACTCCTTGAGCAGTCCCTGGCTGACCTTGTACGCACCCTCGTACTCCGCCACCTCCTCACCCATCAGGAACACCGATTCGTCGCGTCGCATCTCCTCGGCCATGGCATCCCGGATGGCCTCGCGGACGGATATCTCGCGCATCAGGAGTCAGCTACCGTCGGCGTAGATGTCGCTCAGCAGTCCCGTCGGGTCCGCCTCCGGCATCGCCTGGGCCGCCGTCACGGCCTCCATCACCTGAGCCCGGATTTCCCGATCGACAACCTTCAGTCCTTCCGCATTGACCACGCCGGATTGCACGAGAAGATCGGCCACGCGCGAAATCGGATCCCGCTCCTCGCGAACCCTCTGTACTTCCTCGCGGGACCGGTAGAGCGCCGGGTCTGACATCGAATGCCCACGGTACCGGTAAGTCTTCATCTCCAGCAGCATCGGCCCCTGCCCGCTCCGGGCGTGCTCCAGTGCGACCTGTCCCGCCTGCTCAACGGCCACGGGGTCCATCCCGTCCACCTCGCGTCCGGGTATCCCGAACGACTCGCCCCGTCTGTGCAACTCGGAAATCGCGCTTGCCCGGTCAACGGCGGTACCCATCCCGTACTGATTGTTCTCGACCACATACACGATCGGCAGATTCCAGAGCGCCGCCATGTTGAAGGCCTCCGCAACCTGACCCTGGCTGATCGCCCCGTCCCCGAAGTAGGTCACGCAGACTCGATCGGTTTTCCGGTACTTGAGCGCGAAGGCGATCCCCGTACCAAGTGGAACTTGAGCCCCGACGATCCCGTGCCCGCCGTAGAAATTCCGAGCGGGATCGAACATGTGCATCGAGCCGCCCTTGCCCTGCGAGACGCCCTGGGCCTTCCCCAGAAGCTCGCCGATGACCTGCTCCGGCGCAGCCCCGCGGACGACCATGTGCGCGTGACACCGGTACGCGGTAATGACAGGGTCGTCTGGCCGGGTCGCGCGCTCCATCCCCACCGCCACGGCCTCCTGGCCGATGTAGAGATGGCAAAACCCGCCAATCTCCCCCATGGCATAGAGCTGCCCGATCCGCTCTTCCATGCGTCGCAGCAGCAGCATGCGGCGATGGATGTCGAGCAGCACATCCGGCGGCAGGCCCAGCGTCGTCTGTTCGCGTCCATTGGGCTTTGGCTCGGGGGACGCCGACGATCGAGTCTCGAGATTGGGCAGGGTTGGAAGGTCTTCCGTACCCCCCTCCATAGGCTTCGAAACGGCCATCAGGAACTATCCCGCGGGCCGAAGCAGCTCACTGCCCGGCTTTGTCTGGGTTAACAACAAACACGTATTCACCGGGCCGGGCCCAGCCCAGCATCACACGAACCCTCTCCTCCAGGAGATCCAGGTCCAGCGAGTCTCGCGACAGCCTCGACACCCGGTCCTGCAGCCGGTCGTGGCGCGTCTGCAGCTCCGCTACCGTGCTCTCAGCCTCCTGCAGCTCGCGTTTCTGCTCAATCAGGGCGTTGGGGGCAAAGTCACCCCGCAGCACGTGAAACGCGACATAGCCGATCACGGCCACCAACGCCGCCCGGCGAACGAAACTGACGAGCCGATTGCGGCGACCGAGGCGGTGGCCGGACCACGCGGTCCGCGACTGGACTCGCGGGAATTGGTCCGTCCGAAGCTGAGGTGCCACCAAACCTTCCGGCGTTCGCTTCCGCATGACCTTCAGGCTGCCGTCCGGGTGGTACTGGGTAGTGCCGTCGCGCCCCGCAGGAGGCGACCGGGGCGTGCGCCCGTGAACTCGCCCATGGACCGTACCTCCACGCCGGAGACGAACGTGTGCAGGTACCCCTCCGCGCCTTGCACGAGGCGCTTCCCGCCCGCAGGAAGATCATAAACGATTTCCGGTCGGGTCACCTGCAGGGCATCGAAATCAACGACATTGATATCGGCCCGAAACCCGGGTTCAAGCTGCCCCCGATCGTGCAGTCCGTACGATTGTGCCGTCGCCGCCGTCTGCTTGCGTACCAGATGCTCCAGCGGAAGCCTCGGGCCCTTGATCCGGTCGCGAGCCCAGTACGACAGCAGGAAGGTTGGGTAGCCCGCGTCGCAAAGGGTCGCCACGTGGGCCCCGCCGTCGCCCAGGCCGCACACGGTATGGGGGGACAACAGCAGCTTGCGAATGACAGCCAAATTTCCGTCAGAGTAATTCTCAAAGGGGAAAAACAACAGCCCCTTACCATCGTATTTCAGCATGGATTCGAGAGCCAAGTCCCACGGTGATCGGCCCGCGGTATGCGCCCGCGCGTCGATGGTCTCTGCCGGAAGCGGTTCGTAATCGAAGCCCGGTGTGAACTCGGATGCCCGGGTCAGTCCGTAGGCCATGAACTTGGTGTACGAGTCCGCCGGGCGTTCTTCGATCAGCCGAAGCCGCAGGTCCGAATCGCGAAGTGCGGCGATGCGCGCGGCCGGTGTGAGTTCGGCGATCGTTTTCCAGGCCGGATGGGTCGCAAACGGATTCATGCTGGTATCAAGACCCATCATCACACCGATGGGGCGACACCCGACCTGTCCCCTGACCTCCATCCCAGCTCGATTGGACCGCTCAATGGAATCCAGTGTTTCGCGCCACCGCCGCGGCTCCCGATCGATCTGCAGCAGGAGCACCGACAAGGGGCGCCCGGAATGCCGGGCGACATCCTCGAGGATGCCGTATTCCCCCGGGCCAAAGTCGGTATTGCACTGGAAAACCCCTGCGTCTGCTCTCCGCATGGCCTCAGCCAGCCCAAACAACTCGGCCTGGTCAGCCGATAGCCCAGGCGTCATCCTCCCGTCCGCAGCCTTGTGCTTGGTCGTGCGCGAGGTCGAGATCCCGAGAGCACCGGCCCGCAGCGCGGCCTCCGCCAAGTCCCGCATTTCAGCGATCTCGTCCGCGGTCGGCACCGTCTCATGATCAGCGCCGCGTTCTCCCATCACGTAGAACCGGAGCACGCCGTGCGGCACCTGGGTGCCCACGTCCATCGTCCGCGGCGTTTCCGCCACAACGTCCATGTATTCGGGGAAGGACTCCCACCGGAAATCGACGCCCTCTGCCAGGACCGTGCCCGGGATGTCCTCCACGCCTTCCATCAGATTGATCAGATAGGGCTCGCTGCCCGGCCGAACCGGCGCAAATCCCACGCCGCAATTGCCGAAAACGGTGGTGGTGACGCCGTGAAGCGACGATGGTGTGAGCTCAGGGTCCCAGGTTGCCTGCCCATCGTAGTGCGTGTGGATGTCGACCCAGCCTGGCAGCACCAGCGCACCCTCGGCGTTGATGATCCGTCTGGCGGGTCCCTCCACCTTCCCCACCGCCGTCACGATTCCTCCCGCTACCGCGATATCGGCAGTACGGGCCGACGCACCGGTGCCGTCGACAACGGTGCCGCCCTTGATCAGGAGATCGTGCATGGAACGTTTCTGGCCGGCTGCAACTCTGTTCATAGTAACCCGTGCCAATGACTCTGCACAATCACGCAGATACGGGAGCACCCGCTGCACGAACCCGGCGCGGAAAAAGAGTCTGCCCCGGCGCGGCCACCCCTTCGGCAGCCACTTCGATGTCCGGCGAGCGCGTGCCGGGGCCCCGTGGTGTTTCCCCTATGCTCCGCACTCTATCCGTGACCGACAGCCACCCTCCGGCCTCAACTTGAACGACAGGAGCACCACCATGTCCGAGGAACGCTACCAGCAGGGGCTCGCCATACGGCGCAAGGTTCTTGGCGATCAGTACGTCGATCGGGCCACCGGGCGCAGCGATCCGTTGACCGACGACTTCCAGAACCTGCTGACCGAGTACTGCTGGGGAGCTGTCTGGGGCCGCGAAGGGCTGAGCATGGCGCGCCGCAGCCTCAACAACCTCTGCATACTCGCGACCCTGGGCCGGGACGAAGAACTGGAACTGCACATCCGCGGTGCCCGCCGCAACGGGTGCAGCTGGGACGAAATTCGTGAGACCCTCATTCAGGTAGCCATCTACAGCGGCATGCCGGCCGGAGTCGCGGCATTTCGCATCGCGCGACGCGTCCGTGACGAGGAAACCGCCGGTGAGACGCCGGCGTGACCGACGAGCCGGCAATCGCGCTTGACTACCGCGGACTTCGCTGCCCGCTACCCGTGATTCGTGCCCGGAAGGCCCTGCGTCGCGTGCCGTCCGGCCGTGAAGCGCTGATCACTGCCGACGACGCGTCGGCACCGGCCGACTTCTCGGCCTTCTGCGACATTGCGGGGCACGAGCTCCTCGGCATTGAGGAGCACGACGGCCTGTTTGAAATCCGGCTGCGCACGGGACGGAAAGGCCGCTAACCGGACGAGATGCCGCACTGACGGGGCTGCTGCGAAGTCACCGTCCAGCACTTCCCGCGACGAAATGTCGGTCCGTCGGCTGCGTGAGGAATCCTCTAACCGCCTCGACATCAAGCTGGAATGCGACCCCCGCGTCCTCCTCCTCTTCGAGCCCGCCGACCTCGATAATGGCTGCCAGAACGCGTTCCGTGCGGCCGGCCGCCACCACGAACATCAGGGCTTCGCAGTTCAATTGGGTATCCATCCCAAGGAACGTCTTGGCCGGAGCGCGACCTTCACCCCGCGCCTGATGAATAACGGTAGTCCCTGTGGCACCACCGGCTCGCGCCACGCCTTCGAATTCCTTGCCCTGCAGATCACCGTCTAGTCGGAACGTGCACACCGACCCTTTCGAAATACTTTGCAGATACAATATCTTACTGACTGGCAGTGTCAAAACTTCGGGGTAGACTAACGCCCAACTCCCTACTCGACCGTTCAAGCAGTGAACCAGACCTTCGCTCAACGCCCCGCCGTTACCGGGGAACCCGGTCCTCGGCGCACCTCAGTCGAGAGCTCGGTCCGCCGCCACAGGTCCGAACCTTGAGCTCGGCGGGCATTCTGGGCGCGGCCTTGGGCCGCTTTGCTGGCGCGGTGCGGGATCTCGCCCCCATCATCGCCGTAATCGTCTTTTTCCAGGTCGTCGTGCTGCAGCAGCCCTTCCCCGAACTAGGCCGGGTGCTGGTGGGGCTGGCCTGCGTACTAGCTGGGCTTGCGATGTTCATCCAAGGCCTGGAAATGGGTCTTTTCCCTTTGGGGGAGTCCATGGCGGGCGCTTTTGCCCGCAAGGGCAGCCTGACTGCGCTGTTCGCCTTTGCATTTGGCTTGGGCTTTGGCACCACCGTGGCCGAACCCGCCTTGATTGCCATCGCCGACGAAGCCGCCGGTGTGGCAGCGGAGGCCGGGGCCATCGCCGCCAGCGCAGCTGCCAGGGAGGCCTACGCCTTCAACCTGCGCATGGTGGTGGCGGTGGCGGTGGGCGCAGCGATCGTGCTTGGGGTGCTGCGGATCATCAAGGGCTGGCCCATCCATGTCTTCATTATCGGCGGTTACATTCTGGTCACGATCATGACCGCCTTTGCGCCAGTGGAGATCATCGGCGTCGCCTATGACTCGGGCGGGGTCACCACCAGCACCATCACCGTTCCCCTGGTCACCGCCCTTGGCGTCGGGCTGGCGCAGTCCATCCGCGGCCGCAATCCCATGGTGGACGGCTTCGGCCTGATCGCCTTCGCCAGCCTCACGCCGATCATCTTCGTGCTCGTGTACGGAATGCTCGCATGATGTGGGACTTCTTGGCAACTTTGCGAGATACGCTGTGGTCCACGCTCTTCGACGTCGCGCCCATACTGGCGATCCTCATCGTCTTCCAGACCGCGGTTCTGCGCCGCAAAGTCCCGGATCTGCGCCGCATCGTGGCGGGGTTTGCGCTGGTCCTGGCTGGCCTCACGCTGTTTTTGATCGGGCTGCAGGAGGCGCTGTTCCCCATCGGCGAGACCATGGTGCGGCAACTCACCGCCCCGGAAATGATCGGCTTGGAACGCCTTGCGGACGGCGTGAACTGGACGGACTATCTTCTGGTATACGCCTTTGCGGCCGCCATCGGCTTCTCCACCACGATCGCCGAGCCGTCTTTGATTGCCGTTGCGTTGAAGGCCGAAGCGGTTTCCGGCGGGGCAGTGCGCGCCTGGGGCTTACGCATTGCGGTGGCTTCAGGGGCTGCCGTGGGGGTTTCGCTCGGCTGCTTCCGGATCGTCACCGGCACGCCGCTGCCTTGGTACATCATTGCCGCCTATGCCGTGGTCATCATGCAGACCTTCGTGTCGAGCCGCTCCATCATACCCTTGGCCTATGACAGCGGCGGGGTCACCACCTCCACCGTCACGGTGCCAGTGGTGGCCGCGCTAGGACTGGGACTGGCCGCGACGGTGCCGGGGCGCAGCCCCTTGATCGACGGATTTGGCTTGATTGCCTTCACCGCCGTCTTTCCGATCATGTCGGTATTGGGCTACGCTATGGCCACGTCCCACATTAGTCGTCGGCGCAGGGGTTCAGCAGGAGCCGGCGGGAAGTCAAGATCATGAAGCTGAAACTCGTTGCCGCCCTCGCGGGAGAAGACAAGACAGATGCCGTGGTTGCGGCGGCCCGGCAGGCCGGGGCCACCGGCGTCACCATCATAGGCAGCGGCCGCGGCGAGGGCCTTGAGCCGGCGAAGACCTTTTTGGGCTTGGACTTGAACGCGCGATGCGATCTGATCCTGTTCTTGGTAGCGGAAACCCGGGCCCGGGAGATTCTGGAGCACCTCTGCCAGGCAGGTCGGTTTGACGAGGAGCCTGGGGCGGGGATTGCCTTTCAACTCAACATTGAGGATGCGGTCGGCCTCGGCACACAGATGGATACCATTCTGGAGGAAGCGCAGGAGGCTCTATGAGCGGCGACGTGCCAATGCGGGTGGCGGATATCATGTCGGTCGACGTGCACAGCGTCGATGGACTGGCCACCGTAGCCGAAGCCATGGCGGTGATGCGCCGTCACCGCATTAGTTCGTTGGTGGTCAGCCGTCGCAACGCCGACGATGAATTCGGCCTGCTCGACGTCTCCGACATCGCCTCCCAAGTGGTGGCTGCCGGTCAAGCGCCGGAGCGCGTGCATGTCTATGAAGTCATGTCCAAGCCGGTGCTCACCCTGCCATCGGACATGCTGGCGCGCTACGCCACTCGGTTGCTGGTTCAACTCGACCTGTGCCGGGCCGTGGTGGTCGATCAGGATCGAAACTTGCTCGGCATGGCCACCCTGCGCGATCTGGTGCTGACCGATGGGCGCTAAAGCCCAAATGATGCCCCGTTCGCCGGCCTACGCTTCGGAACGGAGTCGCCCCGCCCCAAAAACATTGAATGTTTGAGCCGTCCTGACGAGCCCTTTGAGTTCCTCGGGCTCATGCGAAAACTCGTACTCAGGGCGCTCTTAGCGGCTTGGGCCGTCGGCCTTGGCGGCACTGCCGTCCGGGTCGAAACCTAAGAGCACTACTGTCCCACCAATAGTCGCAGAAATTCCACTGGTTACTTCTGGCGCCCCGCGAGATCTGCTGTAGCATTGTGTGAAGTCATTGATTCAGTGGGGTTGTCTTGAAGAAGGCGAGGCTCAGACTCTGTAGGATTGTATGGAGGCTTTCCTCGACTTTCAGTCGCTTGCGGATGATGGTGACGATCACGTAGATCGACACTGGGATCTAGTCTCCCGAATCTTAAGTTCGTATCAAACCCCTGTGCCCGGACGGAGTTCGTTCGCCTTGAGGCAGAACCTCCTGACGGATGCAAGGATCTCGTCGGCGGACTTGACCCACTTGTAGGGCTTCGGCTTCTCGTTGTGC
>JAJDZX010000030.1 GCA_022824395.1 Alphaproteobacteria bacterium
CGACACACTCGAAGCCGAAATCGCGGCCTGGGAGCAGCAGAGAAACGACAGCCAAGCCCGCATCAACTGGATGTTCACCACCGAAAAAGCCAGAGAAAAACTGGCCAAAGCCTACCCAAAAACCGATGCTTCCGAGCTTCAAGCCAAAGAGTCAAAACCTCTGTGACACGACACTAGGAGCCTGCGCGGTAGAAAAAGTTGCTACCGCATATTGTATGCCGCACAGGCAATTGCATACCATATATGGATCTGGAGCGCGTCAAAACCGTTCTGAAGCGCAGGCTCCTAGGCGAGATCGGGAATCGTTGCGGGGATTTGCCGAACAACAGCACTGCAACATTGGTCGGCTGGTCGTCATCAAGCAGGTTCAAATGCTTCAACAAGTCCGTGCCCGGGGCATGCTCGGACAATGGAAAGTCGCGGGCGCGTTGCGGATGAGGCGAGGCATGACCTCGACGCCAAGGTCCGCCGGTGAAGCCTCGGGACAGGCCGTTGCATCAATGGGGCCGGAACGGATAAGCGCCCTGTCCCCGAGACAAGCCACAATGCCGCGTACAGCCCTTGGATGATTTCACGCGGAGTCTCGCTCAGTATCCTTGGTGTCCCCGCTCTCTTGTGGCAATATCGACCGCGTATTTTCTACTATTGATTTCCGTGGAGTTCCCGGTGCTCTGGAAGTCGGCGAGAGGACCGGTTGTCCGGAACTCCCGGGCGTTGTGCCATGAATGCCTACAGCGCCCACTCTTTTCCATTGTCGACGTGGGTCGGGACGAGACCCCGGGCCGCTCCCGCGCGCTGGAAGCACCGCCACGATCCGTACAGAAATCTGTATATGTGACTTCGCCAATTTCACAAAATCCTTTTATATTCAGTGCTTTATATTAGGATTGCGGCGGACAAGGAGACAGCCATGGCCATTGCATACTTCGCTGCAGGATGCTTCTGGGGGGTCGAAACCGCCTTCCGGAAAGTCGACGGGGTGCGCTCGACCTCCGTGGGGTACATGGGCGGCACGCCGTCCAATCCCACGTACGAGGACGTTTGCACCGGCACGACCGGGCACGCTGAGACCGTCCGCGTGGAATTCGACCCCGACACCGTCGGCTACGAGGATCTGCTCGAAGTGTTCTGGAAGGTCCATGACCCGACGCAGGGCGACCGGCAGGGCCCGGACATCGGCAGCCAGTACCGCTCCATGCTCTTTCCGGTCGACTTCGGCCAGACGCTGCTCGCCAGCGCGTCGCGGGAGCGGGTCGTGCGGGAGGCCCGGTTCGCCCGCCCGGTGACCACCGGCATCGACGACGCGGGGCATTTCTGGCTGGCCGAGGACTATCACCAGCAGTACGAGGAAAAGCGCCGCGGAACGGGAATCTGATGGCGCTCTTCACCGCCGACGAGGTGCTCCCGGAGGATTTCGAACACGGGACGTTTGTCGGGCGCGTCTGGCGGCCCGATGTCGCGGGGCCCAGCGTGGTGCGCCTGGACCCGGACGGCGTGGTGGACGTGACCGGCAGCTGGGCCACCGTGCGCGACCTGATCGAGGAACCGGACCCGGCGGCGGCGGTCCGCGCCGCGTCCGGCGAGCGCATTGCCGATCTCGGGGACTGTCTCGCCGCCACGGCGGCGGGGCGCGACGACGGGCCCAGGCTGCTGGCCCCGGTCGACCTGCAGGCGATCAAGGCATCCGGCGTGACCTTCGTCCGGAGCATGCTGGAGCGCGTCATCGAGGAACACGCGCGGGGAGACCCGTCCCGGGCCGAGACCGCGCGCGCCGAGATGACCGACATCCTCGGCTCCAGCATCGCCGACGTCCGGCCCGGCAGCCCGGAGGCGGCCGAACTCAAGCAGCACCTGAGCGCCCGCGACCTGTGGTCACCGTACCTGGAGGTCGGGCTGGGCCCCGATGCAGAACTGTTCACCAAGGCCCAGCCGATGGCGGCGGTCGGCACCGGCGCGGACATCGGCGTCCACCCCGACTCGGCGTGGAACAACCCCGAGCCGGAAGTGGTGCTGGTCATCGCCGCCGGCGGGAGGATCCAGGGCGCCACGCTCGGCAACGACGTCAACCTGCGGGACTTCGAAGGACGCTCGGCCCTGCTGCTCGGGCGCGCCAAGGACAACAACGCGAGCTGCGCGATCGGGCCGTTCATCCGGCTCTTCGACGGGAGCTTCGGGCTTGACGACACGGGCGCCGCGGAGGTCCGGCTGGAGGTCGACGGCACGGACGGCTTCCGGCTGGACGACACCATCTCGATGACCCTGATCTCTCGCACCCCCGCCGACCTGGCCGGTCAGCTCGTGAACCGCCATCACCCGTTTCCCGACGGCGCGGCCCTGTTTCTTGGCACGATGTTCGCGCCGACCCAGGATCGCGGCACGCCCGGGTCCGGCTTCACGCACCACGCCCACGACGTGGTCAGGATCCGTTCGCCGCGATTCGGCGGACTGATCAACCGGGTCCTGCCGACGGACGAATGCCCGCCCTGGACGTTCGGCGCCCGCGCGCTGATGGCGAACCTCGCGGCCCGGGGACTCCTGCAGGCGTAAGCCACCGCCCCGGAACCGGGCGCGGCGCCACCGTCAGCGGGCCGTAACCCTGAGTTCGGCGAGGGCCGCGAAGGGCTGGTCGGGCGACGCCTTGGGAGGTCGGGCCTTCCGGTGCCGCTTGCCGTTGCGCCGCCGTGCCCAGAGCGTCTGGCCTTCCTGGACCCCGGCCCGCTGATATCCGAGGCCCGTCATCAGCCGCGCCGCCGGCGCCTCGGGCAGCCCGGTCTCCGCCATCGGGTCGAAGGCGAACGGACCGCTCCGGGCGCGGCGCGCCAGACGGCCCGCCAGCTTCTCCACGACCTCCGCGCGGCCGGCCGCCGGCCCGACCACCACGTAGCCGGCGGCGGACCAGAGGGCGGACGGACAGGCGCTCGCATCGCACCAGGGCTGATCCGGCGGCGGCCCGGCACCGTCGACGCCGAGCGCCTTGAGCATCCACACGAGCGCGCCACCCGCGCCTTGCCGGAGGGCGGGCACGTCCAGGCATTCCCGGCCCACCCGGATGCCCATGCGACGGAGGCAGGCGCGATCGGCGGGCGTCAGCGCGGCGAGCACTTCCCGGACCTCGCGCCGGGCCAGCAGGCCCGCCTCCTCCCGGAGCCGCCAGGCCAACCCCCGCACCGCTGGCGGCAGCGAACTCTCCGCGAGTGCGACCAGCGGCGGCAAGGCCCCGTCGATATGGCCGCGGAGCCACTCCCGGAGCCGCTGCTCGACCCGCCTGCGCACCGTCCCGTCGAGCAGGTCGTCGGCCTCCAGGATCAGTCCGGGCCGCCACCAGGACCGGCCGCGGCGAAGCTTCGCGACAGGCGCCCCCTCCCATGCCAGGTATCCGTCCGCCGTGAGCCGGAACGCGTCGTCGGGCGCGGTCGCGAGCTGTTCGGCGCGGGTCTTCACCTCGACCGCCAGGGCCCGCCGGGCCGCCGTCCGGACGGGGCGGGTGTCCCATTCCTCCCGGGCGGCGTCCGGCGTAAACCGGAACCCGGCGAGCGTCCCCACGTACTGTCCCTCGACCACCACCTCGCCGTCCTTGCGGACCGCCCCCACGAGCTCGCCCGAATCCTGGAGCCGCCGCATCAACGTGGCCATCCGGCGGTCCACGAACCGCCGGGTCAGCGCCTCGTGCAGCGCGTCCGAGAGCCGGTCCTCGACCTCCCGGGTGTGCTTCCGGAGACCGCCGGCGTCCTCCGCCCAGTGCTCCCGGTGCGCGACGTAGCGCCAGACGCGGACATGGTCGAGGCGCGCCACCAGCAGGTCGAGGCTGCCGTCCACCCGGTCGAGAGCGGCGACCTGCGGGTGGGTCCAGGACGAGGGCAGCGTGCCGTGCCCGTCCGTCAACCGAAGGTAGATCTCGGCCAGCAGGGCCGTGTGGCTGTCATCCAGGTTCCTGCGAAAATCCGGGATCGAGGCGACGTCCCAGAGCACGCGGATCCTGGCCGGGCTCGCGGCACGGGCCGCCACGGCCGGATTCCGGGCCAGCACCTTGAGCGAGCGCTCGTCGTCGACCTCCCGCACGCGCATGAAGAGCGGATCGGGCGGGGGCGCTTCCAGGCTCCGCTGCAACGCCCGGATCGAGGTGTAGTCGAAGTCGCGGCTCCGCCACATGAGGCGCCGGACCGGGTCGAACCGGTGTTCTTCCAGCGCCTCGACCAGGGCCGCATCGAACGGCTGGCATCCTGCGGTCGTCCCGAACGTGCCGTCCTGGACATGCCGACCGGCGCGGCCGGCGATCTGGCCGAGTTCGGCCGGCAGCAGGTCGCGGTGCTCCCGTCCGTCGAACTTCCTGCGGCCGGCAAACGCCACATGGGCGATGTCCATGTTGAGCCCCATCCCGATCGCGTCGGTGGCCACCAGGTGATCCACCTCGCCGGCCTCGTAGAGCGCCACCTGCGCATTGCGGGTACGGGGGCTCAGGGCGCCTAGGACCACGGCCGCACCGCCGTGCCGACGACGCATCTGCTCGGCCAGTCCATAGACCTCATGGGCGGCAAAGGCGACGACGGCGGTGCGCCGTGGCAGGCGGGTCAACTTGCGCTCGCCGCCCCAGCGCAGCGTCGAGAACCGCGGCCGCTCCTCGATGTCCGCGCCGGGCAGGATCCGCCGGAGGATCGGTCGAACCGTGGCGGAGCCGAGGAACATGGTTTCCGACCGTCCGCGCGCATGGAGCAGGCGATCCGTGAACACGTGCCCGCGCTCGGGGTCCGCGGCCAGCTGGATCTCGTCCACGGCCAGGAACTCGACGTCGAGGTCGCTGGGAATGGCCTCCGTCGTCGCTGCGTAGTAGCGCGCACCCCGCGGCACAATGCGCTCCTCGCCGGTGATCAGGGCCGCGGCATCGCGGCCGCGAACCCGGACGATGCGGTCGTAGATCTCGCGCGCAAGCAGGCGAAGCGGACATCCGATCAGCCCGCTGGCGTGACCAAGCATGCGTTCGACCGCAAGGTGCGTCTTGCCGGTATTGGTCGGCCCGAGCACCACCCGGAGCTGGGCTCCGTCGTCGTACCTATCCACCGGGACCCTCGCCTCCCGAACGCCCCGCGGCTGCAGGCCGGCAGCACGCCCGTGCGGTGCAGGCCATCCCGCGCTCCCTAGCGGCGCGTGCCGACCAGACGCCCCTCAGTCGGGCTGAAAGAGGTGCGTGTAATGCTCGGCCACGCGGTAGGGAGTCACCGAGACCCGCTTCCAGACCCCCTCGGTCGTGTAGGGATCGGTGGCAATCCACCGGTCCAGTTCCTCGCGGGTCGGGAAGTCGGCGACGGCCGCGGTGCCGATCATGTTGCCGTCGTCATCCAGCAGGGCCCCGCCGACGAGAAGGCGGCCCTCGGCCTGCAGCCGCGAAGCGCAGGCGATGTGGGCGGGACGCGCCTTCTGGCGGCGGGCAGGTGCGGCGGGATCGTCCCCGTCCCAAGCGAGCACGAGATAACGCATCGGCGATCTCCGGGGGCGGCGCTGCCGTCAATCCTACAGGCGTCTGTACAATCGGGCACGGACAACCTCAGGAGGCCATCCATGAAGGTCGTGATCACGGGCGGCGCCGGCTTCGTCGGCCGTCGCCTCGCCCGGGCGCTCGGGGCGCGCGGAGAGCTCACCGGACCCGACGGCACCCGCCAGGCAATCGACGAAATCGTGCTGTTCGATGCGGTGGCGCCGGACGGACCGGTACCGGAAGCCCCCGACGCGACCGTCGTGCAGGGCGATCTCGGCGACCCCGCTTCGGTGGCCGCCGTCATCGACCGGCCGGACATCGGCATCTTTCATCTCGGCGCGATGGTCAGCGGTGGCTGCGAAGAGGATTTCGACGGGGCCTGGCGGGCCAACGTCGAGGGAACGCGCAACGTTCTCGAGGCGGCCCGCGCCGTCGGGTCGGGTCCCCGGCTGGTGTTCACGTCGACGATGGGTGCCTTCGGCGGGGACTACGTCCGCGCACCCGTGGGCGACTTCACCAAGCAGAGCCCGCAGACCACTTACGGCGTCAGCAAGTCCATCGGCGAGCTCCTGGTCAACGACTACGCACGCAAGGGGTTTGTCGATGCCCGGGCGGCCCGCCTCGCGACCGTGATCGTGCGCGCCGGAAAGCCCAACATGGCGCTGTCCAGCTACGCGAGCGCCGTGATCCGCGAACCGCTCGCCGGGATCGATTACATGTGTCCGGTATCAGCGGAGACCAACATGCCGATGATCGGGTATGAGACCTGCGTCGGTTGCCTGATCGCGATGGCCGAGCTGGACGGGGATGCCATCGGACCCGACCGTACCGTGAACGTGCCGGGCCTCTCCGCGAGCGTGACCGACATACTGGAGGCATTGCAGCGCGTGGCCGGCGACCGCTCCCTCGGCAAGGTCACGATCGACGCGGACCCGCTGGTCGCCAAGGTCACGTCCGGCTGGCCGCGGGAGACGGACAACCGCCGCTCCGCCCAGCTGGGCCTGCCCAAGGACCCCGACGTGGACACGATCATCGAGACCTATATCCGGGACTACGTCGACGTCTGAGCGGGCGCGGGCGCATGCCGGCGCTCTTGCAGAAGCTGCGCGTCCTCCTGCCGGCGGCCGGCCTGCTCGTCGCCGCCGGCGGCTACACCTGGTGGTGGCATGCCGTCGCGGACGCGGTTCGATCGCACGTCCCGCTGATGGTCGCCGCGGGCGCGGAGGCGGGCATCGCGCTCGACCCCGGGACGGCCGAGGTCGGCGGGTTCCCCTACCGCGTGGAGCTGGCGCTGCGCGGCGCGACCGCCGCCGGTCACGGCTGGCACTGGGCGCCCGAACGGGTGCGCATCTTCGTGCAGCCCTGGAATCTCCGGCACCTGGTCGTGCTGGCTGGCAGCGCGCATCGGTGGGGCCGCGCACCCGGCGGGACTGCGCTGGCGGCTGACGTCCTGCGCGCGAGCCTGGTCCACGACCGGGACGGGGTCCTGCAGCGGATCTCGATCGAGGCCACCGGCCTCTCGGCGGCGCACTGGTCGCTGCAGCGGATGGAGCTGCATGCCCGCCGCACTCCCGACGGTTTCGAAACCGCCAGCAGGCTGGAAGATGGCCGCGGCTCGGACCGCGGCGGCCCGGCCGGACCCCACGTCCAGTACGCGCTGCTCGAGGGCACCCTCGCGCCGGCGCCCGGTCTCGCGGCCCTGGCCGACCCGGCGCGCTGGGCACACGCCGGGGGCGTCCTCGAGGTGTCCCGCCTCGCCTTCGCCTGGGGGCCGCTGCAGGGCGACGCCCAGGGAACGGCCACCCTCGACGCCGACGGGCGGCCGCTCGGTGCGTTCACCCTGCGTACCGGGAATTTTCCGGGCGCGATCCGGTTCCTCGAAGACCAGGGATGGACGTCACCGGCCGCCGCCCGGGCCGCGGAAGCGGCCGTGGTCGAGGCCGGTCACGCGACCGCCGAGGCCACGTTCGCGGTTACCGTGCAGGATGGCGAAGTCACCGTCGCGGGGGTGCCGCTGCTGCGGGTCCCGCCCCTGGTGCCGGTATCGGCAGCTAGTCCTGTTCGAAGGCGATCACACCCTGACGGACTTCACGAGTCCGGGTAATGAGCTTGATGAGGGCGTCACCGTCCTCGTGACGGATGAGCCGCTGCAGACCGGCGAGATCCTCGGTCGCCCGCGCAACCATTTCCAGCACGGCATCCTTGTTGCCGAGAAAGATGTCGCGCCACATCTGCGGATCACTGGCGGCAATCCGCGTGAAGTCGCGGAAGCCGCCCGCCGCGTACTTCATCACCTCGGTCTGGAGGTGTTCTTCCAGAAGGGTGACCGTCCCGACGATCGAGAAGGCGATCAGGTGCGGCACGTGCGAGGTAATGGCGAGGACCCTGTCGTGGTGCTCCGCGTCCATCTCGTCCACGTGCATGCCGACCGCTTCCCACATCCGGCGCACCATCGCCACGGCTGCAGCGTCGGTGGCAGGCGAGGGCGTCAAGACACACCAGCGGCTCTGGAACAGATCCGCGAAGCCCGCATCCGGGCCCGACTGCTCGGTCCCGGCGATGGGATGACCCGGTACGAAATGAACTCCGGCCGGCAGGTGCGGGGCGACCGCCCGAATCACCGCGGTCTTCACCGACCCGACGTCGGTCACGATCGCGCCCGGCTGCAGGGCCGGCGCAATCGCGGCGGCAACGTCGCCGTACGCCGAGACCGGTGTGCCGATCACGACGAGGTCGGCACCCCGAACCGCCGCAGCCGGCGCATCGGCCACCGAATCCACGATCCCGAGTTCGCGCACGCGATCACGCGTCGCCTGCGTGCGGGCGAACGCCACCTGGTGCTCCACCGCGCCCGCAGCGGTCATTGCCCGGGCCAGCGAGCCGTTGATGAGGCCGCAGCCGATGTAGGCGACGCGGGAAAACAGGGCGTCCGGGCGGGTCATGTCAGAGGGGCCGCCACCACGCCGGCAATCCGTGCCCCCGGCCCGGCCCAGTTCGGCACGACAGGCACATAGCCATCGAGTGCAACGAAGCGAAGCGTGCCTTCGCCGCGTGTCGCGGTGGCCAGGACAGAAGGGGCATCGTCGCCTGAGGGAATCGTCGCCGCGGATGCCAGGACGAGCGTCACGTCCACATCAGAGGGTTCCGGAGCCTGTTCGGCAACCAGGGCGGCGGCCGGCGACGACGCCGATCGGAGCACCGGGATCTGGCCCACGATGTGAAGACCCGGGTGTTCCGCCAGTGCCGGCCACCAGGCCGCATCGCCGCTGGCGGGACAGCCGGGAAACGGCAGCACGGCGACCGCCGCACGCCCCTGGCTGACCGCATCGAGCGCCGCCCCCGCGGCCGGAGCCTCCTGCAGATGGACGCACGACCCAAAATGGTCGCGGGCCAGTCGCGCGCTCACGCCGGGCGTTGCGGCCATGATCATCGGTCCCTGCAGCAGCAGGTTGCCGGCGATGATCGCGCGCCAGACATCCTGCAGCACGGCGCGGGGCAGCGGTCCATGATGGCGGGCGAGCAATCGCCGGAGTACCCGTGCCTCGCGGGCCGGACGGAACAGGCGGGGCGCGCCGTCGCCGGCCTGCTTCCGCTTGGACTCGCCCACCAAGGATGCGATCTCGGCACGCCGCATCAACAGGTCATGGATGCGATCGTCGACGTCGTCGATCGCAAGGCGCAGGTCGTCCAGCCGCATCTCGCCCTTCATCGCAGCCGGTCCCTGCCGCTACCCACCGGCGGCGCCTTCCTGGCGGTCAAGGGACTCGTACATGGCCTGGCTTTCTGCTGCACCCTGCCGCAGGGCTGGCAGCGGCACCGACGTACCTTCACTGGCGCATCCGATCGCAGGAGGAAAAGCCGGACTGCGCGGTCATCTTAGTCAACAGCCGGCCGGCAATCCCGCGTCCCCCGCGGCCCGCAGCCGCGGCGCCGGGGCGGCACGGAGGCGGGCCCGACATCCGAACCGGCGTGCGACATCTACCGCAACCAACCGTAACGCCGGCCGCCGGGCGGAATCCCGCGAAGGGCGGGAGGCCCGCTCGGCGACGTTACCCGTTTTCGACCGGTTCGCAACGCTCCGCGACGCGCCGGCGCCACGCCCTCGCCAGATCTCTCCGCCGGATTGGCCGGCCCCGGCGAGGCGCTCGCAGCCGGCGACCGCCTGCCCGCGCGGGAGAGCGGCAAAGGTGTGGCGAGCAGCGACGACGCAGGTGTTGTAGCGTCCCGGCCCGCCGGAGAGAGGGAGACGGACCCATGACGGACAGCCTCGAATCCACGGACGCGGTCAAGGCACTGTGCTTCGACGTGTTCGGCACCGTGGTCGACTGGCGCGGATCGGTGATCCGTGAATGCGAGACGCTCTGCGCAGCCAAGGGCCTCGAGATCGATTGCGCGGGCTTCGCCGATGCCTGGCGCGCCGGCTACCAGCCGGCGATGACGCCGGTGCGCGAGGGGGACCGCACCTACGTGCAGCTGGACGTCCTGCATCGGGAAATCCTCGACGAACTGCTGCCACGCTTCGGACTGTCGGGCCTGGACGAGGACGAACGCGACCACCTCAACCGGGTGTGGCACCGGCTGGACGGCTGGCCGGACGCGCGCGAGGGCATGCGTCGACTGCGCCAACGTTTCCTGCTCGCGGCGCTCTCGAACGGTCATGTCGCGCTGATCGTCAACATGGCTCGACATGCCGGATTGCCATGGGACGCGCCACTGGGGGCGGAAATGGCGCGACAGTACAAGCCCCGCGTCGAGGTGTACGACACCACGATCAGGATGCTCGGCCTCGTGCCACGGGAGACCATGATGGTCGCCGCCCACAACGACGACCTGCGCGCTGCGCGGGCGCGCGGCATGCGCACGGCGTTCGTATCCCGGCCGACCGAGTACGGGCCGGAGCAGGAATCGGACCTGGGTCCGGACGACGACTGGGACATCGTGGCCGGCGATTTCCTCGATCTCGCCGCCCGGCTCGGCTGCTGACCTGACGCCGCTCAGGCCGGAGCGTCAATCGCCCGCCGCGTCGAAGCCCCCCGGCCGGCCGATGAACGCCAGCAGGGACTCCGCGAAGACAGCAGGCTGTTCTTCCGGCACGAAATGCCCGCAGTCGGGGATCACGACCTCCGTCACGTCGTCCGCGATCGTCCGCAGCGAAGTCGCCGGCTCCCGGGCCCGGCCCCGAGCCTCCGTGGAGCCTCCGCCGACGGCGAGCACCGGCATCGGGAGCCGAAACCCGCTCGCAGCGAGGGCCCGGTTGGCGGTGACGGTGTCAGGGATGCTCCGATAGTACGCGAAGCTCGCACCGAGGGCGCCCGGGCGGCCATAGGTCCGCAGGTACTCGTCGACCGCCGCCGGTTCGATGGCGTCCGCCCGCTGCGAAAAGGCGCGATAGAACCAGCCGAGATAGGCGCGTTCCCGACCCTCCGTGAGAGTCTCCGGCAGGTCGGGGGTCATGTGAAACGCGTGATGCCACCGTCGCCCGCCCTGCGACAGGTCCGGTCCCAGCCCGGGCACCGTCACGTCGACGACCGCGAGGGACCGCACGGCGGCCGGGGCCGCAGCGGCCACGGCAAACGCCGCCGCGCCGCCCCAGTCATGGCCGGCAAGATGAAAGCGCGGCACTCCGAGATGCTCCTGCAGCAATTCCAGGACGTCACGGGCCACGGTACCGCTGTCGTAGCCGGCGGCCGGCCGGGAGGTGTCCCCGAGACCGCGAAGGTCGGGCGCGACCACGGCATAGCCCGCTCCCGCGAGGTGCGGAATGACCCGCCGCCACGCATACCAGGTTTGGGGCCAGCCATGCAGCAGCACAATCGTCTCGCCGCCGCCGCCGGCCGCGACGTAGTGCATGGCGACCTGCCGCAGCGACGCCGTGCGGTGCTGCAGGAATTCGCTCACGGGCCGAACGCGGGCGCCGCCCTGCCGGGGGCCGGGCCTCCAGCGCCTGGATCGTGGCCGGTCAGCCTTTCCGTCATCCGGCGAGCGTTACACCCCCGGCACCTCGCGATCAAGTCCGCCGGCTCAACACGAACGGTCCCGGGGCGGCTGCCGGCAACCGGAGGGCTCCGTCCCCGTGCGGACCGCGCGTCCGGCCCGGCCTGCGGGCCCCGCACCGGCGGAGCCACGCGCCACGGCGGCGACGGCCGATACTCCGGGGAGGGAACGTGCGACACCCGCGCGCGGAGGCGTGGTCAAGGCCCGGGGGGCGTCGCCGCGCCTTCCTCAGCAGGGACCCGGTTATTTCTCCTGTTGATACCTGGATGTTGCCATTGTATTCTCTTTACCTGAGAACGCGATCCAGGCTCCGTGCGAGTCTCGTGTCAAGATGAAGGACGACTAGAATGGCTGCAAACCATCTCAAGGTGATTGATGTGAATTCCCCGACCGACGACCGGCAACGCAATCTTGATGCCGCACTGAAAGACATCGAACGGAGTTTTGGCGCCGGTTCGATCATGCGCCTGGGAACGGACCGCGCGATCGAGGTCGAAGCCGTCTCCACGGGTTCGGTCGGCCTCGACGTGGCGCTTGGCATCGGGGGCCTCCCGCGCGGCCGGGTCATCGAAATCTATGGGCCCGAGAGCTCGGGAAAGACGACGCTCGCGCTGCACACGGTTGCCGAGGCCCAGAAAACCGGCGGCATCTGCGCCTTCGTGGACGCGGAACACGCACTCGACCCCATGTACGCGCAGCGGCTCGGGGTGAACGTCGAGGAGCTGCTCCTGTCCCAGCCGGACGCCGGCGAGCAGGCCCTGGAGATTGCGGACAGCCTCGTGCGCTCGGGCGCGATCGACGTGCTCGTCATCGACAGCGTGGCCGCCCTGGTCCCGCGGGCTGAGCTTGAGGGCGAGATGGGCGACACGCATGTCGGCCTCCAGGCCCGCCTCATGAGCCAGGCATTGCGCAAGCTGACGGGCTCCATCTCCAAGTCCCGGACGATCGTGATCTTCATCAACCAGATCCGCATGAAGGTCGGCGTGATGTACGGCAGCCCGGAAACCACGTCCGGCGGCAATGCCCTGAAGTTCTACGCGTCGGTACGTCTCGATATTCGGAGAATCGGGCAGATCAAGAATGGCGCGGACGTGGTCGGCAATCAGACGCGCGTTCGGGTCGTCAAGAACAAGATGGCCCCTCCGTTCAAGACGGTGGAGTTCGACATCATGTACGGGGAGGGCATCTCCAAGCTGGGCGAGATGCTCGATCTCGGCGTGAAGCATGGGGTGATCGAGAAGGCCGGATCCTGGTACTCCTACGACAGTGAACGGATCGGGCAGGGCCGTGAAAACGCCAAGGCCTACCTGCACGAACGTGCGGATGTCGCGGGTCGCATCGAAAGCGCCATTCGCGAAGCGGAAGGCCTGGGACCGGTCGCGGAACCCCAGGCACCGGCGAACCCCGTCGACCTGTCAGCCTGACAGCACGGCCGGCGCCCCGGCGCCGGCCGCATCGCCGCCCGACAAACCCTGGCTTCAGATCGCCGGAGCGCCCGTCCTCCGGGCCAGCTTCCAGCCCAGCGGCATGACCACTGCGGCCAGGGCAAGTTTGATCGCATCTCCGGGAATGAACGGAAGCAGGCCGGCCCACAGGACCACCATCACGAACGAGTGATCGCCCAGTTCCTCCGCCGGCAGCCCCGAGAGGTGCCACCCGAGCCACAACAACCCGGGCACGTAGAGCGCGACGTTGCCCGCGAACATCGCCAGCGCGGTGCGACCGGCAGTGCGGTCCCAACCGCGTTCCGCCATGCGCCCGATCAGCCAGGCGGCCGGCAGGTACCCGATCAGGTACCCGCCGCTGGGACCCGCGATCGCACCTGGGCCGGACGCGCCGCCCGCAAACACCGGCAGACCGGCCAGCCCCTCGATCAGGTAGGCTGCCAGCGCCAACGTGCCCAGCCGCGAACCCAGAGCCATGGCGACCACCAGCACCCCGAAGGTTTGCCCGGTAACCGGCACCGGCTCCAGCGGAATCGACAGCCGCGCTGACGCGGCCACGATGGCGGAACCCGCAAGCACCAGCATGGCGTCCCGAACGACCCGCGGAAGTGCAGGTGCCGGCAGGAGCTGTGCGGCCAGTGTGGAGGGGCGGGGGGAAACAGCGGGGTTGGAAGACATGATCTGGGTTCCAGGACCTGGCGGAAGACACATCCTACCGGGCTGCATTGTGCGGGTCGCCCCGGACGCACGAGGCCGGCATCGCCCGTGCCCGATGGGCTTCCGCCCGCGCGGCGCACAGACGATGAATCCCGGTCTCGCCGGGCGTGCGGCACTGATCACGAGCTTCACCCGGGGAAGCGGCTGTGCCACGCCTTGCGGGCTGGCCGACCTGGGCGCCGGCCTGGTGCGGCACGGGCGGACCTGGGTCGAGACGCAGTCCGAGCGCCCGCGGCAGCTGGCCCGCAGTGAAGGACGGTCGGTCGACGAACTGGAGCGCGAGACGTGCACCGTTCGGAGGACCTCTTCCCCACTCGGCCGGTGCACGGCCCCTGAAGAAGTGGCACACCTCTTCTGCCACGTCTGCAGTCGGGCCGCAGTGGCGGCCAACGGCGCGTCGCTGTCGGCCGGCGGCGGGATCGTCCGCAACTACAGCTGATGGCGCGCCGCAGTTCATGGAAATAAGCGGATCCGAACTCCTTATCGGTGCAGTGGTCGGCGTCCTCGCTCTCGTTGCCGGCCTGCTGTTGCGGCCCAGGCGGCACGATCCTGAACTGGGCGTGCTCCGGGATTCGATCCACCGCACCGAGGGCAAGATCCAGTCCTTTGCCGACAGCCTGGAACTTCGCTGGAAGACGATGGACGAGGCGTCCGACCGGCAGGCCAGCGAGACGAATCAGACTCTTGCCGGGCTCCGTGAGCGGATCGGCGAGATTCGGGAAGCCCACAAACGGATCGAGAAGCTCGATACCCACATCGTGGACCTGCAGAACCTCCTGGCCAACAAGCAGGCCGCGGGCGCCTTCGGCGAAGTGCAGCTCGAGAATCTGGTGCGCCAGGCCCTTCCGCCAAGGGCGTACGCGTTCCAGCGAACGCTCTCCAACCGGAATCGGATCGACTGCCTCGTCACGCTGCCGCACCCGCCGGGGCCCATCGCCATCGATTCGAAGTTCCCGATCGCGAGCTTCCGGAGGTTCCTGGATGCCCGCGGCACACCGCACGAACGGGACGCCCGCCGGAACCTGGAAACGGCCGTCAAGAAACACATTTCCGACATTCGGGATCGCTACGTCGTGCCAGGCGAGACCTCCGACTGGGCGGTGATGTTCCTGCCCAGCGAATCGCTGTTCGCCGAACTCCACGCGAGTTTCCCGAAGACGATCCAGTTCGCGTTCGAGTCCCGGATCGGGATCGCTTCACCGTCCACCACCATGGCGCTTCTCAACACAATTCGGGGCGTTCTCCGGGATGCGGATTTCCGCACGAACGCCGGCCTGATTCAGGTTGAACTCGGCCATCTCATGCAGGATCTGGGCCGGCTGGACAGCCGGGTCACCAACCTCCAGAGGCATTTTTCCCAGGTGGAGGGCGACCTGCGGGAAATCGATACCTCCACGCGAAAAATTCTCAGCCGGGCGGAAAAGATCCGGGAGGTCGAGGTCGGCGGCGACGCCGACGAACCCGCGGGTTCGACGGCTCTCGGCGAGACGCGGCCCGCGGACAACCGCTAGCGGCGGTTCCTCAAAGCGGGCCGGCGGTGTCGAATGCCCGCCGTGCCGCCAGTGCAGCGCCGAGCGTTCCTTCGTCGAGATAGTCCAGCTCTCCGCCGACCGGGACTCCCTGCGCGAGGCGCGTGACGCGGACATCGAGTCCCCTCAGCCGCTCGGCCACGTAGTGGGCCGTGACCTGGCCGTCGACCGTGGCGGATAGCGCCAGGATCACTTCCTGCATCCCCTGCTCGGCCGCGCGCTGCATCAGGGATTCCACCATCAGATCCTCGGGCCCCACCCCGTCGAGCGCGTTGAGCGTACCGCCGAGTACGTGGTACCGCCCGGAAAACGCCCGCGCACGCTCCAGTGCCCACACGTCGGCGACGTCCTCCACCACGCAAAGTGATCGCGGATCGCGTTGTGGATCGCGGCAGATGCGGCAGGGATCCCGGGTGTCCAGACTTCCGCAGACCTGGCAGGGGCGGACCGCTTCGGCGGCCGTCCGCAAGGCCTCGATCACCTCGCGCATGGCGGAATTCCGGCGCTTGAGAAGATGCAGCGTGACCCGCCGCGCCGACCGGGGGCCCAGGCCTGGCAAACGCGCCAGGCGGTCCACCAGCAGTTGAATTGGCTCGGTCTGGTCGGTCATCCGGAACGGTCAGAACCGTGACAGAAGCCAGGGCGGAATCGGCAGGATCGATCCCATGGTTTTCTTCACTTCCTCCTGGGCCCGCTGCTCCATCTGCGCCTTCGCCTGATTCTGCGCCGCCACGACGAGGTCCTGCAGCATCGGCAGGTCGGAGGCCAGCGACGGATCGATCTCGACACGGATGCACTCCCCGACCCCGTTGACGGTCACGCGTACCAGCCCGGCTCCGCCCTCTCCGGTGAATTCGAGGGCGCGCAGCGTTCCCTGCAGGTCGGAAATGCCTTCCTTCAGGCTGCCCATGCTCTCCAGCAACTCGGCAAAACTCATGGCTCGTTCTTCCCGGTCGCTGACCGCTCCCGCACTTCGTTGACCGTCGGCTCGCTGACCCGCATTCCATCCGGCAGATCGCGGACACGCCGCCGCGCCGTCGCAACGATCGGTTGGGTTTGGGCCAGGTGCAGCCGGGCTTCGTGTTGCTTCACGCGCCGCTCGCGCACGGTCTCCTGTCCTCCGGATTGTACGAGCGCCAGCAGCCAGCGAAAACCGGTCGTCCGTTCCAGGTCCTGTGCCAATGACCCGACGAACCTCGGCGGGGCCTTCTCGGACACCCGGTACTCGATTTGCCGTTGGCGGGGGTCGTATCTGACGAGGTGGACGTAGTTCTCGAGGTTGTAGACGAGGCGTGCATGCTTGCGGTCCCGCAGCAGTTCGACGAGATCCTCGAAGGTGGCCGGGGCCACCGCCCGGGGCGAACGGGCCGGCGCTGCGGCCGGCTCGGCGACCGCCGGTGCGGCACCGGCCGTGGCCGCCACGGCCTGTGTCCCGCCGCCCGGGGCGGACGGCGGCGCCGCGCCGGACGCCGGGCCCGTCTCGGCGGTGCCGGTGCCGTCTGCGCTGCTCAGACGCCGCACCAGCGTGCCCGGATCCGGCATATCGGCGACGAAACAGAGCCGAATCACCGCCATCTCGATCACGCTCCGTGCATCCGGTGCGGCACCGGCCTCTTCCAGCGCCCGCAGGATCATCTGCCAGGCCCGCGCCAGTACCGGAACGCTCAGCTTCGCCGCGAGCTCTCGACCGCGTGTCCGCTCGTTCTCCGGCACTTCCGGGGCATCCGCGCTCTCCGGGGCAACCCGTATCCGCGACAGCCAGTGAGTCAGCGCCAGCAGGTCTTCCAGAACCGCACGCGGCTCCGCCCCGGCCGCGTACATCTTCGCAAGCTGCCCAAGCGCCGCCGGCGCTTCACCCGCCATGACCTGTTCGAACAGGTCGAAGACCAGGGTGCGGTCGGCAAAGCCCAGCATCTCCCGGGTCGCCGGCGCCTCGATGACGCCGTCCTGATGGCTGATCGCCTGATCGAGGATCGACAACCCGTCCCGAACCGATCCGTCGGCTGCCCGGGCGATGAGTCGCAGCGCTTCATCGTCTATGCGCGCGTTCTCCAACTGCACGATGCGCCGAAAATGCTCCGCGAGGACTTCCTGCGGTACCCGCAGCAGATCGAAACGCTGGCAGCGCGAGAGCACGGTCACCGGAACGCGGCGCACCTCCGTCGTGCAAAAGATGAACACGACATGGGCGGGCGGCTCCTCGAGCGTCTTGAGGAGCGCGTTGAACGCCGCCTGCGACAGCATGTGAACCTCGTCCACGATGTACACCTTGTATCGACCCGTCGTCGGGCGGTAGTGCGCCGCATCGGTCAGGCCTCGCACGTCATCGACGCCCGTGTGGCTCGCGCCGTCGATCTCCAGAATGTCCAGATGCCGTTCCGCCAGGGCCTCCGTGCAGGAGGCGCACTCGCCGCAGGGCCGCACCGTGGGTTGCGTGCCGCCCAGGCAGTTCAGTCCGCGCGCGATGATGCGCGCAGTGGTGGTCTTGCCCACGCCGCGCACGCCGACAAAGAGAAACGCGTGCGCGATGCGGCCCCGTTCGAACGCGTTGGTCAGCGTGCGGACCAGCACCTCCTGGCCCAGCAGGTCGTCGAAGGTCGTCGGCCGGTACTTCCGTGCCAGCACCAGATACGCAGGCTGCCCGGATTCCGCGCCCGGCTTCCGATCCTCTGCCTGCGGGTTCTCGGGGCCCGCCTCGCCTACCGTGTCAAGCTCCAGCAAGCCGCCAGTCTCTGTCACGCGAACCTCGCATTCCGGCCCGCGTCAGGCCGTTTTCGACTATACCGGACGCCGTCGCCCCGTGATGCCGGCGGCGCCGCCGTCAAGGGCGGACGGGAACTGCTCCGGCCCGCGGGCGCCGGCTCGCGATGCTTGCACACTTCCATCCTTCCAGTAGCTTCATCCCGCCTATGCCTGCCACCAACTTCTACAGTGGATACCCCCTCCATCGGGCCCACTCCCAGCGCGCGGAGACCGGTTGGCTGGATGCCGTGCATGCCGGCCGCGACGTCCGTGTGCTCGCGCTCTGGCGGAACCGTCATCACGTGCAGGACGAAAGCACCCCGCTGCCGCTGTGGCAGCAGGGCACCGTTGCCCGGCGACTCGTGAAGACGGCAGACGACACCGTCTTCCTGGGCGAACGCAACGCCGTGCCGCACTATGCCTGCGACATCTCCGCAGCCGACGACCCGCTCGCGGGCATCCTGGCGGGGAGCGGCGGCGTGTTCGCCGATCTGCGGTCCCTGGCGCCGCTGGTCACGCGCGACGATGGAGCGATCATGGCGGCGGCCCGCGGGCTGCTCTTCTGGCATCGGCGGGCCCGCTGGTGCGGTAAATGCGGCTCGCCGACCTCGTCCGTCGACGCCGGGCACGCGCGCATCTGCGATCGACCCGCCTGCGGCCAACGCTGGTTTCCGCGGGTCGACCCAGCGGTCATCATGCTGGTGACGTATCAGGACCACTGTTTGCTGGGCCGCCAGGCGACGTGGCCCCCCGGCATGCACTCCACGCTCGCGGGCTTCGTCGAGATCGGCGAGAGTTTGGAAGAAACGGTGATCCGCGAGGTCGCGGAAGAAGTGGGGCTCCGGGTCGTGGGCCGTCCCGAGTACCGTCACTCCCAGCCGTGGCCGTTCCCATCGTCGCTGATGCTCGGATTTCGGGCCGAGGTCGCGGACGATCGGCTAAACATCGACACCGACGAACTCGAGCAGGCCAGCTGGTTCACGCGCGCGGAATTGCGCGCCAGCCCCGAGAACGAAACGTTTCGATTGCCCGGCAAGGTGTCAATCGCGCGCCGGCTCGTGGAAGAATGGCTCGGCGAAGAATGACGCCTGACGGAACCGGGACCCCGCCGGTAGACCGGCCTGCGGGTCCCGGCACCGTCCCAGCGGTGCCGTCCGCCTCGGGCTCCGCGAGTAGGCCGGTCACGCCCCTCTGCCCCATCCCGTTGCGAGACCGACGTCTTGCACGAAGGCGCCGCGCCCGCCGCGGCGTTCCGCTGGGTGCGCCTGGCCTCGCTCAGGCGAGCTCGTCGCGGCGGAACTTGGAAGCCGGATAGACCCCGAGCACCCGAACGCTCCGGGAGAAAAAACCGAGCTCTTCCAGTGCCAGCGCCACATTGGGGTGTTCCGGATGCCCCTCGATGTCCGCGTAGAACTCGGCCGAGGCAAACGAACGATCCACCATGAAACTCTCGAGCTTGAGCATGTTGACGCGATTCGTCGCGAACCCGCCAAGCGCCTTGTACAGCGCCGCAGGAATGTTGCGGACCCGGAACACCAGCGAAGTGATCGTGTGCTGGCTGTCGGCCTCGGGTTCGATCGACTCGGGTCCAAGCACCAGAAAGCGGGTCGTGTTGCCGGCATCATCCTCGATCGTGCGCGCAACGATTTCCAAACCGTACAACTCGGCCGCGAGCTCGGATGCGATGGCCGCCTGGGCGCGACTGTCTCCCTTGGCGACATGACGCGCCGCGCCGGCCGTGTCCTCGAACAGGAACGGCTCGATCCCGTTGGCCTGCAGGAATTTCCGGCACTGACTGAGCGCATGGAAATGGCTGGCCGCCTGCCGGATGCCGGCGAGCGTGGTCCCGGCCGGCGCCATGAGATGATGGGTGATACTGGCGAAGTGCTCACCAATGATGTGGAGACCCGACGCAGGCAGCAGCCGGTGAATATCGGCGACCCGTCCGGCTGCGGAGTTGTCCACGGGAATCACCGCGCGGTCGGCGCGGCCACCTCGCACCTCCTGGAAGCAGTCCTCGAACGCCGGGCACGGAACGACCTCCGAATCCGGGAACACGTCGAGGCATGCCATGTGCGAGTGCGCGCCGAGCTCGCCTTGAAACGCTACTTGCAAGGGCCGATCCATTGGCAACGCCGGTTAAGGGAGCGGCGACGATGCCGCGGAACTACGCACGGGGTCAGGCGCCCAGACGGCGGCGCACTGATTCGAGGTCGGCCGGAGTGTCAATCCCGGCCGGGGCTGCGTCAACCAGTGCGCCGTCGATCCGCATGCCGTTGTCCAGCGCCCTAAGCTGTTCGAGGCGCAACGCCCGTTCGCGCTCGCTGGCAGGCAATGCCACGAACTCGCCCAGGGCCCGGCGGCGCCACGCATAAATCCCGACATGATGCCGAAGGCGTTCGTCCGGCCCGGACACCCTTCGCGAGAACGTGGTGATCATCGCAGTGGCACCCGGTTTCGACGTCGCGAGGTGCGCCTTGACCACCGCCGGTTCATCGCGCTCGCCAGGGCCGAGCGGCGCCACCAGAGTCCCGATATCGACGGCCTCCACCTGCAGCGGCGCGAGCACCCGGCGGATCGTGCCGGGGGCAATGTCGGGCAGGTCTCCCTGCAGGTTGATCGCGACGTCGCAAAGCCCGGCCGGATCGAGGACCTGCCATGCCTCCCATACCCGATCCGACCCCGAAGCGTGGCCGGGATCGGTCATGACGGCCCGTCCGCCCGCGGCCGTGACCGCGGCCGCCACTTCCGGATCGCAACAGGCTACCGCCACCTCGCCGACTTCTGCCGCCTCCGCCTGCCGCAACACGCGCACCACCATCGGCACCCCGCCGATGTCCGCGAGCGGTTTCCCGGGCAAGCGGCTCGCCGCCATGCGAGCCGGGATGATCACGATCGGGCGCATGCGGGAGGAGAACCTTTCTCGGTCATCCGGTGATCGAACGCCAGTGGGCCCGGCACACCGGGTCCGTCTGCCGCGCAGCGCGGCTGCGAGACGCGGCCGCGCCATCTTAGCCCTCGGACCGGCGCAGCAGCCCCCCGCTGCGGCTGTCATGCCGGGCAAAGCGCCCCGCGGCACCGGCGGTCCACGCCATTTCGCGGGTTGGCGGCGGCCCCGTGCCGGCGACTGGCTAGCCGGCAACCTAAGCCCCTATAGTGCCGGTCCCCCTTTCGGTTCTGGACCGTGAGTGCTCATGGAACTCGTCCGCGTGCAGCCGGGACGCCCCGCCTCACGCCAGGGCCAGGTGGTCGCCCTCGGCAACTTCGATGGCGTGCATCTCGGGCATCAGAAACTGCTGGCCGTCGCCTCCCGGACCGCGGGCGAAACGGACGATGCCCGGAGCGCCGTCCTGACGTTCGAGCCGCACCCGGCAGCCGTCCTCAGGCCCAAATCGGCGCCTGGCCGCCTGACCCCGCTGCGCGGCAAGGCGCGCAAGCTTGCGGGAACCGGCGTCGACATCCTCTATGTTCAGCGCTTCTCGCGGGCCTTCGCGGCACTAAGTGCCGACACGTTCATGGAGGAAGTGCTGGGCCGTGCCCTTGCCGCCAGGCACCTCGTGGTCGGGCATGACTTCCGCTTCGGCGCCGGAAGGACAGGCGATGCCGACCAGCTCGCGCAGTTCGCCGCCCGGGCGGGTATCGGCCTGACCGTCGTCGACCCGGTCACCGACGAGGCGGGGACGGCCTTCGGGTCGACCGCGATTCGGCAGGCCGTCGCCGAGGGACGCGTCGACGAGGCAGCCCGCGCCCTGGGTGCGTCCTTTGAGGTCGAGGGACGCGTCCGGCGCGGTCAGGCACGCGGCCGCAGGCTCGGTTTCCCGACCGCGAATCTCCACTACCTGTCCCAACTGGCACCACTCGACGGCATTTACGCGGGGTGGACGCGGGT
The DNA here is from genome assembly GCA_022824395.1 of Alphaproteobacteria bacterium. Taxonomy (GTDB): domain Bacteria; phylum Pseudomonadota; class Alphaproteobacteria; order TMED109; family TMED109; genus VXPW01. The sequence goes on from JAJDZX010000030.1 coordinate 21,787, forward strand.
CGAGGGCCAGCCGGAGCGCGGCTGGCTGCCGACAGCTATCAGCACCGGCACCAGGCCGCAGTTCGCGGGCACGGACCGGATCCTGGAGGCGCACGTCATCGGCTTTCAGGGCAACCTCTACGGGCAGCGCCTGCGCGTGGCGTTCTTGCGCAGGATCCGCCCTGAGCGGAGGTTCGCCAACGCGAACGCCCTGATCGCGGCCATGGCGCAGGATGTCAGCCAAACCCGGGCTATCACGGCCGAGCTGGGACCTCCAGAGGAGGGGGCGGCATGAGTTCCCGACCCGAATACCGCGACACGCTGTTCCTGCCCCGCACTGGCTTCCCGATGCGCGCGAAGTTGGCGGCGCGCGAGCCGGAGATGATCGCGCGCTGGGAGGCGATGGACCTCTGGGCCCGTCTGCGCGCATCCGCCAAAGGGCGGCCCAAGTACATCCTTCACGACGGGCCGCCGTACGCCAACGGCCAGATCCACATCGGCACTGCGCTGAACAAGATTCTCAAGGACCTTGTCAACCGTACCCGCCAGATGGCGGGCTTCGACGCCCACTACATCCCGGGGTGGGACTGCCATGGCCTCCCCATCGAGTGGCAGATCGAGCAGGAGTACCGAAAGCGCAAGCAGTCCCGCGAGGAGGTGCCGATCGCGCAGTTCCGTCGCGAGTGCCGGGCCTTTGCCGAGAAGTGGATCGGCGTCCAGATGGACGATTTCCGGCGGCTCTTCGTCCTCGGCGACTGGGACGGCCGCTACCTCACGATGGACTTTCGGGCCGAGGCCCAGATCGTCCGGGAGATCGGGAAGTTCCTGCTCGAAGGCAGCCTCTACCGGGGCCTGAAACCGGTCATGTGGTCGCCGGTGGAACGGACCGCGCTGGCCGAGGCCGAGGTCGAGTACCGGGACATCACGTCGACTGCCGTCTTTGTGCGATTTCCGATTGCGGAAACCGCGACGCCTGCCCTGGCTGGGGCCGATGTGGTCATCTGGACCACCACCCCCTGGACCCTGCCTGCCAACCGGGCCATCGCGTTCGGCGCAGACATCGACTACACGGTCCTCGAAGTGCAGCAATGTGACCCGACTTCCACCGCCCGGCCGGGCGATCGGCTGGTGGTGGCAGCGGCCAGGGCCCCGGCGGTTGCGGCGGCCGCCGGCATCCTTGCGTTCGAGCCGATTGCCTCGCTGCCCGGCGCCTCGCTCGCGGGTACCGTCTGCTCGCATCCGATTGACGGGTACGAACATCCCGTGCCGCTGCATGCCGCCGATTTCGTGGGCACGGATCAGGGCACCGGGCTGGTCCACGTCGCCCCCGCCCACGGCGACGACGACTTCGAGCTTGGCCGGCGCGCGGGCCTCGAGGTCACCGAGTACGTCGGTGATGACGGCCGGTACAGCGACAGCGTCCCGCAGTTCGCCGGGGTCCACGTCTTCAAGGCCGACGAACCCGTACTGGGTGCTCTCGACGTGCGCGGAAAGCTCCTCGCCACGGAACGGCACGTCCACAGCTATCCGCACTCGTGGCGATCCAAGCAGCCCGTGATCTACAGGGCCACCCAGCAGTGGTTCATCAGCATGGAATCGCATGGGCTGAGAGCCAAGGCGCTGGCGGCCATCGATGCCACCGAGTGGGTCCCGGTCGTATCGCGAAACCGTATCCGGGGGATGATCGAGCACCGACCGGACTGGTGCGTCTCACGGCAGCGCGCATGGGGCGTGCCGATACCGGTCTTTGTCGACCGCCGGACCCGTGAACCGCTCCGGGATCGCGCCGTACTCGACCGGGTCGTCGAGGCCGTCGAGGCGGAGGGTGCCGACGCCTGGTTCACGCGGCCGCCTTCGGAGTTCCTGGGGCCGGACCGCGATCCGGACGACTACGAACGCACCAGCGACATCCTGGACGTGTGGTTCGATTCGGGCTGCACGCATTCGTTCGTGCTCGAGAACAACCCGGACCAACACTGGCCGGCGGACCTGTACCTCGAAGGCACCGACCAGCACCGCGGCTGGTTCCACAGCTCGCTGCTCGCCAGTTGCGGCACCCGGGGGCAAGCGCCGTACCGCAGCGTCCTCACGCATGGGTTCGTCCTCGACGGGGACGGGCGCAAGATGTCGAAGAGCGCCGGCAATGTCGTGCGCCCGCAGGAGATCAACGACACGCAGGGAGCAGACATCCTGCGGCTCTGGGTCGCGATGAGCGACAGCACGGGCGACCTCCGCATCGGCGATCAGGTCCTCGCCGGCATGTCGGATGCCTACCGTCGTTTCCGGAACACCTTCCGTTTCGTGCTCGGCAACCTGGCCGGCTTCACCAACGCCGAGCAGATCGACGCGTCCGACATGCCCGACCTCGAGCGCTGGGTCCTGCACCGCCTTCACGAACTGGAGCGCGTCCGGGCCGACGCGTTCGCCGCGTATGACTTTCAGGCGTTTTATCGAGCCCTCCACAATTTCTGCGCCAATGACCTTTCTTCCTTCTACTTCGATGTCCGCAAGGACTCGCTCTACTGCGACCGGAGCGACTCCGTGCGCCGACGCGCCGCACGCTCGACGCTGCTCATTCTCCACGACGTCCTGACGGCCTGGCTGGCGCCCGTGCTGTGCTTTACGGCGGAAGAAGCGTGGCTGGAACGCCATCCCGGTGAGGCCGAGAGCGTGCACCTGCGCACGTTCCCGGACATTCCGGAGACGTGGCGCAACGACCCCCTCGCCCGCTCGTTCACCAGGATGCGCCGGGTGCGCAATCTCATCACCAGCGCACTCGAGATCATGCGGCGCGATCGCACGATCGGCTCGAGCCTGGAGGCGCAGGCCCGTGTGCACGGGGAGCCCGACCTGCTCGCCGACATCGCCTCGCACGACTTGGCGGAACTGGCCATCGCGTCGCGAATCACGCTGAGCGAAGAGCCGGCGCCGCCGGACGCATATCGCGACCCGAGCGTTCCCGGAATAGCCGTCCATGCCACTGCGGCCGATGGGGCGAAATGCGCCCGGTGCTGGCGCGTGCTGCCCGAAGTAGGAGAAAAGCCGGACGGGCTGTGCAATCGCTGCCGAGAAGCCGTGTGAGTTCGCGCTCTGCCAGACTTTGGCTGTTCTTCGCCATTCTGGCGCTGGACCAGCTGACCAAGGCGGGCGTGATCGCCTACCTGTCGGAACCGGCGGGCCCCATCCGGTTGGGGCCTCTGCTTAATCTGGTGCATGTCCGCAATTACGGCATCGGCTTCGGCTTCCTGGGCGACGGCGGCTCCGGCCAACAGTGGGCTCTGGCAGGGTTCGCACTGACCGTCGCGGTCGTCCTCATGGTCATGCAGGCGCGCGCCGACGCACGGCTCTACGCGACCGGTCTGATGCTGATAGCAAGCGGTGCAGTCGGCAACGCCATCTGCCGGGTCGCGCGTGGCAGCGTGGTTGACTTCATAGACGTGCACGTGTCGGGCTATCACTGGCCGGCTTTCAACGTTGCGGACATCGCCATTACCTTGGGAGCGCTCTGCGTGATCGCCCACGCGTTGCCGCTACAACAGGTGGTTGCTAGGCTCCGTTCGCCCCCCCGTGGCCGCTGATACAGCCAATGCATCTGAAACTTGCCATTCTGTTGGTTCTCGCGTCGTCCGTTGTGTTGGTGGGGTGCGAGCGGCTCCAGGGCACGCTCGGAATCGGCAAGATTTCACCCAATCCGCTCAGGGTGATCCGCCAGGATCCCCTCGCGGTTCCCCCCAATCTTGAGCTCCGCCCCCCGCTTGCCGTGGCGGAAGCCGGGTCCGAACTGGACGAGAGCCGGACCGTCGAGGAAGGGGCGGAAGCCTCCAGGGGCGAGGCCGCGATGCTCGATGCCGCCGCCGCCCACGACGTCGACCCGCAGATTCGACAGCTGCTCGAACGCGACCGCGCGCTCAGGGAGGCGGAAGAGGAAGACGACGGAGGCTTGTTGGGGATGTTGGACGTCTTCGACTGGTTCGAAGATGACGATGTCGAAGACGTGTCGGTGGAGACTCCTGTCGAAGACGTGTCCGTGGAGACTCCGCCTGCCCAGCCGGACACCGATGAGGAGAACGAGGGGGGCGGACTGCTCGATTGGCTGGATATCTTCGACTGGTTTTGACGACAGCGACGAATGAATGAAGGCGATACCGAGCCGCACACGTCCAGAATTTGGGTATCGGAGCCGACAGGAACTCCCCCGCTGAGACCACGCGATTGACCTGACCCGAGCTGACGTGTCCCGTGCACGCCGAGCGGGCGGGACGACGCCCGCCCCCGTTGGCGCCCGCGGGAGTCAATCTCCACGGAATCGTGGACGAACTGCCCCGCACCGGCGAACGGGTGAACGCTTGAGCGGCCGGCATCTATCGGGAGCGCGGCGGCCGCGGCGCGCAGGCTTCGGGCGGGGCCACAGCCGAAAGGGACATCGCTTATGATTGCGTCCGCGACTTGCGGCCGGCCGCAGGTCGCCGGTCCACTTCGGTGCGGCCGTCCATGTATCCGTCACATGTCCAATCGGTCGAACCCATGATGCACCGTCCACACTTCCCGCGGTTCGGTTGCCTTCTGGCGGCGCTCGCCGTCGCGTTGCCGGCATGTCTCGCGACCCCCTCGACGGCAATTGCCGACGCCCACACGCCCGAGGTGATGGGCCTGCAGATCGCGCTGCAGGCACAGCAACGCGGGGAAGGCTTTGGCGACTTCACGGCCCGGCAAACCATGATCCTGCGCAATCGGCAAGGCCAGGAAAGCCAGCGCGACGTGCGCATGAAAGTGCTCGAAGCGGGCGACGGCGGCGACTTCACGCAGACCAGCCTGAGACGGGCGCACTGATGTCCGCCCGGGCACTCCTTCGGTCCGCCGTCTGGACAGCCGCGTGCACCTGCGTCGCACTGACGGCTCGGGAGGCTCGGACAGAATCCGAGTTCGCCTACGAGGAGGTCTCCGGCCGGATCGGTATCGAGACCCGGGTGTTCCCGGAGTCGGCGCTGGATCCCCGCCAAGCCTCGCACGCGTCCGGCGTGATCCTCCATCCCAAGCTGTATCTCGAGGATGCAGACGGCAAGAGCGTGACGATCGCACCGTTTTTTCGCTATGACAGCGCCGATCCGCGCCGCACGAAGGCCGACCTACGGGAGGCCTTCGTGCTGCTCTTCGGTGAAGCCGGCAACAACGAATGGGAACTGCGGGTCGGCATCGATCAGGTGTTTTGGGGAGTCGCGGAGTCCCGGCACCTCGTTGACATCATCAATCAGGTGGACCTGATCGAGAACCCGAACGAGGAAATCAAACTGGGGCAGCCGATGGCCCATCTCACCTGGTCCGGCGACTGGGGGGTGCTGGAACTGTTCGGCCTCTCGTTTCACCGGCCGCGAACCTTTCCCGGAGCGGACGGTCGCCTGCGTGCCGTGTTCATCATCGATGATGAGCACGTGACGTATGAGAGTGCGGCTGACGAGCAGCATCTGGACCTGGCGGTGCGCTACACGCACAGCTTTGGCCTCGTCGATGTCGGCTTGAGCGCATTCGACGGCACCAACCGCGAGCCCACGTTCTGCCTTCCCTGTCTTCTGGCGAACCCCGGCAGCGCCCTCACGCAGCACTATGAACAGATCCGCCAATTTGGGCTGGACTCTCAGATCACCGTCGACGCCTGGCTGCTGAAGCTCGAGGCGATCAGGCGGACCGGCTTTCGGAACCTTTTCGACGTGGAGGAGGACTACAGCGCGTTTGTCGTGGGCGGCGAATACGCCTTCTACGCTGTCTGGGACTCGCCCGCAGACCTCAGCGTATTGGCCGAATGGAACTACGACGAACGCGGAGAACGGGCCACCAACGTCTTCCAGAACGATATCTTTCTTGGCGCCCGTTACGCGTTGAACGACGTGCAAAGCACGGACGTCACGATTGGACTGCTGGAAGACGTCGATTTCGGGACGCGGACACTCTCGCTCGAGTTCAACCGGCGCCTGACGGACAACTGGGCACTGAACGTGGAGGCCACCGCCTTCCTGAAGATCGGTGAAGGGGATTTCCTGCAGCGTGACCTGAAAAACGACAGTTTCGTGGGGGCAAACCTCAGTTACAACTATTGAGCATCCCCCGTACACGCCAGACCGGGGTGTCGGCTCGAAAGGAGCAGCAGCAGAGATTCGGCACCACGCCGACCCGTGCAGCCCGGGCTCCTGTGGCTGCGCCCTGCCGGCCGCGATGGCGCCGCACGCTGCGCTCCGGTCCCTTGACGGCACGCTATCGGGCATGATTTTCGAGCGGCGCCCGCCTACCCTTGGCCCGTCTCGCGAACCGGCATTGCACTATCTGGCCAAGGAGCTGGCACCGGCGGTTGGTGCAGCAATCGCATGTGTCAACCAGCCCTTTACCCAGCGTGACGGAGAGATACTTCGGCCCGCCTCGGTATCATTGACAATGCCGTGTACCCATTGACATTTTGACCCCAGCTAGGTAATTTAGTTTACGTTTGTTGACGAGCACTGATCGAGCGCGAATGCCGTTGCCCAACGAGCCGTTGCTGTACGGGGCGCCATCAGTTGACCGTATATCGCGATGCCCGCTCCGTGCCGGGTATCGCCCCGGCCGCAGCTTGCCGGAGGCGGGCCAGAGTGTCGTGCGGCCGGATGCCGGGATGCCGGCCGCGCTGTCGCCGTAGCACGCAGTATCGAACCGGCCAGCCAGCAGTGCCTCCCGCCGCGTACTTCATCCGCAGAGTTGACCGTCCAGGCTTTGCGCACGATGACGCCCGCGCGGTGGCGCCATCGTTCGTCCGGTGCGAAGGGGCGCTGCTCCGGCACGACGAATGGCGGCCCGCAACACGCCGAGCCGAGTGATGACGCCGGCCACCCAGATGGGATCCGTCCTGGCCGCATTTGGTGACCGGATCGAAACGGTTCTGGACAGCCTCTTGCCTGCCTCGGGCAGTGCCGAGCGCCTTTATCAAGCGATGCGTTACGCGCTGTTCGGCGGCGGCAAGTACCTTCGCCCGTATATCGTCGATGCTTCCGCCGGCATTTTCGAGGTGCCGCAGGTCGCAAGCCTGCGAACCGGGGCCGCGGTGGAAATGATTCATGCGTATTCGCTGGTCCATGACGATCTCCCGGCCATGGACGATGACGACCTGCGGCGCGGGCGGGCCACGTGCCACCGTGCCTTCGACGAGGCGACTGCCATTCTGGCCGGCGACGCCCTGTTGACGCTGGCGTTCCAGACGCTGGCGGCGCCTGAAACCCACTCCGACGCGACCGTTCGCGCTGATCTGGTGGCCTCGCTCGCGGATTCTGCGGGTGGGAAGGGAATGGTGGGCGGCCAGATGATTGACCTGGAAAGCGAGCATGTACCGGTGGATGCGGCCGCGATCCGTGACATCATGCGGCTGAAGACCGGCGCGCTGCTGACGTTTTCGGCGACGGCCGGCGCGATCCTGGGGCAGGCAGATGCCCGGGCCCGCGAAGCCCTGCGCTACTTTGGATCCGATCTCGGACTCGCGTTCCAGATGAAGGATGACCTGCTGGACGTTGAAGGCGATGAAGAGAGCCTGGGCAAGCGCGTGGCAAAGGACGCGGAGGCCGGCAAGGCGACACTCGTCTCCCTACTTGGGGTGGAAGGGGCTCGCCTTGAGGCACGCCGCATGTCCGATGCGGCATTGGCCCATCTTGACTGTTTCGGACCGCGCGCCGACCGCCTCCGCGCGGTGGCCGATTTCGTGCTCGCGCGTGACCACTAGATGACGGGGCCCGAAGTAACCCCCACGGCGGACCGGTACGCTTCCGAGCGGACGGGAGGGGCTTCGCTGCGGCCAGCCACAGCGGGCCGGCGCCGAGACGACCTCCCGACGCTCGACGACCCGCTTTGAGAGCGAAGCGACGACTTGCGTGCGGGCCGGGGATTGGTCAAAGAGAGCCAGGGCGGCCGGGCACCGCGGCGGCGCCTGTCTTCTCCCGGGACCTTCTTTGCGGGATTATCGGTTGAACCGGGCGGGCGCGCCCCGACACGCTGAACGAGGAAATGGCGGCCGCAATGGAAACTCCGTCCGGTAAGACCGCTGCGGACGAGAACTTTCCGGTTGGTTCCTGGCTCCTGCCGGCGCGGCTCCGGCCGCACATCGCGACATTCTACGCGTATGCCCGGGCCATCGACGACATCGCTGACAACCCGGACCTGCAACCGGACGACAAGATCCGACGTCTGGAAGGCTTTGCTGCCGCGGTGTCTGGCGCGGATACCACCAGTCCGGGATTTCACGCGGCCCACGCCATCCGTCGAAGCCTGGCGGCTACACACGTCACGCACCAGCACTGCCTGGATCTGGTCAGTGCGTTCAAGCAGGATGCAATCAAGCTGCGCTACGAGAGCTGGAACGACCTGATCGGCTACTGCAACCTGTCAGCTGCGCCCGTCGGACGCTACCTCATCGACCTGCACGGGGAGTCCGCGGCGACGTACCCGGCCTCGGACGCGCTCTGCAACGCGCTGCAGGTCGTCAATCACTTGCAGGATTGTGGAGACGACTTCAGAGCTCTCAACCGGGTCTATCTCCCTCAGAACTGGATGACGGCAGCAGAGGTCGATGTTTCGACGCTGGGGGGACGTCAGGCGACGGACGCCCTGCGCCGTGTGCTGAATCGCTGCCTCGATGCGACGGACCAGCTGCTCATTCGCGCCAGTCGTCTCCCGTCCCAGCTCCGGGATGTCCGCCTCGCGATGGAAAGCGCGACGATCATCGCCATCGCGAAGCGCCTTAGCGCGGAATTACGGCGACGGGATCCGCTGGCGGAGCGGGTGGTACTGACGAAAGCCCAGTTCCTTGGCTGCGGCGTGTCGGGAGTCGGCCAAGCCTTGTACCAGAGAATTCCCCGCTGGCTCGGCGCGATGGCCAGCCGGCCGTCGTCGGTTGACTAGTGGTCATGGGCGCCGCGATGGCGGTCTTCCGCGGAGGGATTCCCCGTGGCGCCGAAGCCCGGGCCCATGCTGTGTGGCCCCGAGACTGTGCGGCGGAATTCGAGGACCGCGCTGGCCGCGTTTGCCTAGCGGTGGTCGGAACGAGGGAGCCTGACGTTCCTCACCCGCAGTCAAGCAGCCCGCCAGAGGAGGCGAATCGTCAGGGCAGGAACCCGGACTTGCGCGCCGAAGGAGAGGCCCCCAGGTGAACCCGCAGCCCCGCTACCCGCGACCTCAGCCCGACGCAGCGGCGAGCGCGCCTGAGCCCAGAACCCATGTCAACAATGTGGTGGCGCGGTCGGGCACGTCGTTTCTCTGGGGATTGCGAGTGCTCCCTTCGGAACGTCGCCGGGCGATGCATGCGATCTACGCGTTCTGCCGCGAGGTTGACGACATCGCCGATGAACCGGGGCCGGTCGACGACAAGGCGCGCGCGCTGGCTGCGTGGCGGGAAGAGATCGGGCGCCTGTATGCGGGACAGCCGACGTGGCCGACCACGAAGGAGCTGCTGCAGCCCGTGCAGCGTTTTGGCCTGCCGCAGCGTGAGTTCCTTGCCGTGATCGACGGAATGGAAATCGACGCGGCCCCCACCGTAGAGATGCATAGCCTGGCCGACCTCCTGAGCTACTGCCGAAAAGTGGCAGGCGCGGTGGGCATGCTGTCGATACATGCGTTCGGCGTGCCCCGGCATCCCGGACCACTGATCGCCGAGAACCTGGGCAACGCCCTGCAGCTCACCAACATCCTCCGAGACCTGAAGGAGGACGCGGCCTTGCAGCGCCTCTACGTGCCCGTGGATCTGCTGCGCAGGCATCACGTCGCGACGCGGCCGGCCAGCGCCGTCCTCGATGACCCCGGGTTTCCCGCCGTCTGTGCCCACCTGGCCGGTGTTGCCCGTGGCTACTACGCGGAAGCGGACCGGCTGCTGAACGAGCTTGGATGGCGGAGGATGCGGCCGGCGGCGCTCATGATGGCGGTCTACCGCGAGACGCTGGACCGTTTGGAGCATCGCGGCTGGAGCCACATCGGCGACCCCATTCGCCTGACGCCCGCGCGGAAGCTGTACCTGGCGCTTCGGTACGGTCTCCTCTAGCAGTTGCAGCGGTGAACCGAGTTCATGTCGTCGGCGCCGGTCTGGCGGGGCTTGCCACCGCTGTGTCGCTGGCGCGCGCTGGCCGAGCGGTCGTTCTCTATGAAGCAAGCGGCCAGGCCGGCGGCCGGTGCCGATCGTACATGGACGCGAAGCTCGCGTGCACGATCGACAACGGCAACCACCTGCTGCTCAGCGGCAATCAGGCAGCCATGCGTTACCTGGCCGACATCGGCGCCTCGCAGGAGCTGCACGGTCCGCCGGCAGCGCGCTTCCCGTTTCTCGACCTTGCCACCGGTGAACGATGGTGCCTGCGGCCAAATGGCGGGCCGCTGCCGTGGTGGCTTCTCAGCCCCGGGCGCCGCGTACCCGGTACGAAGATCTGGAGTTATCTGTCTGCCCTGCGGTTCGCGGTGGCCGGAAGCCGGACCGTAACCGACTGCGTCGGGCAGGACAGCGTCCTGTTCAGGCGTTTCTGGGAGCCGCTCGCCGTCGCGGTACTGAACACGCCGGCCCAAACGGGGGCAGCCCGTCTGCTCTGGCCGGTGTTCCGGGACACGTTCGCAAAAGGGGAGGCAGCCTGCCGACCGCGGGTGGCGAAGACGGGGCTGTCGAATGCCTTTGTGGAACCGGCACTGGCACTGTTGCGAAAATCCGGCGCCACCCTCCGGTTCGGATGCCGACTGGGGCAGATCCAGCACGAGGGCGGGCGGGCGCGGCTACTGGAATTTGGAGACGCATCGGTGCCGCTTAACGACGGGGACAGGGTGGTCCTCGCACTGCCGCCCGCGGCAACAGGCGCCTTGCTGCCGGCGCTGACCGTCCCCGAAGCGAGCCATGTCATTGTCAACGCGCATTTTGCGCTCCCAGAGCCCGCCGCGCTCCCCGCCATGTCGCCGTTTCTCGGCCTGATCGGGGGCACCGCGCAGTGGCTGTTCGTCCGGGGCAACGTGGCGTCGATCACCATCAGTGCCGCCGATGCCATTGCCGAGGCCTCGGCCGAGGAAATCGCACGCAGGACCTGGAACGACGTTGCCGCGGCACTGGACCGCGACCCGCAAACGATGCCGACCTACCGGGTGATCAAGGAGCGACGCGCCACCTTTGCCCAGACCCCGACGGAAGTGCTGCGCCGTCCGACAACCCGCAGCGCGTTTGCCAACGTGTTCCTGGCCGGGGACTGGATCGACACGGGCCTTCCGGCAACGATCGAAGGGGCCATCCGGTCGGGCTACTCGGCGGCGCGGGCCGTGATCCGTAGCGGCGGAACCACCGGCCAAGCCGACTGACCCGCTGCTCCGGGGACGAGCCGTCCCGCGGGGCTTCAGGCGGCCTGACTCTCTCCGACGTCTTCCTTCGCGTCGAAGGCGGCCTGGAGCTCCTTCTCCAACGCTCGGGCTCTCGCAAGGTGATCGGCCTTGACGTGTCCGAAGCCCCGGACATGCTCAGGAACGGAGGCTAGGGCGACCGCTGCTGCATGATTGCTCGGGCTCAGACGCTCTCCGATGGTCTGCAGGACCTGCTCGTACCGCAGGATCTCAGCCCGTTCGGACCGACGTTCCTGGGTCCAGCCGAACGGGTCGAACGGCGTCCCCCGCAGGAACCGCAGCCGGGCCAGCACATGAAACACCGGCAGCATCCAGGGTCCGAACGTCAGCTTCCGCAGATTCCCGGTGGCGGGGTCCCGAGGCGCGAACAGCGGGGGCGCCAAGTGGAACGTCAGCCGCGGCCGGCCCGTGAACGCCTCCTTGATCCGACGACGGAAGGTGCCGTCCGTGTAGAGGCGCGCGACCTCGTACTCGTCCTTGTACGCCATGAGCTTGAAGAGGTACCGGGCCACCGCCCCGGCCAGCGCCTCCTCACCCGGAACCCGCGCGGCCTCGATCGTGCGCACCGTCGCCACGGTCTCGCGATACCGCTCGGCCCACGATCGATTCTGGTATGCCGTCAGGAACTGGACCCGGCGCTCAATCAGTTGGTCGAGTGACTCCTCGCGCTCGTCCGTCGTGACGGGCTCCGGATCCACGATGTTCCGGATCGCGTCCTGATCGCCAGCCGCGACCCGTCCCCATCTGAAGGCATCGAGATTCATCCGGACGGCGACCCCGTTGAGTTCGATGGCGCGTTCGATGGCTTCAACGCCAACCGGAACGTGGCCGCGCTGGACGGCGTAGCCGAGCAGCATCAGGTTGCCGGCGATGCTGTCACCGAACAGCGTGGTGGCGAGGCGCGTGGCGTCCACGAAATCGGTCGCATCCTCACGGCTGGACTCGGCGATCAGTTCCATCATCCGGCGGGTGCCGAAGGACAGGTCCGGATTCAGCACGAATTCCGCGACCGGCGCGCGATGCGCGTTGACCACCGCAGCGCTGATCGCCGGACTGAGGCATCCGCGGACCTCTGCGTCCGCCGCGACCACCATGTCGCAGCCGAGGAGAAGATCGGTGTGGCCGCGGCCGACCGTGACCGAATGGATGTCTTCCGGCTTCGCCGCCAACCGCACCTCGGAGACGACCGCTCCGCCCTTCTGCGAGAGCCCGACCTGGTCCAGGACGCTGACACCCTTTCCCTCGATGTGGGCGGCCATCCCCAGGACCGCTCCGACCGTGACGACGCCGGTACCCCCGATACCCGTAATGACCACGTTGTGCGGACGCTCGAGGTCCGGCTGGTCCGGGGCCGGCAAGCGCGCCACCAGATCGGTGAGGACCGCACCGTCGTGCGACGGCGGCGCCTTCCGTACCTCGACGCCGGACACGGTCACAAAGCTCGGACAGAACCCCTGCACGCACGAGAAATCCTTGTTGCACGCGGACTGGTTGATCTGGCGCTTTCGCCCGAACTCCGTCTCCAGGGGCTCGACGGAAATGCAGTTCGAAGCCTTCGAGCAGTCGCCGCAGCCTTCGCACACCAGATCATTGATAAAGGCCCGGCGGTCGGGATCCTCCATGAGACCCCGCTTGCGACGGCGGCGTTTCTCGGCCGCGCAGGTCTGGTCGTAGACCAGCGCCGTAACCCCCGGCCAGGAGCGCAGCTCCTTCTGCACCGTGTCGAGTTGGCCGCGGTGATGCAGGCTGGTGCCGTCGGCAAACGACCGTCCGATCCCGTACTTCTCCGGCTCGTCCGTGACCACCGCGATCCGCCGCACGCCTTCCGCACGCAGCTGGTGGGTGATCGATTCCGGTGTCAGTGCGCCATCGTGCGGCTGCCCTCCCGTCATGGCCACCGCATCGTTGTAAAGTACCTTGTAGGTCATGCTGGTACCGGCCGAGACGGCGGCCCGAATCGCCAACAGTCCGGAGTGCTGATACGTCCCGTCACCCAGGTTCTGGAAGATGTGCGGCTCTTCGACGAACGGCTCCATGCCGATCCAGTTCGCACCCTCCGCACCCATGTGCGTGGTGAGGTGGGTATTGCGATTGGCCCACACGGCCATGTAGTGGCAGCCGATGCCGGCCATGGCCATCGATCCGTCGGGAAGGCGAGTCGAACTGTTGTGCGGGCAGCCGGAGCAGAAGTACGGCGTCCGCTCAACCGGCGCCGGGGCCCCCGGCGGCGGCATGTTGCCCTCGAATCGCGCAAAAGCGTCGGCCACATCGGAAGCGCCCAGCCGTGCGAGGCGCGGGGATAGCGCCTTGGCGACGATGGCGGGCGTCAGTTCCCCGGTGGCCGGGATGAGGGAGAAGCCCTCGTCGTCGGTCTTGCCCACGATCCGGCGCGGCCGCTGCGCGAGGTGGAATGCAAGGTCCTTGAGCTGGGTCTCGACGAGTGCCCGTTTCTCCTCCACGACGATGACCTCCTCGAGCCCGTCGAGGAATGCCCTGGCGCCCACTTCTTCCAGCGGCCAGCTCATGCCCACCTTCCAGAGGCGAAGCCCGAGCGCCTCCGCACGGGCGGCGTCGATGCCAAGAAGCGCGAGCGCCTCCCGCACCTCTGCGAATGCCTTGCCCGTGGCGGCAATGCCGATTCGATCGTTTGCCCCGCGCCACACCAGCGTGTCGATGCCGTTTGCCCGTGCGAACGCCTGCGCAGCGGGCAGACGATGCGCGATCATCCGTTCTTCCTGGAGGTGAATGTCATCCGGCCAGCGGATGGAAAGCCCGCCGTCCGGCAGGTCGAAGTCGTCGGGGATGACTGACGTGGCCCGTTCCGGGTCGACGTAGACCGAGGCCGAACTGTCGATGGTCGCGGTGATGCACTTCATCGACACCCAAAGTCCGCTGTAGCGGGACATCGCCCAGCCGCGCAGTCCGAAATCCAGGAGATCCTGGACATTCGCCGGATTGAGGACCGGAATCTGCGCATGCACCATGGCCAGTTCGCTGTGATGCGCGATGGTGGACGACTTGGCCAGATGGTCGTCGCCGAGCAGTGCCAGCACCCCGCCGTGGGGAGATGTTCCCGCCGAATTCGCATGCCGGAAGGCGTCGCCCGTGCGATCGACCCCCGGACCCTTGCCGTACCAGATGCCGAACACGCCGTCGTGCTTCGGCCTGGTCACCAGGCCGATCTGCTGCGTGCCCCAGATCGCCGTGGCGGCCAGGTCCTCATTCAAGCCGGGGTTGAAGTGGATGCCGCCCCGCTCGAGGAACCGCCGCGCATTCCACAGCGCCTTGTCGTAGATGCCCAGCGGAGAGCCGCGGTACCCCGAAATGTACCCTCGCGTGTCAAGCCCGGCCGCCTGGTCAAGACGACGCTGGACCAGCGGCAACCGGACAAGCGCCTGGGTGCCGCTGAGAAAGGCCCGTCCATCATTGAGTTCGTACTTGTCGTCGAGGGTGACCGTCGCAAGCCGCATCGTCGCTATCGTCCCAAGTTGTCGGTATTACAGGATTTAAGTCAGTATAACTCGGAGACTAGGCCCCAGCGTCCGACCGCTGCGCCGCCAGCCGGCCGGCGACGCGAGAGGGATCCGCCGCAGCCGCGTCGCCACGCGACGGACCGCCCCCGCTGCCGATCCGGCAGGAAAAGCAGTCCGAGCGTGGGGCCGAGCCGGTGAGCCCGGACCGTAGCATGCCGGGAATCGGCGTTAAACGGTACCACGGCGACTCATCCGGTGCGGACGGCCGGCCATCGCACTGGACAGAGCCAGTCCCTGCAGACCGACGAATGCCTACCATCTACCATCGACGCCCGGCGCGTGAAACAGGCCCCGGGCGGCTGCGAAGCTGTATCGTCTCTCCCTGCCTTGCGTCGGACACCTCCGCCGGTGACCGACCGACGACCTGAGGACCGGGCGATGACGCTGAGGAGCCAGCACCAGATCCGGCACAGGCTGTCCTCCGGGCCGGGCCCGGGGCGGACGGGCGGGCTGGTACCCTCGGGCGCCACACTTGCGAAAGACCTCTACGCGCCCCTCCCGCTCCCTTGGGAAGGCACACCGCCAGGGCGCGCCGGCACCACGATCGTTCGCAGCTTCTTCACGGAGATCGCCATGGGCCTGGACGATGGCCACGCGAACGAGGGCTCCACGTCCCGCGGCTCGGCGTCCGTTGGGTAGCGACGCCCACGTGCAGCACCGGGCTGCCCTTCGCCGGATGTTCGATGCGGTCGTCGATGCGGCCAATCCGGAGCACCTAGTCGTCCGGCATCTCCCCCGCCCCCCGCGCGGCCGGACCGTGATCCTGAGCGCCGGCAAGGCAGCAGCGGTCATGGCGAAGGCTGCCGATGAGGCCTGGGACGCGCCGCTCAGCGGGCTGGCGGTCACCCCGTACGGCCACGGCGTGGCTTGCCCGCGGGTTGAAGTCATCGAGGCGTCCCACCCCGTGCCCGACCAGGCGGGCCAGTCGGCTACCGCCCGGTTCCTGGAGGAGGCGAAGGCGCTGGGTCCGGACGATCTCCTGCTGTGCCTGATCTCCGGCGGAGCCAGCGCGCTGCTGGCCGCCCCAGCTCCCGGCATCACGCTGACCCACAAGCAGCAGGTCACCGCCGCGCTGCTCCGTTCCGGCGCGACCATCCACGAGATGAACTGTGTCCGCAAGCACCTTTCCGCCGTGAAGGGAGGCCGGCTGGCACTCCATGCCGCCCCGGCGCGGGTGGCGACGTTGCTGATCTCCGACGTGCCGGGTGATGACCCCTCGGTGGTCGGGTCGGGCCCGACGTTCGGCGACGCGAGCACCCAGGGCGAGGCGCAGGCCATCCTCGCGCGGTACGGGATTGAGCCGCCCCCACCGGTACAAGACATCCTCGCAAATCCGTCGGCAGAAACACCCGAGGCATCCCATCCGCACCTAGCAAGGACCTCGCATCGCATCCTGGTCCGACCTCGGGACGCCCTTCGCGCCGGGGCGCGCTGTGCCCGCTCGGCCGGGTTTCGCCCGCTCCTCCTGTCAGACCGAATCGAGGGCGAGGCCCGCGACATCGGCACGATGCATGGAGCCATCGCGCGGCACGTGCTGGAGGCCGGCCAGCCGGCGCGGCCGCCGCTCGCCCTGATCTCCGGCGGCGAGACGACCGTCACCTTGCAGGGGAACGGCAATGGCGGACGGAACACCGAGTTCTTGCTCGCGGCCGCATTGGCGCTCGACGGAGTCAATGTTTACGGACTCGCATGCGATACCGACGGGATCGACGGCAGGGGCAGCCATGCCGGAGCCCACATCGACCCGAGCACCCTGACGCGCGCCGCCGAGCGCGGGCTCAATGCCCGCCACTTGCTCGACACGCATGATTCCGGCGGCTTCTTCGAGGCGCTCGACGATCTCGTGATCACCGGCCCGACCCGCACCAATGTGAACGACTTCAGGGCGTTCCTGGTGCCGGCCCCCAGGTAGCCGCAATTCCGCGCGGGGCCGCCGCCGGACGGGGCACGGGCCTGAATCGGATGGACCGGGCCGGTCCCGTCGCTTGCAGCAGTTGAACCGCAGGCAGATATATCTAGCATATATTGTCAGTAGTCTTGCAATGAAGCTTGTCACGTCGTCGCCATGACGTGGAAGCGAAGGAGAAGCAGGTATGTCCCACACATGGCTGAGTGAACGTGAACAAGCGCTGGTCGAAGGGGCCGAGCAACTCGATGTCGGTCTGCCAGTGCCGACCCAGATTGTCTCCAACGGCGAGTATTTGCCCCCCAGACAAACGAACATCCAGAAACGCGTAGAACAACGGATTCTGGACCTGGCTGACGAAAACGCGAAGCACCTCGGTATGAGCCGGCGCGCATTTCTCAACACGAGTTGCGGCATGGCGGCGGCATTCCTTGCCATGAACGAGATCTACGGTGGCGGCGTCTTCCAGGTCAATCCGGCCGAGGCCCGCGACGCTGCGATGATGAACGTGCGTGATGCGCAGTTGGCTGGCCAGTTCATCCTGGATGCCCAGACGCACTTCCTCCGCGACGACTTCGGTCACGAGGCCATTCTTGGTCTGGGTGAATTTGCCTCTGAGCACTGGAATCCGAAGCTTAAGGACGAGGGCCTTACCCTTGCGCGCTACAAGTTCGAGAACTACGTCCGCGAGATCTGGTACACGAGCGACACCAAGGTAGCCCTGATCTCAGGTGCGCCGTTCGACGACCCGACCTGGTGGATGTTGCACCACGACCAGATGGTGGCGGCGCGGGAGCTCGTGAACGACTTCGCCGGTTCGCGCCGGATGTTGTCGCACATCGTGATCACGCCGGGTCAGCCCGGCTGGATGGACGCGGTCGACCAGGCCATCGCCGAGTGGCGTCCCGATTCGTGGAAGTCGTACACGATCGGGGATCCGCTCTCCCCGTCTAAGTTCCCGTGGCGGCTGGACGACGAAGAGCTGATGTACCCGTTCTACGAGAAATCGTTGAAGGGAGGCATCGACGTCATCTGCATCCACAAGGGCCTGCTGCCGCCCGACTACGAGGTGTCGTTCCCCGGCGTGTGGCAGCACGCAACCATGGACGACCTTCCGAAGGCGGCCAAGGACTGGCCCGACATGAAGTTCGTGATCTATCACTCGGGATTGCGGCCGTTCCTCGAGCTGCCGGACCAGGCATGGAAGGAATTCGAGGAGTCCGGTGGCGAAATCAAGTGGGTGACCGACATGACCCGCGCCGTGATGGAGCACGGGCTCGACAATGTCTACGGCGAGATCGGAACCGCGTTTGCGAATTCTGCCGTGGCGCACCCGCGCTTCTCCGCCGCCCTGATCGGCACGCTGGTTCGTGACATGGGCGCCGACCACGTGATCTGGGGGACGGACAGCGTCTTCTACGGCTCGCCGCAGTGGCAAATCGAAGCCATGCGCCGCCTGGAGGTGCCTGAGGACATGCAGGCGAAATACAACCTGCCGTCACTGGGTGGGCCGAACAGTCTGACCAAGCAGGCAATCTTCGGGCTCAACGCGGCACGCCTCTACAACGTCGGCGTCGAGTCAGCCGCCGACATGCCGACGATGCCGGACTACTCGGAGGACAAGCTCGCGCAACTGGCGCAACAGTTCCGTGCAGAAGGCGGAGTACCGTCCAACACGCGGTACGGCTACGTCCGGGCAGCCTGAGCAAGCCCGCTGAAGGGGAGCGCGGAACGCTGCGCTCCCCTTCTTTCTGCGGTCTCCGACGCGCATGCGTCACCCCAGAAGCACCTGCCGCTGCAGAGCGCAATGTCCAATTGCGACGGTGCCATACGCTACCGCCCAATACCAATTGGCACGTCGGTCTGCGACGGGAGTTTCCACCCCGCTCATGAGGCGGTGCTGCCAGGCTGGCTAGGGACCGGATTGCAAAGGCGGATAAGAAGGAATCGCAGACATCGGCCGCCAACACACCGGCCGTCGTGGCGACCCCACATGAGGGAGGGGCTGCGGGACGCAGACCGGTTCACTTGGCGGCATGGTGAGACCCGGAGCCAAGGTTTCTCCCCGACCGGCAGAACATGCACGGGGCGCCGGCATTTCCTCTCGGACAGGTCCGCTGGCACACCAGCGTACTGGGGCGTCCCGGCCACCCGGTCTATTCCCCGCCGGGTGCGTCAGCAGCATTTCTTCACGTGACCTGCCGTGCCACTGCCGCCTACCACGCGCTGCGGCCCGTGCGGCGACGGCCTGCCGATCGTGCGGGACGGCCGCGGTCTGCGTCTAGATGGAGGGTCCAGCCTCGTCCTCGAGCAGCTTGAGGCGCCGCTCGCCGCCGCCCATCTGCGGGTGTACGGCGAGCGCGCGGCGCAGGGCGCTGGCGGCGGCGGCCGGCTGGCCGTTGCGTTCGTAGATCAGGGCCAACCCGGACAGCGCGCCAAAGTGCCGGGGTTCCAGTTCGAGGGTCTCGACGATGTCGGCCACCGATGCCTCGTCGTTACCCATCAGGTAGTGGAGGGTGGCCCGCTTGTTCCATGCCTCCGCGAAGTCGGGATTCCGTTCGACCAACTCATCGAAGGCGGCAAGCGCCAGCCGGTAGTCGCCGGCCTGCATGGACCGGATGCCGCGGCGCATGATGTCGCGCGTCTCCGAATCAGGATGCTCCAGCCACAACCCCCAAACCTGCAGTTCGATCTTGACCGCATCGTGCGGGTCGGTGCTGGCCCTGAGGGCCGCGAACAGGCCATCGAGTTCAGGCGCGGTCTGGTCGGCCGCACCGAACGATCCGACCAGCGCCGCGGCCACCAGGACCGCGGCGCCGATCGCCGCCCTACGCAACGTAGGCCGTCTTGACCGTCGTGTAGAACTCGGCCGCATAACGTCCCTGCTCGCGCGGACCATAGGACGATCCCTTCCTGCCCCCGAACGGCACGTGGTAGTCGACGCCCGCCGTCGGGAGATTCACCATGACCATGCCAGCTTCCGCGTTCCGGCGGTAGTGACTCGCGTGCTTCAGATTTGTCGTGCAGATCCCGGACGACAGCCCGAACGCCGTATCGTTCGCAACCTGAAGGGCCTCGTCGTAGTCGGCCACTCGAATGACCGAGGCGACCGGGCCGAAAATCTCCTCGCGATTGATCCGCATGCCGGGCGTGGTCTCCGTGAACAGGGCCGGCTGGAGATAGTGGCCCGGGGTGGCCCGGGTCAGCTGCTCGCCGCCGAAATGCAGGCGGGCCCCCTCCGCCGTGCCGATCCGGAGGTACTCCAGGTCCTGCTCGAGCTGCGATTCATCCACCACCGGTCCGATGTGCGTGCCGTCCTTGAGCGCGTCGTCCACCACCAGTCCCGCAAGCCGGCCGGTCACCGCCTCGACGAAGCGATCATGGATTCCCTCGGTCACCACCAGGCGCGAGGAAGCGGTACATCGCTGGCCGGTCGAGAAGAACGCCCCGTTCACGGCGCACTCCACAGCGGTGTCCAGATCCGCATCGTCCAGCACCACGAGTGGATTCTTGCCGCCCATCTCCAGCTGGAATTTCGCGCGGCGCGCGGCACACGCCGCGGCGACCCTTCCCCCGGTGTCGACGGAGCCGGTGAACGTGACGGCGTCCACACCGTCGCTGGTGAGAAGCGTCTCGCCCACTTCGGCCCCGCGTCCCACCACCAGGTTGAGCACGCCCTCCGGCAGGCCGGCGCGCACCAGAATGTCGGTGAGCTCCCAGGCGCAACCGGGCACCAGCGTCGCCGGCTTGAAGACGACCGTGTTGCCGTAACAGAGCGCCGGGGCGATTTTCCACGCCGGGATCGCAATCGGAAAGTTCCACGGCGTGATCACGCCGATCACGCCCAGCGGCTCGCGGGTGATCTCCACCTCGACACCGGGTCGGACTGACGGAAGCTTCTCGCCGGCCAGACGAAGCGTCTCGCCGGCGAAGAAATCGAAGATCTGGCCCGCGCGGCCGACCTCGCCCGCGGCTTCGGGCAGGGTTTGCCTTCCTCCCGGGCGAGCAGCCGGCCCAGCTCCTCCTGACGGGCGAAGATCTCGTCGGACGCCCGGCGGAGTACGTCGTGCCGCTGCTGCGGCGTGGTGCGCGCCCAGCCGGGAAACGCGGCGCGGGCGGCCTCCACCGCTGCGCGGGTGTCGTCGGCGGTCGCAAAGCAGTGCTCGTTGATGACATCGTCCGTGTTCGACGGGTTGACATTGGGCACCGTCGTCGTCGCCACGCGCCATTCACCTGCGACGTAGTTGGGAAGGGGCTTCGCCATGCATCGTCCTCCGGGGGGCTGTCAGCAGGGGCGGAAGCATACCCGACCGGCCGCGCGCGCCGACCCGGATCGGACGGTTGCAGAAGACGCGGGGCACTTGTACCGTGCGGCTTCTTCCACTGCAGGGACCGTGCTGGGGCCGGCCGGATCGGCCTGCTCCGCGAGGTGTTGGCCCGTGCCAAAGATCAAGAGCAAGCGCTCCGCGATGAAGCGGTTCCGGTTGACCGGCACCGGCAAGGTGCGCCGGAACTTCGCCGGCAAGCGGCATGGCATGATCAAGCGCACCAACAAGTTCATCCGGACCGCGCGGGGCACCACGACCGCGTCGCCCGCCGATGCGCGCTACATCAAGCGCCACCTGCTCCGGAACTCCTGAGCCGAGGCCTCATCCATGACACGCGTCACCAGCGGCGTCACCACGCGCCGACGCCACCGCCGGGTCATCAAGGCAGCCAAGGGCGCCCGGGGCCGTCAGAAGAACACGTACCGCGCCGCGGTCCAGCGCGTCGAGAAGAACCTCCAGTACGCGTACCGGGATCGCCGGACCCGCAAGCGGGACTTCCGGAGCCTGTGGATCCAGCGCATCAACGCCGCCGCCCGGACGCACGGGCTGCGGTACGGCGACCTGATCAACGGACTGGGCCGTGCGGGCGTCGAGCTGGACCGCAAGGTCCTCGCCGATCTCGCGGTGCGCGACCCGGATGCCTTCGGCCTCGTGGTCAAGCAGGCGCAAGCCGCCCTCGAGGCGCGCTGACCCGACCCCGCCCAGCAACCGGGCCATGCGCCGGAAGGGCCCGATGAGCACGTTCCTTTCCCAGGCCGCCGCACTCGAGGAAGAGCTGCTCGCGGCCGTCCAGGCCGCCGCAGACCCGGACGACCTCGAGGCCGTGCGCATCCGCGCGCTCGGCCGGAAGAGCGAGCTCAACGGCATGCTTCGCTCCGTCGCCAGCCTGCCGGGAGACGAGCGCCGCGGCGCCGGCCAGCATCTCAACGCCGTCAAGGAACGCCTGGCCAGCGCGCTGCGTGAACGCCACGCCGCGCTGGAGGATGCCGCGCTCGAGTCCCGTCTCGCCACCGAGCGCGCCGACATCACCCTGCCCTCGCGCCGCCAGCCTCCGGGTCGCGCCCATCCGATTTCGCGGACCCTGGACGAAATGATCGCCATCCTGGGCGAACTCGGCTTCCGGGTCGCCGAGGGTCCGCACATCGAGGACGATTTCCACAACTTCACGGCGCTCAACATGCCGCCCGAGCATCCGGCCCGCCAGGACGTCGACACCTTCTATCTCCGCGCCCCTGACGGCGGCGAACGCAAGGTCCTGCGCACGCACACGTCACCCGTCCAGATCCGGGCCCTGCGGGCCGGCGAGCCGCCGATTCGGATCATCGCGCCTGGCCGCACCTTCCGATGCGACCGCGACGCCACCCACGCACCCATGTTCCACCAGATCGAGGGACTGGCCATCGACCGCGACCTCACGATGGGCCACCTCAAGGGCACCATCGCCACGTTCGTGCGGGCCTTTTTCGGCCGGGACGACGTCGAGGTCCGGTTCCGCCCGTCGTACTTCCCGTTTACCGAACCCTCCGCCGAGGTCGACATCAGCTACCGCCGGACAGAACGCGGCCTCGAGATCGGTGCCGGCGGCGACTGGCTCGAAGTGATGGGGTGCGGAATGGTCCATCCCCGCGTGCTCGACAACTGCGGGGTCGACCGGACCACTTGGCAGGGCTTCGCGTGGGGGCTCGGAGTCGAGCGCTTCGCCATGCTGAAATACGGGATTCCCGATCTCCGCACGTTCTTCGAGTCCGATGTCGCCTGGCTCCGCCACTACGGCTTCGACATGCTGGCACGGCCCAATCTGCTGGACGGCCTTGATCCATGAAGTTCACGCTGTCCTGGCTCCGGGAACATCTCGAGACCGATGCCACCCTCCCGGATATCGCCGACCGCCTGACCGCGATCGGGCTGGAAATCGAGGCGGTGGAGGATCGCCGGGAGGCGCTGGCGCCCTTCGTGGTCGCCCGGGTGGCGGAGGCCCGGCCCCATCCCAACGCCGACCGGCTCAGCGTCTGCACCGTCGACGCCGGCGGCGGCACCGTGCCGGTCGTCTGCGGCGCGCCCAACGCCCGGACCGGCATGAAGGCCGTGTTCGCACCGATCGGTACGCACATTCCGGGGAGCGGCATCACGCTGTCGGAAAAGACGATCCGCGGCGTGACCGGGCAGGGCATGCTCTGCTCGGCCTACGAGCTGGGACTGGGCGAGGACCACGACGGCATCATCGAGCTCCCGCAGGACGCCCCGGTCGGCCAAGCGTACGCGCCATGGGCGGGAGCCGACGACCCCGTCCTTGAAATCGCGCTCACGCCCAACCGAGGGGACTGCGCCAGCGTCCGGGGAATCGCACGCGATCTGGCCGCCGCCGGCGTCGGCAGGCTGCGCGAGCTTCCCGTCGAGCCCGTAGCCGGCTCGTACGGGAGTCCCGTCGCCTGGCTTCGAGCCCTCGACGAGCGCGGCGACGCCTGCCCCCTGGTGACCGGCCGGTACTTCCGGAACGTGACCAACGGTCCCAGTCCGGAGTGGATGCAACGCCGGCTCCAGGCCGTCGGGCTCCGCCCGATTTCCGCACTGGTTGACATCACGAACTACGTCACCCTCGATCGCGGTCGGCCCCTGCACGTGTTCGACGCGGACAAGGTGAGCGGGGATCTCCGGATGCGGATGGCGCGGGCCGGCGAGTCGCTGACCGCGCTCGACGGGAACACGTACGCGCTCGACCCCGACATCACGGTGATCGCCGATGAGGCGCACGTGTGCGCCATCGGCGGCATCATGGGCGGCGAGGAAACCGGTTGCTCGGCGGAGACGCGCAATGTCTTCCTGGAGGTCGCCCTGTTCGATCCCGTCCGGACCGCCCGGTCGGGCCGCCGCCTGGGGATCCTCTCGGACGCGCGCTACCGCTTCGAGCGCGGCGTGGATCCGACGTCGGCGGACTGGGGCGTTCACGAGGCGACCCGACTGATCCTCGAGCTGTGCGGGGGGGAGGCGAGCGAGATCGTCCGGGCCGGCGCGATGCCGCCGGTACCCGCGCCGGTGTCCTTCCGGCCCGGCCATGTGGCGTCCCTCGGGGGCGTGACCGTGCCCGAGCAGCGCCAGGCCGCCATCCTCGACGGGCTCGGATTCGGCGTCGAGCGCGCCGCAGCGGACTGGCAGGTCACGCCGCCCGTCTGGCGTCCCGACATCGATGGCGAGGCTGACCTGGTTGAAGAGATTCTTCGGATCCACGGCTTCGACACGATCCCCGAGACGCCCGTGGAACGGACGGGTGTGCTGCCGGAACGGGCGGCCGGACCCGCCGTCGTGCAGGCCGCCCGCGTGCGCTCGGCGCTCACGGCGCGGGGGCTCGACGAGACCGTGACGTTCTCCTTCGTGAGTGCCGAACTGGCCAGCGCCTTTGGGGGCGGCGACGAGTCGCTGCAGCTCGCCAACCCGATCTCGCCCGAACTCGACACGATGCGACCCTCCATCCTGCCGTCGCTGCTGAGCGCCGCCGCCGCCAACGCGGCGCGCGGGGTACGCGACACCGGCCTGTTTGAGGTGGGGGCCGCCTACCGAGACGCCACGCCGGAGGGCGAACGTCGCGCCGCCGGATGCCTGCGCTTCGGGAACGCCGCGCCGCGCCACTGGGCGGAGGCCGTGCGGGCGGTCGACCTGTTCGACGCCAAGGCCGACGCCGAGGCGGCCCTCGCCGCCGCCGGGGCGCCGGTCGCCAGGCTGCAGGCGCGCGCGGAAGCGCCCGCATGGTTCCATCCGGGCCACTCGGGGGTGCTGGCGCTCGGCCCGGCCATCCTCGCCGCGTTCGGGGAGCTACACCCGCGGCTGCTGGGGAGCGCCGGGCTCGACCTGCCGGTGGCGGCGGCCGAGATCTTCCTCGACGCCGTGCCGTCCAGCCGCCGGAAATCGGGGAACCGGGGGGCGCTGGCAAGGCACAGCCTGATGCCGCTGACGCGCGACTTCGCATTTCTCGTGCCGGCCTCGACGCCGGCCGCGACCGTGGTGCGTGCCGCCGCGCGGGCCGAGCCAAAGCTCGTGAGCCGCGTGGATGTCTTCGACGTATGGGAAGGCGACGACCTGCCTCCCGACATGAAGTCGGTGGCGATCGAGGTCGTGCTCCAGCCCCAGGACCAGCCGCTGGACGACGCCGCGATCCAGCGCACGGCGGACGCCATCGTCGACGCCGTCGCCAAGGGCGCGGGCGGGCAGCTTCGAGGGGGACATGCCTGAGCCCGGGCGTACGCATCCGGTCGCCCATATTCGCAACGTCTCCGTGATCGCCCACATCGACCACGGCAAGTCCACGCTGGCCGACCGCCTGATCGAACGCGCGGGCGCACTCGAGGCCCGTTCCATGCGCGCGCAGGTCCTGGACTCGATGGATCTCGAGCGGGAGCGCGGCATCACGATCAAGGCCCAGACGGTGCGCCTCGCCCACGAGGTTGCCGGCACCCGCTATCTCATCAACCTGATCGACACGCCCGGCCACGTCGACTTCACCTACGAAGTGAGCCGCAGTCTCGCCGCCAGCGAAGGCTCGGTCCTCGTCGTGGACGCCACCCAGGGCGTCGAGGCGCAGACGATCGCGAACGCCTACCTGGCGGTCGACAACGACCACACGATCATTCCCGTACTCAACAAGATCGATCTCGCCGCCGCGGACGAGGACCGCGTGCGGACCCAGATTGAGGACACCATCGGGCTGGACAGTGCTACCGCGCTGAGCGTGTCGGCGAAGACCGGTGCCGGGATCGATGTCCTGCTCGACGCAATCGTGGAACGCATCCCGCCGCCGGTCACCGCACCCGATGCGCCCCTGGCCGCCTTGCTGGTCGACAGCTGGTACGACACCTACCTCGGCGTGATGGTCCTGGTGCGGGTTGTCGACGGCGTTCTCGAAGCGGGCCAGAAAATCCGGATGATGGCCAGTGGCGCCGACTACCAGATCGATCGGGTCGGCATCTTCGAGCCGATGCCGCGTCCCACCGAGGCGCTGGCCGCGGGCGAGGTCGGGTTCTTCACCGCATCCATCCGCCAGGTGTCCGATACGCAGGTCGGCGACACCGTCACCGATGCCCGCCGGCCGGCCGATGTGCCGCTGCCGGGTTTCCGGGAGTCGGTTCCCGTCGTGTTCTGCGGCCTGTATCCCGCCGACGCCAGCGACTACCGCCACCTCCGGGACTCACTCGGGAAGCTGCATCTGAACGACGCCTCCGTCCACTACGAACCGGAATCGAGCGCTGCCCTGGGTCTCGGCTTCCGGTGCGGGTGCCTGGGACTGCTCCACCTCGAGATCATCCAGGAGCGCCTGGAGCGCGAATTCGGCCTCGACCTGGTGACCACGGCACCGAGCGTGGTGTACCGCCTGGGTCTGACCGACGGCCGCGACATCGAACTGCACAACCCCGTCGACTGGCCGGACCAGAGCCGCATCCGGTCGGTCGAGGAGCCCTGGATCCGCGCGACGATCCTGGTGCCCGACCAGTACCTCGGCAACGTCCTGAAGCTCTGCACGGAGAAGCGCGGCGCGCAGACCGATCTGACCTACGTCGGCAGCCGCGCGATGGTCGTCTACGCCCTGCCCCTGAACGAGGTGGTGTTCGACTTCTACGACCGCCTTAAGTCCGCGACCAGCGGTTACGCCTCCTTCGACTACGAACTGGACGACTATCGGGCCGGCGATCTGGTGCGGGTCGCCATCCTGGTCGACGGGCAATCGGTCGACAGCCTGTCGTTCATTGCCCACCGAAGCCGGGCGGAAGGACGCGGGCGGGCCCTCTGCACCAAGCTCAAGGGCCTGATCCCGCGCCAGCTGTACAAGGTATCGCTGCAGGCGGCCATCGGGGGCAAGATCATTGCGCGCGAGACCATCGCGGCGCTCCGCAAGGACGTCACCGCGAAGTGCTACGGAGGTGACGTCACGCGCAAGCGGAAGCTCCTCGAGAAGCAGAAAGCCGGCAAGAAACGCATGCGCCAGATCGGGAACGTCGAGATTCCCCAATCCGCTATGCTGGCGGTCCTGCGAGCCGAAGAACCGTAAACTGGCGGCGCACTGCCGCGGTTCGTGCGTGCGGCTGGACGGGGGCGCCCGCCGGACCGGCGCCGCCTCGCCGGTCCCTGCAGCACGGCGGGCGCGCGGCGGCGAGCAGCCTTCTGTGGAGAGTTGGGTCACCATGAGCGACACCGTGAAGTACGTCTTGGCAGAGGACCGCATTCCGCGGTCCTGGTACAACATCCAGGCGGACCTGCCGGAACCCCTGCCGCCGGTCCTGCACCCCGGAACCGGCCAGCCCATCGGGCCGGACGATCTCGCTCCGCTGTTCCCGATGGCCCTGATCGGCCAAGAGGTCTCGACCGAACGCGACATCGAGATCCCCGAACCGGTGCGGCAGATCTACCGCCAGTGGCGTCCCAGTCCGCTATACCGGGCCCGGCGGCTCGAGGCAGCCCTCGATACCCCCGCCAAGATCTACTACAAGTACGAAGGCGGGAGCCCGGCCGGCAGCCACAAGCCAAACACGGCGGTGGCGCAGGCGTTCTACAACAAGGACGCCGGCACCAAGCGCATCGCGACGGAAACCGGCGCGGGCCAGTGGGGGTCGTCACTGGCCTACGCGGGCAGCCTCTTCGGACTGGACATCGACGTCTACATGGTCCGGGTGAGCTTCGAGCAGAAGCCCTACCGGAAGGCGATGATGGAGAGCTACGGGGCGCGCTGCGTCGCGAGCCCGTCCACGGAGACGCAGGCCGGCCGCGCGGTGCTCGAGGAGCACCCAGACTCGACCGGGAGCCTCGGGATCGCCATCTCGGAAGCCGTGGAAGTGGCGGCCCAGAACGAGGACACCAAGTACTCGCTCGGCAGCGTCCTCAACCATGTCCTGCTGCATCAAACGGTGGTCGGGCAGGAGGCCCTGGAACAGATGCACATGGCCGGGAACTACCCGGACATCCTGGTCGGCTGCACCGGCGGGGGCAGCAACTTTGCCGGGATGGTGAATCCGTTTCTCGGCCGGCAGCTGCGCGGCGGCCCCAAGGTCCGGATCGTTGCGGTCGAGCCGGCGGCATGTCCCTCGCTGACCCGGGGCAAGTACGCCTACGACTTCGGCGACACCGGGCATCTCACGCCGCTCGTGAAGATGCACACGCTGGGCTCGACCTTCGTGCCGCCGGGATTTCACGCGGGCGGCCTGCGTTATCACGGCATGGCTCCGCTCGTCAGCCACCTACACCACCTCGGCCTGATCGAAGCCCGCGCCTACCACCAGAAGGAGTGTTTCGCCGCCGGGGTGCAGTTCGCCCGCACCGAGGGGATCGTCCCGGCCCCGGAAGCGACGCACGCCGTCAAGGGGGCCATCGACGAAGCCATGAAGTGCCGCGCCGCCGGGGCCGGGCGCACGATCCTCTTCAACCTGTGCGGCCACGGCCACTTCGACATGCAGGCGTACAGCGACTACTTCGCCGGCGACCTGACCGATCAGGCCTACGACGAAGGGGAGCTCGCGATGGCATTGGCGGGCCTGCCATCCGTCGCAGCTTAGTCTGGCCGGGGCTCTCCATCGGTCTTCCGGGAAGGGTTCGGGCCGGCCGAGGCCGCGGCGGCCGTCTCGTCACGTCCCCCCGGCAGGCTCTACACTGAGCTTCCTCCGGCTACCGGAGTTCGCGTCCCATGGACATCCATTTCCACGAAGGTGATCTGCCTTCCGGCCTGACGTTTCCCGACGGGGCGGCGGTCGACACCGAGTCGATGGGACTCGCCGCGGCCCGGGACCGGCTTTGCCTCGCGCAGGTCTCGGCCGGCGATCGCACCGTGCACCTGGTCCGCTTCCGCCGGGGCGCCTACGAGGCGCCCCGCCTCAAGGCCCTGCTGGAGGACCGTGACACGCTAAAGCTGTACCACTTTGCCAGGGCGGACATGACGACGCTCCAGCATCACCTCGGAGTCCGGTCGTACCCCAACTACTGCACCAAGATCGCTTCCCGGTTCGCACGGACCTATACCGATCGCCACGGCCTCAAGGATCTTTGCAAGGAGCTCCTCGGCGTCGACATCTCCAAGCAGCAGCAGCAGACCGATTGGGGCGCGGAGACACTGACGCCCCAGCAGCAGCGCTACGCCGCAACCGACGTGCTGCACCTGCACCGGCTTCGCAGCATCCTCGACGACATGCTGGCGCGCGAAGGCCGCCAGGATCTCGCGCTCCAGTGTTTCGAGTTCCTGCCCGCCCGGGTCACCCTGGATCTCATGGGGTGGGCCGACGCAGACCCGTTCTCGCACGACATGTACCCCAATCGCCCGTGACATGACCTCCGCGATGAGCAGGGCGGCAGACGGCCCACGGCCCGCGCACACCTCCGACCTCGCCATCGCCCGCCGGGTGGTGCAGGCCGAGGCCGAGGGACTGGGGGTGCTTGCGGCCGCGATCGGACCGGCATTCCAGGCTGCCGCCGACGTCCTTGCAGCAACCCAGGGGCGGGTGATCGTGACCGGCATGGGCAAGTCCGGACACATCGCCCGCAAGGTTGCTTCCACACTGGCCTCGACCGGCACGCCGGCCTACTTCGTGCATGCCGCCGAGGCCAGCCACGGCGACCTCGGCATGATCGCACCGACCGATACGGTGCTGGCGTTCTCGAATTCCGGCGAAACCGCCGAACTGTCGGATCTGCTGGCCTACGTGCGCCGCTTCCGGATTCCGCTCGTCGCCATCACCAGCGTCGCCACCAGCACGCTGGCCACGACGGCGGACGCCGCCATCGTCCTGCCAGACGTCCCCGAAGCCTGCCCCATCGGGCTCGCCCCGACGGTTTCCACGACCCTGGCCATCGCCGCCGGCGACGCTCTCGCCGCCGTGCTGCTGGAGCGTGGCGGCTTCACGGCCGAGGAATTTCGCGGCCTGCATCCGGGGGGCCGGCTCGGTGCCCGACTCGTTCGGGTCGCCGACCTCATGCACACCGGCCCGGCCCTCCCGCTGGTCGACGAACGCGCCCCGATGCGCGAAACCCTCCTCCTGATGACGGAAAAGGGTCTCGGATGTGCCGGCGTCACCGGCTCAGACGGCCGGCTGACCGGTGCCGTCACCGACGGCGACCTCCGCCGGAACATGGCGCCCGATCTCCTCGAACGGCTCACCCGCGACATCATGACCAGGAACCCGGCCACGATCCCAGCGGAAGCCCTCGGGGGCGAGGCGCTTGCGAAGATGAACGAGCGCGGCATCACGAGCCTGTTCGTGACGGAGGATGGGCTCCCGAGCGGCGTGATCCACATGCACGACTGCCTCCGTGCCGGAATCGCATAGTGGCCGCCTCCGGGCCCCCGGCCGTATTCCCGCACGGTTGGGACAGCCAGCGCCGCCGCAACCACCGCCCGCCCGCCCGTTCGCGCCCGCACGTGTTGCGGGCGATCAAGCTGCTGCTGTTGCTGGGCGGGCTGGGCTCAATCGTGATGATTATGCTGTGGGATACGGGCCGTCCCCCCGGCGTCGAGGGTGTGCCGGGGGCTTCCTCGTCCGCGCCGCGCCACGTCATGTCGGGCGCTCGGTTGGTCGGGACCGACATCGAGGGTCGCCGGTACCGGGTCACCGCGGCCCAGGTATTCGAGGATTCCGGCGACGCGGAGGTCGTCCGTCTGGATGACCTCCGCGCCCGGTTCTTTTCTGGTACAAGAGAAGTCTCCCTCACGGCTGGCGAAGGCCGATACGAGACGTCTGCACGCCGCATGGTGATGTCCGGCGGTGTGCGCATGGATACCGAGGACGGGACAGTGCTCGAAACCAGATCGTCTGCCTATTTCCCGGACCGGGGCCTCGTGGAAGGTGCCGAGCCCGTGCGCGTGGCGGGACCCTGGGGTACCGTACGCGCCGGTGGTTTCCGGTTCGACACCCTGTCCGGAACGCTCACCTTCACCGGCCGGCCGCAGCTCCAGTTGAACCCTGGCGGCGACTCCTAGCGGTGCCATTCCGGCTTTCCCTCCTCTGCGCGGCCGTGGTGGCCGCCGGCACCATTCTTGCGCCATTGGGAACGACCGTCCGGGCGGAAGACGGGCACGATTTCGGTCCGACCGAGATCACTGCGGACACGCTCGAATGGAACGAGGAGGCCGCAGTGGCCACCGCGGTCGGCAATGCGGTGGCCCGGCAGACGGGACGGACCCTCCGGGCGGAACAGTTCGTCGCCCATGCAATCCGCAGCGAGGACGGGTCCGTGGACCAGATCGGGCTGATCGAGGCGACGGGTGGCGTGATCTACGAGACCGCGGCGGAACGGGCCCGCGGCGACGCCGGGCGCTACGACCTCGTTGCCGGGGTCATCACCCTCACCGGCGAGGTGGAGTTGGAGCGCGATGGCAATCTGCTGCGCGGGGCGATCCTCACGATCGATCTGGTGAACGGGACCAGCCAGGTGACCGGCGAGGGGGACGAGCGGCCGTCGCTGCAGTTCGGCACCGCCGACGACGAGGACGCCGCACGGTGACAGATCGCGCGGCGGCACCGCTCAAGGTGATCCAGGGAAGCGAGGGCCTCATCGCCGAGAACCTGACCCACCGGATTCGAAAACGCCTGGTGATCAGCAACGTCTCCCTGCGACTGGCCCGGGGCGAAGCCGTCGCACTGCTAGGTCCCAACGGTGCCGGCAAGACCACCACGTTTCATCTGCTGGCAGGGCTGCGACCCACCGACTCGGGCTCCATCCGGCTGGACGGCCACAACATCACCCGCTGGCCGCTCTACCGTCGGGCACGGCACGGCATCGGCTATCTCGCTCAGCAACCCTCGATCTTTCGCAACATGTCGGTCGAGGGAAACATCCGAGCCGCCCTCGAAACGGTGGAACCCGTGGTGTCGCGTCGTGAGCAGACGCTCGACGAGCTCCTGACCGACTTCTCGTTGCTGCACATACGCAAGGCCTCGGCGCTCGTGCTTTCCGGCGGTGAACGGCGCCGGGTCGAGATCGCACGGGCCCTGGCGTGCCGCCCCAGTTACCTCCTGCTGGACGAGCCGCTCGCCGGGATCGATCCGATCTTCGTGGGCGAGATGCGGAACCTGATCATGCATATCCGCGACCGTGGCATCGGCGTGCTCATCACGGATCACAACGTGCGGGACGCGCTGGACATCGTTGACCGCGCCTACGTACTCCACGATGGCCGGGTCCTGTGCCACGGTCCGCCCCGCGACATCGTTGCCAACGATGACGTTCGACGGGTCTACCTCGGCGACCGTTTTCGCATGTAAGGTCGCCCGTGCGTGCCGCCCCCGGTCTCCGGATCGGTATCAGCCAGCGACTCACGATGACCCCGCAACTGCTGGAATCGGTCCGGCTCCTGCAGCACGCGGGCGCTGATCTGAATCGGTACGTGGACGAGCAGCTCGCCTCGAATCCGCTCCTCGACCGAGCCGAACCGGACCATGGGGACCGCAAGGCGGCAGCGCTCGACTCCTGGTCGGACACCGGCGTCGTGTGGGCCCGTCCATCAGGCGGGCGGGCCTCGTTCACGGACGAGCTGGAGGCGGGCCAGCCGGACCTTCGCGCACACCTGGCAGAGCAGGCGAACGTCGATCTGCCGCCGGACGACCGGGCGATCGCGGATCTTCTGATCGACCTGGTCGACGCAAGCGGCTACCTCGCCGATTTCGACCCCCTTGAGATCGCGGAGTTGTCACGGACGACGGTGGCCGATGTGCTGCGTGTCCTGGGGCAGCTGCAGACGTTCGACCCGCCCGGGGTCTGCGCCCGGTCGCTGGCCGAGTGCCTGCGGCTTCAACTGGTGTTCCGCGAGTCCGACTCCCCGAAGATGCTCCTCCTGCTCGATCATCTCGACCTTGTGGGCGAAGGCGCCGATGACGAGCTCTGTGTCATCGTCGGTGTTTCGATCGAGAACCTCCGGGCGCTGCTGGCAGAGCTGCGGTCGCTGAATCCGAGACCCGGTCTGGCGTTTGCCAGCCGGCGCGAATTCCTCGGCGCCCCGGACATCGTCGCAACGCCGAGTGCCGATGGCTGGAGGATTGAGCTCAACCCTGCGTGCTTTCCGCGGATCTATGCGGACCGGGCGGGGTACCTCGCAGCGCGGGCGCATCCCGGCGGCGGGACGGACGGCGGTTCACTCGCCCGCCAGTGGCAGGAGGCGGCCTGGCTGATCCGGGCCCTGCGGCAGCGGGCCCAGTCGGTCTACCGGGTAGCCAGCGTCCTGGTCCGCATCCAGGAGGATTACGTGCGCCACGGCGCGAGTCACCGCCGGCCGCTGTCGCTTCGAACTGTCGGCGGGCTGGTCGACCTGCACGAGAGCACCGTCAGCCGGGTGGTGGCCAACAAGACCATGGCGACGCCGCGGGGGACCGTCCCCCTGCGGTCGTTCTTTGACCGCCGGCTCGGCAGCACCGACGGAGGCGCCGCGCATTCTCCGAGCGCGGTTCGCGCGCGGATTCAGGCGCTCATCGATGCCGAGGGCCCCGATCGTCCGCCGATGTCCGACCAGCAGATCGTCGGCGCGCTGGCAGCTTCGGGCGTCCAGGTGGCCCGGCGCACGGTCGCCAAGTACCGTCGCATGATGCGAATTCCGTCGTCCACGCGGCGCCGGCAGTCGAACCGGCCACCGGCATCACGGGCGCGCCGGGCGCAGGCCTCCGCGCCGTAGCACGGTGTCTTGACTCCGCGTCGCGCTCGGCCCACTTTGATCTTTCCCTGTTGGGTGCTGTCATCTGCCGGTCCGCGGACATGCGGGGCCGGAAGGTGGTTCTTGCGCGCCGTCGGATCGGAACCGTTCGCATGCAGCTCGGAAGCTTTCTTGCTCCTTCAGCCATCGTCCCGAGACTGACCGTCAACAGCACGCGGCAGCTGCTGCACACGCTTGCCAAGGTCGGAGCCCGCGAAACCGGGCTCGGGGAACGGGCGATCTTCCAGGCTTTGATGGCGCGCGAGCAACGCGGCTCGACCGGGTTTGGCCACGGGGTGGCGTTGCCGCACGCGCGTCTCAAGGGGCTTGCCCGAGTCACCGGCGTCTTCGCGCGGCTGATGCCGCCCATCGACTTCGACGCACCCGACGGCCGCCCGGTTGAACTGGTGTTCTGCCTGCTGAGTCCGGAACGGGACGATGCCCTGCACCTGGCCGCACTGGCGACGATCTCGCGACGACTCGGCCGAGCGAGTTTGCGCCGGGTGCTGCGCGGCGCGAACGAGGCGGATGCGATGCACGCGCTGCTGACGGATCTGGAGCACACCCAGCCCGAGGCCGCATGACCCGATCCGGTACGTGCGTCGCGGTTGACGGCCGTGGCGTGCTGCTGCAGGGGCCGAGCGGTGCCGGCAAGTCCGATTTGGCCCTGCGCCTCATCGACGGTGGCGCCGAACTTGTGGCGGACGATCGCGTCGTACTCGAATCGCGCGCCGGCGTGCTCTCGGCCTGCGCACCGCCTGCGCTCCGGGGGCTGCTCGAGGTCAGGGGACTCGGCATCTTCCGCCTTCCGTACCGAACCAGCGTTGCGGTGACGCTGATAGCCCGGCTGGGCGGCGCGCACGACGACCGTCTGCCGCCGCCGAACACGACCACGATCCTCGGGCATGAGCTGCCGGCCATCGAGCTCTCGGGGGAGCGCGCGTCGGCCCCCGCGCGGGTTCGCCTGGCGCTCGGCACGGCGGTATCGGTGGCCGGGGTGATGGGAGATGCAGCGTGAGCGAACCGGCCGGTCGTACCGACGAGAAGTTCGATGGCGTCGGCATCGTGGTGGTCACGCACGGCCGGTTCGGCGCCGAGCTGGTTGCCGCAACCGAGCACGCGGTCGGCAGCATGCCGGCTGTCCGCGTGCTCGAGGTCGGCCCGACTGACGACATCGAGGAGCGCCGTCGCGCCATTCGGCAGGCGGGCGACGCGGTGAACGCCGGGCGCGGCGTCATCTACATCGTCGACGTGTTCGGCAGCACGCCAGCCAACCTCACCCGATCGGTCGTGCAGGACACGAAGCCGGACGGGCAGGCCATGATGCTGGCCAACCCCAATCTGGCGGTCATGTACAAGCTCGCCGAAGCCCGCGGACGCGACATGCCGCTCGCCGATCTCCTGGATACCGCGCGCTCGGCCGGCCGCAAGAACATGCTGGAACTCGGGGAAGCACTGCGGGGCGGCCGGGACGCCACCGAGTGAACCCGGCGCAACCGGCCGCTTCCCGGACGGCCGAGATCCGCAACCTCCGCGGTCTGCATGCGCGGGCAGCAGCACGGTTCGTGAAATGCGCCAGCCAGTTCCAGGCCGACGTCACCGTGCGCAAGGATGAGCTGTCCGCTGACGGCAAGTCGATCCTGGGCCTGATGGCACTGTCCGCCTCAATCGGGACCACCGTCTCCATTGAGGCGAGCGGTCCGGAAGCGGGGTCAGCCGTTGCCGCCCTCGGCCAGCTTGTGGACGAGGGTTTCGGCGAAGAACACTGATTCCGCCATCCGGACTTCAGGCCATCGGGCACGCAGGACTGAGCATTTCACTGACGGCGTCGCCATTTCCAGGGACCTGGCTCCGGCACGTTCGCAAGCACCGCGGTCGTGGCCATGCATCCCGCCGCGGGCAGGCTCTGCGCTACGGCCGAGAAAGCGTGCCCTCCGTCTGGTTCAAGGGATAAATGAGGTTCAGCGCCGCAAGGATCGTGATGCTGAATTCCGTCAGTTCTCCCCGCCTCGGGGCGCCGGCTGCCATGTTCACCAAGCCCTCCACGAGCACGATCACGAGCAAATAGCCGAGATACTGGTACCGCTTCGGGATGGGTATCCCCCAAGCGTCGAGAAACCGGCGCGCGAAGGCAGAGGCATGGTACAGGGGCTTGATCAAACCCAGATACAGCACGAACAGCAGCAATATTCCCTTCGAGAAAATGTCCTTGTTGATCGACACCCCGCCAACGGCAAGGTTGTGGAGATTGATCTCCTGCTGCTTGTTGTGGCTCAGGAAAAACTCCGAACTGTCGATGGCAAGCAGCCTTTGCCCCCAGGAGATCTCTTCGCCGGCACCAAAGATCGCCAGCACCGACAGCACGGCGAGGACCGACCGCTGCCTCCAGTTGAGAAGATGCCTGTATTTCCAGAGCCGGCCCGCCAAGAGCACGGCGACCGAGCCCAGCGCGATAACCGTCAACCACTCCAGCAGCCCGTCCTCGGCCGTGTAGACGCTGTGGAAGTAATCGTGGTTCACAAGACTGAGAAACACGCCCAGACCGAACAGGATCGCAGCGTTGATCAGGACAAACGTTTCGGTTCTATCAACGGGCATCGCGAAAACGCCTCCAAGCACGACTGCCGGCATGCCACGACGAATACACGAAGGCGATCGGATCGATCAGATAATCCAACATGTTATCGCTATCGCCGGCATCATGGCCATGCAACAGCAGCGACAGGGCCGCCCAGACAGCAAGCAACCGGGTGGCCGCGAATCCGACACACGACACCGCCAGGAATAGCAATCCCAGAGCTGCGTACGGATGGTACCCGACCGCGTAGAGATCAATGGGGCCGACGCCCAATGCCGAGGGATACATCACGAGACCCAGCCAGAAAATGCACGCGCACAGTCGGCCGAGGTCTTCCTCCGCCACCCACTCAGGCAGGAGGCTCCTTACCGCACAGCACCCCGAAATCAACAGCATGCCCACGCTGGGTTCCGCCTGAACCGCGGCAACGAACCCGACGAGAGGAACGTGGTCAAGTTGAATTGAGAAGGCCGTGGCCACGATGGCTGCAGCGATCCCGAACCTGATGGACCAGTTGTCCGTGTAGCGGGCGGAACAGCAGACACCCAGCGAAACCAGTACGAATGCCCAACCGAAAGAACCGTATGCGGTCATGGTTCCGCAGCGGGACCGCGCCGTATTCGTGCAAGCCAGGTTTCGTTGAACGTAACGTGCTTGATGTATTGACGGTCGTACGTATAGGCAACATGGATACGTCCGCTTGAGTCCCGCAATATCGACGGGTAGGAAAAGCGCATCCCGGAGCCGGTTTCGGTACGCTCGATATCGTAAATCCGTGTCCAGTCGCCCGGATCCTGCTCGGAAACGGCCAGTGACAAGTTGTTTCGCCCAATCTCTGAATGGTTGTAAACCATGAGCGTTTCACTGCCCGCCAGCCGAATGGCGTCAATTGCGCTGTCGGGATTCGGCAAATTCGAGTGTCGTGGAGAAGTAAAACTCAACCCTGCGTCGCTCGTGCTGACGTAGTGAACACGCTTCACATTGTCTCCTGCATGCCGCATGAAAACATGCGCGGTCTCCGCGTCCACGGCAACCAGCGCGGGCTGAATGTGACTTCGTCCGCGGGTCAGCCGCTTCTTTCCCCGGACCGATCCATCGGGATTCAGGTGCAATAGCTCAGCGAACTTGCCCAGCAACTCGTGGTAGACCGGGAGCGCGATGCTCCCGTCCAGCATTTGGACGGGCCGGCCCTTGACCAACGTACTTACATTGAATGCTGGGCTGCTAACCAGCCGCCTTGCCCGGCCAAACGTTGTCCCGCCATCGCGGGAGACCATTGCATTGATCGCACTGCCGGACCATCCACCGAATGAAACACTGACAAAAAAGACCCATACCTGTCCGGCGGCATCACGGAAACCGACGGGATTCCCCAACTTCTTGATGTATCTGCCTAATTCTTCAGAGAGCTTCTCCCTATTCATGATTTCCCGGGCGGCTTCCCACTGCTGCTCGTTCGGTGGCAAACGGGCCGTATAGATCCCCACGTCACGGGCCCCCTCTCTGCTTCCCCCGTACCAGAACGCCCGGATTCCTCCATCTGCCAGTTCGATCAGGGCCGCGCTGTGCACCATGGCACGCCCTCCGGGATCGATGGCGCGTTCCTCCCAGACGGGTTCAGCCTCCGAGTCTCCGATCATGTCAGTTGTGTGGGACCCGGTCCCAACTGCATCCGCCCGGTAGCCCGGCGCAGCGATGTACGAAGTCACGGATTCAAGCGCAGGCGGCAGGGCAAAGCCCAGGAGCACACCGATGCCCGTAATGGCGAGCAAACGTCGATTTGTTCTTGAAATAATCCGCACCATGAACAACAACTTCACAGATCTTGTGCTTCCGAAAAGAGTACAAACGACTTGGGAATCCTTCAATAAACCCTATTCTATAATTGGACCGGCACCCCCCTTCCGATATTCTGCGACTGCCTGTCGCCGCGCGTAAAACGCAGGCAAACTCACGGGCCTGCAGCGCCCCCGAGCCAGAACCATGACACTCGGGCCGATATACTGCGCCGCTCTCGTGAGGGGATGATGGCCGCTATGAACTCCATACGTCAGGACTACAAGATCGCCGACCTCGGACTAGCCGACTGGGGCCGCAGGGAAATCGAGATCGCCGAGACGGAAATGCCGGGCCTGATGGCGCTCCGCGATGAGTATGCCGGTCAGAAACCCCTCAGCGGGGCCCGCATCGCAGGCTGCCTGCACATGACTATCCAGACCGCGGTCCTGATCGAGACCCTGCTCGAACTCGGCGCCGAGGTCCGCTGGAGCTCGTGCAACGTTTTTTCCACCCAGGACCAGGCCGCCGCCGCGATGGCGGCGCAGGGCATCCCCGTGTTCGCCTGGAAGGACGAAACCGAGGAAGAGTTCTGGTGGTGCATCGATCAGACCATCCGCGGCCCGGACGACTGGACCCCGAACCTCGTCCTCGATGACGGCGGCGACCTCACGAAGGTCATGCACGAACACCACGCGGACCTGATGCGCGATCAGGTCCGTGGCATCTCCGAGGAAACCACCACGGGCGTACGTCGCCTTGCCCAGATGGCGGCGGAAGGCAGCCTGCTGGTGCCGGCCATCAACGTGAACGATTCGGTAACGAAATCGAAATTCGACAACCTTTACGGATGCCGCGAGAGCCTGGTCGACGGCATCCGCCGGGCAACAGACGTCATGCTCTCGGGCAAGGTGGCGGTGGTTGCGGGCTTCGGCGATGTCGGCAAGGGGTCGGCGGCCTCGCTACGGAATGCAGGCGCGCGGGTGCTGGTGACCGAAATTGATCCGATCTGCGCATTGCAGGCGGCCATGGAAGGCTACGAGGTCACCACGATGGACGCGGCCGCACCGCGGGGCGATGTCTTCGTGACAGCGACCGGCAACACCGACGTGATCACGTTGGACCACATGCGGGCCATGAAGGATCGAGCCATCGTCTGCAACATCGGCCACTTCGACAACGAGATCGAGGTTGCGGCCCTGTCGAATTTGGTCTGGGAGGAAGTGAAGCCCCAGGTCGACCAAATTCGCTTTCCTGATGGGCACCGGATCATCCTGTTGGCCCGTGGCAGACTCGTAAATCTCGGATGCGCAACCGGGCACCCAAGCTTCGTGATGAGCGCCTCGTTCACCAACCAGGTACTCGCACAGATCGAACTTTGGACGCGGAGCGACCGGTACACGCCCACCG
This sequence comes from Alphaproteobacteria bacterium, assembly GCA_022824395.1. Taxonomy (GTDB): domain Bacteria; phylum Pseudomonadota; class Alphaproteobacteria; order TMED109; family TMED109; genus VXPW01. The sequence goes on from JAJDZX010000030.1 coordinate 61,310, forward strand.
TGCACGTGTTGCCCAAACATCTCGACGAGAAAGTTGCGAGCCTGCACCTTGAGCGCCTGGGCGCGGAACTCACCCGCTTGAGTCAAACCCAGGCCGACTACCTCGGAATTGACCGCGACGGCCCGTTCAAGCCGGCTGCTTACCGCTACTAGCGTGGGATCTTCCCCGGAATCGGTTGCAACCAGCGTGCGCCGATTGCTGCTTCCTGACACCGGAGCCACGAACGACCTTGCAGCCGGGCTGGCGCCATTGGCCCGTCGGGGTGACGTGCTTGGGCTGGTGGGCCCTCTGGGGGCCGGAAAGACAACCTTTGCACGGGCGTTCATCGGCGCCCTCGGCGGCAGCGGAGTCGTGCCCAGTCCCACCTGGCCCCTGGTCGAGTGCCACTCGACCGGAGCCGGGAACGTCTGGCATTTCGACTTGCACCGGCTCGAACATGCCGATGAAGTTTGGGAGCTCGGGCTCGAAGAGGCGCTTGCCGACGGCATCTCGCTCATCGAATGGCCGGAGATCATCGAACGTTGGCTGCCGCCCGAGCGGCTCATGCTGCGGCTGGAGCACGCGGGTACCGGCAGGGCGGTGACGCTCGAGCCGGGGGCCACGTGGGGCTCGCGTCTCCAAAAGGTGGCCGGCAATGGCTGAGCGCCGTGCCCGGCTGGACACCTTTCTGAAACGCCAAGGGATCGATCCGGGTACCGCCGTCCTGCTGGCCGGCGACGCGTCGAACCGCCGGTACTTCCGCACGCCTGGCGGCGTGTTGATGGATGCTCCCCCCGATCTCGAGGACGTCCGGCCATTCGTTCGCGTGGCGCGTCATCTGCGAGACCTCGGGCTGTCGGCTCCGGAGATTCTGGCCGAGGACGTGGATGACGGCTGGCTGCTGCTGGAGGATCTCGGCGACGACCTGTTTTCCCGCGTGCTCGCGACCGGAGCGGCCCCCGAGCCGCTCTACGAAATGGCGGTCGACGTGCTAGTGACGATCACGCGGCATCCGCCGCCGCAGTGGTTGGACGCCTACGACCTGCGGCCCCTGCTGGCCGAAGCCGACCTGTTTCTGGACTGGTACCTGCCGGCCGTCGGCGTCGAACCCGACCAGGAGCGCCGCGACACGTGGCGCGATGCATGGGCCGCCGTGCTGACCCCCCACCTCGATGTGTTGCCGGTCCTCGTGCTCCGAGACTGCCACGTGGACAACCTGCTGTGGCTCCGCGATCGACCGTCGCCGGCAAATGTCGGACTGATCGACTTCCAAGACGCGCTCGCGGGCCATCCCGCGTATGACCTTGCATCGCTGCTCGACGATGTACGGAATCCTTTGCCATCGGGTCTCGTAGCCAGATTGTTGAAGCGGTTCCTTGCCGCAACGTCGCTGGAGCCGTCGGAATTTCGCGCCGCGTTTGCTGCGCTCTCCGCCCAGCGGTCATCCAAGATCCTCGGCATCTTCACCCGCCTGGCCCGCAGGGACCAAAAGCCCCGCTACCTGACGTGGCTGCCCGCTACCTGGAAGCTGCTGGAGCACCGCATCAGCGACGACGGTTTGCTTGCGGTCCGGGAGTGGTTCGACCGGCACGTTCCGGTCCCGCTTCGGCAATCGGACGCATTCAATGGCCTCGGCAATCCGTAGCCACGGCGCTCGCTTGCCACGCGCCCCGACCATCCCATGAGGGCCATTCACACGGCCATGGTACTCGCCGCCGGACGCGGCGAGCGAATGCGGCCGCTCACCGACCGCGTTCCGAAGCCCCTGGTCCGGATTGCCGGCCGGTCCATGCTGGACCGGATGCTGGATGCGCTGGAACGTTTTGGCGTATCGAGCGCTGTCGTCAACGCAAGCCATCTCGGCTGGCAGGTCGAGCGAATGCTGGAACGGCGGACGCGGCCGCCCGTCCACGTCAGCCTGGAAGACGAACGCCTGGAAACCGGAGGGGGGGTGCGGCGAGCCCTGCCCCATCTCGGACACGGCGCGTTTCTGGTCGCCAATGCCGACATCGTGTTGCCGCGCGCCGAGTATGCGTTTCGGTCGCTGGAGCAGCACTGGGATGGCCGGGCCATGGATGCGCTGCTGCTGGTAACGCCCCGGGATCGAGCAACAGGCTATTCGGGCAACGGCGACTTCGACCTCCTCCCCCATCTCGCGGGCGCAGCGCCGCTCGTACGAACCGATTCCGATCGACAGCCCTACGTGTTCACAGGGCTTCAGATACTGTCGCAAACCCTGTTCAAAGACGCTCCGGACGGCCCTTTTTCCCTGGGCGCCCTGTACCGCCGTGCCCGCCTCGAGCAGCGCCTGTTCGGCATCGTGCACCATGGCGGTTGGTTTCACGTCGGGACCGTCCAGGCGGTGCAGGACACGGAACGGCTGCTCGCGACCAGAGAGGCAACAGTGTGAGCCGGCACCTGCCAAATCCACCGTCGGCCACATCGCTGCGAGACTCCATCCGGTGGTGGATGATCCACACGTCCGGTCGCGCGGGCGGCATCCCCATCACCAGCTCTCGCCCTGCCGCGGCGAGAAGTTCGACAAGCCGGTTCGGCTTCACGGGTCACTGGAGGCGGGAAGCCCGAACGGTCTTCAACGCGCAGCCGCACCAGTGCCCGACACCGGATGTTACGGGCTCCATCGTGATGAGACGCGCGACAGACGGACGCAAGGGCTCGACATGGCCAGGAAGGATGCGTCCATGGCGCACAGCCTAAGCGGCCCCCGCTTCTTCGGGCAAATGCAACATCACGTCTTCACCTTCGGCAAATGCGCCGGTTTGCTCAAGCATCAATCGGGCATGTTCCAGGTCGCGCCAGTCGATCGCGTGCGTGTATGCCTGGGCGCGGTCCAGCATCCGAATGAGCGGTCTCGTATGGGCATTGTGTGAGATTGCCTTAAGGGCACCGAGATAATCCGCGCGATACGCCGTCGGGATGATGAGGCGCTCTTGCCCGCCTGCAACCAGTTCGGCGTTCATCATGATCCGCGCTGCACGGCCGTTACCGTCTGCAAAGGGATGAACTTCGCTGACGATGAACATCATGAACACCGCCCTGTGGAACGGTTCACCAAGCGCCTGCAGGAATTCAAAGCCCTTCTCCAGCGTGCCGGCGACCAGTTCCGGCGCGACAAAGACTGTCTGACCCGCGCGGTTGGCCTTGGTCTTGAAAGCGCCTGGATTCGCGGCCGGCCGGCCGGCCATAAAGGTGGCATGGCGGCGGCGCAGCAGTGCGACGAACTCATCGAATTTGTCGGGCAGCAAGTTCATGTCCGCCGTATCGGAAACGATGCGGTAGGTGCCAAGAATGTCGTGCGCATCATCCGGGCGCTCCCGAGGGATCATGCCGCGAAAGACGATTTCTTCGGCCTCTTCAACGCTGAATTCGGTGCCTTCGATGAAATTGGAGAAATAGGCTTCAAAAAACGAGAGGGCGGCGCTCGCCGGTGCTGTCCGTTCAGGCACAGGTCTTCCTAACGGTACAGTGTCGCGCAGCGCGGCAAAGAGCGTTTCAAAGAGGCGAATGCGCTCAGGATCGAAGGGCCGTCCGGCAGCAAGGGCCTTGCCGGCGGCGCCCTCTGTCTCGGCTTCACGGGTTCCGAGCAAGGCGCCGATCAGCTCGTTCAGCTCTTCAAATCCTTTTTCCAACCCGAGCTGCGGGGCGATCCGACGCGCCTCATCACGGAGCTGGTTGAGCGCTTCCTCACCTTGATTGCGGATGAGGGTATCGAGCCGGTCTTCGATTTCCTGCCGGGATAGCGTGCGAGCGACCCGACCGTCACGCGCTCGTGAGGAACGCATGTTTTCGAGGTAGGCGCGCGCCGGTGAAGCAAGGCGTGCACCGCCGATAAAGGGCCTGTCACTTTCAAGCGGCGGCTGACCTTTGCGGGGCCGGAAAATAAGACCCGGTAAAACGGTATCGCGTTTCTTGTCCGAGATCAGGCAGACCGAGCCGTCTGGCGCAGGCCGGTTTTCGAGCGCTGTCCTGTCGGTAATCAGGGCATCGGGATAGTAGGCCGTCACCAGGTAGTACCAATTGCGCAGCACCAGCCGTGCCGGCTCTTCATCCAGGTTGCGGGTATAGAGCCGGGAGCCGAGCTTTCGAAGCTGGCCGCGCGTGACCGCTCTGGATACGGCCTTGGAAATTTTCGCATCCGATACGAACACCTCGGGCATCGCGGCAACAGCGAGTCCGGGCATTTGACATCCTCCTAAATTACACCTTACGGAATTTCCGGGTGTTAAGACACGACAAATGAGAGTTGTCGGTATTTAGTATACAGATTGGTAAGTTTTTGGGATATAGTGACAATCCTTGTGGCCAAACGCACGACTTTCTGGAACTTAAGAAAGAGAAAGCCGAAAGAAACGGGGATTAACACGCATGAGCCAGAACACAAATGGCTCCTTGCACTCCAGCCCTCTAGCATCTGTTGCGAGAGCGGCTGCGGCCAATTTTACCGCCTCGGCTTCCTTCTCCACTGCGCTTGCGGTCAGTTTCTCCGTCCTCGTCTTTCTGACGATCCCGCTCTGGGCGTGCAGCTCACACCGTACAAAGCACTTCGGCCCGGACCGCAACATGTGCACACCGCCGTCCCAGAACGCTGGATCACGGACAGCGTAGGGCAGGCGGCGGGGGCCGGAGACGACCCACCCGGGCTGGCGTGAGACGGGCAGCGGACATTGTGTTATTCCTCGACCGACGTCGGCAGTCGGGGAAGTGCAATGCGGTCAATTGCACCCGGGGAAGTCGAATGCGAGCAACTAATCGCAATTAACGCAGCATGTTAGAACCCGCGGCGCAGCCGCTGGTGTGGACGATTCCCGCCGGGCTGCCGTTCGCCCGGCGCCTGGCAAGTGAACTGCTGCGGCGTGCCCATCCGTCAACCGACCTGGCCGACACGACGATCCTGGTACCGACCAACCGCGCGGCCCGGACCCTGTCGCGCGCCTTTATCTCGGCGGCGCATCCTCGGGCGCTCCTGCTCCCCCGGATCACGCCGCTGGGGGAGGTCGGCGAAGAGGAACTCGGCCTTGACTGGGACGACGACGGGGGGCCCGGGCCGTCGATGGCCGAGCTGCGGCCGGCCATCGGACCCGTGCACCGCAAGCTGCTCCTGACCCGGCTGGTCGCCAGCATGCGCCGCGAGCGCGCGGGCGGCGCGCTCGCGGAGGCGGCGCGCCTCGCCAGCGAGCTCAGTACCCTGCTGGACGCGCTGCAAAACCAGGACGTGCCGCTGGCCGACCTCGAAACCCTGGTGGACGAGGACTTGGCCAAACACTGGCAGGAGACGCTCCAGTTTCTCGAGATCCTCCGCGATCACTGGCCCCGTATCCTGGCCGAGGCTGGATACATGGATCCCGTTGCCCGGCGCACCTGGCTGCTGCGGCACCAGGCCGCATTGTGGGAACATTCTCCGCCGCGCAGCCCCGTGATCGTGGCCGGTTCAACGGGTTCGATTCCGGCCGCCCGAGCCCTCATCTCGACCGTGGCCAAGCTGCCCCGCGGCGAAGTCGTCCTCGCTGGCCTTGATCGCACGGTCGACGCGGAATCGTGGGAGACGCTCAGCGAATCCCACCCCCAGTTCGGCCTGAAAAAGCTGCTGGAGACGCTTGGCTCGGATCGCGCGCAGGTTCGCGACTGGCCCGGGTCCGAACCGACTCCGAAAGCGGCCGCCCGGACCCGGCTGCTGGCAGAAGTGATGCGGCCAGCCGCGACGTCGCACCGGTGGCCGGAGACGGTGCCGCGGACCGACGTCGACGCGGGACTCGACGGCCTGCAGGTCATTGAAGCCCGCGATTCGGTCGAAGAGGCCGGCGCCATCGCGGTCCTGATGCGCGAAGCGCTTGAAACGCCCGGCAAGACCGCGGCCCTCGTCACCAGCGACCGGGAGCTCGCCAGCCGGGTGCGAACCACGCTCCGGCGCTGGAATGTCGAAGTCGACGACTCGGGCGGTGAACCGCTGGGCAAAACGTCTGCCGCCGTGCTGTTTCGCCTCGCGATCGGGGCGGCCGCCAGTAACGGCCGGCCCCTCGACCTCCTGGCGCTGCTCAAGCATCCGCGGGCGACCGGGGGCGACAGCCGACCTGCATTCATTGCGAAAGTCAGGGCGTTCGAACACCACGTCGTCCGCCGGGTCTTCGCGTGGCACGAACTTCCGGATGTCGAGGCGGAGCTGCGCAGGCAGGTCGAGCGGCGGCCCCGGCTGGCCGGCCTTGAACGGTGGTTCGGAGAGTTCCGGGAACGCATCGCACCGTTACGAAAGGCCCTGGCCACCACCACCGACGCCGGCGCCATCGTGGCGGCGCACCGGGCCTTCACCGAATGGCTGGCGACCCCGGCCAACGGTGGCACGGATGGGCTCTACGCGGATCATACCGGCGAGCGATTTCAAAGGTTCGTGCGCGAATTCGAAGCGGCGGCCGAGCCCCTCGGGTCGATCCCGGGCGGCGAGTATCCCGCCCTGTTCGACGAGGCGCTCTCCGGCATCGCCATCTATCCGCGCATCGGCACCCATCCCCGCCTGAGCATCCTGAGCCCCCTGGAAGCGCGCCTCGTCAGTGCCGACCGGGTCATCGCCGGCGGGCTTGTCGAGGGCAGCTGGCCGCGGCGGGCAACACCCAATCCCTGGCTCAGCCGCACCATGCAAACGGCGCTTGGCCTTCTGACGGACGCTCACCGCGCGGGCATGGGTGCCCATGACTTCGTCGACGCGGCAAGCGTGCCGGAAGCCTTCCTGTGCTTCGCCAGCAAGACGCGTGGCAATCCGACGATTCGCTCGCGGTGGCTCACGCGTCTCAACACGGTGCTCCGTTCGGCCGACCGGATCCCGTCTGTGCCGCCGGCGATCGGTCTGTGGCAGCAGCTGACCGCTCCACCCGCCTATAGGCCGCGACCGCGGCCCCAATTCGCGCCGCCACTCTCGGTCCGGCCACGCCGTCTGTCGGTGACGCAGGTGCGGACCTTTCTGAAGGAGCCCTACGCGACCTACGCGCGCCATGTGCTCGGGTTGCGGGCGCTCGACCGGCCCGGCCGCCGACCCGGACTGGCCGAATTCGGCAATGCAGTGCACGAAGTCCTGGAGAGATTCACGCAGGAACACGGGGGATCAAACCTGCCTGATGACGCGGCAGCGCAACTCCATGCGCTCGGGACGGAGGTGCTCGCGCGGTTCCAACCTGCGGACCGCCAGGACGAGCAATGGTGGGAGCGCTTCACCTGGGCGCACCGGCTCGATGCCATCGTGAAGTGGTTTCTCCTTCAGGAGTACCGTCAGAGGAAAAAAGTTGATGCCGTCTGGGGAGAAACCTCAGGCGAGTACACGTTCGGCAATCCCCCCTTCACGCTCGTCGCCCGCGCCGACCGGATTGAAGTGGATCGCACCGACCGCTCGATGACGATCATCGACTACAAGACCGGACTGGTCCCGAAGAAGAAGGATGTTGCCAGCGGCGTCGAGCCCCAGCTCCCGCTCGCCGGCGTGATTGCCGAAGCCGGCGGATTTCCCGACCTTCCGGCCGAGGGGACCGTCGGACGGCTGGTCTACTGGAAGCTCACCGGGCGCCGGGATGGCGGCGAATACGGACCGGCGCTCGCACCAGCGGAGACGTCGGCTGCGTTGGCCGTGTCACTCGGCCGGCTCAAGGCGCTGATCCGTGCGTTCGAAGACCCGGCAACCGCCTATACCGCCACGCACGATCCGGAACCGTACTCCGATTACGCAGCCCTGGCCCGCACCCATGAATGGACCTTGGCGGGCCTCAGGGATCCCGACGAGTGACCGACGCTTCGACCGAGGCGCGCCGCCGCCAGCGGGAGGCCGCGGACCCCGACATTTCGGCCTGGGTGTCGGCCAACGCCGGTACCGGGAAGACCAAGGTCCTGACCGATCGGTTCCTACGTCTGCTGCTGAACGGCGTACCGCCGGAACACATCGTCGCCATCACCTTCACGAGGGCGGCAGCAGCCGAGATGGAAAACCGGCTGTTCGCAGAACTGACCAAGTGGGCGGCAGACGATGACGCCGCCATCAGAAGCAGGATCAAGGACTTGGTGGGTCACGCGCCAGGGGACCTGCAAGCCTCTGCCGAGGTTGCCCGCAGACTGCTCGTCGAGGTGCTCGAGTGCCCGGGGGGCATCCGGATCCAGACCATCCATGCCTTCTGCCAGTCCCTGCTGGCGAGTTTCCCGCTGGAGGCGGGGCTCGCACCTCATTTCCGTGCTCTCGATGAAATCGAGGCAGCTGCGCTTCGCATGGAAGCCCGCACCAGCATGCTCCAGGCGGCCGGCCAGCAGGGCGGTGCGCTGGCGGAGGCCTTTCGGACTGTCGCCCGCACGCTTGCGGAAAGACAGATCGGTGAGGTCCTCAACGACTTCTCCTCGCGGCGCAAACCCTTTCACGAAATCGTGAATCGAAGCGGCGGCATCGACGCGTACGTGGCACGGATCGCCGCCAGGCTGGACCTCGATCCGACCGACACCGAAGCAGGTGTCATCCGCCGTGCGTGGCTTCGGACGGAACCCGGCAACGCCGGGAGTGCGGCGCGGCAGGCACTCGACGTTCTCGCCAGCGAAGCCGACCCGAAGACCTCGCTGGTCAAAGCAGCGGATGCCCTCGAGGCGTGGATCGACGCGCCGGACAACGACGACGCCCGACTCGATTGCTGGAGCAGCTGGCGCGATGTGTTCGTTACCCAGAAAGGAACGCCCCGCCAGCGCCTTCCATGGTCGTCCCTTGGCGGCCCGGACACGGTCAGGTTTCTGGAGGCCGAATGCGGCGCGGTGCAGGAGGACATTGAAACGCTGAAGGCGATCCGCACGTTCAGCCTCAGTTCCGCCGTTGCGCGCCTGGCGGAGGAAGAACGGCGACGTTACGAACGCCTGAAGCGAAACCTGGTCGCCGTCGACTACGACGACCTCCTGGTCCGCGCGGCCGACCTGCTCACCAAGCAGTCCGCCAGCGACTGGATCCTCTACAAGCTGGACGGCGGTGTGAGTCACATCCTGGTCGACGAGGCTCAGGACACCGCACCGTCCCAATGGCAGGTGATTTCAGCCGTTGCCGAGGATTTCTTCAGCGGCGTGAGCGCGGCCCAGGAAGCGCGACGCACCATCTTCGCTGTGGGCGACCCCAAGCAATCGATCTATCGCTTCCAAGGGGCGGACCCCGACGGTTTCGCCAGGAAGAGCCGCCAGTTCGAGGAACGGGTCTCCGGCGCAAGACTGCCCTGGAAGTCCGTCCAGCTTGATCTTTCGTTCCGGTCCGCACCGGCGCTGCTCAAGGCGGTCGACCAATTCTGGAACACGGAACGGGAGGAACCTCGTGACGGCGAACAGACGACGCACACCGCCCAGCGCGCCGGCGCGCATGGCCGGATCGAAGTGTGGCCGCCCGTGGAGCCCGAAGCGGGCGACGAGCGCCCGAATGCCCACGTCCGCCGGCTCGCCCGCCTCATGGCCGAACGAATCAAGACACTCATCTACCCGAGTGACGGCACCCCGTCCAAGTACGGTCCAGGCGACATCATGGTGCTGGTGCGTCAGCGGCTGCCGCTGATGCCCTTCGTCGTCCGCACACTCCGCGAGGCCGGTATTCCCGTCGCGGGTGTCGACCGAATGCGCCTGATCGACCAGCCCCCGGTGATCGACCTGATCGAACTTGCGCGCTTCCTGCTGCATCCGCACGATGACCTGGCCCTCGCCAACGTGCTCAAGGGGCCCCTCGCCGGACTGGACCAGGGCCTGGGAGAGGACCAGCTCTTCGCGCTCGCGCACGATCGTGATGCGAAGAGCCTCTGGGACAGCCTCCGCGAACATGCGGACGGGGACGCAGCGTACCGCACGGCCTACGACCGGCTCCGGGCGCTCACCGCGAAGGCGGCCAGCGAGACACCGTTCGACTTGTTCTCATTCGCCCTCGACGGCGAGCAGGGATCGCGCACCGCCTTGCTCGCGCGCCTCGGGCCCGATGCAGCGGATGCCATCGAGGAGTTCCTGTTCCAGGCCCTCGAATTTGGCCGTCGCGAGATCCCTTCGCTTGAACGCTTCACCAACTGGATCGAGGGCGAGAGCCTTGAGGTCAAGCGCGACATGGAACTGACGAGCGGCAGCGTCCGGATCATGACCGTACATGCCGCCAAGGGACTCGAGGCGCCCGTCGTGTTCATTGCCGAGCGTGAGGGCAAACCGCGCCTGCGTTCCTCCATCGTCTGGGACCCCGACGACACCGCCATCTTCAAGCTGCCCGAAGGGGAGCGGCCGGACGTCGTGACCGAGTTGCAGCAGGAATTCGCCGAGGAAGAGCAGCGGGAATATGAACGTCTGCTGTACGTCGCCATGACGCGAGCCAAGGACCGGATCGTCGTCGCGTCGTGGCAAATGCGGCCCACGAAGGAGCCGGGATCCTGGTGGTCGAACCTCGTACGGAGCGCGCTGATCAACAATGCAGATTTCGATGTATCTACCGACCCCACGTTTCCGATCGTCGACCAGGGGGAGACCCCGGCCTACGTCTTCGAGGAGAACGTGACGGGCTCGGGCGGGGAACCGAAGCCAGCTCCATCCGCTTCCGCCGAGCGACCCGATCTCCCGACATGGCTCGAAACACTCGCCCCGTCGGAGCGCGCGCCGCGACTGGCGCGCCGCGCCGCTCCCAACGTTGACGACGACAGCAAGGCCATGGCCCTCGCGCGCGGAACGCTGGCGCACCAGCTGCTCGAGCATCTCGCCGGTCTCGGTGCCGTAGAGCGCCGTCAGCGCACTGCAGCCCTTGCGGAGACACTGGCCCCCGAACTGCCCGACAGCATGCGTGCAACTCTCTGCTCGGTTGTGCTGGACGTGCTCGAACGACCCGAGTTTGCGTTCATGTTCTCGGTGAACAGCCGGGCCGAAGTTCGCATTGCCGGCGAACTGGAGGGCCGCCTGGTCGAGGGACAGATCGACCGGCTCGTCGTGACCGACGACGACGTGATCGTCATTGATTTCAAGACCGGGGCGCCGCCTCCTTCCTGGCAAGACGCGCCGGTCGGCTACCGCGACCAAATCGCCGATTACGTGGCGCTCCTGGCCAACACCTACCCCGGACGGAGCATTCGGGGAATGCTGTTCTACATCGAAGGGCCGGTATTGCTCAAGGCGGAAGGGGGGATTGGATAAGTCGGAAGGCCACTCCGTTTCTCAGTGGCACTCAGCGCCTGCAACTTAGCGCCGCTCGGCAGTCCTACAAACCTCAATGTCCAGAACCAGCACCCCAGTGGGGCTTTAACGAATCCTGATCAATCTGTTTTCGCGCACCAGGTTCCTGCATCCGATCTGTCGCGGTCTTCGACAAAATCGTGCGCGACGATAGTCTTCCCTCTTGGCGGCGACGAAGAAACTCTGTCAATTTCTCACATGCGTCAGCTAGACGAGAACGTAATCCGATCAAACAAGATCGTCTATAACTGGCGTAGCGCTACATCTGCTCACCACGCTGCTATGCTTGTTTGGACGCTGTTCTGCGAGAACACATCCGCGCACTCAAGCGCCATTCGAGAACCACCGTCCCAGAGTTTCCTCCGCGGCCGATGGCATAACCCTGCCTGCCCCACCTTCCGGACAGTTTGTCAGCTCCCCAACTTTAATTTCGTCGCCTATTGCATACATATCTACTCGGATAAAGGGGAACGGAGCGGCTAACCTGGCGGCGACGTCCAACATCTGAGCCAGTGCAACCGGTCGTGCATCAGAGACGGAACCATTCGGTTTCGAAATGCAGAACGGCAGCAAATTCCATTCACTGTCATACAAGTTCCGAGTATGGTTCGAAAAGCGGTTGGAATCGACTTGAACCAGTTTGGGAACCCCAGCGAAGCAAAACACTTTGTAATCTGGAGGGGGAGTAGTACCATCAACTGAAAAGAATTCTTCTACAATAATCTTTGGCGTCAAATTCTTGTAGTTTTGTTCTCTTTTCTTTGCGTAGTAATCTAGCTTAAGCCACTTGAGGAGCACTCTAAGGTCTGGCTGAGGAGATTCCGGCGTACATATCACTGCTAGGCCACTTGCGTGAGTAGGCTTTACGATACAAGGAAGTTGGTTCGGAACAAAGTTGGCCACGTCCGAACTGTTCTTTAATATGTCCAAGGTTTCGCAAGTATATTTTTTTCCAACCGTAGCTTCAATATATATCTTTACATATTCTTTGTCGCTCACAAATTGGCGGAGCGGGTCGAGCAAGGTTCCATCTACTTTGGCACGGTACAGATAATCATTGAATAGTCTGGGGTTGTGCAATCTAGGGAGGCGACGATGACGCGAGCAGTGGCGAAACCAGGCAAAAGCTGCATCGCCCAAATTACTTTTGGGCAATACGTTGCGCAAAATGAAAGGAGGTATAGGCATTCGCACAAGAATACAGGATGTCAGGAACTTGCAAACCTTCGGTACCGTATGGCCCGTCATCTCCACCTGAGCATTAACCGGGAACCGGACGATACGGTCGTCGTCGAATCATGACGGCGCACGTGAAGTAACGAGTTTAGCAACCAACAATAACTCACTATGTTTAGCGATTCGAATTCGTTCTGATCAGTTGCAGTTTTCTCTAGTCGGTGATCTGCGGGCGGGGCCGGTCATTACCAGGTGCGGACACCCGTACTGGCCCCAGTGACGAAGGTCCGTGATCCATCAGGACAACCACTTTTTTTCTGATGCTTAGGATTTGAAGAACCCTCCTTGCAAATCGGCACCCCAACTTCTTGCTGCCTTTCTCTCTTGGTTCGTAGCGCGTCCGATGGGACTTCATGCACTTCCGACTAGGTCCACAGTTCCTCGTATACCCGGTGTATGCCATCAATCTCTGATTCCAGACCAAACAAGTTGATGGCTCGTTGCCTCGCCCGACTACTCATGCGATCCATTTCACCGGGACTATCGATCATGCTCCGCGCGGATGAGATGATCTGTCCCGGATCCAATTGATCTACAAGAATTCCTGCCTCATTGGCACCGATGAAGGCGGGGAAAAAGCCTGTGTCGCTGGCGATAACCGGCACGCCGCTGGCCATGGCCTCCAGAGGTGTCATTCCGTACCCTTCGTAGCGGGCTGGGGCTACTAGCAGCGACAGACTTCTGACCAGCTGCGGCAACTGACCGGATGCAATCTCGCCTGTGAAAATGATTCGCTTGGTCAGGCCCGCCGCATCGATTTGCCGCTTGAGTTCGCCCTGGAAACTTCGTTGGGAAGCCGTAACTTTGCCTACGATGAGTGCGGTTGCGTCTGGATAGTGAGGAAGCAGCCCGATCATCGCCTCAACGAATAGGTCAGTTCCTTTCTCCGGCCGAACCCGGCCGATCGTGGCAATCCCGAGCTTGCCCGGGTATTGCCCCAGCTGCCAAGCAGCAGCCCGGTCTTCTGATGGACGGAATCGTTCTGCGTCCACGCCGTGATGAACAACGGCATGGGCGTTCGGAACGAATGCCGCTGCCTCCTCGGTCGTAGCAATCACCGCGTCCGCCTGGTCGATCAGCCAGCGCGGGACAGCAGAATGGCGGCGCTGTGCCGCCGACGTGAAAATGATGCGCACCGGCAGTTTCAGGATATCCCGCGCGATAAGAGCGGCGCGTATTTCGTTGTTTCTACGGACATGCCACAGGACAAACTTGTGTCCGGGTGCCGGGCTTCGAGAACGTCGGAAGGCTCGCCTCAATGGAACTGGGGGCATGCAACCGGGTAGCGCACGGCCGGCGAGCAGCATGCGATAACGTCCTGCCTGACTCTTGATAACGGCAGCGGCTGTAGCTGACACACCGGTGTAGTTTCGGTGCAGATTGGTGGCGACCAAGTCGATCCCGCTTCGCATTGCCAGTCAGCTTTCTGCGTTCGGTCGAACGGCTCTGTTTCCAGTTCAAGGACCTAACCTGCAGCGAACAGAATAACCCCACCACCGCTTGGCTGAACCTTTGAAATCAGCCTGATTCCGATTCGGCTCTGGAGGAAGGTGCGTTGTCGGACCGATGGTCGCGAGTTTGACAAACGTTGCCGCTGCCTCTCATGTGCTTCGTTCCGATCCCGCGCAGTAGCGCAATGGGTAAGGTCTCCGCCGTCTTCTTGCGGGCACTTCGCATCCATCATGATTTCGTCGCTCTGTCCCCAACCAGGTTTGAAATGCCCAATGCGGTTTGTTAATTCTCCCCGTCTGTTGCCGCTGGACATTTTCACCTTGCGCTCGGGCATCCAGATCGCGCGACCCTCGTTTTCGCACAGCTTTATCTCTTGTTGCCGCGGCGATGCGCTGACTGACCGATCGGGACCAAGCCCTGTGTCGGGCAAGCGCATCCAGACCCGGTCGAAGTACACTGACGGTTGAAGTACGTCTCCCAAGAGCGTCCAATCCGCAGAGCGAGCAGTCAGGAACGATGAAGTGTTCTCGGAATACTCGACATCCCTGCGGGTGGGCAGATCGCTTCTTGGCACGAATTTCGGGCGCACTGCCAGCGAAAGCTCTTCGCATGACGCATTGGGCTCGCCGGAGCGCCGATGACCGGTGACCTCAGCGCCGTGAAGTGCATCGTCATCAATCTTTTAAGAGCGAAAGACCGGCTCCAGGCAATTGCCGGACAGTTCAACAAGCTCGACATTGATTTCGAAACCCTGGAAGCAACCGACTGGCGCGACCTGAACGAACAGGATTACGAGCACGTTGACCGCGATGCCCGCGACAAGGAGGGACGGCGCGCGCTATCTCCGGGGATGGTGGCTTGTCACCTGAGCCACAGAAGAGCGATCGCAGATGTAGCGTCCGGCGTGCCCGATTTAGCTGCAATCTTCGAGGACGATGTAGCCTTAGCACCCAACATCGGTAGCGTGCTCCAAACGCTACAGCAGGCGTATTCAGCGGGAACGAACTTTGACCTTGTGTTTCTTCATCGGAACAAGACTTACCTGCGTTACATGGTGCTGGAAACAATTGACGAGAACGTGAAGCTGGGTATTACCAAATACTCAGACTGGGGAGCTCATGGGTATGTCATATCGAAGCCCGCCGCACGCAAGCTGCTGAACCGCTACCCGAGAATCATCCACAGGTGTGATCACACTCTTCATGCGTACTGGGAAAGCGGCTTAGAGGTATTCTCACTGCAAGAGCCAGTCGTTTCTCACGGCAATGAAGCTGGCGACCACTCATTCTTGCAGGAAGGCTCGCGTCAGCGGGTACATTGGTCCGTCCCCAAGCTTCCTCGTCGCGCAGCGAGCGTTTTGAGAGAGGAAATCTTGAAACGAAGATACTTCCGGCAAAAGTTGAAGAGAGCGAAACTGGCAACTTAAATTCTGAGCGCGTCGTTCTGCGTGGATCGTTGCCCCCAACCCGCCGCACTGCCCGACCAACAGAGGAAGAGAGCATGCGAGTGTTCGTCATCAATCTGGCCCGTGCTGAGGCGCGCCGATGCCACATGCTTCGGCAACTCACCGAGCTTGGACTGGAGGCGGAATTTCATGAGGCTGTCGACGGCAGACACCTGACCAGGGAACAGTATGCCCAAGTGGACCGGAACACCCGGAGGCGCATGGGCCTGAAGCCTCAGGCTGACGGCTCCATCGCCAATTGGTTGAGCCAGCGACGCGTGATGCAGGAAGTCGCAGAGAATGGGCCCGAGGTGTTCGCGATCTTCGAGGATGACACGGAGCTTTCACCAGACCTCCCATCGGTCCTTGCAGCGCTGGAGCAACGGCCTCTCGCCTTTGACGTCGTCAAGCTGAGCCGACGCACGCCGGAAAAGGCGTTCGTGTCGTCCATGCGGCTTCCGACCGGCCATAGCCTCGGGCGCGTGCGTTATCACGATTTCGGATGCGAAGGCTATGTCATTACCCGGGAGGCAGCGCGCCGTTTCCTGGCGTCTACTCCCAAGATGACTTGGGAAATCGACCAGGCCATCAACTACTACTGGGAAAACGGGCTGAACATCCTCTATCTGGATCCGCCGGTTGTCTTTCACGATGACCGCGGCGCGTCCCAGATTGAAGGGGACCGGGCGCTATCGCGCCAGCGACACCGCGACACGACGAACCCGGCCTACGTGCTCTGGCGCCGGGGGATCCATTGCGTTCGGCGTGAGTTTTCCAGACGCCGCGAATTTCATCGGCGGATTCGGGAAGATCGGATGAACCCGTCAGCCGCATAAGCAGGCCCCGTATGACGTTTCAGGTGAGGAGGCAACCGAAGCCTGCCGCCGCTAGACTCCGCGACGCATTCATCCGTTGCATCTAAAAGAGGACCGAGGCCATGAGCACCAAAGCAGTTACCGATGCTTCATTCGCGACCGACGTACTGGAGTCGGATATTCCGGTCCTCGTCGACTTCTGGGCGGAATGGTGCGGGCCGTGCAAGCAGATTGCCCCCATTCTCGACGAGGCCAGCAAGGAGTACGAAGGCAAACTGCAGATCGCGAAGGTCGACATCGATGCCAACCCCGCCACGCCGACACAGTACGGGGTGCGCGGCATTCCCACGGTGATGCTGTTCAAGGGCGGCACGCTGGTGGACAGCCTGGTGGGGTCCGTCTCCAAGCAGGCCCTCTACAACTGGATTGACGATTCGCTGGGGGCCGGCAACGGCGCCTGATCAGTTAGCAAGCCGAGCCCCGTTGCCGTCAGCAGGGGCATGCGGGGCTCCGGCGCACCGATCTCGTCAATCGTCAATCACAGCTTCACCCGCTCCTGAACAGCGGAACACCTGCCCGGCCAGCAGAAACGATCCGGCGATCAAGATCCTGTGACGTTGCCCCGTCGCGCCGGCCCGACTCACGGCGGCTTCCAAGGAATCGTACGGCGAAGCGCACAGGCCGACGCTCTTTGCGATATCGGCCAATTCAGCTGGATCCCACGCGGAAGCGCCCGACCCGAGCGATACGGTCCCCACTCCCTGAGCAACGCCGCGGAACGGCCGGAAGAATGAAGCGGGATCCTTGGCCGTCAGGAGCCCGGCGATCAACTGCAACGGTGGGCCTTCCCGCCCCCAGTCCGCAAGTACTCTGGCAGCGTCAGGGTTGTGCCCCGTGTCCAGCCACAGTTCGGACGGGGCGGCCATTGGGACCAGCCTTCCTTTTTTCAGTCGTTGAAGCCGACCCGGCCAACGAACACGTTTGAAACCCCTGGCGGCAGTTTCCTCCGGTACGCTTAGTTCCGGGACCAGCGTGATGCTCGCGGCGACGATTGCCGCATTCTCCTTCTGGTGCGCACCTCGCAGCGCCGTCGGCAATTCGATCCGGCGGCCAGCCGAATCAACGTATCGGGCCGCCGTAACATCTCTCTCCAGGCACCACTCCACCCCGTGACGAAACAACGGTGCCTGCAATGCCCGTGCCCGCCTCGTGATCACCCCCATCGCCGCAGGACGCTGGCGCCCGACCACCACCGGGATTCCTTCCTTCACGATCCCGGCTTTCTCGGCCGCGATCTCGGACAACGTGGAGCCCAGGCGATCACAGTGATCCAGCCCGACGGGCGTAATCACCGTAAGCGCGGGCCGTTCCACGACATTGGTGGCGTCAAGGCGCCCGCCAAGCCCGGTCTCCAGGACCGTTATCTCCGCAGGCCGCGCGCCGAACGCCAGGAAGGCCGCCGCCGTCGTGATCTCGAAGAACGTGATCGGTTCGCCCGCGTTCGCTACTTCGGCCGCGTCCAGCGCCGCGATGAGCGGTCCATCCTGGATGGGCTCCCCGTCGATCAGCATCCGCTCGTTGAAGCGCAGCAGGTGCGGGGACACGTACGCGTTGACCGTGCGGCCAGCCGCTCGCTGCACCGCGGCCAGCATGGCGACGACGGACCCCTTGCCGTTCGTGCCCGCCACGTGCACCACCCGGCCAAGGTTCCGTTCGGGATGGCCCAGCTGCCGAAGCAGGCGCTGGATTCTGTCCAGCGAGAGATCGATGGAGCGCGGGTGGAGCTCCGCGAGGCGCGCGAGGCGCGCGTCAAGCGATGACGGCAACGCCGGTAGAACTCTCTTCTGCGTCTTCGGGTGAATGCAACGGGCCGTTGGTCAGATGCGCGAGCACACGCACCAGCGTGGCCTTCAGTTCGGAGCGGGGCACCACCGCGTCGAGCATGCCAAGCTCGCAGACCTTTTCCGCCCGCTGGAAGTCTTCCGGCAGGGTCTCGCCGACGGTGTTCTCGATGACCCGCGGGCCGGCAAATCCGATCAGCGCGCCTGGCTCTGCGAGGGCCACGTCACCGAGCATCGCAAACGACGCCGTGACGCCGCCAGTGGTGGGATGCGTCAGGATCACGATGTACGGACAGCCCGCCTCGCGTGCGTCTTCGATCGCGGCCACCGTACGCGGCAGCTGCATCAGCGACAGGATTCCTTCCTGCATCCGGGCCCCGCCGGAAGCAGTGACAGCTATCAGCGGCTGTCTGTGCTTCTTGGAAAATTCAGCCGCCCGTACCAAGCCTTCACCGACCGCCATCCCCATGGAGCCGCCCATGAAGCCGAAGTCCAGAACCGCGGTCACGCACGGACGCGCGCCGATCCGTCCGGTGGCGACAGCAATGGCGTCGGTCGCATCTGACTCGGCGCGGGCCAGCCTCAGTCTCTCCGAATAACGCTTGCGGTCACGGAACCGGAGCGGGTCCTCCTCCACTTCCGGAAGCTCCATCAGCTCGTAGCTGCCGTCGTCGAACAGGAGTTTCAGGCGCGCGCTGACCGGCATTTGCAGGTGATGTCCGCACGCCGAGCACACCTGGAGCTGCGCCTCGAGTTCCTTGTGGAACATCATGCGGTCGCACCCGGGGCACTTCGTCCACAGATCGGGGGTTGCCGGCCGCCGCACGACCGCCTGCAGCTTCGGTCGAATGAAGTCGGACAGCCAGCTCATCGGTCGCCCCCCGGTCAGGCTTTCCGCGCAGACAGCACGCCAGCTTTCAGCATCTCGACCAGCTCGGAAACGGCCACAGCGGCATTCTCGGGCGCTTGCTCCACCGCGTCCACCAGAGCCGAGCCCACCACGACCGCATCCGCGGTTTCCGCGATCCGCGAAGCCTGCTCTGGGGTCCGGATCCCGAACCCGACGGCGATCGGCAGCTCCGTATGCGCACGAATCCGGGCCAGCGCTCCGGCCACCACGTCCGTTTCCCCGACCCGCGTACCGGTAATCCCGGCGATAGAGACATAGTACAGAAAGCCCGACGAGTTCCGGAGGACGCTGGGCAACCGTCGGTCGTCCGTCGTCGGCGTCGCGAGCCGGATGAAGTCGATCCCGCAGGCACGAGCAGGCAGGCAGAGCTCGGAATCCGCTTCCGGCGGCAGGTCCACGACAATGAGGCCGTCGACACCGGCGCGGGTCGCATCCTCAAGAAACCGATCCACGCCGTAGGAGAAGATCGGGTTGTAGTACCCCATGAGCACGATCGGCGTCGCATCGTCGCTGGCGCGAAACTCCCCGACCATCGCCAGTGTGTTCGCCAGCGTCTGCCCGGCCTCGAGTGCCCGCAGTGAACTCTTCTGGATGGCAGGGCCATCGGCCATCGGATCGCTGAACGGCATGCCGAGCTCGATCACGTCGGCCCCCGCCCGGGGCAATGCCGCCAGGAGGCGCCGGCTCTCGGAAGGGTTCGGGTCGCCAGCCGTGACGAACGTGACCAAGCCGGCCCTGCGTTCGTCGGCCAGCTGGCGGAAGCGGGCGTCGATGCGGTCGCTCACAACTCGACGTCCAGCGCTTCGGCAACCGAAAACACGTCCTTGTCGCCCCGGCCGCAGAGGTTCATGACCAGCAGGTGATCCGCCCCGAGGTCGGGCGCCAGCTTTGCCACGTGTGCGAGCGCGTGGCTGGGCTCGAGCGCCGGCAAGATGCCTTCCAGCTCGGCGCAGAGTTGAAACGCCTCCAGCGCCTCGGCATCGGTCACCGACACGTACTCCACCCGCCCGACGTCGTGCAGCCAAGAATGTTCGGGTCCGATCCCGGGATAGTCGAGGCCCGCCGAGATCGAATGCGCGTCATTGATTTGACCGTCATCGTTCTGCAGGAGGTAGGTGCGATTGCCGTGCAGCACGCCCGGGCGCCCGGCCGTGAGTGACGCGGCGTGACGCCCGGTCTCCACGCCCTCGCCTCCAGCCTCGACGCCGATCAGGCGGACACCGGTGTCGTCGAGAAACGGATGAAACAAACCCATCGCATTGGAACCGCCACCGATGCACGCGACCAGCGTGTCCGGCAACCGGCCCTCGGCCTCGACGATCTGGGCTCTGACCTCGTTCCCGATCACGGCCTGGAAATCGCGGACCATCGCCGGGTACGGGTGCGGGCCCGCTACCGTGCCGATGATGTAGAAGGTGTCCTCGACGTTTGCGACCCAGTCGCGGAGCGCCTCGTTCATCGCGTCCTTGAGCGTGCGTGTGCCGGAGCTCACCGGGCGCACCTCGGCGCCGAGGAGCCGCATGCGGAACACGTTCGGCTGTTGGCGTTCGATGTCGGTTTCGCCCATGTACACCGTGCACGGCATGCCGAAACGGGCGCATACGGTCGCCGTGGCCACACCGTGCTGCCCCGCCCCGGTCTCGGCAATGATGCGGGTCTTGCCCATGCGCCGCGCCAGCAGGATCTGTCCGATGCAGTTGTTGATCTTGTGGGCGCCCGTGTGGTTGAGCTCGTCACGCTTGAAATAGATCTTGGCCCCGCCGAACCGTTCGGTGATCCGGGGAGCAAACGTCAGCGGACTTGGGCGGCCCACGTAGTGCTTCAGCAGTGCGTTGAACTCGGACCAGAACGCTTCGTCCCGTGAAGCGGCCGCAAAATGCTCCTCGAGATCGAGGATCAGCGGCATCAGGGTCTCGGCGACAAAGCGGCCGCCGTACGTCCCGAAGTGCCCGTCCTCGTCGGGCCCGTTCCGGAAACTGTTGGACTGATCCATGGCCTGCATCCGCTGTCAGGGGGGGTGCCCGCGACCTTACTGCAAAACGGGTGCCGAGCGATCAACCGGTGCCCGCACCGCCGCCAGGAAGTCGATGATCAGCGACTCGTCCTTCTCGCCCAGGAAATGCTCGATGCCGGACGAGACGTCGACGGCCGTCGCCCCCGAACTCGCGATGGCAGCCCCCACGTTGGTCGGTGTGAGCCCGCCTGAGAGGATCCACGGCAGCGGCAGATCGAGACCCATGAGGACCGACCAGTCGAACGCCCGCGCGTTGCCGCCCGGCCGCGTGGCGCCGTCCGGCGGGCGGGCGTCGAAGAGCAGCATGTCGGCCGCTTCGCTGAACATCTCCGCACGGCGGGCATCGTCCCGCGTGGAGATGCCCAAGGCCTTGATCACGGGGACACCCGCGATGCGCCGCACGGCGGCGATCCGCTCCGGCGTCTCGGCGCCGTGCAGCTGCAAGGCGCCGACGCCGCTGGCCACGGCGGTCCGGACAGCCTCGTCATCGGGGTTCACCATGACGCCCACCGCATCAACCGCCGGCGGCAGGACATTCGCGATGGCGCGTGCCTGCTCGGGCTCCACATGCCGCGGGGAAGGAGGGAAGAACACCATGCCGACCCACCGCGCGCCGTGAGCCGCCGCCAAGACCGCGTGCCCGGGTTCACGCAGGCCGCAGATCTTGGCCGACACGCTCATCGACCGGAGCCACCCAACTCGGCGGCGATGGCCTCAAGGGCCCTGGCCGGATCCTCGCTGCCGGTGATCGGCCTCCCGATGACCAGCAGGTCCGCACCGGCGGCCGCGGCTTCCGCCGGCGTGGCCACGCGTTTCTGGTCCTGCGCGGCGGACGACGCCGGGCGAATCCCCGGTGTCACAATCAGGAAACCGGGCCCGGTCTCGAGCCGCACCCGTGCCGCCTCCGTCGGCGCACAGACGATGCCGGCGAGGCCGCTCGCCTGGGCCAGCCGGGCCAGCCGCACCACCTGGTCCGACGTCGAACCCCGGACCCCAATTGCTGTCGTGTCGTCGGAATCGAGACTCGTGAGGGTGGTCACGCCAAGAAGAGCAGGCGGTTCCTCGTAGGTCTGGGCGGCGGCCTGTGCGGCCTCCAGCATCGCCCTGCCGCCGGACGCGTGCACGGTCAGCATGGCGGGCGCCAGCGGCCGGAGCGCCCGGACCGACCCCACCACGGTGTTCGGGATGTCGTGCAGCTTCAGGTCCAGGAACAGGGGCGCCCCGGCCTCCCGGACCCGCCGGACGCCGGCCGGCCCATGCGCGCTGAAGAATTCGAGCCCCAGCTTGACGGCAGCTGCCGCCCGGCAGCTCTTCGCGAGCGCCGCTGCGCGGCTGACGTCGGGCGTGTCGACCGCGACGACGATCCTCGCGCCGGACGCGTTCACGGCAAGGACACGCGCCGCGAACGTCCCCGTGACCCCAGCCGCTCAACCAGGCGTGCAAATCCGCCGAGGACGATCCCCAAGGCGAGCACCGCCACCAGGAGCAGGTAGAGGGGCACTTCGATCACTCCTTCGAACGGCCAAAAGGCCAGCGCGACGCTTTGCCGGTTGGACAGCGCAAACGGAATGAACAGCAGCGTGAGAACCAGAACGGCGACGCGCCGAGCAAGGCGCAGCATCAGGTGATCCCGGCTCGGTCTCCGCGGTTATTCCTCGGTATCGACTCGTTTCCTGAGTTCTTTGCCGGCGCGGAAGTACGGCACGCTCTTCTCCGGCACCTGGACGGCGGCGCCGGTCTTCGGGTTGCGCCCGGTATGAGCGGGTCGCAGGCGGACCGAGAAACTGCCGAATCCGCGAAATTCGGCGCGGTCCCCCCGGGCGAGAGCTTCCTCGATTTCGTTGAAGACAATGCGGACGACCCGGTCGGCTTCCACACCATGCAGGTCCGGATAAGCCTTCTGGATCCGCTTGACCAAGTCAGACCGGTTCACGGGGACCTACCTTCCATGGATGAATCTCCAATCTGGTTCCTGCCAAATCGCGGCACCGTGGTCAAACCGGGAACAGCTCCGCCACCGGGGGCGTTACTCCTCCTTCGGCTTGAGCGCCTCGCTCAGGATGTCCCCAAGGGACGCCCCTGATTCGCTGGACCCGTATTCGCGGAGCGCACGCTGTTCCTCCTCGATCTCGAGCGACTTGATCGACAGGACCAGACGGGCTGCCTTGGTGTCGATCGACACCACTTTGGCATCCACCCGCTCGCCTACCGCGAAGCGGTGCGGATTTTGGTCGGTACGGAGCTTCGACAGGTCGCTGCGGCGGATGAAGCCATTGACTTCGTCCACGGTCACCCGCAGTCCGCTGTCCGTCACCTCGGTGACGACGCAGGTCACCACCTGACCGCGCGAATAGGGGGCCAGGGCACCGGCCACCTTTTCCTCTTCGATCTGGCGGGTGCTGAGGTTGATGCGCTCCTTCGTGACATCGATTTCCAGCACCTTCGCCCGAACCCGGTCGCCCTTCCGGAATTCCTTGATGGCCTCCTCGCCCGGGCGGGTGGCATCGAGGTCGCTCAGATGAATGAGGCCGTCGATGTCGCCCGGCATGCCCAGGAACACGCCGAACTCCGTGATGTTCCGGACCTCGCCCTCGATCACGCTGCCGATCGGGTGGTCTTCCGCGAACTTCTCCCACGGGTTGCCGGCGCACTGGCGCATCCCGAGGCTGACGCGGCGGCGGTTCGGGTCCACGCCGAGGATCATGACCTCGACTTCCTCGCTCGTGGACACCAGCTTCGACGGCGGCACGTTCTTGCGCGTCCAGCTCATCTCCGAGACGTGGACCAGCCCCTCGATCCCGGGTTCGAGTTCCACGAAAGCGCCGTACTCGGTGATGTTCGTGACGCGGCCTCTGAACTTCGTGCCCTTGGGGTACTTCTCGACGACGCCTTCCCACGGGTCCGCCTCGAGCTGCTTGATGCCGAGGCTGATCCGCTGGGTGGCCGGGTTGAACCGCACCACCTGCACGCGCAGCTTCTGCCCGACCGACACGACTTCGCTCGGGTGGTGCACGCGCCGCCAGCTCATGTCCGCGACATGCAGCAAGCCGTCGACCTCGCCGAGGTCGACGAAGGCGCCGTACTCGGTGATGTTCTTGACCACTCCGTCGAGGATCTGGCCTTCCTTGAGCGTGGCCACCAATTCCGCCCGCGCCTCGGCCCGGGTTTCCTCCAGGACCGCACGTCGGGAGATCACGATGTTGCCGCGCCGGCGGTCCATCTTCAGGATGTAAAACGGCTGCTTGGTGCCGAACAGATGCTGGGCGTCGCGGACCGGGCGGAGGTCCACCTGGCTACGGGGCAGGAACGCGCTCGCGCCCTGCAAGTCAACGGTGTAGCCGCCTTTCACGCGTCCCCAGATGATCCCGGTAACCTGCGTCTTCGCTTCAAACGCCTCCTCCAGCTCGGACCAGGCCTGCTCGCGGCGCGCCCGGTCACGCGACAGCACCGCCTCGCCGTTCCGGTTTTCGATGCGGTCGAGGAACACCTCGACCTCGTCTCCGACGGCGGGTTCGCTGCCATGGCCGTGGGCGATGAATTCCTTGAACGGCACCCGGCCTTCCGCCTTGAGGCCGACATCGATCACGGCCGTGTCGTTCTCCAAGGCGATGACCTTGCCGATCACTACGGTGCCTTCACGTTTTTCGGTGGCGGCGATCGACGCCGCAAACAGCTCGTCGAAGTTCTCCTCGAATGCGGGGTGCGTCTCGGCAGACGGCACTGTGTTGCTCATGGGCTCTCCTGGCTCCGCCCCTTCTGGGCGGTGTCCGATGGCGCGCCGCTCACCCGGCGAACCTTGGTGCGTGAGGTCCTCGGACTCGACCTCACCAGCCGACAGGCCGTCTCGAGCACAGCCTCGGCGTCAAGTTCAGTGGTATCGATCACATGCGCGTCGGTAGCGGCCGCTAGCGGTGCTGCCGCGCGAGACCGGTCGCGCTGGTCACGCTCTCGCATGTCCTGCTCAACACGGGCTTGTATAAACGGCTCTCCGCGAGCCCGCAACTCTTTGACCCGGCGAGCTAACCGGACATTTAACGGTCCGGTCAGAAAAAACTTCACATCGGCATCGGGCAGAACCACCGTGCCGATGTCGCGCCCGTCGAGCACGGCGCCGGCCGTCTCGCCTGGCGGCCGACGGGCAAAGTCACGCTGGCGTCCAACCAGGGTCTGCCGCACCGCCGGATACACCGCCACCTTCGACGCGACCCGGCCCACGCGTTCGCTCCGCAGGCCAGGTTCAGACAGGCTCTCCACGGTGACCGTCCGCGCTGCCTTCTCGGCCTGATCGGGATCGGAGCCGTCACCGTCGGCCGCCAGCACCCGCGCGGCAACCGCCCGGTACAGGAGCCCGCTGTCGAGATGGGCCAGATTGAACCGTGCCGCCAGTCCGCGGGCCAGGGTGCCGGTTCCGACGGCCGCCGGCCCATCGATCGCGATGATCATGCCGCCGCCGCCTCGGTATCGATGGCAGCGCCAAGCTGCCGCATGGCCGCACCGAACGCAGGCCAGCTGGTCCGTATCGTCGCGGCCCCGCCGACCTCGATCGGCTCCGCACACGCGGTTCCCAAGACCAGGAACGCCATGGCGATCCGGTGATCGAGGAAGGAGTCGATTTTCACGCCGCCCCGGGGGCATGGCGTGCCCTCGATCAGCAGGTCGTCATCTTCGATCCGCGCCGCAACTCCCGCAGCCTGCAGCCCTGTGCTGAGGGCTTCCAGCCGATCGCTTTCCTTGACCCGAAGCTCGCCGAGGCCACGGAACCGGCTGACTCCTTCCGCGCAGGCGGCGGCCATCGCGAGCGCGGGATACTCGTCGATGGTTCTCGGCGCGTACTCCGGCCCGAGATCGACCGCTCGCAGGCTGCCGCCTCTGCCGCGGACCCGGAAGTTGGCGATCGGCTCGGCGCCAGCGTCCGCGACCCGCTCTTCCTCGATGTCGGCACCCATGGCTCGAAGCGCGTCGAGGATTCCCGTGCGCGTCGGGTTGGTTCCGACACCTTCAAGCTCAACCTCGGAGCCGTCCGTCAGCAGCGCCGCCACCAGCGGAAACGCCGCTGAAGACACGTCGCCGGGAACCGTAATCGCGGCGGGACGCAGGGGCGGGTTGCCTTCCACCGACACCGCGAGACCGCCGTCTACCGCCGATGCCGACACGTTGGCGCCGAAGTTGCGCAGCATGCGCTCTCCGTGATCGCGGCTCTGGCGGGGCTCCACCACGGTGGTGATGCCGCTCGCGTGCAGCCCTGCCAGCAGTACACACGACTTCACCTGGGCGGACGCGACGGCGCTGGCCCAGGTAGCCGGGATGAGCTCATCGGTGCCGGTCACCGTGATCGGCAATCTTCCGCCCTCGGCCGCGACGAACTCCGCCCCCATGGCCTCAAGCGGGTCGATCACTCGCCGCATGGGCCGGCCCCGAAGCGAGGCATCGCCGGTGAGGACAGCCGGAAAAGCGTGCCCCGCAAGCATCCCTGCCAACAGGCGAGCGGCGGTGCCGCTGTTGCCGCAGTCCAGGACGCCGTCCGGCGGGGCCAGCCCGTGCACACCGACGCCATGAATTCGGTAGGAACCGGGAGCCGCTCTCCGGATATCGACGCCGAGCGCCCGGAGGCACGCCTGGGTGGCCAGGACGTCCTCCGATTCCAGGCAGCCATCGGCGCGCGATTCACCGACCGCAAGGGCCGAGATCAGGAAGGCGCGGTGCGAGACGGACTTGTCGCCGGGCACCCGCAAGCGGCCCGACAGGGCACTGCCGGGGCCACCGCTGGCGGTCTCGGCCGAAGACGTGTCAGAACTGGGCTGAATCATTCCACGTCACCGGCCGCACCTCGTTGGAACCGTACATACCGGTGGCCGGCACCGCGTGCTCAGCGCGTCTTGGCGACGGATGCCAAGAGCTTCGCACGGCACCACGACGAGGATCCGCGCTCGGCGACGCCGACTCGCGCGAGACCACCCAGGCGATCTGGATCTGGGGATCGCGTAGCGATGTCGTGGCTGCAGCCGGCCCGGCGCTCGGTCCATCGACGCGGACATCGTCCAATTCACTGCTGCCCGCTCTCGTGGGAACGGGCCACGGCCATCATAGGTCCGCGAATGGGTGGGCGGTCACGCCCGGACCCAACGGCAACTGAACATGCCCCGGATGGACCACGTAGCCAGCCATGGCCTGGTCTCCGAAATCCCCTCGCATCGTGCGTATCGAGGCTGCCATGCCGGACCGCGGAGTCGCGGAGAGCTTGACCTCGATGGGCACGAGCTTCCCCCCGCTCACCACGACGAGATCGACCTCGGTTCCCGCCAGAGTTCGCCAAAAGAACACCTGCGGCGCAATTCCCCTGTGCGTCGACGCCTTCACGATTTCTGAGAGCACCGCTGTCTCCATGATGGCGCCCCCCATCGGACCGGACGCGGCATGTCCGGCATCCCGGAGTCCCGCGAGATGGCAGAGCGTCCCGGTATCCATGAAATACACCTTCGCAGTCTTGGCGAGTCGCTTCCCGACATTGGCATGGTACGGGCGGAGTACAAGCACCTGGTAGGTCGCCTCCAACACGGATAGCCAGGCCTTGATCGTGTTGACGGCCAAACCCAGATCCCGTGCCATGCCGGTGAGGTTCAGCAGTTGTCCGCTTCGGGCCGCCAGGACTTGCAGGAAATTACGGAATCCCATGAGGTCGCCCACCTGCCGGAGGGCGCGGACGTCCCGCTCCAGATAGGTCTGGATGTAGCTCCCGTGCCAGGGGGCGGCATCGCGTTCCGGACGGGCGCAAAGCTCGGGGAACCCGCCTCTCAGGAACGCCCGCCAGAGCCCGTTGTAGGTATGGCGCCCAGCGGGAGCGGGCGGACGCTGTGCCTCCCACGGCAGGAGGAGGTCCGGGCGTCCTTCCGCCTCCCGCCGGGAAAGCGGCAGCAAGCAAAGCATGGCGATGCGGCCCGCAAGCGATTCGCTGATGTCTTCCGCCAATGACAGGTTCTGTGAGCCCGTCAACAAGTACTGCCCGGCACCGTGCCGGTCTGCATCGATCTTTTCCTTTATGTAAGGAAACAGACCCGGTGCGTACTGCGCTTCGTCGAAGATGACCGGGGGTCTGAACATCTCAAGAAATGCACGGGGATCGGCGGCAGCCGCTGCGCGGACGTCTGGTGGTTCCAGGGAAACGTATCGGTGGGAATTGTCGAATAGCCGTTGCAGAAGTGTCGTTTTCCCGGACTGTCGCGGGCCAGTGACGGCGACGGAAGGGAACTCGGCTGCGGCTCTCTTCAGAACCGGCTCGATGGAGCGGGCGATGTAGGGTTCAGCCACGGAACAATCAACATTATGCATTTTGAATGCACAATGTCGACCTTATACCCGTCTCATGTGCCATGCAACCCGGTTGCGCACCTTCGGCATGGAACTTCGGCTGCCGGGAAAGCCACGCGCGCCGGTCGTTACGCGTCGGGGTACAGGGTACCAAGGTCCGGCCGCAGAGCTCCTTGACCGGTCCCGATCCGGCCCTTTCCGGAAGCTCTCTATAGCGAGGCCAGGAATGCAAGCAGTGCGGCCCGGTCGGCGGGCCGCAGGGCCCGAAATCGATCACGGGCCGCCGCCGCCTCCCCCCCATGCCAGAGGATGGCCTCGACGAAACCCCGCGCCCGTCCGTCATGCAGAAGCCGGCGATGGCCGTTCACTGTGAAGATCTGACCGACCCCCCAGAGAGGTGCCGTCCGCCACTCCCGGTTCCCGGGGCTCCCGTCGACCCGCCGGTCCGCCAGCCCGGACCCGAGATCGTGCAGGAGCAGATCGGTATACGGACGGATCACCCCGACGGGAGAGTCCTCAAGTTCCCATTCCGCGACGTGACAGGCGGTACACCCGATGGCGTCGAAGACCTCGCTGCCGGCGTCGGCGGCGGGCGCGGCACGCGGTGCCGGCGGGGCGAGATTGCGGACATACGTCACGAGGGCCCCAAACGCCTCATCGTCGATCTCGATCCCGCTGCCGGCCCGGGCGATACACCCGGTGTGCCCGGCGGCACAGTTCGCCGAAGGCCGGAGCGTGCTGGTCACGCCCATGTCCTCGTGCAGGGCCTCGGCGACCTGGGCCTCGGCACTGGGAACCTCCGCCCGCCAGCCGAACCGCCCGGCACCGTTCTCGCCGCGGCGCCCGGAGATTCCGTCGCCGTTCCGATCGTCCGGATCGGCCAGCTCGCGCAGCCGTGCCTCCGGAATGCGCTCCAGGAGACCGGTCCCCGCGATCTGCGGAGCCACCCTTGGCGAGAGTTCCACGTGCGGCGCGAGCGGCCCGAGCGCCGGCTTGCGAACGGCGACGCGGGCCGAGCGCAGGGGCCAGTTCACGCCGTCCAGCTCGACGTGAATCACCGGGTTCGGCTGGAACCCGGCTCGCCCCTCGGACTCCACACCGGGTATCGCCTTGTCGTTGAGCTGCCTCCCATACCTCGATCCGGGGCTCAGCCGGATCACCATGGTCGTCAGCGGCCCGTCGGCATCCTCCGGTGGGCGGCCCCGGCCGTTCCGGACATGGCAGCCCGAGCACGACGTGCGATTGAATACCGGCCCGAGACCGCCGCTCCCGTCCGCGCGCGCACCGGACAGCCGGATTGTTCGGAACTGCGCCCGGCCGAGGGCAAATCGGGCCAGCTCGTCGTCAGCGAGACCGGGGAGCGGTCTGGAGAAGCCGTCCCGCGCAACCTCGGGCTCGGCGGTGGCAGTCCCGACCGGTGCGAGGCAGGCGGCGGATATCAGCAGGGCCTGTAGTGCCGCACTGCGCACGGCACGGCACAGGCTCACGGCCAGACGAGCAGGTCCGTCCGGTTGCGCTCGATGAAGTCCCAGTCGTATTCGACGCCGAGACCGGGACCGTCCGGAACCGGAACACAGCCGTCGGCCGGCAGATCCTCCTGCTGGTCCGAGTACCCCGCGTCGTAGACCGGCGGCACGCAATTCGGCATGTCGGGGCCGATCAACGCCATCTCGTAGAAATGCGTGTTGCGCGCCGTGGCGGCCACGGCCCGGTGGGCCGGACCGCAGGCGTGCACCTGGATGTCCAGCCCAAAGGCCTCGGCGACGTGCACGATCTTCATCGCGCCGGTGATGCCCAGGTCATACTCCGGATCAACGTGGATCATGTCGCAACCGCCGCCGATCAGGAACTCGGCCTTCTCCTCGACGCTGCGGATGTGCTCGCTCACCAGGACCGGCGTCTTGAGGCGCTCCCGCAG
The DNA here is from genome assembly GCA_022824395.1 of Alphaproteobacteria bacterium. Classification (GTDB taxonomy): domain Bacteria; phylum Pseudomonadota; class Alphaproteobacteria; order TMED109; family TMED109; genus VXPW01. The sequence goes on from JAJDZX010000030.1 coordinate 91,420, forward strand.
GCGCCGGTGCCCGGTGATCGAGACGCCGCTGTCGCGGTACGGATCCTCGTACCAGAAGCAGCCGACCTCGTCGCAGACGCGCCCCACCGCCAGGGCATCCATCCACGTGCGGAGCTCGCAGGCGGCATCCAGCATGATCGGCATGTCATCGCCCACCCTGGCCCGCACCTGCCGGAGGTTGTCCGATTCACGGGCGACATCGCCGTCGTTCCAGCCGTGGATCTTGAAGCCGTGGAAGCCGCGCTCCTGGCAGGCAGCCGCGTAGTCCGCGAAAGCCTCTGGCGTGTCGAGCCCGCCGGGGGTTGTCTGTCCATGGTACGTGCTCGCATACGTCGGCAGCCGCTCGCGAAACGCTCCCAGCATCGCGGCGACCGACATGCCGTGCTGCCGCCCGGCCAGATCCCAGAGCGCCAGGTCGATCGGCCCCTGCCCCATGTGGTCATAGGCGCGCAGCTCGCGCTTCATGTCGTCGTGGAGGGCCTCGCGATGGGCTGGATCGCGCCCGAGCAGCATCGGCGCCAGCATCTCCGCCTGCCCCAGGGTGGCCTTGGTGCCCACCCAGTGCGTGACGTAGGACCCGACGGCGCCGTCGTTGCTGTAGACCCGGACGGCGAAGCGCGTCGGCGTGATGGTGGCGCCCTGCTGGTAGACGACGTTGCCTACCCCGGAGCCGCGGCCCTGCCCGACTCCCAGATCGGGAAGCGAGAAGGTAAAGACGTGGATTTCCACACGGTCGATGGAGCTCATGCCGGCATCTTAGTCCGTCCCATCTGGGACCGGGAACCGACCATGGTAGTCTGCGCCGGGAAACTGTCGGGGGAAACATGGCCATGGCCGAGACGCCCGGGCGAGACGCGGTCGAGACTTACCGGAGGGATGGTGCCCTCCACCCGCTTCGCGCGATGCCGGCCGGCGAGGCGGCCGCTCTGCGCGCACGGCTGGAAGCAGCCGAGGCCGCGGCAGGGGGAAAGCTGGAGGGCGGGCTCAAGTTCAAGCCGCACCTGCTGTACCCGTGGCTCTACGACCTGGTCAGCGATCCCCGCATTACCGGCCCGGTGTCGGAAGTTCTCGGTGACGATGTCCTGTGCTGGGCTTCGAACTTCTTCACCAAGGAGGCCGGCGATCCCGCCTACGTCTCGTGGCATCAGGACTCGACCTACTGGGGCCTTTCCGGTCCGGACGTCTGTACCGCCTGGATCGCGCTCAGTCCGAGCACGGTCGAGAGTGGCTGCATGCGCGTGGTGCCGGGGACGCACACCGAGCAGATCGGCCACACGGACACCCATGCGTCTGACAACATGCTCTCGCGCGGGCAGGTGGTCCAGGCGGAGATCGACGACCACGCGGCCGTCGACGTGGTGCTGGATCCGGGCGAGATGTCGCTCCATCACGTGCGGTTGATCCACGGCTCGCGGCCCAACCAATCGAACGACCGGCGGATCGGGTATGCCATCCGCTATGCGGCTCCCCACCTCCACCAGCTCTACAGCGACGAGGATTCGGCGACGCTCGTGTGCGGAGAGGACCGCTACCACCACTTCGCCCTCGAGCCGCGGCCGGCCTGTGATCTTGACCCGGCGGCGCTCGAACGGCATCGGCACCTGCTCGAGGTGCACTCCAAGATCCTCTACCGGGGCACCCACGGGAACCTCGGCACCGTCCCAGGCTGAACGACGTTATGGACCGATCCCGCCGTTACATCATCGCCGGTGCGATCGCGGTCGGCGCCGGCATCCTGATCGGGGCATTGCTTCTCAGGAGTCCCCCGCCCGAAGAGGTGACCGTGGCGCCCGAGCCGGAACCCTCCCAGGCCGAACCGGTCATCCGGTGGAAGATGCAGTCGATCTGGCAGGCCGGCAGCATCAACCAGGAGGTCTTCGCGCGCTTCTGCGAACGGGTTGGGGCAATGAGCGGCGGCCGCCTCATCCTTGAGCCCCTGCCGGTCGGGGCGGTAGTTGCCTACCACGAGACCCTGGACGCGGTCAGCGCCGGGATTCTCGACGGACAGAACGGCGGCACCGGGTATTTCTCGGGCAAGGATGCGGCATTCGCGCTGCTCGCCGACCTCAACGGCGCCTACGAGTCCCCGCGCCAGCTTCTCATGTGGCTCGAATACGGCGGCGGCATGGAGCTCGCCCGCGAGCTGTTCGCCCGGTACGGCCTCTACTACATCGGGGGCGTGCCGTGGGCGGCGGAGTCGATTCCCGCCAAGACGCCGATCCGCACCATCGAGGATTTCCAGGGTGTCAAGATCCGGGCCCCGGAGGGCATGAGCCAGGAGATCTTCGCGTCAATCGGCGCCGCGCCGGTCAACCTGCCCGGCGCCGAGGTGTACACGGCGCTGGAGCGCGGCGTCGTGGATGCCGCCGACTGGGGGTCGATCGGCATGAACGACGAGCTGGGATTCCACCAGATCGCCCCGTACCCGCTGTTCCCGGGCTTCCATTCGCTGCCGATGACCGATGTCGCCGTTCGCCAGGAACGGTGGGACGAACTGCCGGACGACCTGCAGCGGATCGTGGCGCTGGCGGTGCGGACCTTTGCGCTCGACATGATGGAAACGATCGCCATGCAGGACGCGGAAGTGATCCGGGATGTCAACGCCAAGGGAATCGAGCTGATCCGCTGGTCCGACGCCGACCGCCAGAAATTCCGGGAAGCCGCCCAGGAGGTCTGGGCCGAGTACGGCGCCCGCAGCGAGATGGCCGGCCGCATTTATCAATCGCACCTTGCCTTCCTCAGGCAGATCGGACTGCTGGACCAATGATGCGTGCCCGTCGCCCAGTCGCCTCCCTGCTAGTGGCAGGCGTCCTCACCGCCGCCGGAGCCGCGTCCGCCCAGACGGAGACCGTGCGCTGGAAGATGCAGGCGGCCACCCAGGCGGGTGAAATCGCATTCCAGATCATGAAGGAGTTCACGGACAGCATCGGCCCGCTGACCGGGGGGCGGCTGGAAATCGAACTCCTCCCCGTGGGCTCGGTCGTGCAGTACAGCGAGACGCTGGACGCCGTCGGCGCCGGCATCCTCGAAGGCCAGGTCACGGCGCCGGTCTACTTTTCAGGGAAGAATCCGGCTTTTGCGCTCCTCGGCGACCTGATCGCCGCCTACAACCACACCGAGGAAATGTTCCTGTTCCTGCGGCGCGGGGGCGGCGACGGCCTCCTGCGGGACCTCTACGCGCAATACGGCGTGCACTACATCGGCGGCGCAGCCACGGGCAAGGAGGCACTCGTCTCGACGATCCCGCTCCATGGTGTGGACGACCTCAGCGGCATCAAGATCCGTGCTCCGGAAGGCATGGCCCAGGACATCTTCAGCGAGGTCGGGGCGGCGCCGGTCAACCTGCCGGCAGCCGAGGTCTTCACGGCGATCGAACGGGGCGTGGTCGACGCCGCCGACTGGGCGACGTTCTCGATGAACCACCAGCTCGGGTTCCATCGCATCGCCCGGTACCCGGTCTATCCCGGCATCCATTCGATGCCGGTCATCGACGTCGCCGTGAACCCGGACCGCTGGGAGGCCCTGCCGCCCGACATCCAGGCCATCGTCGAGGCAGCTGTCTGGAGCTTCAGCCGTGACATCACGTACCGGCTCGAACTGCGGGACCTCGCCGACGTTGCCGCCGCCAAGGCGGAGGGTGTCGAAATCATCGACTGGCCCATGGAGGAACGCTCGCGGCTGCGCGAGATCGCCACCGGAATCTGGGCGGACTGGAGTACGCGCAGCGCCGAAGCGGAAGCCGCCTACACCGCCCAGATCGCGTTCCTCCGGGAACTCGGCCTGTTAACCAAGTAGCTCCGCGCGCCCGCACGACATGAAGTCGGGTAACACGCCTGTGGAACGGGCCTGCCGCCGGGCAGGGGAGATCCTCAGCTACCTTTTCTTCGCCTGCATGGCGATCATCGCCTTCGAGGTGGTCGCCCGGTACGGATTCGGGGCCCCGACCGTATGGGCGCACGACGTCATCACGATCCTGGCGGCCGTCGGGTTCGTGATGAGCGGCTTCTACACGATGGAGCGCCGGGCCCATATCCGGGTGACGCTGATCTACGACCGCCTGCCGCCGATGGTGCGCCGCGGAATCGACATCTTGAACGGGGTCATCGTGCTGACCTTTGTCGGGTTGCTGGGGGCGCAGACAGCCATCGACGCTTGGGGCTCCATCCTGATCATGGAAACGGCGGGCACGGCCTCCCGCCTGCCGCTGCCGCCGATCGTGAAGACGTCGCTGGCCCTCGCCTGCGTCGCCATGTTCGTCCTGGGCGCGGTGCACCTGGCGCGCGCCATTCGCGGCCGCGACTGAAACCCGCAGCCGATGGGAATCGAAGTCGCCACCGTCGTCCTTGTCGGGTCGATGGCCGTCCTGCTGGTGCTCGGGCTGCCCCTGGCGTTCGTCACCGGGTTCGTCGCGATGGCGTTCGCCTTCGGCTACTTCGGGCTGCCGGGGCTGTACCTGATCGAGAGCCGGATCTTCAGCTTCGTTCGGGAGTTCGTCCTCGTCGCCGTGCCGATGTTCATCCTGATGGCGTCCGTCCTGGAGCGATCCGGCGTCGCCCGGGACCTGTACCGGGCCATGCATATCTGGGCCGGCGGACTCCGCGGCGGTCTCGCGATCCAGACCATGGCGGTCGCCGTGCTGATGGCGGCGATGACCGGCATCATCGGCGGCGAAATCATCCTGCTCGGGCTCGTCGCGCTGCCGCAGATGCTGCGGCTGCAGTACGACCGCAGCCTCGCGATCGGCACCATCTGTGCCGGCGGCTCGCTCGGCACCATGATTCCGCCGAGCATCGTGCTGATCATCTACGGACTGACCGCGGGCGTGGACATCGGCCAGCTGTTCATTGCCACCATTGTCCCCGGCCTGCTGCTGGCCACCCTGTACGTGACGTACATCACGGTCCGTTGCCACCTGAACCCCGCCCTCGGGCCGGCGGCGCCGATCGAAGAGCGGACCCTGCCGCGCGAGGAAAAGCTTCGGCTGCTGAAGGGCCTCGTGCTCCCGATTGCCGTCGGGGCCGGGGTGCTGGGTTCGATCTATCTCGGGATCGCCTCGGTGAGCGAGGCTGCCGGCATGGGCGCCCTCGGGGCCATCGCTTCGGCATGGGTGCGCCGCGAGCTTTCCTGGGTCATGCTCCGCGAGGCGCTCTTCCAGACGATGAACACGTGCGGGACGCTGCTCTGGATCACTTTCGGCGCCACCGCGCTCATCGGCACTTACAACCTGATGGGCGGCAACACGTTCGTCGAGAACCTGATCACCGGACTCCCGCTCCCGCCGCTGGGCATCATCGTCGTGATGATGGGCATCCTGCTGGTGCTCGGCCTGTTCATGGACTGGATCGGAATCTGCCTGCTCACCATGCCGATCTTCGTGCCCGTCGTGGCCTCACTGGGCTACAGCCCGGTCTGGTTCGGGATCCTATTCTGCATGAACATGCAGACGAGCTACCTGACCCCGCCATTCGGGCCGGCCGCCTTCTACCTCAAGAGCGTGGCCCCGGAACACATCAAGCTGGGGCACATCTATCAGGCGATGTGGCCGTTCATCGCCCTGCAGGTCGTTGGTCTGGCCATCGTTCTGTTCTGGCCGGAGCTCGCGCTCTGGCTGCCACGCACCATCCGCGGGGAATAAGCCTCCGCAGAAGCTCCGGGAGCGTCCCGGTACGGCCATGTCTGGAACCGGAGCGGATTCGATGTCGGCCGAGCGCTACTCGAGTACCGGCACCGCGCTCAAGTAGTCGAACAGCACCCCTGCCATGTGCCGGCGCTCGGCTTCCGGCAGGGTCCTCGCGAGCGCCGGCATGGTGGCGTCACTGCGCACCGACGACGGCTGCAGCACGAGCTGAACGAAATCCTCCCTCGGGAATCCCCTCACGATCTCCGCCAGGTTGCCAGGAAACTTGTTCCCGCCGAAGCCGTTCACCTGATGGCAGCTCAGGCAGTACTCCTTCGCGAGTTCTGCGCCCGCGTGCAGCCGCTCGTCGAGACCCTCCGGCACCAGCACTGCGTCGGAAAGGGTGACGAGATTGATGTCCGTGACCTGGTAGGGCCAGTTTCGGCCCCCCTCCGCAAGCAGTGACGGATTGGCGACGTTGTCCCACACGAGATAGTAGGGACCCAACGGTACGTCGCGTTCGTTCTGCAGCAGGTTGTCGATCGTGAAGGACGAGCCGTCGGTCCTCGCAAACACGAGAAAAGCGCTCTCCGTCAGGAACCGTCCGACGTCAATCCGCGACACGTAACCGTCCAGCGCCCGGAACTCCACGGTCGTCGCGAGATCACTCCACCCTTCCCCGAAGACATGCGCAAGCACGTCGACAGCGGGAAACCCGACGTACTCGACGACGACGCGCCGTCCGCCAGTGCTCAGGTGTGGCTCGTAGACCGATGCATGCACCACCGGCGCCGCGATCTCCGTCCGCAGCTCGGGCACCGGCGGAAGTTCCGCGGATCGGGCCCACGACGCAACCAGAACCACAGACAGGCAAACGGCGGCCATCTGCATCGGTCTGATCATGCCCATTTCCCCGACCGTCGGCCCCAACGAGGCGCGCGCCGCCTGGCCCTCGCGATCAACGAGAGCGGCCTGGAACACCAGATCCGGCGTGATCTTACCGCCCGCCGCTGCACCACCGTGAGCCGGGGGCTCCGGAATAGCCGTACTGCATGACCGAGTCGTTTTGACATGGTTGGCTCGACCCAAGGGCCACCTGAGCAGGTGCGTCGAGAGCCTGCAAAAGCGACGAGCTCCGGTCGGATGTTCGCTACCTGTCCTGCCCCTTACCGGGCCAGTCGATAGCCCTCTTGCGGGCATCCGGATGGGCTGGGTGTTCGGTTCCGGTCTGGCGCATGCGCTCCGGCGTCACGCTCTTTCATCGACGGTCGGGGAGGCGTTCCTCGAGCAGCGTCTCCATCCGCGCGGGGCGCTCGGACACGCTGACTTCCAGCGAGGACACGCGATCGCTGATTGTGTCGATCCGGTCGCCGTTCCTGTACACACCGGCACCGACGATGCCGATTTCGGCGACCAGGACAGCGGCGATCACCGGGACCTGCCACGTTGGCGGCTGGCCGGCGGGTTGGTCAGCGGCGCGGATGGCCTTTGCGATCGCCGCGGCGAACTTCGGGTCGGCGCCTGCGGCCTCGAGGTCATGGGCGGTGTTCTGGACGTTGGTCATCGTCATGACAATTCTACTCCATGTCTCAGGGTTCGGGGTGAACACAGGCCTGTAGTTCGTCGATGACCATGCCCTCCGCTGCCTGACGTCGCCCGGCGCTTGATCTTCCCGGCCGCCCGCTTCAAAGGTGCGAGCATCCAATGCGTCGGGCATACATGTCGGTTGTAGCGATCTGAAACGATAGTTTGCCCGCAATGTTAGGCGGAATGACTCTGATATCCGGGATGGCTAGGCTGAAGTTCCCCCTGATTGTTGCCGGATGATCGAGCCAAGCGCTTGTGCTGGCGGGGTTTGCGTGCCTATGTGTGCGTGCAGATGTAGCCATGTAAGAATGGATATCATGGTTGACATGGGCGATTGTTCCGGTATCATGGGTAGCCATGTATATCGAAGCCGTCCCCAACCGGTCCTCGCCGCCCGCCGTCCTCCTGCGCGAGTCCTACCGCGACGCCGGCAAGGTCCGGAAGCGCACCCTCGCCAACCTCTCCGGGTGGCCCCCCGCCCTCGTCGAGGGGCTCCGCGTCCTGCTCAAGGGCGGCACCGCCGTGCCCAGCCTGGACGCGGCCTTCGACGTGGTCCGCTCGCTGCCGCACGGCCACGTGGCGGCGGTGGTGAGCACGATCCGCCAGCTCCGTCTCGACCGGCTGATCGATCCCGAGCCGTCGCCGGAGCGCGCGCGGGTGCTGGCGATGATCGCCGCGCGGGTCCTCGATCCCGGCTCGAAGCTGGCCACCGCCCGGGGGCTGGATGCCGCCACGGCGCGGGACACGCTGGCCGGGACGCTGGACCTTGGGCCGCTGGACGAGGACGACCTGTATGCGGCGATGGACTGGCTGCTGGCGCGCCAGGAGCGGATCGAGCGCCGCCTGGCCAGGCGGCATCTCCGGGACGGGACCCTGGTCCTGTATGACCTGACCTCGGTGTGGATGGAGGGGCGGACCTGCCCGCTGGCCCGGCACGGGCACTCGCGGGACGGCAAGCGCGGCAAGCTGCAGATCGTCTTCGGGCTGCTGTGCGACCGGGCAGGGTGTCCGGTCTCGGTCGAGGTGTATGCCGGCAACACCGGGGACCCGGCCACGGTGGGCGCACAGGTCGAGAAGCTGCGCACGCGGTTCGGGCTGTCGCGGGTGGTGCTGGTGGGCGACCGGGGGATGCTGACGGATGCGCGGCTCCGCGACGACGTCCGGCCGGCCGGGCTGGACTGGATCAGCGCCCTGCGGGGCCCGGCGATCCGCTCGCTGGTGGACGCCGGGGCGGTGCAGCTGTCGCTGTTCGACGAGCAGGACCTGGTGGAGGTGCGCACCGATGCCTACCCCGGCGAGCGTCTTATCGTGTGCCGCAATCCGCTGCTGGCCGGGGAGCGGGCGCGCAAGCGCGAGGATCTGCTGGCGGCCACCGAGGCGGTGCTGGAACCCATTGCCGCGGCGACCCGGCGGGCGCAGCGGCGCCTGCAGGGGGCAGCGAAGATCGGCGAGCGGGTCGGCAAGGTCATCGGCAAGTACAAGATGGCCAAGCACTTCGAGTGGTCGATCGATGCGGACGGAGGCCTCGTCTACCGGCGCCGCGCCGCCGCCATCGCGGCCGAGGCCGCCCTGGACGGGCTCTACGTGATCCGCACCAGCCTGCCCGAAGCCGAGCTCGACGGACCCGACACCGTGCGCGCCTACAAGCGCCTCACCACCGCCGAGCGGGCCTTCCGGAGCCTCAAGACCGTGGACCTCCACGTGCGCCCGGTCTTCCATCGCACCGCCGAGCGGGTCCGGGCCCATGTCCTGCTGTGCATGCTGGCCTACTACGTCGAATGGCACATGCGCCGGAAGCTCCGGGCGATGCTGTTCGACGACGAGGAGCCCGAGGCCGCCGAGGCAAAGCGCACGTCCATCGTGGCGCCGGCCCGGCGCTCCGACAGCGCGGTGCACAAGGCACAGACCCGGCGGACCGCCGGGGGCGACCCGGTGCACAGCTTCCGCACCCTGCTCCAGGACCTCGCCACCGTCTGCCGGAACACCGTCGCACCCCGGTTGCCCGGCGCCGAGCCCTTCGAGATCGTCACACGGCCCACCCCGCTCCAGCAACGGGCCTTCAAGCTGCTCGGCGTGCGATTGACCTGTAGCCAGTAGCGCGCCGCTGACAATCTACGACTGCCCGCCAAAACAACCTCTTACCTCTCCACTCTCTGGAACTTCAGCTTAGTCAGCTTCTGCCCGACGACGCGCGCGACGGCCTGCGCGTCCGCCTCGCCGTACATCTGCATCCAGCCGAGTTGTTCCGCGATGCTGGACGTGTCCATCTTTTGGCCACCGTTCTCCAGGAGCGCCTTCAAGAACTGTATTTCGAGGCTCGGCGATAGGCCGTCGGGTTGGTTCATGGGTCACCGTGCCGGTCGTTCGGTAAACAGGTAGCGGAGTCGCCACTATAGTCCACCTGACGCACTGTTGAAGGTAGCACTGCTACTTCAGACGCTGGGCTGTGACGAAATGGCCCGGCGTCCCGGCAACCGCCCAACGTCGCGAGGCAAGGTAAGCGAAGCCGGCATCAGACAACGCAAGGCGCATCCCCGCCATCCACTTGAACTGCGCAGTGCCGTTTCTGGTTGCCCGGGCGTCTTGCCCGTGTGATCAGGTACGGCCGACCTGAGCTTCGCCGGTTTCCGCGAGTGCGCGTGCCAGCATCGCGGGATCCGCATTACCGCCCGAGAGCACCAGCAGCGTGGTTCTATCGCGTAGCTCGATGTGCCCTGCCAGCGCTGCAGCCAAGGCCGCCGCCCCACCCGGCTCCACGACCAGTTTCAACCGCAGCAGCGCGAAGGCGATTGCCTCCAGCACCTCCGCATCCGACACAACGAGCCCCGGCCCCAGGCATTTGCTTCCGACCTCGAAGGCGATGTCTCCCACCTGCGGCGGCAGGAGTGAATCGCAGATCGTCGCGACTCCTTCATCGGCCGCCACGCGCTGGCCGCCTGCAAGCGAGCGCGCCATGTCGTCGTGGGCTGCCGGCTCCACGCTGCGGACGTCGATGTCGGGGAACTCCGATCGGAGTCCGATGGTCACGCCGGACACAAGGCCGCCTCCGCCGCACGGAACCAGGGCAATGTCGGGAATGATGTCCCGTGCGCGCATCTGGTGCGCTGCCTCGAGACCGGCAGTCCCCTGGCCGGCCACGACGAACGGGTCGTCGTACGGATGCACGAACGTCCCTCCCCGCTCATCGAGCACTTCGGTCCCCCGTGCCTCGCGCCCTTCGGTCTGGCGGTCGTAGAACACGATCTCTGCGCCGAAGTACCGAACGCCGGCGACCTTAATGCGGGCAGCGTCATTCGGCATGACAATGGTCGCCGGCATCCCGAAGAGACGCGCCGCACAGGCGACGCCCTGGGCATGGTTGCCCGAGGACCAGGCCACGACTCCCCCGGCGCGGTCTTCGGCCGGTATCGCGGCAATCCGGTTGTACGCGCCCCGGAACTTGAACGATCCGGTCCGCTGCAGGCACTCGGGCTTGATCAGGACCCGTCCGCCGGTTCGCGCGTTGAGCGTCCCGGACTCCAGCAGGGGGGTCAGCCGGGCGCGTCCCTGGATGACCCTGCTTGCCGCAACGATTTCGCTGCGGGAGATTCCTGCAATCCCGGCGCCTAGCGCGGGCATGTGAGTGGCATTTCCCATTGCCCCGTAATTCCGTTGCCGACAGCCAGGCGATAGATCACAAGCCCTTCGAGAACCCGCTGCACATAGTTGCGGGTTTCGTTCACCGGGATCAGTTCGAGCCAGTCGAGCATCGCAATTTCCCCGTCACGGGGGTCACCGTACCGCCGGAGCCACCGCCTCACCCGTCCGGGCCCGGCGTTGTACCCAGCTAGGGCAAGCGGATACGCTTGGTCGTAGTCCTCGAGCAGGCCGGCAAGGTAACGCGAACCGATCGCGACGTTGTAGGCGGCGTTGGTAAAGAGTTTCTCCCTGTCGTACTTGATGCGTTCTCGGCGAGCCACGAATTTTGCGGTACTGGGGAGAACCTGCATGAGGCCCCGCGCGTTTGCGGAGCTCCTGGCATCGGCCTGGAATGCGCTTTCCTGTCGGGCCACCGCCAGCAGGAGGGCCCTCTCAACCCCAACATCGACGGCATCGAACGCGCTGGCGTGCACGTCATCGGGGAAGGCGAGTCCCGGCTCGTAGAACCCTGCGCGCGTGGCTTTCCGCAGCATGGCCAGGCCAAGATGCGCATGTCCCGCCGTGTGCAGGAGCCGGTAGAGGCTTCTCACCTCCTCCAGCGATGTCGACGAAGACCCGAGCTGCCGGGCAAACAGGCGGGCAAAATTGTGACGGCCGTGCGCCGCCAGGAGGAGCATGGCCCGCACCTCAGGCACGGATTCCCAGCGGGCTGCATCGGCAACTGCCGGGGGCGGCGAAAGCGCAATCGGACGACCGCGACACCGGGCCGCCATTTGGCCGTAGAACGTGGCGGGGTACAAGGCCGCTTCATCGAGCCAGCGCGTCGTCTCCTCATCCCCTTCGGCCGAAAGGCCGGCCCAGTAGGCGGCCCGCGCGATCGAGACCGGCATGGTGACGGCGCTGCGCATGTTCGTGAAATGCCGGTAGGCCGAGCGGGAATCGCCGAGAAACCGGAGCGCAATCCACCCTGCCAGCCAGTCCGCCTCGACGCCCGGAACCCCGTCCAGCGTCGAGTATGCGGAGACGAGCCGGTAAGCGTCGCCAAAACGCTCCGCATTGATCAGCCGCCGGGCATGCAGCCGAACCTCGAACCACCAACGACCGTGCCTCGGGCCAAGTTCCGCCGGTGGATCGAACAACAGTTCCAGCGCCCGTTCGTGCATGCCGGAACGTCGTCTCCAGCGTGCCCGCTCGAAGATCAGCCCGGGATCCGAAAGCAATGCCGATGGCACCCTTGCGACCGCAGCATCGACACCATCCGACCGTCTCCCCAGCCGAATCCGGGCGGTACCCAGGCGGCGAACATCGGCCGGTACGCGCCGCAGCTGCGCACGCGCCGCTCCCCACTGCCGCTCCCAGATGAGCCGATCGAGCCGGGCGCCATGATCCGCCTCGCTCAGGTGACCGCGGTAGCGCTGCAGGAACGATCGAACCTCTGCCGGCTGGAAGCTGCCCGTCCTCCAGGCGGTTCGGATTTCGGCTGCCACGTCGACATCCGCGCCCACGGCGGCAAGCGCTTCAGCGTAACGGACCTGTCCCGGGCCGGTCACCGGAGGAAACCGTTCGAACCAGTCCATGACTTCCGTTTCCGGGAGGTCCGTTGGCATCCGGCGCTCGGCCAGCGCTTGCCGCTGCTCCGCGAACGGCCAGTTCGAATGCCCGGAGTGAAAGTCGCGAGCCTGCCGCCACGTTGCGAGCCCGTCCCTGGCTGATAACCAGCGCCACTTGGCGATGGTGTGCAGCAGAGGGTCCTGGGCCTTTCGCGTCAGGTCGAGCGCACGCTTCCATTTCGTGCGGTCCATGGCCACGATCGCCTTCCGAAACAACGCGCGGTCGTCGGCCGACAGCGCTGGCGCGGCAGCCTCGACCGGAGGCGCGTCCAGGGAAACCGCCCAGACCAGCAGCGCTGCGCCTCCGACCGCTCGCACGACCCGGCGGATGAAGCTGGCGCCGGACCCGAGGGAGCGTGAACACACACGGAATCCCCTGGCCGTTCGCAGGCCCAGGGGCGCTCGTGGGCGGCGCACACATGCAATCCTTGTTTGTCGCATTGACTGGCAACTCGCTGGCAAACCGAAGGAGATGCCGCCTGCTCGCAAGGCGGCCGCAGCCTTCTCGATTAGATGGAAGCGCTCTTCAGGCTTTCGATGAAGGCCACCGTGCGGGCGACAGCGGTGTCGACGATGTCCCGTCCCGCCTCGACCGACGCCAGGCGGGCATCGCCGAACGCGCCGTTGGCGGTCTGTCGGTCGAACGGCACCGGAACCTGCAGCGCGAACGGATCGTTGTTGAAGCCATGGACGAGCCCGGTCTCCTTCACTTCGCCGGCGGCAAGCGCATCAGTCCGGACGTATTCCGCGTCGAGGTGCATCAGCACGCTGGTCTCCACCTCGCAGGCGTGGCCGAAACGGGGGGTGCGCCCGTGTGCGCGCACCCGGTCCGACGCCTGGGCGAAGTAGAAGGCGACCGCCGCGCGCATGCCGAGCTCGTAGCGGATCTTCGTGGCGGCGACCTGGAGGACAGCCGAATTCCCGTTGTGCCCGTTGACGAACACGATGGCCTTGATTCCCTGCCGGTCAAGCGACCGCGCGACGTCGAAGCAGAGCCGAATCACCGTCTCCGGTCCCAGCGTGATCGTGCCGGGGAAGCCCATGTGGTGCGGGGACAGTCCGAACGGCAGCACGGGCAGTAGCAACGCCCGGCGCCCCAGCTCGGCAGCCACGCGCCTGGCGATCCGGTCGGCCGCCACGAAGTCCGTGCCCAACGCGAGGTTCGGCCCGTGCTGTTCCGTGGCCCCGATCGGTTGCAGGGCGACTTCGAGGCCTGGAATGGCAGCCGCCATTTCCGGTGACGTCAGGCGCGCCATTTCGAGGATGTCGGTCATGCCGTTCCTGCCCCTTGTGCGGCTTCGTCCAGCCAGTCGGAGATCATCGCCACCGCGTCAAAGCCCGGCTCGAAGCTCGTATCCTTGCGCAGCTTCGCGTCGGAGAGGGTACGCCACGTGGGAAGCTTGTCGACTGCGTGAGGATTCGGCACGGTCGCCGTCCCGCCACTCTCGTCGACCAGGCGCTGCACGAACTCCGAGAACCGGAGCGGAAAGGACGGCGCGTTGTAGACCGGCGCGAGCACCCCGGGACACTCGGCCAGCGATACCAGCAACCGGGCGACATCCTTCACGTACAGCACGTCGCTCGCGAAATCCGCGGGCAGCGGCGTCGGGATCTCGCCCCCTGAGGCGACGTTCATCATCACGTCGAGGAATTGTGCGGCCGCGCCGCGGTAGTGGAGACCGGGGCCCAGCACCAGCGGCAGACGGACACCGGTCGCTTCGACGGAGCGGTGCCTCCGAAACCACTCTGCGGCGATCTCGGCCAGTTGTTTCGAAAGACCGTAGGCGGTGTCCGGATCCGCCGGGAGCGTCTCGTCGGCCGGCGGCAGGTCGCCGGCGTCGGTCCGGCCGTACACCACCGTGGAGCTGGTCCACAGGACCCGACCGACGCCGGCCCCGGCCGCCGCCTGCAGCAACGTCGCGAGGCCACCCGCGTTGACCGTGATGGCTGCCCCGGGATCGACGTCCGAGGCCGCCAGAAGCCCCTTGCCGCCGGCTCCGAACGCGCCCAGGCCGACCAGGACCCGGGGCGGATCCGTCCCCACGATCGAATCGAGGACCTCGGCATCCACCGGCTTGGCCACACTGGCGCAGCCCTCCGGCACCCGATCGCTGAGCGCGGCAGCGGGATCCACAACGGTCACGCGCCAACCCGCAGCCAGGAACGCCCGCGCGGTCCAGCCGCCGACGAAGCCCGCGCCGCCGGCGACCACGGCATGCGGAGCCTTCATGGCTGCGCCGCCACCTGCATCAGCAATCCCAGCGCCCGCACGGCCGCCTGCTCGCGGACCCGTTGCCGATCGCCCGCCAGCAACAGACGTTCGTGGCGCGGCCGATGACCGCGCCGGCCGGCCGCGATGTGCACCAGGCCGACCGGCTTCTCGGGGGTCGCGCCGGCCGGCCCGGCAATTCCGGTCGCCGCGACCGCCAGATCGACCGGTGCGTTTGCCAGCGCGCCCTCGACCATGGCCAGCGCGGTCTCCTCGCTCACGGCGCCGCTCGCCGCCAGGACAGCGGTCGGGACGCCCAGCAGCTGCGCCTTGGCGTCATCCGCGTACACGATGAAGCCCCGGTTCACGACGCGTGAGGCGCCCGGATGATCGGTCAGCGCCGCCGCGATCATCCCGCCCGTGCAGGACTCCGCCGTCGCCACCGTCAGGCCGTCCAGATCGAGCAGCCGCAGGCATTCCTCGCTAGCCCGCCTGAGTTCAGGCCCAGCCGTCACGCAACGCTCCCACCCCCAACGTGCCGGCCAGCGCCACGGCGCCTGCGGCCAGATCGTCCGCCATGACTCCCAGCCCGCCCGGGATCCTGGCGTCCAGCCAGGAAATCGGGAACGGCTTGGCGATGTCAAGCAGTCGGAACAGGCCGAACGCCGTCGCCACCAGCATGACGTCGCTGCCGGCCGCGGCAAGCGGTACCAGCATCCCGGCCACCTCGTCCACCACGACTTCAGGCGCATCGTGGCGGCCGGTCAGGCGCCCGTACCGCTCGGCCGACCACCAGCCGACCGCCGCCACGCACGCGAGCGCTGCGACGACCGCCACGGCGCCTCCCAGCCCATGCAGCGCCACGCCGACCGGGAGCGTCACCAGGGATGCGAGGGTCCCGGGCGCCGGCCCGAATCGGCCCAGGCCGCCGACCAGGGCCACGGACGTGGCGATGCGGTCGCCGCCGAGGGTTCTCATGCGCCTACAGGCGGCACGAGCAACGTGGCCAGCGCCAACGCGGCGATCCCTTCACCACGCCCCGTAAACCCGAGGCCTTCGGTCGTGGTCGCCTTCACGCTGACGGCCTCCACCGGAATACCGAGGAGCCCCGCCACCGACCGGCACAGGCGATCGCGGTGAGGCGCGATGGCGGGCGCCTCGCAGACGATGGTGACGTCCACGTGCGCGATCTCGGCGCCCGCGTCGCGCGCCAATGCCCTGGCGTGCTGCACGAACTCGGCCGAATCGGCGTCGCGCCAGCGCGGATCTTCCGGGGGAAAATGCTGTCCGATGTCACCCTTGCCAAGCGCGCCCAGGAGAGCATCGGTCAGGGCGTGAAGCCCGACATCCGCGTCGGAATGCCCCATCAGCGCCTGGCTGTGCGGGAGGTCCACGCCTAGCAACCGTACCGATTCGCCTGGCCCGAATCGATGCACGTCGAAGCCTTGGCCGGTCCGCGGCAGGCGTTCGCCCAGCAGGCGCTCGGCCCTCGCGAAGTCACCGGGCTCGGTCACCTTCAGGTTGGCGGGATCCCCGGGCACCACCCGGACGACATGTCCGGCGGTTTCCACCAGCGCGGCGTCGTCGGTGGCGTCCTGTTCGCCGGCAGTCGCCCGATGCACGCCCAGGATCACCTCGAATCGAAAGCCCTGGGGCGTTTGCGCACCGTGCAGGCCGCTCCGCGGTACGGTGCGCCGAACGCGCCCGTCGCGGTCGGTCTCCTTGAGGGTATCGGTCAGCGGCACGGCCGGCAGGGCTCCGTCGGCACCCGACAGGGCCTCGATCACCCGGTCGATGAGCGCTGCGCCCGGCCGAGGCCTCGCACCGTCGTGGATGAGCACCGACCCCGGCGGGTCCCCCGCCAGTGCCTCCAGACCCGCCGCCACGCTCGCTTGCCGGGTCGCACCGCCTCGGTCCAGGATGCGGACATCGAGACCCGCCAGGGCGCCGCCGGCCTCGGCGGCCTGCCCGGGTGCAAAGACGGCCAGCACCCGGTCGACGCGGGGGTGGCGGGTGAACGCTTCCACGGCCCACCGGACGAGCGGCCTGCCCCGGACGACACGGAACTGCTTGGGCGCGTCCCGCCCGGCCCGTTCGCCCCGGCCGGCCGCGACGACCAGTGCATCGACCCGGTCCGATGGCCTCACGCGCGCGCGTCCTGGCGAATCAGCTCCGCACCCCGTTCCGCGATCATCATGGTCGGGGCGTTGGTATTTCCATGCGTGATCGTGGGCATCACCGACGCGTCCGCCACCCGCAAGCCCCGAACCCCGTGCACCCGGAGCCGTTCATCGACTACGCCGTCGCGGCCCATATGGCATGTCCCGACGGGGTGGAAGATCGACGTCGCGATCGCCCCGGCGGCCGCGGCCAGGCTCTCGTCATCGTCCGGCGTGGGCCCCGGACGAACCTCCGTGGCGCCGTACCGCTGCAGCGCAGGCTGCGCACAGATCCTCCGGGTCAGGCGGATCGCATCGGCCGCCACCCGCCGATCCTCGGGGGCCGAGAGATAGTTCGGCCGAATGGCAGGCGCGGCGCGCGCGTCCGGGGACGCGGCGTGCACGCTGCCGCGCGACTCCGGCGCCAGGTTGCAAACACTGGCGGTAAAGGCGGGATACGGGTCCAGCGGTGCCCCGAAGCGCTCCAGGCTCAGGGGCTGAACGTGGTATTGCAGGTTGACCGCGTCACGTTGCGGGTCGGAACGGGCGAAACACCCCAGCTGACTGGGCGCCATCGTCATGGGGCCGCGGCGGAACAGTAGGTATTGCAGCGCAATTCCCGCCTTGCCCCACAGCGTTCCGGCGGTTTCGTTGAGGGTGCGCACGTCCCCTACTTGGTACACCAGCCGTACCTGCAGGTGATCCTGAAGATTCTCGCCCACCGCGCCGCGATCCACGATCGGCGTCACGCCGAGCTCCGCCAGCCGCCCCGCCTGGCCAACCCCCGACAACTCCAGGATCTGCGGCGAGCCGATGGAACCGGCCGCGAGTACCACCTCGCCCGCCGCGTCCACGCGAACCGCCTCGGTTCCCTGCCAGAAATCGAGCCCGACGGCCCGCCCCTCCTCGATCCGGATGCGGCGGACGTGCGCATCCTGGAGCACTTCGAGGTTGGGCCGCCGGCGCACCGGGTCCAGGAAACCCCGTACTGCATTCCAGCGCATGCCCCGCCGCTGGTTGACCTCGAAATAGCCGCAACCCTCGTTGTCACCCCGGTTGAAGTCCTCGGTCGGCGGGATGCCCGCCTCGCGGGCAGCGGCCCGGAACGCGTCGAGGATCTCCCACTGGACCCGCGCCTGTTCGACCCGCCACTCGCCGCCCTGGCCATGCATCGAATCGCCGGCGCGCCAGTGATCCTCGGCACGAATGAAATACGGGAGCACATCCTCCCAGGACCAGCCGGCGTTGCCGAGCTGGCGCCAGTGGTCGTAGTCCGCAGCGTGGCCCCGCATGTAGATCATGCCGTTGATGGACGAACTTCCGCCCATGACCCGGCCGCGCGGATAGGGAATCGCGCGGTCCCCCAATCCCGCTTCGTTCTCCGTCGAGTAGCACCAGTCCACGCGGGGGTTGCCCATGCAATAGAGGTACCCCACCGGAATGCGAATCCAGTGCCAGCGGTCCGAGCCGCCCGCCTCGAGGAGCAGGACACGCACACCGGGGTCCGCGCTGAGACGATTGGCGAGCACGCACCCCGCCGACCCTCCGCCCACCACCACATAGTCGAACGTGCCGAGGCTTCGCATCGGTGCATCCATGAATCGCCTCCCGAACTCCGGCGCAATGTGCCGGAGCGGGCGCGGCGGCGCAATGCGCCGGCCCGGAGCCGCCGGGGGCAACGCCGCCACCTTTACAGCGGCCCAATGGGCGGGCCGCAGGCGGCCCCGATGCTGGGCCGGGGCGGTTCTGGTATTAGTGTGTTCTGCCTAATCATTGTGCAGGAGTACTGCGCTGTGGCGGAATCCACCGAGACCTCCACCGAAACGTCGGTCGGTCCGCAGGATTTGCTCGAATCCATGGCAGTTCCGGTCTTCCTGGTGTCGGACTCTGGCCACATCCTGTACGTGAACCCGGCTGGCGAGCAGCTGTTCGGGACCGGCGCCCGGAGCCTGCTCCGGCGGCCGATCGGGAACTTCCTCTCGGGTGACAGCCCGGTGCTGGCCATGCTCCATCGTGTTGGTCGCCGTGGCAGCAGCGCCGTCGAGTACGGCATCCGCCTGACCGGGCCGGCCGTGACGCCGCGGATCGTCGATGCCCGGGCGTCCCCCTGCCATGATGCCCAGCGCCAGATCGTCCTCACGCTCCACGCGCGCTCGGTCGCCCAGTCGATCGGCGGGCACCGGCTCGGGCAGTTGAGCGCGGCCCGCTCGGCGACCGGCTTTGCCGAGACCCTGACTCACGAGATTCGCAACCCGCTGTCCGGGATCCGCGGCGCCGCGCAGTTGCTGGAGGCTGCCGTCGGCCCCTCGGATCGCGAACTGACGCGGCTGATCTGCGACGAGACCGATCGGATCGGCAAGCTGCTCGCGCGGTTCGACACGTTCGTGGATGGCGGCACGATGCCGACCACGCCGGTGAACGTGCATGTCGTGCTCGACCGGGTGTTCATGCTGGCGAAGAACGGGTTTGCCAGGCACGCCAGATTCACGCGCGAATACGACCCTTCCATCCCGATGGTGCCGGGAGACCGTGACCGGCTCGTGCAGGCCTTCCTGAACCTCGTCAAGAATGCCGCGGAGGCCAATCCCGCCGGACCGCTTCGACTGGTCACCGGCATCCGGCACGGACTGCGGGTCCAGACGGGGACCGCGGCGCACCGGGGCCTGCCGGTGTATGTGGCGATCGAGGACAGTGGGCCCGGCATTCCCGAGGACCTGCGCCAGCATCTGTTCGAGCCGTTCGTCACGACCAAGGCGGGCGGGCGTGGCCTCGGGCTGTCGTTGGTGGCCCGGGTGATCGAGGATCACGGCGGCGTGGTGGAAGTCGCGGATGCCGGCGCGGGACCCGGAACCCGCTTCACCGTGTACCTCCCGGCCGCGAAGGTCCCGACCGACCACGCCGCAGACCCGGCACTGGCGGAGATGACGCCCTGAATACGCCGCTGACGACCGGCGCCACCGTCCTGGTAGGCGACGACGACGCGGCCATCAGGACCGTGGTCCGACGGGCGCTGCACCGGCACGGTTTCGCCGCCCGTGACACCGGTGACATGGGGGAACTCTGGTCCTGGATCAGCGCCGGGGCGGGCGATCTCGTCATCACCGATGTGGCGATGCCGTCCGGCAACGGGCTCGACCTGTTGCCCCGGGTCCGGAAGATCCGCCCCGATCTCCCGGTCATCGTGATCAGCGCGCGCTCGACGATGCTGACGGCCCTGCGCGCGGGAGAGCGCGGGGCCTTCGAGTACTTCCCGAAACCGTTCGATCTGGACGAGCTGGTGACAACGGTTCGGCGCGCCATCGCCGAGACCCGCGTGCCGTCGCCGTCGGCTGCCGAATCGTCGCCCGACGATCTGCCGATGGTCGGCCGGTCGGCCGCCATGCAGCGCGTGTACCGGGTGGTCGCACGCGTCGTGAACACCAACCTCACGGTGCTCGTGCTGGGCGAATCGGGGACCGGCAAGGAACTCGTCGCCCGGGCGCTGCACGACTTCAGTCCGCGCCGGACACGCCCGTTTGTCGCGCTCAACATGGCGGCCATTCCGCGCGACCTGATCGAGAGCGAGCTGTTCGGGCATGAACGCGGCGCGTTCACCGGCGCCCACCGGGCGTCTGCCGGCCGCTTTCGGCAGGCCGAAGGCGGCACCCTGTTTCTCGACGAGATCGGGGACATGCCGCCGGACGCACAGACCCGCCTGCTTCGCGTGCTGCAGGAAGGCGAGTTCAACCCGGTGGGGGGAATGACCCCGGTGCAGGCCGATGTCCGCATCGTCGCCGCCACCCATCGGGATCTGGGCGCCCTGGTGCGCGAGGGCCTCTTCCGGGAGGATCTGTACTACCGGCTGAACGTGGTCCCGATCCGCATGCCGCCGCTCCGGGACCGGCTCGAGGATCTGCCCCTGCTGACCCGGCATCTTCTCGCCCGGGCCGCAGAGGACGGCATGGAGCCCAAGCGGATCTCGGAAGAGGCGCTGACCCGACTGGCCGAGCACACGTGGCCCGGGAACGTCCGCGAGCTGGAAAATCTCCTGCGGCGAATGGTCGTGCTGACGGCCGGCGACGTCATCAGCGCGGACACCGTCGCGGAGGAGCTGGGCGGGGCAGACCAGACGCCGGTCCGGCCGGATACCGAGGGCTCCACGCTGGGGGCCAGCGTGGAGCGCCACCTGCACCGCTATTTCGCGGCGCACGGTGACGCCCTGCCGCCGGCAGGGCTGTACAAGCGGTTCGTGCAGGAGGTCGAACGGCCGCTGATCGTGCGAACCCTGCGCGCGACCGGCGGGAACCAGATCCGGGCCGCGGAACTGCTGGGCATCAACCGCAACACGCTCCGCAAGAAGATCCGGGACCTCGATCTCCGGGCCCTGCCGCGGCGACGGCGAGCGTCCGAATGACCGCCACCGCGTTCACCTGGACACCGCTGCGGACCCGCATCCGGCGGCTGGCGGGCAACAAGCGGGTCAAGCTGTGGATGGCCTGGACCCTTGCGCTCACCGGTGCGGTGCTGGGCGTCGTCACCTTCGCGGTCCTGACCCCGAGCGCCGATTCGGATCCCGACCTGATCCTCTCCCTGCTGTACGCCGACCTGATCGTCCTGATCCTGCTGACGCTGATCCTCGCGCGCCGGGTCGCGCTGCTCTGGGTACGCCGGCGGCGCGCGCAGCCGGGCGCACGCCTGCATGTCCAGCTGGTCGCCGCGTTCAGCCTGCTGGCTGCCACGCCGGCGATCATCGTGGCCGCCGGGGCTGCCGGGTTCTTCACGATCGGCATCCAGGGCTGGTTCTCGGAACGGGTTTCGTCGGCGCTGACGCACTCGCTGGCCGTGGCCGATGCCTACTACGAGGACCACCGGAAGCTCGTGCTCGCCGACGTGCTGTGGATCGCCAACGGCCTTGCCCGCGAGCCGTCCGAGAGTCGCCTGGAAACGGCGACGCTCGACCGGCTGGTGACCGAGCGCGGGATCGCGGAAGCGCTCGTGCTCCGATCGGACGGGCAGATCCTGGCGCGGAGCTCCCTGAGCCTGCTGCTGGCCTTCGACCAGCTCCCCGCGGGGGCGCTCCAGCGGGCGCTGCAGGGCGAGACCGTCGTCTTCCAGATTCGCGGCGGCGACCGGGTGCGGGCCCTGGCACCGCTCACCGGGCTCGCCGACCAGCTCCTGTATGTGGGCCGCTACATCGACACGAACGTACTCCGCAACATCGATGCCGTGCGCACGGCGGTGGGGGAATACCAGCTGGCGGAACGCGAGCGTGCCAGCCTGCACATCACGTTCACGATGGTCTTCATTGCGGTGGCCGTGCTGCTGGTGGCCGTGGCCGCCTGGATCGGGTTCCAGGTCGCCAACCGGTTTGCCGTTCCCATTTCGGAACTGGTGCATGCCGCCAACCGGGTGCGCGACGGCGACCTGAGCGCCCGCGTGCGCGAAGAGGGACAAAGCGGCGAACTCATGCTGCTGCTGCGCGCGTTCAACCGGATGACGGGCCAGATCGAGGACCAGCGTTACGAGCTGGTTGCCACCAACCGTGAACTCGACACCCGCCGGCGGTTTACGGAGGCGGTCCTGGCCGGAGTCAGCGCCGGCGTCGTTGCGGTGGATTCGCGCGGGGTGATCTTCCTGTCCAACCACTCCGCATCCGACCTCCTCGGCATGCCCGAGGATTCGCTTACGGGACAACCCTTTGCCGACGCCATTCCCGCGATGTCGGACCTGTTCCACAAGGCCGTCATCCACCCCACCCAGGTCAACCAGGACCAGGTCATCGTCGTCCGCAGCGGCCAGCAGCGCATCCTGCTGGCCCGGGTGAACGCCGCCACCCGGGACACCCGCGTACAGGGTTACGTCATCACATTCGACGACATGACGGAACGCATCCTCGCCCAGCGGGCTGCCGCGTGGCGGGGGGTGGCCCGCCGCATCGCCCACGAGGTGCGCAACCCGCTGACTCCGATTCGGCTCGCCGCCGAGCGTCTCAAGCGCCGTTATGCGGGGGAAGTGCAGACCGATCCGGCGGTCTTCGAATCGTGCATCGATACCATCGTCCGCCAGGTCGTGGAAATGACACGCATGGTCGACGAGTTCTCGGAGTTCGCGCGGATGCCGCCTCCCGCCCTGCGCCGGGTCGACATGGTCGCCCTGATCAATGGCGTCCAGGCCATCAATGACACGGCGCACGCCGACATCCAGGTCAGTGCACGCGTCCCCGACCTCCCGGTGTACGTCCTCTGTGACCCGAGCCAGATGGACCGGGCCCTCGGCAACCTGGTTCAGAACGCCGTGCAGGCCATCCAGGGTCGCCGCGGCAGCGGGCCAGCGACGGGCAGCATCGAGATCATCCTCGAAGCCACCGCCGGTGGGGATACCTACCGGGTTGCCGTGGAAGACGACGGCGGCGGATTTCCGGACGACTTCCTCGACCGCGCGACCGAGCCCTACGTCACCACGCGCCGCGGCGGGACCGGCCTTGGACTGGCGATCGTCCGCCGCATCGTCGAGGACCAGGGCGGGCGGATCAGCCTCGCCAACACGGATCGGGGTGCGCGCGTGGTACTGACCCTTCCGTGTGCGCCGTCGACACCGACCTCGCCAGCCGTGGCCGCCTGATCACCATGGCCACCGCACGCAAGCGTCCGAAGCCCGCCAACTGGAAGGGCGAGGTCCTGATCGTCGACGACGAGCCGGACATCTGCGGAGCCGTGCAGGACCTGCTGCAGGACGAGGGATACAGCACGCGAACGGCCAGCGATACGGACAGCGCACTGGCCGCCTTGGCGGAGCGGGTGCCGTCCCTGGTGCTGCTCGACATCTGGCTTCGCAACGGCGAACGGGAGGGCATCGACCTCCTGAAGACCATCGGCAGCCGATTCCGTGGTCTCCCGGTGGTGATGATCAGTGGCCATGGCTCAGTCCGCACAGCCGTCGACGCCATGAACCTCGGGGCCGTCGACTTTCTCGAAAAACCGTTCGACAGCGGGCTGCTGCTGCACGTGATCGGGCGGAGCCTGGAGACCCAGCAGCTCCGGCGCGAAAACGCTGCCCTGGTGGACCGGACCGGGGCCACGGACGTGATCGTAGGGAATTCGCCCGCCATCCGGGCCCTCAAGAACGCGATCGCAAGGGTGGCGACCACCAACAGTCGGGTTCTGATCACCGGTGCGCCCGGCTCCGGCAAGGAAACCACCGCAAGGGCCATTCATGGCCAGTCGCACCGCCGCAGCGCCCCGTTCGTGGTGATGAACGCACCGCGCACCGCGGCCGACCGGTTCGAGGAGGAGCTGTTCGGCCGGGAGGATGAAGACGGGCGGGTGCTGCGCGTTGGCCTGCTTGAGCAGGCGCATGGCGGAACGTTGTTTGTGGACGAAGTCGCCGAGATGTCGATGGACGCCCAGGCCTGGCTGCTGCGGGCCCTCCAGAATCCCAGTTTCATGCGCGTGGGAGGGCAAACACCGGTCAAGGTCAATGTCCGCGTGATCGCGTCGACCAGCGTGGACCCCGAGACCTACATCCGACAGGATCGGCTGTCCGCCAGCCTCTACTACCGAATCAATGTCGTCCCGATCCGCGTGCCGTCCCTCGCCGAACGGCGCGAGGACATTCCGGCGCTCGCTCGGCACTGCATGGCACAGTGCGCGCGGGCGCTCGGGCGACCGCCGCGCCCCATCGACGCGGAAGCCGAAGCCCGGCTACAGGCCCATAACTGGCAAGGCAATGTCCGCCAGCTCCGAAACGTGATCGAGCGCGTCTTGATCCTGGCGCCCGATTCAGAGGCCAGCGCGGTGCGTGCCTCGATGCTGCCGGACGACGTGCTCTACGAACGCGGAGAAACCGGTGGGGGATTCGGCGCCGACCCGATCATGAGCCACCCGCTGAAGACGGCCCGGGAACAGTTCGAGCGACAGTACCTGTCTTCCCAGCTCGCGCGTTTCGGCGGGAACATCACGCGCACCGCGGCCTTTGTCGGCATGGAACGGACATCACTGCACCGTAAACTTCGGCTGCTGGGCATCTCTGACGAGAGCGGCCCCAAGCAGGAGGCGCCGTGAACGAAGACGCCCAGTTCCGCGCGATCGTATGCGGGGCCGGGGAGGTCGGGCGCAGCATCGCCCGACACCTCGCCGAAGAGGAAGCGGCCTCGGTCACGCTGGTTGCCCAGGAAGCCGAGCTTCTTGACCGGGCGCGCCGGGACACCGCCGGGATCGAAACCCTCCGTGGGCATCCGGCGCATCCACCGGTGCTGCGCGAAGCAGGCGCCGACAACGCCAACCTGCTGGTGGCTGTCACCCGGAGTGACGAAATCAACATGGTTGCCTGCCAGGTGGCGCACAGCGTGTTCTCCATTCGGACCCGCATCGCACGCGTCAGCAATCCGGCCTATCAGGAGGAGGACTGGCCGCAACTGTACGGTCGTAACGATCTCCCGGCAGAAATCATCGTGCCGGAACGGGAGGTGGCGATCGCGCTGTCCCGGCTGGTTGCGCTACCGGGAGCAAGCGACGCGGTTGGCTTCGTGGGCGGCCGGGTCCAGCTCATCGGGATGAAGCTCGATCACCAGACGCCGGTCCTCTCGCACCCGCTCCGTGAGCTGACCGAGCTGTTCCCGGAACTCCACGCCCGGGTCGTCTACATCGTGCGCGACGGTCTCGGCATCGTACCGAGGAAGGACGAGACGCTGATCGTGGGCGACGAGGTCTTTGTCGTCACCGAAGCCAACCGCGTCAATCGCGTGCTCCGGTCGTTCGGACGGGAAATCGGGGCGCCTCGACGCATCCTGATCGTCGGCGGCGGCAATCTTGGCCGGCTCGTGGCGCAGCGGATCGCGAAGCAGGAATCGGCCGAGGGTGTGACGGTGCTGGAGGCGGATCCGAACATCGCCCAACAGGCCGACGAGATTCTCGACGGCATGAAGGTGCTGCTCGGGGATCCCCGTGACGACGGAGTCCTGGAAGAAGCCGGAGTCAGCGATGTGGCCATGCTCCTCGCGCTGACCGAGAACGACGAGGTCAACACCCTCGTATCGGCGCTGGCCAAGCAGAAGGGCTGCCCGTATGCAGCCACCGTCACGCACGACAGCAAGTACGGGTCCCTGCTCAGCCAACTCGGGATCGACCAAGCCATCGTCCCCCGATCCGCGACGGTATCGAAAATCCTGCGTTGGGTCCGGCGCGGTCGGGTCCAGGCGGTCCACACCCTGCACGACGGGCGCGCGGAAGTCATGGACTACGAAGCGCTCGACACCTCCAACATCGCCGGAACGTCGCTCCGCAACCTGAAGCTGGATTCCGACATCGCCATCGGCGCCATCGTGCGGGACGGCGAAGTGATCCTGCCGGTGGGAGATACCGTGATCCGCCCGGGGGACCGGGTCATCGTCCTAGTGACGCACGAAAAGGTACAGGCGCTCGAGGCTGCATTCGGAACCGCCAAGCTTTAAGTGGTACCTGCCTTCATTTCACGATCGCTGGCTTTGGCGCTGGGCACCGAAGGTCTGCTCGCCGGCCTGGTCGGGATCTGGGCATGGTACGCTGGGCTCCCCTCCGCCGGCGGATTTCTACTCCTGGCCGCCGGCACGGTGTTTGTCAGCGGCGGCGTCCTCCTGGCGACCCGCCGGCGAGGGCACGACTGGACGCGACGGACGGCGCTGCTCAGTGCGGCGGCAAGCTGGGGGGCTCTGTCGATCGGCGGGCTGGTGCCGTTCTGGGTCGCCGGTGCGGAACCCTATGCGGCGCTGTTCGATTCCGTCTCCGCCGTGACCACCACCGGTTACTGGTCGCCCCAGTCCGCTGGCGCCGACCCGGCCCTGGTGCTGTGGCGGGCCGTACTGCAGTGGATCGGCGGTCTTGCGACGCTTCTGCTGGCAGCCGTCGTGTTCCTTCCGGCCGGGCTCGGCGGGGCCGCGCCTGCGGTCACGGGGGCAGCAGCGGGGGGCAGTCCCTTTGCGCGCTCGGCGTTCCGTGGCATCACGGGCTCCTACGCGTTACTGACGGTGCTGTGCATGTTCCTGCTCGGCTCCGGCGGAGCGGGCGCACTCGACAGTGTTCTCTACGCCCTGTCAGCGATCGCTACCGGTGGTGATCCAAAGGGGTATCCCTCGCTGGTTCCGGGCGCAGGCACGCAAATGATCCTGGGCATCTTCATGCTGGTCGGCGCCCTGTGGTTTCCGGGCAGGGCAGATCGGCACCGTCCATCTCTAACGGCGCTGACCCGGAGTCGGGAAACACTTCTACTAGCCGCGCTCATGACGGCGGGCATCGGATTTGGCTGGCTGGTGGTGCCAGAGACCGGTCTGGTCGACAGTTTCTTCCTCACCGCGTCGCTGATCAGTACCTCCGGTATCGTGACCGAGGCGCGCGACCCCGCGGTCACGCCGCTGCTGGCACTGGCGGTCATTGGCGGATCGGTGGCCGGGGCCGCCGGCGGGCTCCGCCTGCGCCGCGCCTGGCTCCTCGGCGCGATCATCTGGAACGAACTGAACCGCGGCGCACAGCCGCATGAGGTCCGGACTCTCCGCTATGCCGGGCGGCCGGCCGAGCCGGGCCTGATCCCGGCCCTGTTCGCATTTGCAGTCCTTTGGTTCAGCGCCTGCGCCGGATTGGCGGCGCTCCTCTCCGTGACCGGCGTGAGCGCCGAAGACGCCATCCTGGGGGCGGTCGCGGCGCTCACCAATACGGGTCCGGGCATGTCCACGCTCGTCGGCGCCACCGCCGGACCGGCGGATTCCTTCGGCACCGCGGTGTTGATGGCCGGGATGCTGCTCGGGCGACTTGAGATCATTGCCCTGGTCGCCGTGCTCAGCCCCTCCTTCTGGACCCGATAGACCACGGATGGAGCGGCGTCGGCCCGCCTGCGGCGCGAGCCTGGAACCAGCGTGCTCGGTCTCTTGTCTCACCGAGCTGTTTCCCTTCGCGACCTCCCGATCATTGTCCTCACGGGCCACGAAACCCGCTGGGTGGCAGCCGGCGCACCGACCTGGCGTTCTGCCCGCCAGCAAGCGTCATGACGATGGACCGCATTCCCGAATGACCTAAATCATGGATACGTACAGAACGTGACCATTGCTGGACGAATGAGCGGCCGGCCGTTAGGTTCACCGCGTCTTGAAGACAGGTTGTAGATGGAACAATCTTTGGGCAGGACAACGCTACCCGCGTGCACGAGCCCCAACCCCTCCGATGCCGATAGGAAGCGCACTGTACTGGTGTTCTGTGGTTCCAGAGAGGGCAGGAATCCCAGGTTTGCTCAGGAGGCCCGCCGGTTGGGACGACGACTGGGCGAAGCGGGCTACGGCATCGTCACCGGCGGTTCGCAGCACGGGCTGATGGGAGCCGTGACCGATGGCGCCCTGGAAGCAGGGGTCCTGACCACCGGATTTGTCCCCGTCTACATAGCGTCGATGCAGGAAACGCATTCGGCCCTCGAACGGACCGTTGTCGTGGATTCGCTGGCCGACCGCAAGACCATGATGTTCAATGCGTCGGACATCTGCGTGGCCCTCCCCGGTGCAATCGGGACCATGGATGAAATCTTGGAAACACTGGTGCTGCGGGAACTCAAGCAGCACCCGCGTCCTGTCGTGGTGGTCGACATCGACCACTACTGGGAGCCCATGTTCACGATGCTGGAACGCATGGTCGAGCAGGAGTTTCTTCCGGACATTCTTGATTCCATCGTGGTCAAGGTGGATTCCGCCGAGGCGGCCGTGCAAGCGGTCAGCGAGCAGCTCGCAACACCGGATTCAGTGGCGCACGGCGGCTGAGCGCCGTCGCCAGTCATTCATTCCCCACATTTGGAGCACGCATTCCGTGAGCAAAATCAAGGTCGCATCCCCTCTGGTCGAACTCGAAGGGGACGAAATGACCCGGATCATCTGGGAAATGATCCGGGAACGTCTAATCCTCCCCCATCTCGACGTCGACCTCGTGACCTACGACCTGCACGTCAGGAGCCGCGATCAAACCGACGACCGCGTGACGGTGGAAGCGGCACACGCGATCCGCGAGCACGGCGTCGGCATCAAGTGCGCGACGATCACACCGGACGAGGACCGGGTGACAGAGTTCGGCCTCAAGAAGATGTGGCGTTCTCCGAACGGAACCATCCGTAATATCCTCGGTGGCACGGTCTTTCGCGAGCCCATCATTTTCCGCAATATCCCGCGGTACGTGCCCGGCTGGACCAAGCCGATCATCATCGGTCGCCATGCATTCGGTGACCAGTACCGCGCCACGGAATTGCGGATCCCCGGCCCGGGCCGCCTGGTGATGCGCTTCGAACCGGACGGACGGGAGCCGCCGACCGAAACCGAGGTCTTCCAGTTCCAGGAGGCCGGTATTGCCCTCGGAATGTACAACCTCGACGAATCCATCCGCGGCTTTGCGAGGGCATGCCTGCGGTACGGGCTCAATCTCAAGATGCCCGTCTACCTGTCGACCAAGAACACCATCCTGAAACAGTATGACGGGCGGTTTCGGGATGTCTTCCAGGACGTGTTCGACTCCGAGTTCGCCGAGGCGTTCGCGGAAGCGGGCCTGGAGTACGGTCATCGTCTGATCGACGATCTCGTGGCCAGCGCGGTCAAGTGGGAAGGCGGGTTCGTCTGGGCCTGCAAGAACTATGACGGCGACGTGCAATCCGATCTCGTGGCCCAGGGATTCGGCTCCCTCGGCCTCATGACCTCGGTGTTGATGACGCCCGACGGACAAACGATCGAGGCGGAAGCCGCCCACGGCACCGTGACCCGTCACTACCGGGCCTACCAGAGGGGCGAGGCGACCTCGACCAACCCGATCGCATCGATCTTCGCCTGGACCCGGGGGCTGTGGCACCGCGGGCGGTTTGACGACACGCCCGACGTGCAGAAGTTCGCCGAAACGCTGGAGAACGTGTGCCAGGCCACGGTCGAGTCCGGCAAAATGACCAAGGATCTGGCGCTTCTCGTCGGTCCGGACCAGGGCTGGCTCGAGACCGAACCGTTCCTCAATGCGATCGCAGAAAACCTGAGGGACGCACTCTGAGCCGCCGTCCCGCCTATCCCGCCCGTCCGATCGCCTGGTGGACGGCGTCCAGCGCCTTGCCGGCGGCCGCCCCGTCGGGGCCGCCGCCCTGGGCCATGTCGCGCCGACCGCCCCCCTTCCGCCCGCCGAGCGCGGCGACGCCCGCCTGCACCAGGTCGACCGCATCAAAGCGGTCGGTGAGGTCCTCGCTCACGGCGACCGCCAGGGAGCCCTTCCCTTCGAAGGACGTCACCACGACCGCCAGACCGCTTCCGAGGGCATTCCGCAGGTCCTCGGCCTGGCCCCGAAGCACCTTCGGGGGGACACCGTCCAGCACCCTCCCGGCAACCCGCACGCCGGCGATTTCGGTCGGGGCAACGGTTCCTGTGTCTCCACGCGCCAGCTTCTGACGCAGGTCGGCAATCGTCCGCTCGAGGTCGCGGCGTTCCTTGAGAAGCCGCTCGATTCGGCCGGCCAGTTCGTGCTGGCGGACGCCGAGGCCACTGGCGACGGAATCGAGCGTGCGGGCGTGGTCCTGAAACAGCTGCAGTGCCGCCTGGCCCACGACCGCCTCCAGTCGCCGAACCCCGGAAGCCAGCGCTGATTCCGAGACAATTTTCAGCAGCCCGATCTCGCCGGTTCGGGCCACGTGCGTGCC
This sequence comes from Alphaproteobacteria bacterium, assembly GCA_022824395.1. GTDB lineage: Bacteria > Pseudomonadota > Alphaproteobacteria > TMED109 > TMED109 > VXPW01. The sequence continues at coordinate 121,885 of JAJDZX010000030.1, forward strand.
GCCGCAAAGTTCCAGCGAAAACGTCGGTCCGTCCACCGGACCCATCCGAACCACCCGCGCCTCGTCCCCGTATTTTTCGCCGAACAGGCCAAGGGCACCGGCTTTCATGGCGTCGGCCGGCGGCAGGAGACGGGTCTCCACGGATGCATCTGCCCGTATCCATCCGTTGACCTTGCGTTCGATGTCCGAAAGTTCTCCGGCAGCCACCGCTCGCGGGTGACTGATATCGAAGCGGAGGCGATCCGGAGCGACCAGCGATCCTTTCTGGATGACATGCTCACCGAGGTGCTCGCGAAGTGCCGCGTGCAGCAGGTGGGTTGCCGAGTGGTGGATCCGCAGGCCACCACGCCGCTCCTCCTCGACCGCCAGCTCGACGGCATCGCCGACACGCAACTCGCCTTCCTGGACGGTCCCGAAATGGACGTGCAGCACTTCCGCGCAAGCGCGCGTGTCGGTCACCTGTGCGGTTCCGCCCGGCCAGCGGATCGTGCCGGTGTCGCCGACCTGTCCACCACCCTCGGCGTAGAACGGGGTCTGATTGCACACCACTCCGATGACACCGCTCCCAGCATCGGCCCGGAGAATCTGCTTGCCGTCGGCCACAATCGCCGATACCACCGCCTCGGCGCGGGTGCCGGCATAGCCCAGGAATTCGGTGGGCTCATTGGCATCACGAACGTCAAACCAGACCCCGTCCGCCTTGGTATCTCCGGACCCGGCCCAAGCGGCGCGCGCCTTCCGCCGCTGCTCTGCCATCGCCTCGTCGAACCCCGCCCGGTCCAGCGTCCGACCTTCGCCGCGCAGAATGTCCTCTGTCAGGTCGACCGGAAAACCATACGTGTCGTACAGCTGGAAGGCCGTTGCGCCCGGCAAGGCGACCCCGTCTCCCAGCTTTGACGTCTCGCTTGCGAGGAGACGCATGCCACGCTCGAGCGTCTCGCCAAAACGGGTTTCCTCCCCCCGCAGGGTCTCGGTGATCAACGTCCGCGCCTGGACAAGTTCCGGGAACGCATCCCCCATTTCCGCGACGACGCTGCTCACGATCTTCCACAGCACCGGTTCGCGGACGCCGAGCAGGTGGGCATGTCGCATGGCCCTGCGCGCGATGCGGCGCAGGACGTAACCGCGCCCCTCGTTGGAAGGGAGCACGCCTTCCGCGATGACGAACGCCGAGGCCCGAAGGTGATCCGCAATGACCCGGTGAGAGACGGCGCGCCCGTCGTTCTCGTCCGTGCCTGTTGCCGCCTTCGATGCCTCGATCAGGACCCGGAACAAGTCGATGTCGTAGTTGTCCGTGAAGCCCTGCATGACGGCGGCCATGCGTTCGAGCCCCATGCCCGTGTCGATCGACGGCCGCGGCAACACGACCCTCCGGTCCGGGGCCTCCTGCTCGTACTGCATGAAGACGAGGTTCCAGATTTCGATGAACCGGTCGCCGTCCTCATCCGGACTTCCCGGCGGCCCTCCAGGCACCTGGTCCCCATGATCGAAGAAGAGTTCCGAACACGGTCCGCACGGACCGGTGTCCCCCATGGCCCAGAAATTGTCCGACGTCGCAATCCGCAGAATGCGTTCTGCCGGCAGCCCGGAGATCTTTCGCCACAGATCGAATGCCTCGTCGTCGTCCGCGTAGACCGTGGCCAGCAACCGATTGGCACTGACGCCGAACTCCCGGGTAACCAGCGTCCAGGCGTGCTTGATCGCTTCTTCCTTGAAATAGTCGCCGAAACTGAAGTTCCCGAGCATTTCGAAGAACGTGTGGTGACGCGCGGTATAGCCAACGTTCTCCAGGTCGTTGTGCTTGCCGCCGGCCCGAAGACATTTCTGCGATGTCGTGGCGCGGGGGTGGCTCCGCTTCTCCTGGCCCGTAAAGATGTTCTTGAACTGCACCATGCCGGCGCTGGTAAACAGCAGCGTCGGATCGTTTCGAGGCACGAGCGGCGACGATGGCAGGACCTCGTGCCCGTGCGCCCGAAAGTAGTCCAGGAATGCGGCGCGAATCTCCGATGTGGTCGTGGCTGTCGCCATAGCGTCGTCAAATCCGGCAATGAGCAGCGAGCAGGCTGGGCATGCAACACTGCGTGGGTTGGTAATTCGCCTGAACGGGCGACGTCAAGTCACTCGGCGCAGGCGTACGTGTTCGCCAAATCGAAAATCACGGTGTTCTCGGCCCGCGCCGTCTCGCAGATCGACACACAGTCGCCGGAGACCGCGTGTTCGCCTGCCAGGAAATAGCGGGTGCCCGCGGTCACCAGGTCCGCGGCAAAGCAACCGGTCTCCCCCTGCTTGACACGCACTGACGGCCCCTCACAGCGATACTCGTCCTGATTCGCGTAGAAATAGATTCCGGGATGCACCCACGCGACCTCGAAGGTGTTGGTCACGCATACCGCCTCGGCCGCGGCCATGCCCGGCACGAGGCCTGCGGCGCCGATCAGTACGCTGGCAAACAAGCGCGTCATCGATTGAGCCTATTCTGAACGAGATCGTCCACGGCCGCAGGGTCAGCGAGCGTCGATGTATCTCCGAGTTCGCCGTGTTCGTTGGCTGCGATTTTCCGCAGAATGCGCCGCATGATCTTACCCGACCGCGTCTTGGGCAGCGCCGGCGCCCACTGCAGAAGGTCCGGCCTCGCGATCGGGCCGATTTCGCTTCGCACCCACGCACCGAGCTCGCCACGAAGATCGTCCGTGGCTTCAACCCCGGCAACCAGCGTCACGTAGGCGTAGATCCCCTGACCCTTGATCTCGTGGGGATAACCGACCACGGCAGCTTCGGCCACGGCCCCGTGCGCGACCAGGGCGCTCTCGATCTCGGCGGTTCCCATCCGATGTCCGGACACGTTGATCACGTCGTCAACACGACCCGTGATCCAGTAGTACCCGTCCTCGTCCCGCCGGGCACCATCTCCCGTGAAGTACATGCCCGGGAACATCGCGAAGTAGGTATCAACAAATCGCTGGTGATCGCCGTATACCGTCCGCATCTGCCCGGGCCAGCTGTCCAGCAACACCAATTTTCCGGAAGCGGGCCCTTCGACGAGGGTCCCTTCGTCGTCGACGATGGCCGGACGAACCCCGAAGAACGGCAGCGTGGCCGAGCCGGGTTTCAGTGGCGTAGCACCCGGGAGCGGCGCGATCAGGATTCCACCCGTTTCGGTCTGCCACCACGTATCCACAACGCGGCAGCGGCCTTCCCCGACAACCCGGTGGTACCAGAGCCAGGCTTCGGGATTGATGGGTTCGCCAACCGAGCCAAGGATGCGAAGCGATGAACGACTGGTCTTGCGCACCGGCTCTTCGCCGTCCCGCATCAGCGCCCGGATGGCCGTCGGGGCCGTGTAGAAGATGTTGACCTGGTGCTGGTCGCAGATTTGCCAGAAGCGGGCAGAGTCCGGCCAATTGGGCACCCCTTCGAACATCAGCGTTGTCGCCCCGTTGGCGAGCGGGCCATAGACGATGTAGCTGTGTCCGGTCACCCACCCGACATCCGCGGTGCACCAGTAGACATCCCCGTCGCGATAGTCGAAGACGTAGCGGTGGGTCATGGACGCGTAGACGATGTACCCGCCTGACGTATGCAACACGCCCTTGGGACGCCCGGTGGAGCCCGACGTGTAAAGGATGAAGAGCGGATCTTCTGCAGCCATCTCCGCCGGCGGGCAGCTTGCATCCGCTGCAGAGCGCGTGGTGGACCAGGACACGTCCCGGCCTTCCTGCATGGCAACATCGCCACCGGTGCGTTCGACGACCAACACTGTGTGGACGTCGGGACAACGACGGAGCGCGCGGTCCGTGTTCTCCTTGAGCGGGACCAGCTTGCCCGCTCGCGGTCCCTCATCGGCCGTGATCACGCAGGTGGATCCGCAGTCCAGAATCCTCTCGGCCAACGACTCCGGCGAAAACCCGCCAAACACTACCGAGTGAACCGCGCCAATCCGCGCACAGGCCAGGAGGGCGTATGCCGCCTCCGGAATCATCGGCATGTAGATCGTGACCCGATCACCCCGCCGAACGCCGCGCTTCAGCAGGACGTTGGCCATCCGGCAAACCTCTTCGTGGAGCTCGCCGTAGCTAATCGTGCGAGTGTCCCCGGGACGATCTCCCTCCCACACGATAGCCGCCTGATCGCGGCGAGTTTCGAGGTGCCGATCGACACAATTCGCGCACACATTGAGAGTTCCGTCGTGGAACCACCGAATGTGGACATCGTCATGCGCGAAACTCACATCGCGTACTTGGGTGTAGGGACGAATCCAATCGACTGCTCGGCCGTGTTCGGACCAAAAGGCATCCGGATCAGCGGTCGAGGCGCGGTACATCTCCTCATACCGCTCTGAGTCGACGTGAGCGGTCGCAGCGGTTGCGTCCGGTACCGGGAATAGCGTGTCGTTCATGAACCTCTCACCAACTTACTGATCCTCGAATCGCATTCGGGCCGTTTTTCTCGGATGGAAATACCTATCCGAACGGTCAACGGGACCGGCGGTCCACGCCGCATCGTAACCCGATCGGACCGGAAGCCGATACTCCGTTCGGAAGCGCGCTCCGAATCGACGCGCATCCGCTCAGCCGGAAGGCGGAACGGCCAGGCTGCGGTTGCCACCGGCAATCGCGATTCTCGTGGAAGGGTACGTGTATCAGGGAATACGACTTCTCATCCCAATCAGCCGGGCGATCGGACGACCCGCTTGTGCGCTCCGACCACACCGCCGGACATCCGCGATAGCAAGGGCACTTGCGGGCCCAGACGCTGAAGTTAGTGCGTGGAACGACCGGATGTGGAGCCCGTGTCCAGCACCTGGCATCTTGGTGCGGCGCAACCGCGAAGCCCAACCGGCGTGGCCGTCCGTTGCGCTCGCTCCACGACACCAAGGGGGATACCCGCTGGTGCATTCACCCGCACGTTGGGGCCCACGCCGCGCAGGTGGCGCAGCTATCGAGCCTCCGAAATGTCCCTGCGCCGAACGATTGACGGCAGCCCCCCGCAAACGCAGCGCACAATCGGGCACCAGGTAATCGTCTCGCGATGGTTGCCCGGCACCGCCCCGGCTCGAAATGCAATAGCCGCACGGCCATCACATCAGACATCGAGCATCAAACAGTCGGCGTGTTCCCTGACCGTTTCCCGGTGCCCCAACCGTGCAGGCAGCTCCACCTCGGACAGCGTCGGTGCGGCGCCTTGCCCCCGCGAAGCCGGGCGTCACCTACACGAAGTTAAGTTGGAGCGACGGGTGAAGTTTCCTCAGGTTCGGTAGCGACTTCGATTGCCAGGGAATTCGCGTTGAGCCCTTAACGAGAATTGCCATGCTCTTTTGCTTCCGCACTTCTATCGTAAAGCGTGCAAGCAAATTGATGCCTGAACTGTTCAGGAAGTCCAGGCCCACCAAGTCCAGTGTAATTTCCTCAGGTTCTGAATTGAGAACATTGTGCATCAGCTCCATTATCGGCTGATAGGCCTCCGTTCCAGATAGTCGCATTGTTCCTTCGTAATGGATGACCGCATCCTCAACCCATATGCGGTATTCAGTCGTTTTGATTTCCATGTGGCACAATCACCCGTAGCTCATTTGGGAAGGGGATGCGTTTGAATACACGCGAGTACCAGCATATCGCACTCTACGCCAACGACAAAACTGCATAGGTGCCTAGCTGGACCGGTCCGTTCTCCTCGGCCGGCTTCCGGAAGTCCCAGCCCAGTTGCACACCGTAATCACTCATCAACGTGAGCAGGCCGAGCCCCGAACCCGTTTCCGTCGGATCGGCGGCGTTCCGCTCAATCCGTTCAATTAAGAGATCCGAGGGATCACGCCCCTGTAACCCGCTCAATACCTCCTGGAAACGAAGCGCGCCCTCTTCACTGATCAAGTTGGCAATGCGAAGCCGAAATCTCCCGTCCTCCACCAACGTATCGATCACAATATCGCCTGGGGCCTTGAACTTCAGGGCATTTTCCAGGATTTCGTTGACGAGATAAGTCACATTGTGACGAATCTCGTTCGCTTCGATGGAACCCTGGGTCGAGAGAGCTGAATAAATGTCTCCCAGGAAATCCGACGTAATTCCGCAGTGCTTCCAGGCCAGGCCAAGCGGACCGTCGAAAAGTCGCAGACGGAGTGACCCGTCCCCAAACGTCCTGATGACATCAGTATTTCCAAATTGTTGGGGCATCCCGCCGCAGTCCTGCTATCGATGCTTCATGACGACGAGCGTAATATCGTCATGGATTTTCTGCACCCCGATGTGCGACTTCAGATCCATGACGATGCCGTTGACGGTGTCAACGGCTGAACCGTTGCTGTTTGCCTTCACACTGTCGCAGAGGCGATCGAGACCATACAGCTCACCTTCCGAATTCTCCGCCTCGGTCACACCGTCCGTGTGAAGAATGAGGATATCACCGCTATTGAATGTCAACTTGCGGGTACCAATGAAGGGCGCGATGTCGAACTCGAGGCCGATCGGGAAGCCGAGGTCCATGGTATCGATGCGCTCCAGGGAGCCATCACTTCGGACCATCAAGACTTCCTCGTGCTGCCCGGTCAACGTCACTTCGTTGTCATCGTAATCCACGAACGCCAGCGTCAGGTGCTTGTCGGACTCGGTACGCTCGATATTCTTGAAGATTGCCCGGTTCACGATTTCGAGGAACCGCTCGTTGTCCTGGTCGCCTTTCTCATAGAGAGCTCGAGCCACTGACTGAACCATCAGCATCAGCACGCCGCTCTCAAGGCCATGCCCCGTTACATCGCCGATACCTACCTTGATGCGGGAGCCATCCTGCAGCACGTCGTAGTAGTCGCCGCCAACTTCATCAGCCGGTTCCATGTAACCGGCAATCTCCAGCTTCGGTATCTGGTCCAGTTCGCTGACCCGGGGCAGCACCATCTTTTGAATCCGGTGCGCCACGTCAAGCTCGGCACCGAGACGCAGATTCTCGCTTCGAAGCTGCTCGTTAAGGGAAACAATCTCCCGGTTAGCCTCTTCGAGATTCCGCGTTCGTTCTTCCACCAGGTTCTCAAGATTCTCCGTATGGTACTGGATCTCCTGCACCATGCTGTTGAATGCGACTCCTACCTTGCCAACCTCGTCGCGCGTGGGGATCCTGACGCGCACCGAGTAGTCCTTCTGCTCCAGCCTTCGGGCCGCGCCGGCAAGGGCGCTCAAGCCAGCCGTAATGCGCCCAGATATGGCGTAAACGGCGAAGAAAACGATCAGCAGGCTGACCAGCAAGACCCCGATCTGCAAGTTATAGATGCGCGAAGTTGCATCAGCGATCCCGCCTTCGACGGCCGTCAGCAGCTGATACAACTCCTCTTCCGATACCACAAAACCGACGGTCATGGTCTCCCTGACGATACCGTCCGGATTCCACAAGTTCGCCGGGAGCATCTGCTTCTGGATGACCAGGTAGTCGGTCCCCTCGCCGTTCTCATCAAGGGTCAAGTGCTGGATCGTGACATCGCTTCCAGTCGGCAACTGCATGTCCGCAATCGCCGGATGCATGCTGTTGCGGATTGATCGATCGATTCCCGTCACACCCTGTCCGCCCACATCGCTGGCAACCAGCCCGATAGTCTTTTCGCCGGACTCATTGATGGCGATGACATTGCCGTTCGACATCAGCAAGTAACCGAAACCGGTATCGGCCAACGTGATGCTCTCAACCAGCGAAGTCAGCTGGTCGAGCGTAATGTCGACGGCAACCATTCCGGCGACGTCGCTGCGATCGGGCGTCCAGAGCGGATGGAAGAAACTGACGATCAGGATGCCGGTAATCGCGTCGACATAGGGCTCGGTCATCACGATATTGGATTCGACCAGCCTGGTGCTCGGGTCGGCCAGCCAAGACTGCCAACCCTCGTACACGCCAGGGAAAAAGAAATCCCAGAAATTGGGGCCTTCATTGTGACCGGGGTACAGCTTGTCGAACGTCTGGGCCTGTTCCGAATACGGCGTGGCCCTCAAGATCGAGGCGTGCTTCGGCCCCACGTAGTAGACCTGCAGTTTGGGTGCGCCGGTGTTCATGAGTGCCGGCCCCATCAAGTCGAGAAACTTGCTATCACGAATTTCCTGCGCCGTGTCCGGCAGGGGCTGGCGATTCTCATCCAGCAGGTACCCCCAGACGCTCACCGCGGAAGGCGCACCGGGTAGATTCTGCGACCATCCGCCTTCCGTGCTGTAAACCAGCGGACTCGTCAATTCAGGGTCGGCCGCGATCGCCGCTCCGAGATCGCCCTTCACATCGGGATGATCGATCAGGAACTGCATGCCGTTGGCCAGCATCGTGACCTCCGAATGCACCCGTTCCAGCAGCAGGTCACCCTGCGCCGTCGTCATTTCGATGGAAGTTTGCAGGAACTGCTCGGTGGACTGCGTCAGACCTTCACTGATCTCCTGCCTCGCACGCTCGGACAAACGCTGCATGTTCCATATTGACACCCCGCCGGACAGTGCCAGATCGAACACCACCGCGGCGCCAACCACCAGCACAAATTTGGCGCGAAAACTGCGGAGCGAAAAGCGCCCCAGTATTGATCTGCCGGTATCGTCCTGCGCCGAGTTCATAGTGGTCTCCGTCCGGAAGCCACCCAGATCGGCCAGCCCGCGTAACCCTTCGGATGCAGCGCCGCGAAGATGTGGTCGTCGAAGCCCTTCTTGAATTTCCTTATGAATGCATCGTCGTCGCCACGCTCTTTGGCCATGCTGTCAGCGAACATGTCCTTCCATGTCCGGACGACATCGGCAAATTCCTCCGGGTCCCCGTCAAGATTGGTCACCATGAAGGACTCCATGCGAATGTCCTCGAAACCGGCATCCAGCAGGAGTCTCCTGCTCTTCGGGCCGATTTCGATGTCCATGTTGAAATACTTCCATAATTTGGCAACTTCGTTATACGTCCACTGAATCGAATCCGCACGCGGCTCACCCAGACAATGGGAGTTCTTTTCGTTCGAGACGTAGACGCGACCACCGGGCTTACAAATGCGGAACAGTTCCGACAAGATCCGTTCGGGACGGTCAAAGACCTGAAGCGAATGCCGGCATGTCACGAAATCGAACTCGCCGTTCGGTAACAGCATTTCAGCGGCATCGCCGTACACGTACTCGACGCCGGTGACGTTGAACTCCCTCGCCATCTTGCGCGCATAATCGAGGCTGGCCTTCGCGTGATCCAGAGCCACGACGTACGTCGGATTGAATTCTCTGAACAGCAGAAGCGCGAAGTCGCCGATCCCGCAGCATATGTCGGCGATTTTCATGCCCTCGCCCATGCCGTGGCGAAGGAGAATGTGTTTCTCGTGTCGCCACGTCATCGTTGTCTGTTTCCGTAGGACGGAGACGAACGAGCTGTCCTCGACAAACGACTGTCCGGGGTAGAAGTCCTTGTCGTATTCCACGACGTCAATGCGGGGAATCTTGCGGCGCAGCGCATTGAATTTTCTCGGCGTCCAGCCCACTACGCTCGACATCGTAATCGTCACGTTGACGTCAGGCCTCTCCCGGCAAACCTGCATCAGCACGGACGCCAGACCATTGAATGCCACATTGTTCGATTGCAGCAGCCGACGCACATTGACGTAGAACATCCCGCTCGCCTGCCGCGCACAAGCCCGCAGCGCGTCCAGACAGGCATCGATCTCGCTGACGTCCTTGGGGCGCATCGAGCCGGCCAAGGTAAAGACCTGATCGTTCTCGTCGTATCCGAATTCATACGATGTAGAAACAGCGACCGCCATCAGTCAGCCCCCTGCTCAATGACCAGGTCAACCGTCAAACACACCGCTTTGTCTTCAAGCGCAACTGCCGACATCTGAGCTTTGTATGAAATCGCAAGTTCAAACAATCCGATACGACGATCCAGTTCGTCGTCAGAAAACAGTAGCTCCAGGTATTTGTCCGAGGCGCCTGGGTCTCGGATTTCCTCGACGGTCTTCAAGTAGAACTGCTGTTCGTCCCGACCGCAGGGCACGACCATGGTAATTCGGTCGACCGATCCCTTCCGGAGCATGCGAAAACGAAATTGTCCTGCTTCCTTCCTGGTGCGATAAACAGTCTCGAACAACTCGTTCAGCGTGGCCGAAAGAAGATTCGAAAACATGAACGGATCAGCGCGATTGTGACTGACCATGTTCGCAACGAATGACGACATAAAATCACAGTAGACCCACTGGTCATTCAGAACAGTTGTGTCCAAATCAAATTCAAGTAGAGGCCTGAAGCCGTCGTCAGGAAGGCTGTCCATCTGGAAATCGGTCATGTCGGTATCAGCCCCGCGATCTTGCCGATGCAAAGAAGGGTCGAATGGACACCCATCGTCGACGCAAGTCACCACCGAAGGGATCAAAAGTGGTGCGCAACCGGTCGCCCGCCATCGTGTAGAACTCTCGGACCGACTCGACTCTGCCCCGCAATCGCTACAGCAATCCTCTTCGCTCGGGAGGCTGTCAGAATTTCGCCGGCTGCTTGGCGGTGACCTATAGCACAGGTCACCAACCATGTACAGGCTATCATAAATTGTGCGAATACTATCTCACTGACGCCTAGACCAGATGCAGCTCGGTCGCGACGCGAAATTGGGCGGGCGGTGGGCTACGGTCCAGGCAGCCGAAAATACGCTTGCGAGGGGAACAAGAACGGTGGCGGCGAACCACTTCGTCAGCGGTGCCCAGGCCGGATCGCGGCATGCAGACCCGCGGCATTGGCGGCAGTGTCGGGACGTACCGAAGGCCATGTGTCAAGCCCCAAAAAGGCTTGGCGACGACAGCATGGCGGTTGACAGCCTAAAGAATCTCCTCGCCCGCCGACGCCCGCGCGAGCCGTCCGCACGGCACCTCGTTGGTTTCAGCTGACGAGCCGGGGCAGCGGGCTTGGTCGAACTCAATCGCCGCGACGCAACCTAACGCACATTCGAAATGTCACCGAAAACTGAACGTCCCGCAGAGCTTTGACGTTGTTCGTTGTCCGGTGGCACCTTCGGCCAAGAAGCGCTCCTCGGTTTCGGATCCCGACATCCTGCCAGGCACACGATCCCCACGATCAGTCGATCAGTTGAGGAACCCAGGCCCGGCGGCCGCCCGCCGAAGCGTCAGACGCACTGCCCGGCTACCGTGGTTCGTCCATTGCACTCGCCGGCAGGCGGGCCTGGGGCCGCAAGCTCTCCAAACGGGCACGATCGAGGCTCCCCGGTTCCGCAGCTTCCTTGCAGTGCAGGGCTGGCGGGATGCATGCAACTGCCTCGCCTGCTCGAGCCGCCCTGCGCCCGCGCATCCTTCGGCAGATCACGGCAGCAGAGGCACCGTCGCGCCGAGCAGGCCCATCTCCTCCGTGCACTCCGCGCACTGATAGGAAAATCAGTAACTTGTTCGGAATTTCCCAGGCGACACACGGGGAGCCTTGAATTGACACTTTCCTGTAAGCTCATCAGAATCCCCGCAAGATCATCCCACCCCCACTGAGAACGAACCAGACCAATGTCCACGATGGGTGCCGATGGCTTGACCGGTCAGGCCCAAGAGGAAGCCAAGCTGGCCCCCGCCCTGGCCGGCTTGCTCGCTGAGACCAAAGGCACGCTGGCCGAGCTGGAAGCCGAGCACGATGATCTCAAGTTGCTCTACGAGGCGACGATCGCGCACGGAGAAGCAGTCGAGGACCAGCTCGCAGAGAGCAACATCCTGCTGCAGCGCACCCAGGCAAGGCTGGAAGAAGAGCTAAACGAGGCCTCTCATTACGCGAGATCGATCTTGCCCGAGCCGCGCGATGAGTGGCCGAGCACGCAGTGGTATTTCGAGCCGTCCACAGAACTCGGCGGTGATTCCTTCGGCTATCACCACATCGACTCCGATCATTTTGCCATTTACTTGATTGACGTCTGCGGACACGGCGTCGGCGCTGCACTGTTGTCCGCGACCATCATCAACGTCTTGCGGGCCCAAGCGATGTCGAGCGTCGACTTCCAGGATCCAAGCTCGGTTCTTGCGACGCTAAACGACACGTTTCCCATGGAAAATCAGAACAACATGTTCTTCACGATCTGGTACGGCGTGCATGATCAGCGTACTGGAGAACTGCGGTACTCATCCGGAGGGCATCCGCCGGCGATCTTGCTCAGTCTCGATCAGGAACGGTCTCCTGACGACCCTGCCGTTTCCGCAAAGCTGCTGGGCAATAAGGGCAACGTCGCGATCGGGACGTTCCCGGGTCTTCAATTCCCTGAAGCTACCACGACCATCAGGCCGGGCGATCAACTGCTGGTCTACAGTGACGGTGCCTATGAAATTCCCATTACGGATGACAAGATGCTGTCCCAGAAGGACTTAGTCGATTTCGCCAGCACCGATGCCGGCCGGGGGCCCACGGAAATTTATCAGTGGGTGCAGGCGCATAATGGAGAAGGCCCGCTGCCGGACGACTTTTCGCTGGTGAAGGTCAACTTTTGACGTCCTCCCGCCGTCGTCGAATTCGGGGATGATGGCCTAGCCCTCTCGGGGCGGAACGCGTCGGATTCGTGGACCCAGGCCAGTACGCGGCCTAATTCCGGCCACGCCACATACAGATGACGGACCGGCGAACCGCCGTTCCCCGGCAACCGCCAACCACCTTGATCCCCCGCTTTCCGAAGCGGCCCGGTTGCACGGACACCCGACAGGGCATGTCCGGCCGAGTATGGCCATCGCGACAGTGCGCGGGACAGGCGTCCATCGTTGGCGATGATACCGCCCGAATCGCAGGCGTTCGCTCGAATGCGAGGCCCTGCCGGTCAGAGGCTGGTCAACGAACCGTACCCTTTCGCGGATGCTGTTCCCATCACTCGAACATCAAGGTCTGCATGGCTGGCTGCCACAAAACCGTACGTGTGTCCGTGATGCCCACCGCCCGGGTTGCAGGTACACTTGTTGAACAGCAAATCCGTTTGGGAATTCGCCTGCACATGGGTTCCTCGCCGCATGTCGAGTTTCGGGGGGTCAGCAAGACCTACGACGGGCAGACGATGGTCGTTCAAGATCTTGACCTGTGCGTCAACGAAGGCGAATTCTTCACGCTGCTGGGCCCGTCCGGTTCGGGCAAGACGACGTGTTTGATGATGCTGGCAGGCTTCGAAGCGCCGTCCTCCGGGGAAATTCGGCTGTCAGGCCGTTCCGTCCAGCATCTGCCGCCGCGCAAACGCGGCATCGGGGTGGTATTTCAGAACTACGCCCTGTTTCCCCACATGACGGTCGGGCGAAATCTGGCGTTTCCGCTTGAGGTGCGAGGAATGTCTGCGGCGCGCCGAAGAGAGCGAATCCGGCAAGCGCTCGAGGTGGTCCGCCTGGACGGATTCGAACACCGACGCCCCGGAGAGCTCTCCGGCGGCCAGCAGCAACGCGTCGCGATCGCCCGCGCGCTGGTGTTCAATCCGACTCTGGTGCTGATGGACGAGCCGCTCGGCGCCCTGGACCGGCGTCTTCGCGAAGAGATGCAGTTCGAAATTCGCCGGATGCAACAGGATTTAGGCGTGACCGTCGTTTACGTCACGCATGATCAACAGGAGGCGATGGCGATGTCGTCGCGCGTCGCGGTATTTCACCGGGGGTACATCCAGCAGGTCGCTCCGCCGGAGACCCTGTACGAGGAACCCGAGCGCGAGTTCGTGGCGAGCTTCATCGGTGACAACAACGTGCTGCGAGGGCGGGTGCTGACGGTGGAGCGCGACCACTGCGACGTCGAGACGCCGGACGGCGTGGTCAGGGCGTTCCCCGTTCACCATTGTCGCCCCGGCGACCCGTCCGTTCTGGCAATCCGCCCGGAACGGGTGAGCCTGACCCGGCCGGGCGTCTATACGAACGAGTTCGAGGCGGTCGTCGAGGACATTCTGTTCATCGGTGACCATCTCCGCTTGCGCCTCAATCTCTGCGGAAACCCGAATTTCGTTGTCAAGATTCAGAACGTCATCGGCCACAGTGCAGTCCTGGCAGGAGACCGTGTCAGGGTCGGCTGGAGCGTGATGGACTGCCGCGCGCTGCCCGACGAAGAGGGTGCAGGCTCCGCTCTACTGACCAGACCGGTTGCACCACGCCGTTCGCCGCCCGGTGATGCCACTGCGGCGCCCGGCTCCGATCAAGCGGAAGTTCCGCGGTCAACCCAGCCTGTTTAGGAGGATGGACGTATGCGCCCACAATCTCGCTTCAAGCTTCAGGGCCCCGCCCGGAGCCTCATCGCCGCCCTGGCACTGATCGGCGTCGCCGGCGCCCCGGCGGCGGCCAACGACTCGGTGACCGTGGTGTCGTGGGGCGGTTCGTACGCGGAAGCTTGCAAGAAGGCGGTGCTGGATCCGTTCGCCGACGAGTCGGGCGTCGAGGTTCGGCTGGAAAGCTACAACGGGGGCCTCGCGCAAATCCGCGCTCAGGTAGAAACCGGCAACGTTCACTGGGATGTCGTGGATCTCGAGTTCGCGGACCTGGCACGTGGATGCGACGAGGGTCTGTTCGAACTCGTCGACATCGATGAGCTGCCGCCGGCGCCCGACGGTACGCCTGCGCGCGACGACTACTTCGAGGGAACGTTCTCGGAATGCGGCGGTGGCGGTATCTTCTATTCCACCGTCTACGCCTACAACAACGAGAGCTTCACCGGACAGCGGCCCGCCACCATCGAGGACTTCTTCGACCTCGAGAAGTTCCCCGGACGTCGTGGCATGCGCCGGACAGCCGGTGCGAACCTCGAGTTCGCGTTGCTGGCGGATGGAGTTCCACCGGAAGAGATCTATGCCGTCCTGAACACCCCGGAAGGCGTAAACCGGGCCTTCGGCAAGCTGGATACGATCAAGGAACAGATCGTCTGGTGGGAGGCCGGCGCTCAGCCGCCGCAGATGCTGGCCGACCAGGAAGTGGTCATGAGCACCGCGTACAACGGCCGCATCTTCAACGCCCAGGTTCTGGAACAGCAGCCCTTCACCATCGTGTGGGACGGCCAGGTTCTGGACTACGGGCAGTTCGCGATTGTGGCCGGAACACCCAACCTGAAGGCTGCCAGAAACTACCTGTTGTTTGCTTCCCGGGTGGAAAACATGGCGGCCATCGGCCACTACATCGCCTACAGCCCGACCCGCCGTTCCGGCATCGACCTGATCTCCACCCACCGCGAGACCGGTGTGGAGATGCGGCCGCACATGCCCAGTGCTCCCGAGAACATGGGTCGAGTGGTACGGAACGACTGGGAGTGGTGGGCCGATCACGGCGAGGAAATGAACGAACGCTTTAGCGCGTGGCTCTCTCGCTAGCAGCCGCACGGGTTCGAGCGGCGGCATTGACGCTGCCGCTCGTCGCCTTCATCGGTGTGACGTTTCTCGCACCGCTGGGGCTAATGCTGGCTCGGAGCGTCCACGAACCGCTGGTCGCCGACTCCCTCCCCGACACCCTTGCAATGCTCGAGGACTGGGACGGCATGTCGCTTCCCGGAGAAGACGTATTTCAGGCGTTGGGACGGGAACTCCTGACGCTGCACCAGCAACGTTCACTCGGTGGCGTCGCCACACGCGTCAACCGCCTCGAATCCGGCATGCGCAGCGCGATCGTCCGCACGGCCCGCCAACTCCGCGATGCCGACCCTAGGTCTTGGCGCGAAGCCATAATCGCCGCCGCCCCCGTCTGGGATGAGCCGAAGGCGTGGCGCGCGCTTCAGCGCTCGGGGGAACGGTACACGCTTCGGCACTTCCTGCACGCGCTCGACCTGGAGCGGGACGCCGAAGGCAACGTGGTTGCCCAGCCTCCGGATCAGCGCATCTACCTGTCGTTGCTGGGACGCACCTTGATGGTCAGCATCGTGATCACCGTGATTTGCCTGATCCTCGGCTATCCGGTGGCCTATCTGATCGCCAACAGTCCTCCCTCCCGATCAAATCTGCTGTTGCTACTTGTGCTGGTGCCCTTCTGGACGTCGTTGCTGGTCCGTACCACCTCCTGGATCGTCCTTCTTCAAAACCAGGGGGTAATCAACGATCTCCTGGTCGCTATCGGGCTGACCACCGAAGAAGGCCGCATCCCGATGATCTACAACATGACCGGCACCCTGGTCGCGATGACCCAAATCCTCCTGCCCTTCATGGTCCTGCCGCTCTACGCCGTCATGCGAACCATTGCGCCGTCCCAAATGCGCGCGGCGGCCGCGCTCGGCGCGTCCTTCGGACAGGCGTTTGTCCGCGTGTACTGGCCGCAGACCGTCCCAGGAGTCGCTGCCGGATCGCTGCTCGTCTTCATCCTGTCGATCGGCTACTACATTACGCCCGCCCTGGTTGGCGGGCGCACGGGCCAGCTGATCTCCAACCTGATCGCCTATCACATGCAGCAGTCCCTCAACTGGGGTCTTGCCGCTGCACTGGGGGCGATCCTGCTGGTCTGCGTGGTGCTCCTGTTCTTCCTGTTCAACCGGCTGGTGGGCGTCGAGCGGATGCGCTTCACCTGATGACATCGAAGACGGCAACGTTCGGCCTGGGCGACCGCCTGGCGCGGTGGCTGCACCTCGCATTCTGTGCTGCGGTCTTCGTCTTCCTGATTGCACCAATGCTGGTGGTGATCCCGCTCAGTTTCAACGCAGAACCGTATTTCACGTTCAGCGAAGGCATGCTGGCTCTTGACGCTGACGCATACTCGTTGCGCTGGTACCGAAACATCGTCGAGGACGAGGAGTGGCGCCTCGCATTGGCCAACAGCCTGTTCATCGGCCTCGCTGCGGCGGCCATCGCCACCGTCCTCGGGGTCCTGGCCGCGCTGGGATTGGCCAGCCCGGCGATGCCAGGCCGTGCACTCGTCACAGGCTTGCTGATATCGCCGATGATTACGCCGATCATCATCTCGGCGGCCGGCATGTTCTTCTTCTATTCGAGCCTGGGCCTTTCGCAAACCCATCTCAGCCTGGTCCTCGCCCATGCGGCCCTCGGCACGCCCTTCGTGGTCATTACAGTGACCGCCACGCTCGCCGGTTTCGACCGCAACCTGACGCGGGCCGCCGCGAGCCTGGGCGCCGGTCCGCTCGCGGTTTTTCGCCGCGTCCAGTTGCCGTTGATCGCTCCCGGCGTCATCGCCGGCGCTTTGTTCGCATTTGCAGCGTCATTTGATGAGGTCGTCACGGTGCTGTTCCTGGGCGGCCTGGAGCAACGCACGATCCCGAGACAGATGTGGGCCGGAATCCGGGAGCAGATCAGTCCCGAGATCCTTGCGGTGGCGACCTTCCTCGTCGCATTCGTCCTCGTGCTCATGGGCGTGGTCGAATGGCTTCGGCGACGACATGGCCAAGAGGGCGAGCCCGCGCGCTAGGAAGGACCGGCCCAACTCCTATCCGTGGACCAGCCTGCCCGCCGCTCCGGGCCCACGGTGCCGGAGCTGGGGATCGTTCCACCGACGGGGCTGGTCGGCCATGCCGGGCCCCGCGAACCCGGCATGCCGGCGAGCGTTCAGGCGCTCGCCGAAGGACGTTCCGAGAATTCGCCATGCCAGCGATGGACGCTCGGATACCGGTCTGCAACGCCCATCTCGAAGCGGTTCGCCATGTTGATCACGAAGAAGCCGGTGATGTCGGCGATGCTGACGTCATCCCCTGCGATGAACCGGCTACGGGCCAGCTGGGGTTCCAGACGCTGCAGGAAAATGTGGAGCATCTCCTGGCCACGCTCCACCATCGCCGGCAGCTGCGGCAAATCCGTTCGCGTCCCCGGCACGACACGGCCCGCGAACAGCGGCACATGATTCCGCGTCGCATGCAGGATCGGCATGAATCCGTCGAGCTCCACTCGGCGATTCCACATGTCGACGACCGCCCGCTCCGCCGCGGTGCGGCCGAACAGTGACGGCTCCGGCTGCAGTTCCTCCAGATACCGGCAGACGGAGATCGATTCCGCAATCACCGTGCCGTCATCGAGTTCAAGAAAGGGCACACAGTGAAACGGATTCATCGAGGTGTAGGGTTCCTTGAACTGCTCGTCATCCCGCACATTCAACTGGACGATCAGCACCTCCATGTCCTTTTCCGCCAGGAACATGCGCACACGTTTGGAATTGGCCGCCGGGCCGAAATCGTAGAGCTTCAAGACCATTGACTCCCTGGAGGAGCTCACGCTCCGCTGTCGCCCGTGGCGGGATCGCTGATCGCTGCCGACTATCGTGCGATCGAAGGCACGGGCTCGACACGGGACCGCGAGGTGCAGGGACAGAAGGCTGAAACCTGGCTCGCGCTGCGCGGGGGTTATACACAAAGCCGGACCGCCAAGTCGGCTCCGCCAGCTTCCCCGACGGTGGGTAACCTGGCCGCCTGGTCGGCGACCGTGGGCGATGCACCACCGGCAGCCCGCCACATTGATGAGGTGGTGTTCTTGTCGGCGGTCATTGGACCGCCGCCCGTCCTCCACGACACGCAGGCTGGCAGCCTGATTTCCCAGTACCGATATCACATGGAGCGCTGCGGACGCCCGGCAGTGGCCGGCCGTTGGGGCACCGGTGGCCGCCCGCGAACGTCACGTTGTCTCAGCAACTTGACAAACATATATCTCGAATATGCCTTTTGGACGGGCCCGCCGCGCACGGCGGGGATGTCCAATACTTGCGAGACCGTCGGCTGACGTTCTCCGGCACCGCAATCGCTCAAAATCCTCTAAGGAACTGAAGACATGGCTGCTCACAAACGTACTTCCGCTGCCGTCGTAGCTGGGGCGCTGACCGCTCTTCTCGTCGCCGCGCCGGCCTCGACCGCGCTCGCCGCCGATGGCGACATGGAAAAATGCTACGGCGTTGCCAAGGCGGGCCAGAATGACTGCGCGGCTGGCGAGGGCACGACCTGTCAAGGCACGTCGACCGTCGATGGCCAGAAGAACGCCTGGATCTACCTCCCGGCGGGCCTCTGCGAGAAATTGGTCGGCGGCAGCCTTGAGGAAGCCTGATCCGTTGATCTGATTCGCTGAAGCCCAGCCTTCCGGACCGGGGCAGTCGCCCGTGCCTGACGCGCCAGCCGTCCGGGCATCAGCTCCTGCCTCGGACCGGCCTTTGCCGGAAAGTGCCGGAATCGGCCTCAAGGCCCAGTTCTACCAGGAGGTGCTGGACACCTCCCCGCCATTGGACTGGTTCGAGGTTCATCCCGAGAACTACATGGTCGAGGGCGGGCCCCCGCTTCGGTACCTCGAGGCCATTCGCGGCAAGTACCCCCTGTCCCTGCACGGGGTCGGCATGTCGCTCGGGTCTGTCGAACCCCCCGCACGCGATCACCTTGAACATCTGTCCGGCCTGATCGATCGGTTCGAGCCCTTCGTCGTGTCCGAACACCTGTCGTGGAGCCGGACCGAAGACGCATTCCTCGCTGATCTTCTCCCGCTTCCGATGACCCGCGAGACGCTGGCAACCGTTTCGGCCAACGTGTGCCGGGCGCAGGACCACCTCGGCCGGGCTCTCCTCGTGGAGAATCCCTCGGCCTACCTCCAATTCCGCGATCAGGACCTTCCGGAACCCGAGTTTCTGAGCGAGCTGGCCCGACGGACTGGATGCGGTCTGCTGCTGGACGTGAACAACCTGTTCGTGTCGGCGTGCAACCAAGGCTTCGACCCGATCACCTGGCTGGATGCCTTCCATCTGGAAGCTGTCGAGGAGATCCACCTCGCCGGGCATGCCGTCGACCAGGCGAACGGACATAGCATCCGCGTCGACGATCACGGATCACCGGTGCCAACGGGCGTCTGGGATCTCTTCCGCACCGTCATTCGGCGCCGCGGGCCGACACCGACGCTGATCGAGCGGGACGCCAACCTCCCGCCGCTTGCGGATCTGGTTGCCGAGGCCCGGACGGCCGTTAGCGTCATGCGCGGGACGGTCGCCGACACCGGCGACGATCGATCCCGGCCGGTCGGGGCAGGTGCCGGACCGGCCTCCTCGATCACGGCACCCTAGCTTCGCTGTTGTCCTCCCTTCTCGCCGAAACTCAGTCGGCCTTTCGCACCGCCATGGAACAAGGGGGTGACGAGGGAATAACGAGACTGCTCGCGCAGCCCTCCTCCGGCCCTGACATCACGACGCGGCTCGACATCTATCGGAACAACATCGCCTATGCGCTGGTGAGGGCACTGGAAGCGCTCTATCCCTCTCTTCGCCGGCTCATGGGACAGGCGTTCTTTGAACAGATCGCCTGGGACTTCGCCAGAACCCATCCCCCACCCCATGGTCGTCTGGTCGAGTACGGGTTCGAGTTTCCGGGCTTTGTATCCGGTTTTGAGGCAGCATCCGGCTACCCTTGGTTTGCCGACGTGGCCCGGCTGGAAGTGGCCTGGCATCGCGCCTATGTCGCCGCGGAGGCACCATGCCTCCCCATCAGCAAACTTGGAGCCATTCCGCCAGATCGCATGAGCATGATCGAGCTGGTCCTGCATCCGACTTGCCGATGGATGCATTCGCGTTATCCGGTGTCCAAGCTCTGGCAGCTTGGCCGCGACGAAGCCGAACCCGACGGCCCCATCGAAGTTGAGGGCGGGCCTGAATGGCTTATGGTCATACGGCCCGAAGCGGAGGTCGAGGTACGGACGCTCTCGGAAGCCGGCTACCGGTTCGGGCAGGCGTTGAGCAAGGGACTGGTATTGGGGGCGGCCTGGGAGGCCGCCTGCAGTGTGGACCCGGACTTTGATCTCCAGGGGCACCTTGCAGGATTGTTTGCGGGCGGGACGTTTACCGACTATCGGCTCGCCTCAGTGACATCTCATTCCCACGATGGAGACCGACCATGAGTGCACAAGCGAATGGCCTGAGGCGGATCGGAACGATCGTGAACTGCACGAACGCCGTGATGTCGCGCGTTCCGGACGGGTTGCTGCAGCTTCTCGCGCGGGTGGCAATCGCGCCAACCTTCTTTCGGTCGGGACAGGCGAAGATCAGCGGCTTCTCGGTCAACGACAGCACGGTCTTTTTGTTCGAGCACGAGTTCGGGATGCCGTTTCCCGTTCTTTCGGCTCACCTCGCGGCGCTTGCGGAGAACATTCTTCCGGTCCTGCTGGTGGTCGGGTTCGCCACCAGGCTGTCAGCGCTGGCGCTGTTCGTCATGACCATCGTCATCCAGATCGTGGCGCCCCAGGGCTTCTGGACTTTCCACATTCTCTGGTTCGCAGTGCTGCTCTACGTGGTGGCGAGGGGACCCGGACCGGTGTCGGTTGATTACCTGATCGAACGGGCCTATCGGAACCGGACTGCGTAATTGGCCCTGCAACAGCGTCCTCAGTCGGGCTGACCGAGCCCATCCGCACAGGTCCCAACGGCGGCGGAGCGCCGGGCGGGACACGCCGCCTCCGGCCGGGCGCGGGCGGGTGGGCAAACCGGCACGTCTGTTCCCGGATTGCGGGCGCCCGTCCCGGTACCTGGCCAGCCGGTCGATGACTACAGGGGGCCACCCCGGGCCTTGAGCAACGCGGCGAATTCGCGCCGCGTCTTCGGGCCAAACGTCAGGAAATGAGGGTCAGGGGCGGACCGATACTGGGCGCGCTGTTTGCCGACGCGGTCACGGCCTGCCCTCTGCCGCACTTCCTCTGCATCGATTCCGTAAACCCTGGCCGCGTTGAGACCAAAGATCCGTGCCCGCAAGGCGTCGGTCATCGGGGCGTAGCCGTGCGCCTCCTGCAGGGCCTCGGATATCTGGAACGTGCGGAAGGCCTGGATCTGGTCCTGCGGTGAGCCGTACCAGATGCAGTCGGAGCCGTAGAGCACGTTTTCCTCGCCGATATGCTTCACGAGCTTGCCGACCACGTGAGCGGCGCCATCAGGGTCCCGCATCAGGAACCGCCAGGTGCTGCCGAGTTCCGCGTACACGTTGGCGTTCCGGCCGATCCCGCTTTCCTCGATCGAGCGAATCAACTCGTCGACGCCCTCGCCACGGTCCGGATCATACGGCCCCTCGGACTGGCCGCTGATGAACCCTGAGTGATAGACGAGGAAATTCACGTCGGGGAACATCCTGGCGGCCGGCCCGATATCAGTGCACAAACTGTGCTGGTAGGACCGACGGCCAAACGGCAAGCCCTTGTGCACGCAAATGTTCTTGACTCTGAGTGCGCGTGCCTTCTCGATCAGCGCGAGGCCCGGCCCGGGCTCGTGCAGGAAGAACCCCGGCGCGCCGTCGGGGCCCCATTGCGTGTACGTCTTCCAGGCGGACACCCCCCAGCGCTCGGCCAGTTCGTCCATGCCATCCAGGTCACCGTCCTGGTTGGGATTGACGCGGCCGTGAATCAGCAGGCGATGGCTTCCTTCCATGGCCTCGATGATGCGGCGGGTTTCGTCTGCCTCCTCGATCGTCAAGAGCTCCCGTTCACGATTCGACGGAATGAAGGACAGCACCATCATGTCGGTGTCGGAATCCAGGAAGATGTCCTTGATGAACGCTTCCGATCCACCAAGCCCAACCTGCCCGAGCCCGTTCTGGCCCACGAAATGCCCCTGGACATCGAATACGAACTCGCGGCCTTCGAGGCTTTCCGCCGCCGCTTCCACGTCGAGAGCAGCGACTTGCGGAACATCGAAGAAACCGCCCGTGTGTCCCGCATCGGCATTCGCGCGGTTGAACGCGAGCAGCGCCGTCGCCGCACCGGCTGAGGACACCAGGAATGCGCGCCGGGACGATCCAAGACGCCGGGCATGCTCGTTCACCCATTGGTGCGCCAGACGATTGGCACTGCGATTTATTGAGTCCAGCGGTACCGGAACAAACTCACCATTCGAGGTGGAATCGACTTTGATCGGCAGTCTCGTGCCGTCCGGGTCGTTCCGAAATTTCACGAAGACCTCCCATAACCAAGCATGTCGCCACTCACCTTACGCACGCTGCCAAACTGTGGCCACCTGATCTCGTTATCGCCCTTGCAAATGCTCTCCCGGCTAAAGAATGCCTACCGGCATGCCTCCGCAGCTCCGCTCGCCCAGCGGCGGATGCACCGACATCAACCGAAGCCTGCCACGATCGTCGAACCGCCTGTTAAACGGTGGCGGCCGGTACCGGCCGCCACCCAAGAACTTCCTGATTACTGCAACGAGAGAATCACCTCTCCCCCTGCGCGTGTTGGGTCTCGAGCCCCGTTCCCTGCCGGCAGCACTCAGCTACAGTCGACGGGCCTCCAAACGAAGCCCGCCAGCAGCTTCAGCAGGCCGGTCCGGGGATTTGCTGACTGCGTGCGCGACGGCCGTCAGAAGCCCCGGGAAATTGATATCCCGGCAATCTCGTCCCCCGGACTGGATGTCACCGAATCGCCGCATTTTGGATCGCGGTCACCCCGGCCCGAATAGAACGCGCTCAGCCCGAAGCCCTGGAACGAAGTGTCCACAGAGAAATGGTACCAGTCGTAGTCGTCGCAACCTCTCCGCTTGTTGTCCTGGCCGAACGTGGCCGAGACGCTGACAGGGGAATCGCCGAAGGGGACGGTGATTCCGACCTGTGGACGATTGTGCCCGCTGGTGTTCCCTGCTCCCTCGTTATCACCCCATTTGGGAAGACCAAGTCTTGCCCAGGCGCTGGCCATACCAAGATCCGCACTCAACTTGAGGCGAAGTTCCACCAGGTTGTTTCCGTGGGTCGCGCCCGGGTACGTCAGGTAAAGGAAGTCGACGTTCCACCCAACGTTCCCCATCAGCGAACCGCCGCAGCCGGTCTCGTAATCGATCTCGGTACCCTTATACTCGTCACCGGTACCCGACGCCCAGAAACCCACGTAACAGTTTGCGAAGTTGTAGTACATGCTGCCCTGCAGCACAGGACGCTCATTCGACTCGGAACCACCCTGCCAAGCGTAGTGGGAAGCCAGCTTGAGGCCGCCAGAAAACTCTGCATTTGCTGCCCCGTGCAGCGAGACACTGAGGAAGGCGGCAAGAATTCCGATACCAAGCGACTGTTTCATGATCTGTTCCCCCTATGAACGGCGCCTTGGCCCGGGAAAGTACCATCCGTCACGCGCTGAACCAGCTGGACAGAAGCGGTCGCCTCTTCCGGTGCACTTCGGCTGAGATTCCCTACTATCCTAGTGCCGTTTTGTCAAGTAATGCGATAGGTTAAGCCGCGCTCCCCCCACTGTCGCACCAAGAAGGTGCGCCCCCGCCTAGCGCGAAAAGCCGGTCGGCTACGCGGGTAATGCGCAAGAACAGGCGGGATTCGACCGGGCAGGAGATCAAGTACAGCCGGGACGAAAAAACTACGTGCCCATGCTCAGAGCGACTCTTCCAGAGCATCAAGATATGCGTGGATACGCGCTGCGTTGATCCCGACGTCGCTGCGGCCGACCCGGCTGAGGGAGCGCACGTCCACCCGAGACCCCGCGTCGCCGTCGGCCGCAAGTACCCGGACCACGATGTCGTCCTTGAAGCCGTACCAGGTCGACGTGTCCGTCGCCTCGATCCGGCCCAGCGCGCGGTCTGCCGCCACGATCTCCCATTCCATGCTTTCGGCGACCTCGAGGGCGCGGTCATACGCCGTCGGGGGGGCCGCCTCCACGAGCAGTGACGTGAGGTCGGGATACCCGCATTCCTGCTGACGGGCGACCGGTTCGCCGGCGTAGTCGTGGGGATTGGCGCCCTCCGCCTCGCGCGTCGCAACCACCGCGATGAAAGCGGGCGGATTGACGGTGTCCGTCGTGATGTCATGGATGAACGGTACGCTCTTCACGGTCACCCACTGCTGGTAAATCGTGTGGCAGCTGTAGCCACCGGCGACTATCCCGATCACCGACAGCACCATGCCCGGCACGCTGCCTGGAAGGCTTCGACCAAGGCCGATCAGCGAGATCGCGCCGCCGGCAAACGCGGCGTAGGCGGCATATTCCGTGAGCGTCAGCAACGCGAACCCAACCGACCACAGCCCGAGACGGTAGCCGAGCGCGGCTCCCATCATCGCGACCGCTGCCAGCATCGCCACTCCAAACCCAAGAAGGGCAATTCGCGAAATCGGTGCACGGGCGCTCGAATTGGTTTCGCGTTGTTCGCTCATGGTCCTCTCCCCATCGCTATCGCCGCCCTACCCCGAGGGCCAACGGCACAGCGGATGCCGCTGCACGGCAACGAGCATACCGCTCACCTCCTCGACGTCCCCCTGCACCTGTTCTGGCACCGTGGACGTCAAGTCCGCCGCGCTTTGGCCCGGGCGCGCAACGGGTGGTTCGCTGTGGGCCGGGATGGAGACCGGAGGCCGGAACCTGCTCGGCGGCAACGGGCACCCGCTTGTCATGAATGCCCGGCAGCTTCGCCGGTGCAGGTGGCCCTGATGGACGCAGCTCCATCACGGAAAGCCTGTTGCAGCAGCCAGGCGTCTCCCGAATAACAAAGGAAATCCACGCCAGCGTTGAACAAGGCCGGTGCCGCCGAAGGATCCATGATCAGACGACCCAGCGACTTGTTGTGCCGACGCGCAGCTGCTTCGGTACGTGCGACCGCATCCTTGAACTGAGGATGATCAAACTCGCCCGGTATCCCCAGGCTGACACTCAGGTCGAAGTGCCCGATCCAGAGCAGGTCGATGTCCGGGAGTGCCGCGATGGCGTCGATATCTTCGGCCGCCCCCTTGGTCTCGACCAGCACCGCCAGCACCGTCCGGTCATTGGCCGCCGAGAACTTGCCGGCCACCGGCCCTGCCGTGAAGCGGTCGTGCTGAATGCTGAGGGCTACTCCCCGTTCTCCCTCCGGCGGGTACTTGGACACCTGGATGAGCGCCTGCACATCGGCCAGCGATTCCGCCTTCGGCACCATGACGCCTTCGGCGCCGGCGTCGAGCGCCCGGTTGACGTGGTGCCCCTCGCCGGACGGGACCCGTACCAGCGTGGGCAACCCGGCCGCCTCCATGTAACGGAGCGCGGCCTTCAGCGCATCCATGCCGAAACCGCTGTGCTCGGTATCGAGGAAGGCAAAATCGCAACCGGCTGCCTTCAGCACATGGCCGATGCCGGGCGAGTTGAACTCGATCACGAACGTCCCGGTCTTCAACGACCGGGACCGGGTCATCTCTTTGAGGGTCATGGTGATTCCCTTTCGCCTGCGCGGTGCATCTGGGGTTAGGTGAAGCGTTCCCGTATCTGCAAGCCTGCAAGGATCCGATCTCAAGCCTCGGCGGTCGAGACCAGTACCGGAACCTGACAGGATGAACCTGCAGTCGACGTGGGCGCGGCCAGAAAGGGAAGAATAATGCCCTTCCCGGAACACGGGATCGTGTGACGGCGTCCGCCGCCCGGGCCTGATTCGCGCAGGCCACACGAAGCGCCGCCGGACGCGTGATCTACTCTGACCGCGAACGCCTGGCCCCGGCAGGGCCGGGCGGCCTCGCAATGGCGACTCGGGCAAATTACGATGATGCCGACTCAGCCAGCGGCGGCCGTTGGGTCCGTCGGCAGGACCGCCATCGTGGCAGGGCGGTTTTGGCCGTGCTCTATGCCCGACCGTGGCGACGCCGGGCGGCTCACGCGCCCAGCGGGCGCGCCACTCCGGTGTTGTCCACGACGCGGGCACGCACGTTCGGCAGACCGGCTGCGACCTCCGCAGCCGCCGGTTCCGGCATGACCGCAAATGCGGTTGCCAGCGCGTCTGCCTCGGTGGCAGTCCCGGCAATTACGGAGACGCTGCGGTGGCGATGGGCAGACCGTGCCGTGGCCGGATCGAAGATGTGATGCCACTCCCCTTTCGCGTCGAACCGCGTGCCGTAGCCGCCGGACGTGGCGATGGCCTCGTCGCTGAGCGGCAGCGTCTCAACCAGGGCCTCGCCGCCGGGGTCGGGGATCCCGATCCGCCACGGACGGCCCTCCGGGTGCTCCCCGAGCGCACGTGTCTCGCCCAGCTCCACCAGCACGTGCTGGAGGCCACCTTGCCGGAGACGGTCGGCCACGCGGTCCGTGATGAAGCCCTGGGCGATTCCGTTCAGCGTCATGGCCATGCCGGAGCGCACAAACCGGATGGCCCGGGCCGAGGCATCCACCCCCCGCCAGTCCACGAGCGTACGGATTCGGTCCAGCGACGGCGGCGGCGGCGGCGTTCCCGCGGTGCGGAAACTCTCGGCCATGACGTCCCAGATCGGCTGGACCGTCGGGTCGAAGGCGCCGCCGCTGAGCGCCGATACCCGGACAGATTCGTCAAGAAGCTGCACGAAGGCCTGATCGGGGCTGTCAAGACGGCCCGTGCGGTTCAGCCGCGAGATCGCCGATCCCGACCGGTGCAGGCTGAACTGGTCCTCGAAGAAATGGATGTCGTCGGCCACCCGTGCGAGCAGCCCCCGTGCATGTGCGGGATCCTCGTCGTAGAGCACGATCCGCGCCGGTGAACCCAGGGCGAGCCCGCTCCATTCCACGGGCTTGAGTTCGCGCGAACCGCCCAACAGCAGCGCACCCCCTCCCAGCGTAAGCCCGCCGGCGGTGGCCCCGAGGATGGTGATCGCGCGGCGACGGCTGACCCCGTTGGCGGCGCGCGGTGAAATACGTGGGGAAGGCATGAAGTCCTAGACCTCCGACGGCTGGGGCGCGTGGACCGGCGGCAGCACGTCGGGTTTCGGCCCCGCGGCACGCGGCTCCGCGGCCCTGCTCATTTCACCAGAGACAAAGATCCGCAGCATGGGCGGCACAATAATCAAAGTGATCACAGCTGACAGCGTCAGGCCTCCGACCACGACCGAACCTAACCCGCGATAGAGCTCCGATCCCGCCCCCGGGAAGAGGACCAGGGGCATCATCCCGGCGACCGTGGTCAGCGTGGACATGAAAATCGGGCGCACCCGGTTCCGGGTCGCCTCGACAATCGCCGCGCGCGGTTGCAGGCCCTCTTCGCGGATGTGCAGCAACGACTGGTGCACGAGCAGGATGGCATTGTTCACCACGATGCCGATCAGGATGACGAATCCCAACATGGTCAGCATGTCGAGTGGCTGCACCGTGTAGAAGTTCAGAACCCACAGGCCGATGACTCCGCCCGCCGTCGCCGGAGGCACGGACAGCATGATCACGAACGGATAGAGGAAGCTGGAGAACAGGACCGCCATCAGCAGATAGACGATCGCCACCGCCACAATGAGATTGCCCACCATCGCGTTCCACGTCTGGGTGAGCTCGTCCGCGGTTCCGGATATCTCGATCTTGACGCCCGGCGGCAGCCCCTGCGCCTCAAGCGGGGCGACAACCTCGGCGGCAACCGTCTCGATTGCCGCCTCGAGCGGGATCTGGTCAGAGGGCCGCAGCTGGAGCGTAATCGTGCGTTCCCGCTCGATGTGCCGGATTTCCGTGGGGCCGGACGTCACCAGGACATCCGCCACCGATCTCACCGGGAGGATCTCGCCGCTCTGGGTCACGACCGGAAGGGTCTCGATGCCCTGCGTGTGGTCGATGTCGTCCTGAGTACCCTGCAGCGTCAGGTCAAGCCGTTCGGAGTTGACCGTGACTTCCGCGACCCGGAGCCCGGAATTGAAGGCGTCCACACTCATGGCGAGTTCGCGTGCCGTCACACCGTTGTCGGACAGGCGCACCCGGTCCGGACGAACCTGCACCTCGGGCGACCCGAGGTCGAGACCGGGGATGGGACGCATCTGATTCCCCTGGTCGCGCGGGAATGCCCGGCCGATCAGGCCGGCGGTCTGCTGCGCAACGGCCACCACGTCTTCGAGCGTCGGCCCCCCGATATCGATGTCGATCGCTCGACCGCCCCCGAAACCACGCTGAAACAGGCTTGGCTGGGTAAAGAAGCCGAACGTGCCCGGTTCGCCGAACAACGAGCGCGTCAGCACCGGAATGAGCTCGCGCACCCGCGTTTCCTGAATCGCGCTCGCGCCGAAGAAGGTCCGGCCGTCACGGATGGCCACGAAGAAGTAATTCCTAATCTTGGGCGGCTGGCCCGGCTCAGCCTCGGGACCCGTTTCACTGGCCCAGAGGGGCCGGACCGGCACCTCCACCCGCTCGGCAATCTCGGTCAGGGTCTCGAGGTTGTAGCCTGGCGGCGGGAGCATGACGCCAAAGATCAGGTTCCGGTTGCCTTCGGGCAGGTACTCCAGCTTCGGCAGCAGCTGCCAGCTCACGAACAACGCCACCGTCGCGACGCTCAGCGCGATGGCAGCCGACGCGATCCGCGAACGGAGCACGAAGCCCACGTACCCGGTGAAAAAGCGGGCGATGAGCCGGGGAATCCAGTCGATGGGGCCGAGGCTCACGCGACGGTACCCTCGGCCCGGGCCAAGCAGCCAGGTGGCGAGGGCCGGAATCACCGTCACCGAAACGAGCAGGGACATCAGGACGGCCACCGAGATCGCCACGGCAATATCGCGGAACAACTGGCCCGCCTCGAGTTCCATGATCAGGATCGGGATGAAGACCAGCACCGTGGTGAGGGCGGACACCATCACGGCCGACCAAACCTGGCGGGTGCCGTCGTACGCCGCCTCGGCACCCGTTCGGCCGCCCTCCCGGAGCCGGTAGATGTTCTCCAGCACGACGATGGCCGCGTCGACCACCATGCCGACGGCAAACGCGATCCCGGCCAAGGAGATCACGTTGAGAGACCGGCCCAACGCGGCCATTGCCACGAAGGACGCCACCACCGAGACGGGGATCGCCAGCCCAATAATCACCGTCGCGCGCCAGGAGCGAAGGAACAGCAACAGCACCACCACGGCGAGCAGGCCGCCGATCCAGATGTTCTGTCGGACCAGCTCGATCGCCGAATCGATGTAGATGGTTTCGTCGTAGACCTGCTCCATAAGGAGGCCCACGCTGGGCAACGCGAATTCGTTGAGCTCGGTGATCGCTTCCCGCACCCCGTGCATCGTGTCGATGATGTTCGCGCCGCTCTGGCGCAATGCGTTCACAGCCAGGGCCGACTCGCCGAGAAACCGGATGTCGGCCCGCGGGGTCTTGTAGCCAAAGCCCACGGTCGCGATGTCGCCGACCCGGGTGCGCCCGATCCGACCGGATTCGGTTTCATCGGTCACAAGCACGACATCCCGGACTTGTTCCGGGGTCTGGAGCTCGCCCTCGGCCCGCACCACGTACCGGCGCTTGCCCTCGTCGACATCCCCGGCGGACACCGAGGCGTTGGCCAGCCGCAGCGAATCCACCACCGCCGGGACTGTGAGACGGTGCGTGGCCAGCTGCTCCGGCCGCACGGTGACCTGCAGCTCGCGCTCCGTGCCGCCATACAGATTGGTCCGGGCAACGCCGGGCACCCGTTCCAGACGGTCCTGGATCACGTCCTTGACGAAGTCGCCGTAGGTCGAGATGGGGCGCTCGTTGCCCTGGGTGCGCGTGAGAACGAACCAAGCGACCGGATTATCGTCGAGGCCGGCGGTATCGAGCTGCGGTTCGCCGGCATCATCCGGGTAGTCATCGATCTGGTTGAGGCGGTTGGAGACAAGGAGCAGCGCCCGGTCCATGTTGATGCCGACGTTGAACTCCAAGCGCACCTCGGCCTGCCCGTCGCGCGAGGTGCTCTCCATGCGTTCGAGCCCCTCCAGCCCCCGCAGCACTTCCTCCTGACGATTGACGATCTCGCGCTCGATTTCGTAAGGGCTGGCGCCGTACCACCAGGTGGTCACCGAAATCACCGGCGTAAACACGTCGGGGGCCAGCTGGATCGGGATGCGGGTGAGGGCCAGAAAGCCCAGCACCACGATCATGATGACGAGCGCGAGAACCGCGATCGGCTTCTCGATCGAGAGGCGGATGAGGTTCATTGGGTGGTTTCTTGCGCGCCGTCCGACGGCGCGTCGGCCTTCGCGACCGCATCGGAGTCTCCGCCCTCCCCGCCGTCGGCGGGCGGCGGCGCCACAGCGACCTCCTGACCCGGCAGCAGGCGCTCGTTTCCGCGCACGACCGCAACGTCGCCGGGCTGCACGCCAGCCAGCACCACGAACCGGTTGCCCACCGCTTCGCCCAACTGGACTGGGCGTACCTCTGCCTTGCCGTCGACGACGACGTACACCACCGAGATGCCCCGCCGCTGCAGGATGGCATCCTTATGGACCGTCGGCAGCACAGCGGTGTCGCTGATGGGAACGTGCACCGTAACACCCTCGCCGATCGGCGGGATGCTCGTCAGCTCGCCGAGTTCCGGAACCAGTCGCACCCGCCGCGTGCGGGTCCGCGGATTCTCGACCGTACCGACCGCGCGCACCGTCGTCCCGATCGAATCGCCGGACGCGCGCGTCACCTCGATCAGGCTACCCGGGCTCAGCGCCGCGACCCGTAGCGACGGGACGTCCGCCTCGACCTCGAGGGCCTTCTCGCTGACCAGCGTGACCACCGGCCCACCGGGCTGCACGGCCTCGCCGAGATCCGCATGGCGTTCCTCGACCACTCCGTCGAACGGTGCCACAACGGTGCCGCGCGAGAAGTCATCCTCTGCGGTATCCAGCCGTGCATTGGCCTCTTCGAGCGCTGCCAGGGCCACCTGAACCTGCGCCGCGGCAATGTCCGCTTCGCCCCGTGCGTCGTCTCGCTGCGCCTGACTGAACGCCGTGGATTCACGCAGGCCCTCGGCCCGCTCCAACCGCCGCTGGGCCAGGTCCGAGCGGGCTCGCGCCACGGCCAGCCCCGCCTCGCTCTGCGCGACGCTGGCCTTGGCCTGCTGCACCTGCCAGCGCAGTCGTTCGATATCGAGCACGGCGATGACGTCGCCCTCGGCCAGCCGGTCGCCGATGTTGACAGGAATCTCGGTCACGTGGCTCGCGAGCAGCGCCGGTACGACAGCCTCGAACAGGGTCACGAAGCGGCCGATGGTCGGAGCGGTCTGGTCGACCGCTTCCGCGGTCACTTTGTCGGTTCCCACGACTGCCGGCTGCTGCGCCAAGGCCGGCGCCACCACCCACACCAACGCCGCGGCCGCGAGCCAGCAGCGACCGGTTCCTGCGACACACCGAATCCACATCACGAGCAAACCCCTACTTCACGACACGCGCGGGAGCGAAGACGTCGCGCCCGGATCCGCCACGTGCCCATCGTCAGTAGGCTACCGGAACCGGATCCAAGTGGCGCCAAAGATGCCATGTAGCGCAGGAGCGCCATGGTTCCCACTGCGCGCCGAACTCCGCCGCCGCCGAGCGCTCACCTTTCGCACTACCATACAGCTCACCGAGCGCCCGTAGAAGCCCGAGATCGTCCACGGGAAAGACATCGGGCCGCAGCAGACAGAAAATCAGGAACATCTCCGCCGTCCAGCGCCCGATGCCCCGGCGCTCGGTGAGGATGGCGATGACCTCCGCATCGGTAAGCTCCGGCCAGTGGATGCGGCGCCCGGGGCCGGAGGCGAACCAGGCCGCCAGCTCCATCAGGTATTCGGCCTTCCGGGCCGACAGCCCGGCGCTTCGCAGCATCGCGAGGTCCGAGGCCGACACCTGACGGTGCGACACCCGCCCCAGGCTCGCCTCCAGGCGCCCCCACACGGCGTGCGCCGCCTTGACCGAGATCTGCTGGCCGACGATCGATCGGGCCAGGGACTGGAAGGCATTGCCCCGGGACCTGAGCGCCAGGCCACGGGAATTCCGAATCACCCGCCGCAGCACCGGGTCGCGCCGGGCCAGCGAGCGGGTCGCCTGGTCCCACCAGTCGGGTACCGTCCCGCGGGCGGGAACCTTGCGCACGGCTACTGCGCTTCCCGGTGCCACGCGAGAAACAGCGCCCCGACCGCCAGCGCCAAGAGGACCGGCCAGGGCAGCAGCGGCGACTGCGCGAGCCCAGTCACCGTGTGGCGACCGTGGCGCCGCAGGCCAAGCCAGTTGTCGCCCGCCGCCGCCTGCCCGGCCGTCACCGGGCGGAACGGCGGCGGCCCGTCGTGGTCCACCAGCCAGAACGCCCCGCCGCCCGTGGCGGCCGTGAGGGCTGCCAGCGGACCGGGGTCCGCCCGCATCTCGGTCAGCTCCAGCGCGTCGGCCGCCCCGACCAGCGCGGTCGCCGTCAGACTTCCACCCTGCAGCGTCCACAGCCCCGGTTCGTCGGCCTCGAACGAAGCCGTTGCGGTCCCCGCCTCCGGCGGGCCGAGCGGCACCGCCCGGGCGGCACCGGTCGGGCTCACGGCGGTGATTTCCTGGAGCGGGGTATCCACGCTCCGGTACACGACGTCAACGCGCTGCTCGCGCACGGTCGCCCGCAGCAGATGCTCCTCGAGGTCCGGCTCCTTCATCAGCCAGTGCACGACGCGGCGGAGCAGCTCCGCCCGCGGGCCACCGCCGGGCCCCGGCCGGGTCCAGACCCAGGATTGATCCGAGAGCAGCTGCGCCACCCTGCCCTCGCCCACGCGGCTTAGCTGCAGGAGCGGCCAGCCGTCGGCGCCGCGCATGAGGGACTCGCCCTTCACGGGCATGCCCCGGACCATCCGGTACCACGGCCCCCACTCCGCGGCGCCGGCGGCGAGCCCGGCCGTCACCGGGTGGTTGCGCCCGGCTTCCGAGAGCTCCGGGACGAAGGGGCGCTCCATGACCTCTCCGGCCGGCAGCGTGGGGAGGATCTCCCGCAGGGGCGTGTGGACGAGGCTGAAACGGCCGGCGTAGCTCGGCCCGGCAATGTCGAGGAGCGCGCCGCCGCGGACCACGTACTCGGCGATGTTCGCCAGGTACTGCGGCGGCAGGATGCCGCGCAGGTGATAGCGGTCGAAGATGACGAGATGAAAGTCGTCGAGGTTGGCGTCGAACAGCTCCCGGGCCGGGAACGGGATCAGGGACAGCTCCTGGACCGGGGTGGCGTCCTGCTTGGTCGGCGGCCGGAGGATCGTAAAGTGGACGAGGTCGACCGCGGGGTCCGCCTGAAGCAGGTTGCGCCAGTGGCGCAGCCCCATGCTCGGCGCGCCCGAGACCAGCATGACGCGGAGCCGGTCGCGGACCGCATTCACGTGGACGACCACCCGGTTGTTGTCGGGCGTGAGCTCACCGGGGACGGGCGCCACCTCCAGGGCGACGGCCACCACGCCCGCCCGCTCCAGCGGCAGTTCGAACTCGGTGGGCGTCCCGACCTGCAGCACCCGTTCGGCAGCATGCCCGCCGGGCACGGTAATGCGGACCGGTTCCGCCTGGCCCACGGCCGCTTCATCCAGGAGCGTGACCCGGAACTTCGCGGCTTCGCCGACGATGCCGTAGCGGGGCGCCCCCTCGACGACCAGGCGGCGGTCCCGCTCGCCGGGCGCGCCGGTCAGCAGGGCGTGGACGGGGGCGTCAAATCCCAGCGCCGACGGGTCCTCAGGCACGTCGTGCACCTGTCCATCGGTGACCAGCACGATGGCGGCGACGCCGTCCGAGGGCACGTCCGCCACGGCCGCGCGCACGGCGGCGAACAACTTCGTCCCGGGGCCCCCGCCGCTCACCGTCACGGCCCGCACTTCCAGCCCCTCGTCGTCGGCCAGGTCTTCCTGCAGCGCCCGCACCGCGGATGACGTCGCGGCGGCCCGGTCCCCCAGCTGCTGGCTGGGACTGGCGTCCGCCACCACCAGCACCACGTCGGCCAGTTCCGCCCGCTGCTCGGCGGTCACGGTCGGGCGCGCGACCGCGAGCAGCAGCGCCACGGCCGCCACCGTGCGAAAACCGATTCCGGACGACCGCTTGCGCAGGCCGAGACCCAGCACGACCGCGGTGGCGGCGGCCAGGACCGCGCACAGGCTCCATGGCAGGAGCGGTGCGAACGTCAGCGTGAAACCCTCCATCGCCGTTCAGCGCCGCTCCGCCGCGCGCCGCAACCGTTGCAGGATCGCCCGGGTGTGGGCCTGATCCGACTTGTAGTTCCCGGTCATCGCGTACATCGCCAGGTTCACGCCGAACCGGTAGGCCAGCTCGCGCTGCCGCTGGCCGCCAGGGGTCACCGGAAACAGGGGCCGGCCGGCCGGGTCGGTCGCCCACGCCGCCGCCCAGCCGGCCGCGCCCACCAGCACGCCGGCCACCTCGTCGCGGGACCGGTCGGCCGTACTCTCGATCCAGACCTGATTGCCGGCCCAGCGTCCGGGGAAGCTACCCAGCAGATAGAAGGACCGGCCCAGCACATGGCCGCCGGACACGGGCACCAGCGGCGGCAGATCGAGGGCGCCCAGCACCTTCGAGAGGCGCGGGTCGGCGCGACGTGACGCGTCAAGCTGAGCCACCGGCGACCCGTCGCGCGTGTCGAACACGATCAGACCACCGGTCTGGAGATAGGCCTCGATGCGCTCCACCGCCGCTTCCGAGACCGCCGCCTGCAAATCCGTCATCGGCCAGTACACGAACGGATGAAACACCAGCGGATCCCGTTCGATGTCGATCGGCTGCGGCGGCGCCGGGACGACCGAGGTCCGTGCCGCCAGGACGCGGCCCAGTGCCGTCAGTCCGAGCGCGCTGGTCCGGTCCACCTCCGCGTCACCCGTCACCACGTAGCCGAACTGGATCGCCAATGCCCCCACGGGCACGGCTTCCTCGGCGCGTGCATCCGCAATGCCGAGCACGGCAAACGCGACGAGCGCCGACACCCAGCCCTGCCCGCCGATCAGCCCGCGCAGCGCCAGGCCCGCCACGATGTCCACCAGGAGCAGGGCGAGCGCCAGGGCGAACAGCCAGGCCGACAGGTCGACGGTCTTCGTCCCGAACCGCTGGACGGCGTCCACGCCGTCCGGCAGCGGTCCGCGGTACGCCTGCACATCCGCCACGCCGCCGCCAAGGTTGAGGGCCCGGCGGAACAGCTCGTGGCCGTAGTAACCGGGCGGGTGGCCGGGCCCGGGAACCCCTTCCAGCAGCCGTTCCGCACCGACCGGCACCGCGTCCGGCGGCGGCGCCATTTCGCGGCCGAAACCGTCGAGGACCGCCAGCGGCGGCAGCACCTCCGACCCCAGCAGCCCGTCACCGCCTTCGGCCCGCTCGACCAGCCGCTGCAGCATGCTGACGAACAGCCCAGACAACGGCAGGTTGGACCAGTCCGTGTTCGCCGTCACGTGGAAAAACACCAGTTCCCCGCGCCCGCTCTGCGCCGCCGTGACCAGGGGCGTCCCGTCGGCCAGCCGGGCCAGGGTTCGATCGTCCAGCATCGCCGACGGCTCGGCGATCATCTGGCGCCGGATCAGGATGTCGTCCGGCACGTCTAGGCCAGCGAAGGGCGATTCCGAGGGGAACGGCCCGAGCGAGAACGGCTGCTCCCAGCTGAAGGCACCGCCCAGCGCCCGCATCTCGCCTTCGCGCAGCTTCACCGGCAGGAGCGGGCTCTCGGCATCGACCAGACGCTCGCCGGCGAAACGCACGAGGGTGCCGCCGGAATCCAGCCACGCGGCGAGGGCCTCGCGCCCTTCGGGACGGAGCTGGCCGACGTCGGCCAGCACGATCACCGACGGCGGATCCTCCAGCAGCGCCGCCAGCGGACCCTGGCGGACTTCCGCGAATGGTTCGAGGGCGCGCCGCAGGTAGTAGGTGGGGGCCAGCAGCGGACGGGCGGCGTAGTCATCGCCCTGGGTCACCAGCCCGACCGTGCGGCGCTGCCAGCGGTCGTCCACGAGCACGACCGCACCGGCATGGCGCTGGCCCTCGATCTCGATCCGGGTGACATCGCGGCGCAGCTCGCGCGGCAATCCGAGCGGTACCGTGGCGGTGCGTTCACCGTCCGCCAGCGCGGCCGCCACCCGCGTGAGCACTCGCCCTTCCAGGCTCATGGCCCGCACCCACACTTCCTGGTTGCCGGAACCGTGCGTGCGGCGCAGCTCCGGCGTCATGCCGTCGGCGCCGTCCGGCGCCGGCACCAGCAGCAGGGGGGCCTCATTCTCGGGCCCGCCCATCAGAGTCAGGGGACCGATCCGGGAGAGCTGCCGCGCGAGCAGCGCCGTCGCTTCGGGATCGCCGCCGTCCGTGCCGTCCCAGTACCACAAGATCTCCCCGGCGCCCGCCAGTTCGGCGCCGACGAGCGATTCGAGAAATGCCCGGCGGTCGACCCCCCAGGGCTGCGGCGCCAGCACGCGGGCCAGGCGGGCGGCTTCCTCCGCCGCGACGGCAGCCTGCGAGCGGAACCAGTCCGTGCCGGGCGCCGTCCCGGCCAGCACCACTGAACGGCCGCGGACCTGGGCAGCATCGATCACCTGCAGCAGCGAGCGACGGGCGCTCTCCCAGCCCCGGGCACTCGCCCATCCGTCGTCGACGACGATGACGAGCATGCCGTCGCCGTCCAGCGCGGGCTCGCTGTCCCAGCGGGGCCCGGCAACGGCCAGAACCACCAGCGTGAACAGGGTCATCCGCAGAATCAGCAGCCACCAAGGCGTGGTGTGCGGCGGCTCCTCGCGATCGTCGAGGCCGAAGAGCAGCCGAATGGCGGGAAACCGAAGCCGGCGGGGCGCCGGCGGCCGGATCCGGAGCAGCCACCACACGGCAACCAGGCCTGCCAGGCCGGCCAACGCCCAGGGCGCAGCGAACGAGAGCGGCACGGCTCAGAACCGGTCGAAGGCGCCGGAGAGCGCCTGGTGCAGGGCCAGCAGCGTCGGCTCCGGCCCCCGGTCCGTGCGGTGCGTCAGGAAGCCCCAGCCATGCTTCCGCGCGATGGCCGCAAGTCCTTCCCGGTGCTCCTCCACCCGGCGGACGTAGCGACGGCTCACCGTCTCCACCCGGCCGATCAGGAGATCCCCTTCCTCCTCCGCACCGACGAACCGGATGCGGCCGCGGAAAGGCAGCAGTTCCTCCGCAGGGTCCAGCACCTGCACGAGGTGTCCCGCCACCTCCTGATTGGCGAGACCCCGGACGCGGGCGGCAATCGTCTCCAGCGGTTCGAGGAAGTCGCCGACCAGCACCGTCTGTGCGTGGCGCTCCACCCGGATGGCGGCCGGCATGCCCGTGCCGGGCGGAGCGTCGACACCGAGATGTTCGGCGATCCGTCCCAGCATGGCCCGGCCCCGGCCGGTGCGCGGGGTCGAACCAAGTAGGCCCACGGTCTCGCCGCCCTGCAGCAGCATGGCCGCCAGCGCCAGGGTGATCAGGGCGGCCCGGGTGCGTTTCGATTCGAGTTCCGGCGACGACGCGTACTCCATCGACGGCGAGCGGTCACACCAAAGCCAGACCTGCTGCGCCACCTCCCACTCCCGCTCGCGGACGAAGATGTCCTGCGAGGCCGCCGTGCGGCGCCAGTCGATGGCGGACACCGCGTCGCCCGGCTGGAACTGCCGAAACTGCCAGAAGCTCTCCCCGCGGCCGCGGCGGCGGCGGCCGTGGATCCCGCTGATCACCCCGGCGGCGACCCGGAGGGCACGAATGGTGAACGAGGGAAGGCCGGCGGCGAGACGCTCGGCACGGTCCCGGGGAGCGGGATCAGACGTCGGCACCGAGTGGCTCAGGTGATGGATTCGGTCAGGCGGTCAATCACATCCAGGACACTCAGGCCGTCCGCCCGCGCGGCGAACGTCACGTCCATCCGGTGCCGGAGCACCGGTCGGGCCAGCGCCACGACATCGTCGACCGACGGGGCGAGTCGTCCATCGAGCACGGCGCGGGCCCGGGCCGACAGCATCAGCGCCTGGCTGGCGCGGGGGCCCGGGCCCCACGAGACGTGCTCGCGCACCATCTCGATCTCCGAGAGATCGGGGCGGCCCCGGCGTACGAGCGTCAGGATGGCCTCCACCACGCTGTCTCCCACCGGGATCGAGCGCACCAGCTCCTGCATGTCCAGGAGCTCCTGTGCCGAGATGATCTGTCTGGGCTCGGTCTCCTTGGGCCCGGTCGTCGCGATCAGCATCGTGCGTTCGGAGTCGCGGTCCGGGTAGTCGATGTCGATCCGCATGAGGAACCGGTCAAGCTGGGCCTCCGGCAGCGGATAGGTCCCTTCCTGCTCGATCGGGTTCTGCGTCGACAGGACGTGGAACGGCGCCGGGAGCGGATGTGCCCGCCCGGCCACGGTGACCTCGTTTTCCTGCATCGCCTGCAGCAGCGCCGACTGGGTGCGGGGCGAAGCCCGGTTGATCTCGTCAGCGAGGAGGAGCTGGCAGAACACGGGGCCCTCGATGAAGCGAAACGCCCGCTGGCCGCCGTCGCCTTCCTCGAGCACCTCGGAGCCGACGATATCGGACGGCATCAGGTCCGGCGTGAACTGGATCCGCTTGTCGATCAGCCCGAAGACGATGCCGAGCGAGCGGGCCAGCCGGGTCTTGGCCAGCCCCGGCAGACCGATGACCAGGGCATGGCCACCGGCCAACAGCGTGATGATCGCGTGGTCCACCACGTGCGGCTGACCGAACACGAGCTCGGCCATGTGGGCGCGGGCGCGGGCGACGGCGTCGTTCGCCGTCTCGATCCGGGCGACAAACTCGTCGGTCTGGGAGACCGCCGCCAGGGGCGAGGGTTGGGCTGGGGGCATGAGCTTGGTGTACTTCCGCGCAAGCCTGACCCTCGACCTATGGCAGTCGTCCGGGGTGAGCAACTGGCGGGGACAGGAACAATAAAGTGCAGGTGCAGCCTAACACGTGTGTCGTAGTGCCTGCAACGCGATCCGGCCGGTCGGAGCGATCCCGGGCAGGCACCGCCGGCGCGCCGGGCGCGCGGGCGACGCCTCCGCTAGCGGGCCGCGCCGGACGCCCACGCGTACCGGACGCCGAGCAGCACCGAGCCCTGCCGGATGCCGGTGACCGCTTCGTGGAACGCGAGGCCGGGGAACTCGTGCCGGCGGTAGGTGTGCCGGTCAGCGAGGTCGCCCATGGCGCGATACGCGAACTTCAGATCCAGCGCCAGCCGGTCGCTCAGGCGAAACCCGACCCCGGCAAAGAGGTGGGCGGCCGGGACCACGTCCCTGAGGTCGGCGACCTTCACGGTGTCAAAGCGATCCGCGGGCGGCTCGCATGTCCGGTCCGGGCGGCACGAGTAGTCGCTGTGGAAGTACAGTCGGGACACCTCGATGATGGCGATCCCCAGGCCCGCGCCCAGGTACGGGGTCGCCCGGGCGCCGGACGGCGGCAGGTCACGGTAGACATTCAACGAGAGCGTGCGCGTCGTCAGGTCCCCCACCGTGTTCGTCGAGCGCGACGTGTACGGGCTGTCGGCGATGCGCGGCGCCCGGTCGGAGCCGTCCAGGTACGTGATGCCGATGGTCTCCAGCGCGGCCGCGTGGGTCTGCTGCGTGGCCGAAAGCTCGACCCGCAGGCGGCCGATCCGGCGGCCGGCCGTGACCTCGAACGTGCGGCCCGCGGCGGGCGCCAGGTCCTGGAACCAGCGGAAACCCTCCACGACGCGGCCCCCGCAATCGCGGTTCGGGCTGCACGTCGTGTCTCGGTTGTGCCCTGCCTTGTCCATGGCGGCGCTCCAGCCCGGCCCGCCGCCGGCGCCCACGTACCACGCCACCGGCGCCGGCTCCGCGGCAAGGCCCCGTTCTGGCGCCCCGAGCAGGGCCAGCACGCCCAGCAACCCGCTGGCCGCGCGGCACCACCTCGATGCACCCGTCATGTCCTTGCCCGCCCCGGCCAATGCTCGGCAGCCCAAACGGGCCCCCGCATCGATTGCCCTGCCGGACGCGGGCCGGCGTCCCTGGGCCGGGGCATTCAGGCGGCGGACTGGTTCCGGCGCCGAGGGCGCCGGCCGAGAAACGGTGCTTCCAGGATCGCGGGCAGTTCGAGCGCCTGCCCGGCCGCGGCCAGCGCGGCGACAAATGTCCGGTGCGGATCGATCCTGAGGTACTGGTCGGGCACCATGGCGGCCATCCGCCGGTCGGCCAGCTGCGTGCGGTAGAGGTCCACCTGGAAACCGTGGCCAGACCCGATCTCGGCGGCGAGCGCCGGCACGACCGCAACGCCGAGCCCGGCCTGGACCATCGACAGCGCGACCTCGTACGTCCGCGTGGTCGCCTCGGCCCGTGCCTTCGGCAGCACCCCGTTGTACCACTCGTCGATCCGGCGCTTGTGCTGGTTACCGTACTCGAACCGGATGGTGCGGTTCAGTACCTTGGCGGCGGCCGGCTCCACATCCTCCACCGGGTCCTGCACCGCCTCGAGCCCCAGTCCCCTGGGGACCGCGAGCACGTAGGGATCCACGAAGAGTTCCGTCTGGGCGAACGGAAGATTGCTCGACGCAATCGAGTCCGAGGCCATCACGCCGACCGAGATGCGGCGTGCGTACAGGAGGTCGATCGTCTCGGCCGGCGGCACCTCGAGGACATCGATTTCGACGTTTGGAAACGAGACCGCGAAGTTGCGCATCGCCTCCGGCAGCAGGTTGCGGGCGACCGAGCTCAGGATGCCCAACTTGAGCATGCCCCGCGTGCCCGCCGTGAACTGTCCGATCCCGTCCAGCGCCTCGTCGTAGTCGCTGAGGATCCGTTCCACCCGCCGCATGAGGAACCGGCCCGCGTCGGTGATGTCGATGTTGCCGCCGTGCCGGCGCAGCACCTGCGTCCCCAGCTCGTCTTCCAGCCTGGAGATGTGCTGCGAGATCGTGGCCTGCGCCACCCCGAGCTGCTTGCTGGCACGCGTGAACGAACGGGCATGGGCCACGGCCCAGAATGCACGCAGATGAGTGAGCGATACCGCCATCGTTTCCTCCCCCGTACCCCGAGCCTGACCGGTCGGACCATGACAGGTCAAGTACCCGCCGCAACGTCCGCGCGGGCGCGATGTGAATTAGGGCCCCGCTTCGACACTCGGAAACAATGCGGTAGCCGGTCGAGCGGCGGCGGGGCCGGGCCACGGGATCAGTGCGCGGCCTCCCAGTTGGTCCCCACGCCGACGTCCACCACCAGCGGCACCGACATCGCGCAGGCCGGCGACGGCGCCCCCGCCATGACCTCCCTGACCACCGCGGTGGTGGCCTCGACTTCCGCCTCCGGCACCTCGAAGACGAGCTCGTCGTGTACCTGCAGCAGCATTTCGGCCTGCAGCCCGGCCTCGCGCAGCGCGTCCGGCATGCGGATCATCGCCCGCTTGATGATGTCGGCCGCCGCCCCCTGCAGCGGAGCGTTGATGGCCGCCCGTTCGGACCCCGCCCGGGCCGAGAAGTTCCTGGCGCGGATGTTCGGGAGGTGACAGCGGCGGCCGAACATGGTCTCGATGTAACCGTGGTCCCGGGCGAACTGCTTGGTGGTCTCCATGTAGCGCTCGATCCCGGGATACTGGCGGAAATAGGCGTCGATGATCCCCTGGGCCTCGCCCTGGGGAATGCCGAGCTGTCGCGCCAGCCCGAACGCGCTCTGGCCGTAGATGAGGCCGAAGTTGACCGTCTTGGCCCGCCGCCGGAGTTCCGCGTCAACGTCGGGCACGGTCACCCCGAACACGCTGGCGGCGGTCAGCGTGTGGATGTCGGCACCGGCCCGGAACGCTTCGCGCAGCGGCTCGATGCCGGCCACCTCGGCCAGCAGCCGCAGCTCGATCTGCGAGTAGTCGGCCGCCAGCAGGACCTTGCCCGGCGGGGCCACGAAGGCGCGCCGGATCCGCCGGCCCTCCTCGGTCCGGATCGGAATGTTCTGCAGATTCGGATCGCTCGACGAGAGCCTGCCGGTGGCGGCCCCGGTCATGTGGTAGGAGGTGTGCACGCGCCCCGTCGCACGGCTGCGCTCGAGCAGCGCCTCCACGTACGTCGACAGGAGCTTCTGGACCTGCCGCCAGTCGATCATCGCGCCGGCGATCTCGTGCCCCTGTCCGGCCAGTTCCTCCAGGACCGCGTGCGACGTCGAGGCGCTCTTCTTCACGCGGGTCTTGCCGGCGGGCGTGAGCCCGAGGTCCTCGAACAGGACGGTGCCGAGCTGGGCCGGCGACGACAGGTTGAACGGCCGGCCGGCCAGCGCGTGGATGCGACGCTCGAGCGCCGCCATCCGCATCTCAAAGTCGGAGCGGAGCGCCTCCAGCGTGGCGCGGTCCACGGCGATGCCCGCCCGTTCCATGGCCGCGAGGACCGGAACCAGCGGCCGCTCCAGCGTCTCGTAGACCGCCACCATCCGCTCCTCGAGCACGCGCGGCCGCAGGTGCCGGTGCAGCTGCAGCGTGAGATCGGCGTCTTCGGCGGCGTACTCGCAGGCCCTGTCGAGCGGCGCCTGCGAAAAGAGGATCTGGTTCCGCCCGGAGCCGCAGACCGCCGAAAACGGAATCGGCTGGATGCCCAGATGGCGCTCGCTCATCGCATCGAGGCCGTGCTTCGCGCGGCCGGCGTCGACCACGTACGACAGCAGCATGGTGTCATCGACCGGGGTCACCTCGATGCCGCCCGCCCGGTGCAGGACGTTGGCGTCGTACTTGATGTTCTGGCCGACCTTGAGGACGGCGGGGTCCTCGAGCAGCCCGCGCAGCCGCTCCAGCACTTCCCCCTTCGGGGCCTGCGGCGGCGGGGGCGGCGCAAACAGGCCGTCGTCCCCCGGGCCCGTCACGGCGCCCACGTGCGCGACCGGGATGTAGCAGGCCTGCCCCGGGGCGGTCGCCAGGGAGATTCCCACCAGCTCCACGGACTCGATCTCGAGCCCCGTGGTCTCGGTGTCGACCGCGACGGTCCCGGCCGCGCTGGCCATGGCGATCCAGGCATCCACCCGCCCGAGATCCGTCACCAGCTCGTAGTTCCGCTCGACCGATTCGGGTTCCGCCGCCGTCGCACCTGAACCGGCGCCGTCCAGCTGCCCCTCGATCCGCTGCACCAGGCTCCTGAACCCCTGGGCCATGAGAAATCCCAGCAGCGTCTCCGGGTCGGGCACCCGGCGGCGCATGTCCTCGATGCCGACGTCGACCGGCACGTCGCGACGCAACGTGACCAGCCGCATGCTGATGCGCGCGTCATCGGCGTGCTGGAGCAGCCGCTCGCGCCGTTTCGGCTGCTTCACCGAGGCCGCGCCGGCGAGCACGTCCTCCAGCGAACCGAACCGAGTCACCAGTTCGGCCGCCGTCTTGACGCCAATGCCCGGCACGCCGGGGACGTTGTCCGTGGCGTCACCGGCCAGCGCCTGGACGTCGGGGACCCGCTCCGGTTCGACGCCGAACTTCTCCAGCACCTCGGGCGGGCCGATGCGCTCGAGGTCGCGCGGCCCCAGCATCCGGACATGGGGACCGATCAGTTGCATGAGATCCTTGTCGGACGACACGATGTCGATGTCCCAGCCGGCCGCGCGCGCCTGCTCGGCGTAGGTCGCGATCAGGTCGTCGGCCTCGAACCCGGGCAGCTCGATCGACGGCAGGCCGAACGCGCGCGTCGCGTCGCGCACGAGCGGAAACTGCGGGATGAGCGCATCGGGCGGGGGCGGCCGATGGGCCTTGTAGGCGGGATAGATGTCATTCCGGAAGGACTTGGCGCCGGCGTCGAAGATCACCGCCAGGCCGTCGCTGGGTTCCTGCTGGTACAGCTTCCACAGCATGCTGCAGAAGCCGTACACGGCGTTCACCGGCGTGCCGTCCGCGCGGGTGAGCTCCCGCATCGCGTGGAACGCCCGGAACAGGTACCCCGAGCCGTCGACCAGGATCAGCCGCGGCCGGTCCGCGGGCGAATCCGTCACCGCTCGGGGGTCGGGCGCGGCCGCACGTTGCGGTCAGTCAGGGCGTCGCACGAAGCGCCGCCCGCAGTACGGACACACGGTGCTGCCCCCGGCACGGAGCGAGAGGAACACGCGGGGGTGGCCGTCCGCACCGCCGCCGTCGCAGGCGACCCGGTCCCCATCGACCTCAACGGTTTCCGGAGGCGCCATCGCACGCGG
The DNA here is from genome assembly GCA_022824395.1 of Alphaproteobacteria bacterium. Classification (GTDB taxonomy): domain Bacteria; phylum Pseudomonadota; class Alphaproteobacteria; order TMED109; family TMED109; genus VXPW01. The sequence goes on from JAJDZX010000030.1 coordinate 166,426, forward strand.
CCCCTGAGCGCGGTGCGGCCCAAGTCGTTGCCACGCGCGGGGCTTGATGATAAGGAAAGGGCAACGGCCATGCTAGACGAACCCGGTTCTCCTTCCGTGCCCGGCGCGTCGGCGGCGGCTGCCATCCGCATCCGCGGCCTCGAGAAGGTGTACCGCGCCCAGGCGGGCCAGCCGCCCATGCGGGCGCTCCGGGGCGTCAGCCTGGAGATCCCGCAGGGATCTATTTTCGGGCTGCTGGGCCCGAACGGCGCCGGCAAGTCGACGCTGATCAACATCCTCGCCGGGCTGGTTATCAAGAGCGGCGGCGAGGTCGAAATCAACGGCCACGATCTCGACTCCGCCTGGCGGCAGGCACGCCTCTCGATCGGCGTCATGCCGCAGGAACTGGTCCTCGATCCGTTCTTCACGCCCCGCCAGACCCTGGAACTGCAGGCCGGCCTCTACGGGGTCCCGCCCCGCCGGCGCCAGACCGAGGCGCTGCTGGAAATGGTCGGCCTAGCCGACAAGGCCGACGTCTACTCGCGCACCCTCTCGGGCGGCATGCGCCGCCGCCTCATGATGGCCAAGGCGCTGGTGCACCGCCCGCCGATCGTGATCCTCGACGAACCGACGGCAGGGGTCGACATCGAGCTGCGCGAGCTCCTGTGGAACGAGGTCCGGTACATCAACGAGGCCGGGGCGACCATCCTGCTGACGACGCACCACTTCGAGGAAGTCGAGGCCATCTGCGACCGGATCGCCATCATCAACCGGGGCTCCGTGACGCTGAACGGCCCCATGGACGAGATGCTGGCCAAGCTGGACCGCAAGGAACTGGTGGTCCAGCTGGCGGAGCCATGCAGCGAGTTGCCGGCCGCGCTGGCCGACCTCGACGCCCGTCTACAGGGCGACCGTACGGTCGTGATCGGCTATCAGCCGACCCGGACCCGGACCGTCGACCTCCTGGGGCGGATCCGCGATTCGGAGCTTCAGGTCGCGGACCTGTCGACGCGGGAGCCCAACCTGGAAGACCTCTTCCGGACCCTCACGCGCGAGCCCGTCCTCGACTCGGCGCACCCGTGACCGCGCTCCGGGCCGCGGCCGAGCAGGCCCGCGCCTGGCCATTCGCCGAAGCGCGCCGGCTGGCGGCGCGTCTCGGCAACCAGCTGCCCGAGAAGGGCTACGTGCTGTTCGAGACGGGGTTCGGGCCGTCCGGCCTGCCGCATATCGGCACGTTCGGCGAGGTCGCCCGCACGACCATGGTGCGCCGCGCCTTCGAAACCCTGACCGGGATGCCGACCCGGCTGATCGCGTTCTCCGACGACATGGACGGCCTGCGAAGCGTGCCGACCAACGTTCCCGGGCAGCCCATGCTGGCCGAGCACCTCGGCCGTCCGCTGAGCGACATCCCCGATCCATTCGGCGAGCACGACAGCTTCGCCGACCACAACAATGCCCAGCTCTGCGCCTTCCTTGACCGGTTCGGGTTCGACTACGAGTTCCGCAGCTCGACGCAGTGCTACCGCAGCGGCGCCTTCGACGAGACGCTGCTGCGGGTGCTGCGGCAGTACGACGACATCACCGAGATCATCCTGCCCACGCTGGGGCGCGAGCGGCGCGCGACCTACAGTCCGTTCCTGCCGGTCTGCCCGAAAACGGGCCGGGTCCTGCAGGTTCCCGTGCTCGCCCGGAATCCCGAGGCCGGCACGATCACCTACCGCGACGACGACGGGACCGAGATCGAGACCCCGGTGACCGGGGGACACTGCAAGCTGCAGTGGAAGCCCGACTGGGCGATGCGCTGGGTGGCGCTGGACGTCGACTACGAGATGAACGGCAAGGACCTCATCTCGTCGTACGAGCTCGGGGCCCGGATCGCCCGGGTACTCGGTGCGAGGCCGCCGGCGAACATGACGTACGAGCTCTTTCTCGACGAACGCGGGGAGAAGATCTCGAAGAAGATCGGCAACGGCCTGACGCTCGAGGAATGGCTGGCCTACGGCACCGAGGACAGCCTGTCGCTCTTCATGTACCACCAACCGGGCCGGGCCAAGCGGCTGCACTTCGACGTGATCCCCCGGCACGTGGACGACTACGAACGCCACCTCAAGCAATTTGCGGACGGAGACCCGGACGCCGACGTGGCCAAGCTGCTGGAAAACCCCGTGTGGCACATCCACGGCGGCCGGCCGGCGCGCACCGAGCCGGTGCCGCTGACCTTCGGGATGCTCCTCAACCTCGCGAGCGCCTGCAACGCCGAGGACGCATCGGTGCTCTGGGGGTTCATCGCCCGCTACCTGCCAGGCGCGGCCCCCGCAACGGAACCTGCGCTCGACCAGCTGGTCGGGCTCGCCGTCCGCTACTACCAGGACCGGGTGCGGCCCCACAAGCACTACCGGCCGGCCACCGCGCCCGAACGCACCGCGCTGCTGGCGCTGGCCGCGGCCCTCCGCGCCCTCCCTCCCGACGCGGACAGCGAAACGCTGCAGGGCACCATCTTCGAGGTCGGGAGGGCCAACGGGTTCGACGAGCCGAAAATCTGGTTCAGGGCGCTCTACGAAACCCTGCTCGGCCAGAGTCGCGGCCCCCGGATGGGTTCCTTCATCGCGCTCTACGGCATGGCCGAGACGGTCACGCTGATCGAAGCGGTCACCGCCGGCCGACGTCCGGCTGACGCGGCCGCAACGCCCGCTTCCTAGCCCCGGCTGCTGCGGCTTGGGGACGGCTCCCTCCGGAGCGATAACCGGCGGCACCACCGTCGGCAACCCGTTGCCTGCCCAGGACGAATCCGGCTCAACCTTGAACCGGCCAATCAATTAGACTAGTTGTAGACTAGTTTATATGATCCTGCCCGGAGGTCACGCTATGCCCACGATTGGCGCATTCGAGGCCAAGACCCACCTTCCCAAGCTGTTGCGGCGCGTGGAAAACGGCGAACGGTTCGTCATCACCAAACACGATCGTGCAGTCGCCGAGCTGATCCCGTTCCAGCCTCATGATTCCGACAAGGTGCGGGCGGCCGTTTCCGGTCTCAAGGCATTTCAGGACACGCACAGTCTTGGTGGCTTGTCCGTTCGCGCGCTGATCGAAGAAGGCCGCAGGTACTGATCCCGTGTTCGTCCTCGACTGTTCGGTCACCATGGCGTGGGCGTTCCCCGACGAAGCCACCGAAGCCACGGCCGGACTACGAGACCAACTGGAGAACGAACGGGCGGTCGTCCCGTCGCTATGGGCGATCGAGGTGGGCAGTGTCCTGCTCGCCGCAACCAAGAGGAAGCGCATCGGCGTGGAGAGTTGGCGGGAGTTATGCGGTTACCTCGAAGCCCTGCCCATCGAGATTGACCCTTTCTCGGTTTCGCGCGTGTGGGGGGCCGCACTTCGCCTTGCCCACGCCTACGACCTGTCCGCCTATGACGCGGTCTATCTCGAACTGGCGCTACGCCGACAGCTGCCGCTCGCCACGCTGGATCAAGCACTTGGTACGGCCGCCCGGGCCGCGGGTCTGGACACGCCCGCCGATCGCTAGCACGGCATACCCTGGCCCAGCGCGTTGGCAGGAACGTCGCCTCCATACCCGCGTGAGCATTGACCCTGCTCGTTCCATTCGTGCTCGCATCCGGTATTGCTGGCGCCGTCCCCGGCGTCGGCCGGTTCTGGCTGCACAAAGGGACTGCGCATTGCAGCGATCACACGCACGGGGCTGGTACTGCGGCAGGCTGCACGGGGATTCCCTTCGCGGCGGAAGGCTGCACAATCGCTGACCTTCCGGGCTTTCCCCGTTGACCCCAATTACGCATATCGGAAACGGCACCATGACTGAACTTCTTGCTGGAAAAGTGGCCCTGGTGACGGGGGCGGGGCGCGGAATCGGTGCCGAAATCGCCAAGCTGATGGCCTCGCACGGCGCAAACGTCATCGTGAACGATCCGGGCAGCGCCACGTCGGGCGAAGGCCAGGACCAGGCGCACGCTCTCGCAACGGTCGAGGCGATCCGCTCGTCAGGAGGCTCCGCGGAAGCCAATTTTGACAGCGTCACTGAATTTGCTGCCGCGGAGGGCATGGTCGCGCAGGCGATCGACCGTTATGGCCGGATCGACATCGTCGTGAACAACGCGGGAATCCTTCGGGACGCCATCTTCCACAAGATGACCGAGGACGACTGGGACGCGGTGATCAATGTGCACCTCAAGGGGAGCTTCAACGTGTCGCGGGCGGCCGCGACGCGGTTCCGGGCGCAGGAATCCGGATGCTTCGTCCACATGACCTCGACGTCGGGCCTGATCGGGAACGTCGGACAAGCGAACTACGCGGCGGCCAAGCTCGGCATCGCAGGCCTCTCGAAGTCACTCGCGCTCGACATGGCGCGGTTCAACGTGCGGTCGAACTGCATCGCCCCGTTCGCCTGGAGCCGGATGATCGGGACCATCCCGGCAGCGGACGACACCGCCCGCGCGCGCATCGAGAAGCTCAAGCAGATGACCCCTGACAAGATCGCGCCGGTCGCGGTCGCGCTCTGCTCCGACCGGGCGGCGCACGTGACCGGCCAGATCTTCGGCGTCCGCAGCAACGAGATCTTCCTGCTAAGCCAATCGCGGCCCCTGCGCGGCATCCACGAAGGATCGGGGTGGACCCCGGAAACCGTGGTCGAGCATGCCTTCCCGGCGCTGCAGCCCGACTTCTATCCGCTCGACCGGACCGCCGACATCTTCAGCTGGGACCCCGTGTAGCCGGTGCAATCCGGCCAGACCGCCGGTCCGTGCGCCGCCCGAGGCGCCCGGCCTGGGTTGCTGCTGATTCGGGATGAAGTCGGCAGCAACGGACTGCTGCAGCAGGAAAATGCCGTCCTCGGGTCCGACGCAGGCGTCGCCGGGCATCTCGCCGCCTGGCTGGAATGCGTATGAGCCCGGCGGCAATGCGCGCTCCTCGCCGGCCTCCTCGAACCAGTGTTCCCAGATCCCCGTCAGGACCACGCCGCGATCGTCACCGTTGCTGACAGACTGACCGGGCGCCGGCGGTGCGGCAGTATGCCGCGCGGGTCGAAGCCCCACGAGACGGCCCTGTGCCTCGGCGACCGACGTACTACCTGCGCAGACTCGCCCATTCCGCTGCCGGCCGGACCGGCCCGGACTGGCACAAGGAATCGGATTCCAGACGGACGGGTGACAAAATGGACGAGAGGCCCTTTGTCCCGCTGCTCGACTATCGGGAGTACCCCGAAGCCGAAATGTTGCGGCGGGCGCGACAGTTCCATGCAGAGCTGAAGAGAAGACGCACGGTGCGGCATTTTTCGAGCCGTCCCGTCCCGCGAGCGGTGGTCGAGAGTTGCCTGGACGCCGCGACGACAGCGCCGAGCGGCGCCAACCTCCAACCGTGGCACTTCGTCGTCGTCAGCGACGCGGAGACGAAATGGCGGATACGGCAGGCCGCCGAGGCGGAAGAGCGCCACTTCTACCGGCACCGCGCACCGCGGGAATGGCTGGACGCCCTGGCCCCGCTCGGCACCGACGAACACAAGCCGTTCCTTGAGCAAGCGCCCTACCTGATTGCGATCTTCGCCCAGAAGTACGGTCATCTGTCCGACGGCCGCAAGGTCAAGCACTACTATCCGACGGAATCGGTCGGGCTCGCGACCGGCATGCTGATCGCAGCGCTGCACATCGCCGGCCTGGCGACGCTGACCCACACCCCGAGCCCCATGAAGTTCCTGAACGAGATACTGGGGCGGCCGGCATCGACGGAGCGGCCTTTCCTGTTGCTGGTGGCGGGCTACCCGGACAAGAACGCAACGGTACCCGACATCGCTCGGAAGCCGCTCGAGAAGGTCGTGACCTACATCTGATCGCAACGGGGCCCGACCTCTCCGCAAGACCCGAAGGCGCTCGGCAATCGGCCGGCGGTCGGGTTGCGGCCGGCGAAGCCGCCCGGGCCGCGTCGCGTCCGCTCGCCAGCCGGGTGTCCACGTATGTTTCGAGCGGGGCGTCCCCGATTTGACGGCCCGGTGATCAGATCGTCACTTCAACGATCGGCCAGACACCACTCGAGGATGGCCTTCTGTGCGTGCAGGCGGTTTTCCGCTTCATCCCAGACCGCCGAGTGCGGCCCGTCGATGACTTCCGCGGTGACCTCCTCCCCGCGATACGCCGGCAGACAGTGCATGAAGATGGCCTCCGGAGCGGCCACGTCCATCAGCGACCGGTTGACCTGATAGGGGAGGAACATCTCGCGCCAGTCCGCCGTCCCGTCCACCGCCTGCTCGGCCGCCATCGACTTCCACGTATCGGTCAGCACCGCGGACGCACCCCGCGCGGCCGCGGCCGCATCGTCGACCATGCGGACGTGGCCGGACGCGACCGCCCGGCCCATCAGGTCCGCCGGCGGATGCCGCGATGGCGGACAGGCGATTCGCAGCTGAATGCCAAGCTGCATGGCGGCGTGGATCCAGGAGTTGGCAACGTTGTTGCCGTCGCCGATCCAGGCCACGTGCCGGCCATCCAGCGAACCGAACCGGTCCAGGAGCGTGAGCAGGTCCGCCATGACCTGGCAGGGGTGACTCCGATCGGTGAGCCCGTTGATCACCGGAATCCCCGCATGCCCGGCAAACTCCTCGAGCTGGACGTGCGAACCGGTCCGCAGCAGCGCCACGTCGGCGTAGCGCGACAGCACGCGAGCGGTATCGGCCAGGCTCTCGCCGCGCCCCATCTGGGTGCCCTGTCGATCCAGCGTGAGTGCCCGCCCGCCGAGCTCGCTCATCGCCACCTCGAACGACACCCGTGTCCGGGTCGACGGCTTCTCGAAGAGCATCGCGAGCGTCCGTCCGTGCCCGGCGCCCGGCGTGGCCCGCAGCGCCGCCCGGTCCCGCTTGTGGGCAGCGGCCCGCTCCAGCAACTGCCCGAGCAGGTCACCACCGAGACGGTCGAGGTCGAGGAAATGTTTTGGTTGGTTCATCGGACCGGCCTGCCGCCGCTCACTGAAATGTGCGAAATACTGCTTCCGTTACGCTCAGGGCCTCGTCCACGTGGGCAGGCTCGATGTTGAGCGGCGGCAACATCCGCACCGTGTCTCCCCCGGCCGGAACCGTGAGCAGCCGGTGCTCGCGGAACCGGGCATAGAGATCCGCCGCCGGCACCGCCGCCGTCATGCCCAGCATCAGGCCCCGGCCCCGCACCTCGGAGATCACCCCGGGGATTTGCTTGCGCAGCCGTTCCAGCCCCTCGCGCAGGCGCGCGCCCGAGCGCTCGACACCGGCGAGGAAGCCCGGCGCCACGATCTCCTCGACGACCGCATCCGCGACCGCGCTCGCCAGGAAGTTGCCGCCGAACGTCGAGCCGTGCGTGCCGGGGACCATGCCCACGGCCGCGCGCTCCGTCGCGAGGACGGCCCCGATCGGAAAGCCGCTTCCCAGGCCCTTCGCCAGCCCGGCGACGTCAGGGGACACGTCCTCCCATTCGCAGGCCAGGAACCGGCCGGTCCGACCGACCCCGGTCTGGACTTCGTCGAGGGCGAGCAGGATGCCCTGCTCGTCGCACAGGCCGCGCAGCCCGGCGAGGTACCCCTGCGGAGCCGTGACGATGCCGGATTCCCCCTGGAGCGGTTCGACGAACACCGCCGCGGTCCGGTCCGTGACGGCGGCGCGCGTGGCATCTAGGTCGCCATAGGGCACCCGCACGAAGCCGGGCGCGAGCGGCGTGAACCCGGCCCGGTGCGCCTCGTTGCCGCCGGCCGCCAGACCCGTCAGCGTGCGCCCGTGAAAGGCGCCCTCGGTCACGACCACCTCGACCCGCTCGGGATTTCCGTGGTGATAGTGAAACCGCCGAACCGTCTTGATCACCCCTTCCGATGCCTCGGCGCCCGAATTGCAGAAGAAGACGCGCTCGGCGAACGAGTGCTCGACCAGCCGCGCGGCGAGGCGCTCCTGCGGGCCGATTCGGTACAGGTTCGAGGTGTGCCAGAGCCGGCCGGCCTGCTCGGCCAAGACCGACACCAGCTTCGGGTGGGCGTGGCCAAGGGCGGTCACGGCGATGCCGGTGCCGAAGTCCAGGTACCGCGTGCCGTCGGTCGTGAAGAGGTACGGACCCTCGCCCCGCTCGAAGGCCAGATCGAGCCGGGCGTAGGTGGGCATCAACGCGTCCATGAATGTGAAATCCGAAGCAGAAGCAGGATGGTCGAGGAAGACCGGGCAATGTAGCGCAGAACCGCCGGCAATGAGGCGGGTTCAGTGCCTGAGCCGGTACCCGGTCCTGAACATCCAAAGCGCCCACAGCAGCAGTCCGAAATTGATGACCGCGAGCACCGCCATGCCCAGCACCAGCTTCGCGTCCGAATGCCCAATGAAGCTGTAGCGGAACCCATCGATGACGTAGAAGAAGGGGTTGAACTGGATGACGGTGTAGAAGGGTTCCGGCAGGCGCTCGATCGAATAGAAGGTGCCGGACAGGAAGGAGAGCGGCGTCACGACGAAGTTGGTGATCGTCGACATGTGGTCGAACTTCTCGGCCCAGATGCCGGTCATGACACCGAGCAGCGACATCAGCAGCGCCGCCGACACCCCGTAGTAACCCAGCACCGCCAGGTCGTGCAGCCGGATCGGCACGAAGATCCACATCGCCATGCCGACCGCCAGCCCGACGCAGAGCCCGCGGGCGAGCCCGCCCACGAGGAAGCCCGTCAGCAGCTCGCCCGGGGCCAGCGGCGGCATCAGCAGGTCCACGATATTGCCGGTCATCTTCGCGCTCAGGAGCGAGGTCGACGAGTTAGCGAACGCGTTCTGCATCACCGCCATCACGATCAGGCCGGGCGCGAGGAACTCGAGAAACGGCCGCCCGCCCACTTCCCTGAACGTCCCGCCCAGCGCCAGCGCGAACACGGCGAGGAACAGCAGCGTGGTCACCATCGGGCCGGCGATGGTCTGCTGACCGATCTTCAGGAAGCGCAGCGTCTCGCGCCCGCAAAGGACCCACAACCCGGCCCAGTTGATCCGCCCCATGGCGGGCGCCGGCATGGGAGCGGCCGGGCTGCGCGAAGCACGCTGCGGCATGCGGGTCATCCATCTCTCCGAGCTGGTGCGGGCAGGACAGTTCCGGCGGGCACCGGGAGGCCCCGGAGAAAGGCTGCGGCGTCGAGCCGCCGGCCGCCGGGACGCTGTACCTCGAGCAGCTGCAGCGCGTCCGCGCCGCACGCCACCGTCAGCTGATCGTCGAGCACCGTTCCGGCCGGCGCCGGCGGGGCCTCGACCGGCCGGGCCCGCCACACCTTGACGGACTCGGAACGACCCTTCAACGGAAACTGGGTCCGCGCACCCGGGACCGGGTCCAACGCGCGGACCTGCCGGTCGAGCTGCACGGCCGGTGCGCCCCAGTCGAGAATCCGGTCGGCCGGACCAAGCTTGCTCGCATACACCGCCTCCTCAGGCTGCGCGACGGGAACCAGGGTTCCCGCCGCCAGTCTGCGCAACGCGCCCGGCAGCCGGTCGCCGCCGCAGGCCGCCAGCACTGCGCGCAGCTTGCCGCCCGTCATGTCCGGTCCGATCGGCACCTCGCAACGTTCCAGCACCGGGCCGGTATCCAGCCCCTCGTCCATCAGCATCAGCGAGATGCCGCTCACCGCGTCACCGGCCATGATGGCACGCTCGACCGGTGCGGCTCCGCGCCAGCGGGGCAGCAGCGAGGCGTGCACATTCACGCACCCGAGCCGGAATGCCCGCAGCACGTCGCCTGGCAGCAGCAGTCCGTAAGCCGCCACGACCCCCACGTCAAGCCGCAACGACCGCAGATGCGCACATTCCGTCGGGGCACGCAGGGTACCGGGGGTCCGCACCGGGAGACCCAGAGCGCCGGCCCGTTCGGCCACGGGGCTGTCCCGCAGGCGGCGGCCCCGGCCGGCCGGGCGCGGCGGCTGCGTGTAGACCGCTTCGATGCGGTGGCCGCTGGCGTGGAGCGCGTCCAGCGCCGGCAGGGCAAACTCCGGCGTGCCGAAGAACGCCGCGCGCAGCGGCGCCCCCTCCATGCCGCCCTTCAGGCGGCCGGACGGACGGCCCGGTCGCGTGCCCGCCGCGCCAGCCGCTTCTCCTTGACCAGCCGCTGGATGATCCGGTCGCGCTTCAGCCGGTTCAAATGGTCGACGAACAGCACCCCGTCCAGATGGTCAATCTCGTGCTGCCAGCAGACCGCTTCCAGGCCCGTGCACTCCCGCGTGTGGGTGACGCCGGCGAGATCCTGATAGCGGACCGTGACCCGGGCCGGGCGCTCGACCTCCTCGTAGGCTTCGGGCACCGATAGGCAGCCCTCGCTCATCGTGGCGGTTTCCGCGCCCGCTTGCAGGACCTCCGGATTGACCAGGATCTGCGGAGCGGGCGGCTCGTCTTCCTGGTGCAGGTCCATCACCACCACCCGCTGGTGCACGTCCACCTGGGGAGCGGCCAGCCCGATCCCGTTGGCGGCGTACATTGTCTCCAGCATGTTCTCGGCCAGCTCCGCGAGTGCCCGGTCGAACCGTTCGACGGGGCGGCTCATCTTGGTAAGCCGCGGATGAGGCGCTGTCAGGATGGGCAGGATGGCCAAGGGAATCTCTCTCCAGAGCCGCGTACGTTCCGACCGCGGCGGGGTGGTGGACGGTGCGGCGTCCGGTACAAGTATGGCAAAAAGAGCCGGGGCACGGAATCCGCCCCCGCCGTCCGGACGCCCTCCGAGCGCTCAGCCGGACGGCCCCACGATGACCTGGAGCGGCAGGTCCGCGTGGCGCGACCACTCGGCGAGCGAACCGTCGTACAGGCGCGTGCCGGTGCGCCCCAGGAGCTCGTGCAGAACGAACCAGCCGAGGGCACTCTCCAGCCCGGCGTTGCAAAATACCACCGGGGCGGCGTCGGGCGGCAGGCCGGCGTACGCCAGCGCCGCCCGCACCGTCGCGGGCGAATGAAAGAACAGCGTGCCGTCCACCAGGAACCAGGCGAGCGGCACGTTCCGGGCGCCGGGCAGAGTCCCGTGCCGCAGCACCGTCTCGTTGCGGTTCAGGCCGAGGTACTGGTCGCTGGTCCGCAGGTCCACAACCGGACGGTTCGAGGCGATCGCCTCCCGCACCGCCGCCTGGTCGGCAAGGATCGGCGGAGCCGGGCTCGGCTGGTAGGCGCTCGGGGCCGGCGGCCGGTACCCGGTGTCGACGTCGTTCTCCCAGTGCGTGGTCCAGGCGGCGAGACCGCCGTCGAGGATGGACACGTCGGCGTGGCCGACGCTCCGCAGGGACACAAAGATCGCGGCCGCCTCCGCCGCGTCATAGCGCCCGGACCCCGGGGCCACGATCACGACGTGATCGTGCGGGCTGATCCCGAGACGCCCCAGCAGCGCGGCGGTGCGGGTAGGCGGGGGCAGCCGCAACGGCACCTCGGCCCGCGTTTCCCGCCAGCCATCCTCGTAGAAGTTCGTGAACGTGGCGCACGGCACGTGGCCGATCTCGTGGTCGGTCCGGGAGCGCCGCACGTCCAGCACGGCGAGCCCGTCGGTACAGGTCCGCTCGGCCAGCCACGCGACATCGACCAGCGGCGGCGCCGCCGCGGCGGGCTGCGCCAGGACGGCGCATGCCGGGGTCACGAGAAGGAGGAACCAGCGCCGGGCCATGCTGGCCGGAGCATAAGGCGCGGCGACAGTGAGCAATAGGCAGTTCCTATGCAACGTATAGATGGACCCGCGGGCCGTGCAGCCTATCTTGCCCTCACTGATGGGCGCACGTAATTGCGTCTACCGTGGAACCTTGAGTGGAGAGTTACCTATGTGGAAAGCTCCTATGGTTCGTGAGGTGGCGGTCGGTCTTGAGATCAACTGCTACGCTTGCGCGGAGGTCTGATCCGAGTCTGGATCTGACTTTGACCCCCGCCGCACGGAAACTCCCGGGGCAACGGTGATGTCTTATGCAAATCCGTGTTCTGGGAGCAGCCGCCGGCGGGGGGTTTCCCCAGTGGAATTGTAATCATCCGAACAGTCGCCGGGCTCGATCCGGCGATTTTGCTACGCCCTCCCGCACACAGTCTTCCATCGCCGTCAGCAACGACGGCGCACGCTGGTTCCTGTTCAACGCCTCCCCGGACCTGCGCCAGCAGATAGCCGAAAACCCGGTTCTCCAGCCCTCGCCCGAGGCACCCCTTCGCTACAGTCCGATCGCCGGCGCGGTGCTGACCAATGCCGATGTCGATCACGTCGCCGGCCTGCTGAACCTGCGCGAGTCGCAACCGCTGAGCCTCTACGCCACCCCCCGCGTGCTCGGCGTACTCGAGGCCAACACCATCTTCAACGTCCTGAACCCCGAGTTCGTCAAGCGGCGCACCCTCGTCCTCGACGAGGCGGTGCAGCTCGTGGACACGGACGGAGGGGCGGCCGGCCTAGAGATCACGCCGTTCGCGGTACCGGGGAAGGTGGCGCTCTGGCTCGAGGACGAAGCCAAGGGACCGGATTTCGGCTCGGTGGCAGAAGACACGATCGCGCTGCACGTCCGTTCGACGTCGAGCGACGCCTCGTTTCACTACATGCCGGCCTGTGCGGCCATCACGGACGCCGTGCGCGAGCGCGTCCGCGGCACTCCCCTGATCTTCTTCGACGGAACGCTGTGGGTCGACGACGAAATGGTGCGTGACGGGGTCGGCGTGAAGACCGGCAAGCGCATGGGACACACCAGCATCTCCGGCGAAGGCGGCTCGCTCCACGGCCTCGACGGGCTCGGCATCGGGCGCCGGGTCTTCATCCATCTCAACACGACCAACCCGGTGCTCTCCGCCGACACCCCGGAGCGCCAGGCCGTCGAGGACGCCGGGTGGGAAGTCTCCCACGACGGGATGGAGATCGAGCTGTGATCGCGCCGGCGCCGCTGGTGCCCGGCGCCCTCGGTACCGCCATCGAGCCGCCCCGCTCCGAGGCGGAGATGCTGGAGGCGCTGGCCCGGATCGGCGAGGAGCGCTACCACAGCCTGCATCCGTTCCACCGGCTGCTGCACGACGGCAAGCTCGGGCACGGACAGGTCCAGGCCTGGGCCCTAAATCGCTACTACTACCAGTGCTCCATTCCCCGGAAGGATCTCACCCTGATGGCGCGGATCGCCGATGTGGACCTCCGGCTGGAATGGCGCTCCCGGGTGATCGACCACGAAGGCGACATGGACGGATCGGGCGGGCTGGCGCGCTATCTCCAGCTCTGCGAGCGCCTCGGTCTCGACCTGGACTACGTCCGCTCGTGCGCCGGCCTGCTGCCCGGCACCCGCTTCGCGGTCGACGCCTACATTGCGTTCGTGCGCGAACGCTCGGTGCTGGAGGCGATCGCCTCCTCGCTGACCGAGCTGTACGCGCCGGCCATCCACCAGGAGCGTATCGCGGGCCTCTCCCGCCACTACGCCTGGGCCGACGACTACGCCCTCGCCTACTTCAAGAAACGGATCAACCAAGCCCGTCGCGACGTGGACTTCGGCCGCACCTGGGTGCTCCGCAACGCGCGGACCCGGGCCGAGCAGGATTCCGTGCTCGACGCGGTGCGCTTCAAGACCGACGTGCTCTGGGCCCAGCTCGATGCATTGCATTCGGCCTACGTCGAGCCGGGACGGATCCCGCCGGGCTGCTTCGAGCCCGACGCGTCGGACCAAGCGGATGCGGCATGAGCGAGCGCCTCATCCTGGATGCCGCCTCGGTGCCGCGGCTGCCACGCCACGCGAAGCTGCGGTTCGACCGGGCCCGCGACTGCTGGATCATCAATGCGCCGGAACGCGTGTTCGAACTGGATTCCATCGCGGGCGAAGTCATCCAGCTCGTGGACGGCACGCGAACGCTGGCAACGGTGGTCGACGAACTGGCCGCCAAGTACGACCAGGCACCCCGAGCGGACATTGAACGCGATGTCACCACCATGCTCCAGAACCTGGCCGACAAGGGATTTGTGATCGCATGACTGACCAAGCCGACGTTTCCGTGAGCGCCCCGACCGAAGCCGCTGCCGCCCCCTCCAGCTCCCGCAGCCGCCTGATCCCCTACGCGGTCCTGTGCGAACTGACCCATCGTTGCCCGCTGCAGTGTCCGTACTGCTCCAACCCGCTCGAACTGGAGCGCGCGTCGCGCGAGATCGACACCGACACGTGGAAGAGCGTCCTCTCGCAGGCCGTGGACATGGGGATTCTGCAGGCGCACTTCTCTGGGGGCGAGCCGACCGTCCGGAAGGATCTGGAAACGTTGGTCGAACACGCTGCCAAGGCCGGCCTCTACACCAATCTCATTACCTCCGGCGTGCTGCTCACCCGGACCCGTCTGGATCGCCTGCGGGACGCAGGCCTCGACCACGTCCAGGTGTCGTTCCAGGACACGGAGGCCGGGAACGCGGACCGGATCGCCGGCTTCCGGGGACACGCGAAGAAACAGGAAACCGCGCGCATGGTGCGGGCGGCGGACCTACCGCTCACCGTTAACGCCGTGATGCACCGTCAGAACCTGCATCATCTCGAGGCCATGATCGCGATGGCCGTGGAACTCGACGCCGAGCGCCTCGAGGTCGCCCAGGTGCAGTACTACGGCTGGGCACTCAAGAACCGGCAGGCGTTCCTGCCGACGCGTGAACAGCTCGACGAGGCGACCCGGATCGTCGAGGAGGCCAGGGTCCGGCTCAAGGGCATCCTGGCCATCGACTACGTGGTGCCGGACTACTACGCGCGCCGGCCGAAGTCCTGCATGGGCGGCTGGGGCCGCCAGTTCCTCAACATCACGCCGGCCGGCAAGGTGCTGCCCTGCCACGCGGCGGAATCGCTGGACTTCCTCGAGTTCGAGAATGTGACCGAACGCCCGCTCGCCTGGATCTGGGAGCACTCGAGCGCGTTCAACCGGTTCCGCGGCACCGACTGGATGCCCGAGCCGTGCCGCAGCTGTGACCGCCGGGAGATCGACTGGGGCGGTTGCCGTTGCCAGGCGTTCGCCCTGACCGGGGATCCCGACACGACCGATCCGGCCTGCGAATTCGCGCCACATCGGCAAGTGCTGGAAATGCCCGTAGGTGAAGCCGGGGGCGAGATTCCGGAGTTCGTGTACCGACGCATCGGGAACGGCTGAGCGGGCATCGCACCCCTGCGGGACCGGACCTTGCAGTTCACCACTGGCAGCGTGACGCGCTCGGTCGCCTCGGCGACCCGCTATCCTGCCTCCCACTGTCCGCGCAGCCGGACCTCCCTTCCGTGATGGGTTTCCAATCACGCAACCGCTGATGACAACCGTGCAACCTTCCTCCAAGACCATGCAGTCGATGCTGGCTGCAGCCCAGGCCAAAGTCCCGCAGATCGATATCGTCGAGGCCCGTGCGCGGCACGGGCGTGCCCTGTTCGTTGACGTGCGCGACCAGCACGAAGTGGCGGCGGGGCACATTCCCGGCGCGCTCCACGTTCCGCGCGGCCACCTCGAGTTCATCGCCGACCCGGCCTCACCGAGCCACCCCTCACAGCTCGCCTCCGACGCCGAACTGGTGATCTACTGTGCCGCCGGCGGACGCTCCGCGCTCGCGGCGGCCACCCTGCAGGAGATGGGCTATGCCAACGTCTCGAACCTGGTGGGCGGTTACGCAGCCTGGGTCAACACAGGCGGGCCGACCGAAGGCGATTGAGCCGGTCCCGAACGGTCGGCGCGTGCCGGCTAGTATGGTCGTCGCCCAGATCCGCACCCGTAGCTCAATTGGATAGAGCGCTGCCCTCCGGAGGCAGAGGTTGCAGGTTCGAGTCCTGCCGGGTGCGCCAAGCCTAAACAGACGTTTAGCCCAATCCTCCCCCAGGGGACGAGGGAGGTCAGCGGCTCGACGGCGACATTCACTTGCGCCGGTCGGGGCTCTCGTTCCCGGTGCGTGCGGGCCGAGAGCCTGTTGGTCTTCAGGTGTTCCGAGGCAACGGTATTCGGCTGTGCATGAAGAGGCGGTCTACGAACGGAAAGTTCCTCGGGCCAGCGGTCACGCACCTCGATTGCGTCGTACTTGTCGCTCCTGAGGTCCAAGTCGAGGTCTCCGGGGGGCAGTGTTGGGCGGGCTGCGGAGGTAAGCGGACCTTGTGCCAAACCGCATGACCGCTGCGCGGACAGCCTCCAAGTCTTCATGAACCCGGGTTATTGTGCCGAGCGACGGCATATTGGATCACCGACGAAGCCTCCACCTCATCGCCCATCGGAGAGGACCTGTGCGGACGAAATGGATAGTCGGGACCACGGTCACGCTTGCACTGGCCCTCGTGATCCTGTTCCTTCTTGGTCGCAAGACGTTTCACGCAGAGATCACGATAGACGCCACGCCTGCGGAGGTTTGGTCGGTGCTGACCGATGTCTCCGGCTATGCGGATTGGAACCCCCTGCTAGTCCCGATCAGCGGCGAGATCCTCGAAGGCGCCGAGGTTGTGTACCGAATGACCCAGCCGAACGGCACGCAGTCGACCATGACATCCAGAATCGGAAAAGTGATCGCTCTGGAGGAACTCCATCAGCACGCCGGCATACCGGGCATACTGACGGCCCACCACAGCTATCGGCTGGAGCCCACGCAGGGCGGAACACGTCTGATACAGCATGAAGTCGACAACGGCATCGCCATGCTGTTCTGGGATTCAAGCTGGGTCCAGCCGACCTACGAAAAGGTCAACCAGGCGCTCAAGCTCCGTGTCGAAGGACTGAGAGAGTCCCAGCAATAGTCGATCTTCAGCCGACGAGCACCAGCGCTTCATCGCGACCGCGGCGAGGGTTGCACTGCCCGCCGACTAGAGGACCGTGCCCACGCTGGCGCATACCGACGCTCGAATCTGTGAGGTCGTGACACTCCGGGCGCGCGACGTGGACGGCTTCGTGACCTCTTCCCCGGTGGGTCCACGAAAAGCCCATCCGAGAGTTTTCTCGTCATTGGTGGCCCAGCTTGCCGGGAGCAGGTCAAAGACCAGTGCGGCCGTCTTTGATGATCGTGCCGCCGATGTGATAGGCCTCGGGCATCTCGCGGAGTTGTACGCAGCCGGTCAGGTCGAGGTCGCCGTCCACGCGCAGTCCGCGCGGAAGCGCCGTCAGTCCGGAACACCCGGTCAGATCCAGGCCGTGCTGCACATGGAGACCATCGGGGAGTTCAGCCAGTCTCCTGCAGTTGTTCAGATACAGGCCACGACCCACCGAAAGGGTCGCCGGCAGCGACCGGAGGCTCGTGCAGTGGGTGAGATCCAGGTAGCCACCGACGACCAGGCCAGCGGGGAGGAACTCGAGCCCTGTGCAGCGGGTCAGGTTGAGATGGCGCTCGGTCCGCAGCCCGGCCGGAAGCTCGGCGAGCTGGGAACAGTGAGCCATGCTGAGGCTGCGCTTGACCTGGAAAGCGGCAGGAAGCGAAGCCAGCCCCGAGCAATACGACACATTGATATTCCCGCCGACGTTCAGGTCCTGCGGCAGGCCCGTCAATCCGGTGCAGCCCGTCAGGTCCAGGTAGACGCCCACCTGCAGGCCGGCCGGTAACTCCAAGAGCCCGGCACAGCTGTTCAGGTGCAGGCTTCCCGCGACGTCGAGGTTGGCCGGGAGCGACACCAGGCCCACACAACCCACCAGGTTGAGGTTTCCATCGACACGCAAACCGGGTGGAGCGGTGCCCTCCAGTATGGCCGCCCGGGCGGCGTTCGAATTCATGCAGCTGCTCTTCCTGAACGTGGTACGCGTTACCGGCCCCGCCTCTGGATCATCGCGCCCGCAAGAGTCCCCCG
This sequence comes from Alphaproteobacteria bacterium, assembly GCA_022824395.1. Classification (GTDB taxonomy): domain Bacteria; phylum Pseudomonadota; class Alphaproteobacteria; order TMED109; family TMED109; genus VXPW01. The sequence continues at coordinate 184,108 of JAJDZX010000030.1, forward strand.
GGCGGTTCAGGGAGGCATGGTGACGGTTTCGGCACCAGTCCTGTCCCAACCCCATTTGGCATGGGTAGCACCGACATGCGGGTAATTGATTTTAGAAGTGCCGGCAACAATTACACTGCAATTGGCGACGGGGCGACGTGTCGCCAGGAGAGCGCAAACCAGGCGTTACGAAAGGATCGGCGATGGCGGTACGGGATGTCCTTCGGATGGGTGATCCGCGGTTGCGGCGAATGTCCGAATCCGTGGGGGAGGTGAACGACTCAGGGCTCGGCGACCTGGTTGCCGACCTGCTCGACACCATGCGGGCCTGCGATGGCGCGGGGATCGCCGCGCCGCAAATCGGCGTGCCCCTCCGCGTCGTGATCTTCGGCGTCGAAACCAACCCCAGGTACCCGGATGCACCTGCCGTGCCGCTCACGGTCCTGATCAACCCCGTCATCGCGCCGGTCGGCCAAGATCTCGACGAGGACTGGGAGGGCTGTCTCAGCGTGCCGGGCATGCGCGGCCTGGTGCCGCGCCATACGCGCATTCGCTATCGCGGTCACGATGCGGAAGGCGGGTTCATCGACCGGACGGCCGACGGGTTTCACGCCCGCGTCGTGCAGCACGAGTGCGACCACCTTGACGGGGTCCTGTATCCCGACCGCATCGAGAAGAGGGAGATGTTCGGCTTCATTCCCGAGCTGCTGGAAGCCGGCCTCCTGGGTCCCGTGGACCTGCCGGCCGAATAGCCGAGGCCCGCCTGCCACGGTTGGCAGGCGCTTCCGCACCTGCTTAGGCAGCCGCCCGAACCCGACGCGAAGTGACCCGGATCATGGATCTACGGAAGGCACGGACAGTCGGCGCGGGCGTGCTGGCGGCCCTGTACGCCGTCGCCGCATTCCCGGCCGAGGCAAAGGACACGAGCTACGTGGGCTCGGTCCAGGTCATCCGTGACGGCGGCGGCCGGCAGGTCGTGCGCGGGACTGCATTTCTCGACCGGAACCGCAACTCCGAACTCGACGCCGGTGAAGCCGGCATTCCCGGCGTGATGGTGTCGAACGGCCGGGAGGTGGTACGCACCGACGCGGCCGGCGCCTATGCGCTGCCGGCGTACGACGACATGAATGTGTTCATCACGAAACCGGCGGGTTACGCCGTCCCGGTGAACGCAGACTTGGTTCCGCAGTTCCACTACGTCCACAAGACCGCAGGATCGCCCAATCTCCGGTTCGGCGGCATCGCGCCCACCGGGCCCCTGCCCGGGACAATCAATTTTCCGTTGATCGAGGATCCCGTCGGCGATCGTTTCGAATGTCTGGTCTTCGGTGACACCCAGTCCTACACGAACCGGGAAGTCTCCTACGTCCGCGACACCGTCGGGACGATGCTGGTCGAGCGCGACAACGCCGCGACCGAATGCCTGATCTTCGAGGGCGACGTCATGGGCGACGACCTCTCCCTGTTCGGCCGGTTCAAGCGCATCATCGCTCGAGGCCAGGTTCCCCAGTACTACGTTGCCGGCAACCATGATCTCGACTTTGACGCCGCCAGCGACGCGCATTCGTTCGACACGTTCCGGCGCGAATGGGGCCCGGAGTACTACTCGTTCGACATCGGGAAGGTGCACTTCGTCGTGCTTGACGACGTCCGCTATCCGTGCAACGGCGTCGACGACCACCCCTTCTGCGCACCGGACGCCGCCCCCACCTACAACGGCGTGATCCACGACCGGCAGCTGACCTGGCTGCGCAACGACCTCGCCCACGTGCCCGGGGACCGGCTGCTCGTGCTCAACACGCACATTCCGTTCGTGAGCTACTCGGACGCAACGACCCGGAAGCACCAGATCGATAACCTGGCCGCACTCCACGCCATCATCGGCGACCGGCCGGCACTGGGCCTGTCTGGACACACCCACACGACCGAACAGATCCTGCCGGGCGAGCATTTTGCCGGCTGGCGCGAGGCGACGGGCACGGGAACGGCGCCGTTTCACCAGATCGTCACCGGGGCCGTCTCGGGATCGTGGTGGGCCGGCGACCTCGATGACCACGGCATCCCGCATGCAACCCAGCGCCTGGGGGCGCCGCGCGGCTACTACGTCCTCTCGTTCGACGGCGCGAGCTACATCGATACGTACCAAGCGTTCGGGCAGGAGCCCGGCGAGCAGTTCCACGCCGCATTCAACACGCCGCGGTTTCGCCGGTGGGCGGAAACCCTGTTCACCTTTGCCGACAGCCACCGGACACCCTCGGACGCGATCCCGCCGGTCACGGTCTCCGACCTCGGGGACCCCAACATGGTGACCCTGACAGACCTGGAAGGCGGGACGTGGCTGGCGATCAACGTCTGGAACGGGTCGCGGGACAGCCGCGTAACGGTGTCGATCAACGGCGGGGCTCCCATCGAGGCGACGCGAACGCAACCCGGCGCCGGTGAGCAGGCGAAAACCGGGCCCGCGTTCACGGATCCGTGGGCGCTCGCGAAACAGGCGACCCAGGGCCGGATCACCTTTCGCAGCACCGAAGGCGGCGATGCGGCCGCCGGGTTCACGACCTGGCGCGGAGTGTCCTGGCAAGGCGCCGCCGGGCCGTTCCAGCCCTGGATGCTGACGCGCCGGTCCAATCACCTATGGCGCGCCGATCTCCCGCGGTCGTTGCCGCTCGGCGTCCATACCGCAGAAATCGTGACGACCGATCGGTACGGGCGGACCTATTCCAGCACCAGGCCCTTCGAGGTCGTGGACCCGCTCCCCGACATGGGCTGGCCTTGGAAAACCGGCTCGTTCGAATAGCATCGGCGCGCGCCCGCGGCGTGAATGCGCCTGATCGCTGTGGCAGCGCGAACAGGCGCGACGGTTCTCACGAGATCGAGGACGTTCGACCGGTAGGCCCCGCACCAGCAAGGAGGATCGCACGTGACCCAGAAGGAATTCGCCGGACGGACGGCGCTCGTAACGGGAGGATCGCGCGGCATCGGCCGGGCGATCTGCGTGCGCCTGGCGCGCGCCGGCGCATGGGTGGCGGTCAACTATGCGGCCAACCCTGACGCCGCTGCGGAAACGCTCGAACTGATAACCGCCGAAGGCGGCAGCGGCGGCCTGTTTCAGGCGGACGTCTCGTCGTTCGAAGCGACCGGCGCCATGTACGACGCGATCGAAGCCGAGCGCGGTACCGTCGATCTCCTGGTGACAAATGCGGGCATCGCATCCTTCGACGACAACGCGGACATGAATGCAGACGTGTGGCGGCAGATTCTCTCGGTCAACCTGGACGGGACGTTCCACAGCGTGTGGCGCGCCAAGGAGCGCATGCTGGCCCAGGAGTACGGGCGAATCGTTTGCATCTCATCCATCAACGGCATTGCTCCGAGCCGCATCCGCCGCGACCGGCTGATCGCGTACGGCACGTCGAAGTCCGCCGTCATCAGCTTCGCGCGCAGCTGCGCCATGGCGCTGGGACCGGCCATTCGGGTGAACTGCGTCGCGCCGGGCCTGATCGATACCGACATGACCAAGGACATGAGCGAAGAGATGCGCGAACGCATCATCGCGTCGACCCCGGCCGGGCGCACCGGGAAACCCGAAGACGTCGCTGAACTGACGTACTTCCTGCTCAGCGACGCGGCCGACTTCGTCACAGGACAGACGTACGTGACGTCCGGCGGTTTGGTCACGCTGCCGTGAGCGGCTGTCCGAGGCGCGCGGCAGGCGCAGCCAACGAGCCCACTACCCGCGACTGACCCCGCGGGCGGCCCGTCCGCCCGGCCAGCAGCCCAGCCGGAGGGCCCGGTCGAACGGTTGCAAACGGTCCCGGCAGCTCCTATATTCAACCGTATGGTTGAATATCATCTCGATCATGTCTTCCGGGCGCTCTCCGATCCCACTCGCCGGGCGATCCTCGGTCGCCTCGCAGAGGGGGAGGCGACCGTCGGCCGTCTCGCCAAGCCATTTCCCGTTTCCTTCGCCGCGGTGTCGAAACACATCGGGGTGCTGGAGCGGGCTGGCCTGGTGACGCGCGAGGCGCGGGGCCGCGAACGCGTGTGCCGGATCAACCCGGCCGGGCTCACGGATGTTCGCGCCTGGATCGATTTCCACGAGCGCTTCTGGACGGAACGTCTGGACGCACTGGATGCGCTGGTCGCGGAAACGCCCGGCGAACCGGACCGGACGCGGTAGCCATCGCCAGACCGTAGCGCCGACAGAACCTTTTCAGGAGCCCCGTCATGACCGCACCTCGGCCACTCGAACAGGAAGTCTCCCTGACCCTGCACCGCACCATCGCTGCGCCGGTCGAGACCGTTTACGCCGCGTGGACCGACCCGGAGATGATGCGCCAGTGGTTCGCACCCGGCGATCTTGCCGTGGCGCGGGCAGTGGCAGAAGTCGAAGTCGGAGGCACGTTTCTTGTCGAGATGCGCGGCACGGATGGAGAACAGCACCTGACCCGCGGCGTGTACCGCGAAGTCGTCCCCAACCGCCGCCTGGTGCACACCTGGCAATGGGAGGGGAGCGACGTCGAATCGCTGGTCACCGTCGAGTTCGAGGCAGAATCGGCCCAGACAACCCACCTCACGCTCACCCACTCCCGGTTTGCCGACGCGGAATCGCGCGACCGGCACGAGGGCGGCTGGAGCGGCTGCCTCGCGAAACTGACCGCGCTGTTCCCGGCCTAGGCGATCCTGGACGGGACGGAGACCCCGCGGGTGCCGGCATCGCAGGCAGGGCACCCCGAGGTACCCACAACCTCCATCCGCACCCGGCCAAGCCGCCAGCGGCGCAACCGCGCGCCGCGGTCGCGTCTACCCGAACTCCGGGTGCTGCGCTGGTGCTGAGCCTGGCTCCTTGACGAGCCGGGCTGCGGCAACGGCTAGCCCAGCTTGGCGAGCAGCTCCGCCGGAATGTGCGGCACCGGGTCCGACTTCTGCCAGCACGGCAGCGCCTCGACCCGGCTCATCCAGGCCCGGATGCCCGGGTAATTTTCCAGCGGCAGCTGCTGGACCGCGTGCAGGTGCATGGGCGCGGCCACGGCGATGTCGGCGATGGTGGCCTGGCCGTCGCTGATCCATTCCCGGTCCCTGAGACGCGCTTCCAGGACCGATGCCAGGGCGTGAAACGTCGGCGCATGGTTCTCGAGGACCGCCTGGTCCGGCTTGTCGTCGAGGATCGGCTTGACGACGTTCTCGACCAGAAAGACGTAACAGCCGGCAAACCACTTGCTCGACTCCCAGAGCAGCCAACGGGTGATGTCGGCGCGGATCTTGGGGTCCGACGGATACACGGCCCGGTTCCCCGTCTTTTCGGCGGCGTAGACGAGAATCGCGTTCGATTCCCACAGCACCAAGTCGCCGTCGACCAGTGCCGGCAACTCGGCGTTCGGGTTGACTGCCTTGAAGTCGGGCTTCTTGTGGTCACCGCCGAAGTAGTCGAGGATTTCCTCGTCGTAACCCGCGCCGATCAAGTCCAGGCCGGCGACCACCTTGCGGCAGTTCACGGTGATGGGGTCGAAATAGAGTTTCATGGTCGTGCTCCCTGGTGCACGTGATCGTCGCAGTTGGTCCGGACAGTCCGAGGAGAGATCGCGGTCAACCGGTTGGCTGAGGAGGGGTACCCGCGGCGGCGACGGCGACGGCGACAGGTACCGGATCGGCCCTCGGAAGAGAGCGCTTCGCGGAGGGCCCGGCCAGCGGGTAACGTAGCGCCCGCCTGACCGCAGGCAAGGCCCGGACTGCTCCAAGCCTCGCCGACCGAACGCGGCCAATCCCCGGGGCGCTCCTGGCGGAGCCTCCTCCCACGGCTCCGTCCCGCCGCACGGCCGTCCAGGTCATCGCGCCGTCCAGGTCATTGCGCCGCCAAGGACGGGGTGCCGCGCGCGGCCGGAGCTGGCTACTTCAGCAGTTCTGCGGCCGCGTCGATTCCCGCCTGCGCGCACTCCTCGTCCTGGTCCGACGTGGCGCCCGAGACGCCGACACCGCCGACGTGCTGACCATCCGCCGTCATGATCGGCAAGCCCCCTGGGAAGATGACGAGGCCCGGAACGTGCTGCGCGCCGTGGGGACGGTCCCCCTTGTAAATGAACTCCCCGAACGAACGCGTGGAACGCGGGAAATTCGCCGACGTCTGCCCCTTCAGCATGGCGACCTGAATGCTACCCCGCTGCGCGTCATCGGCCCGGCTGAAGTACTTGAGGTCGGCGCCCTGGTCGTAGATGGCGATGATGACGGGCCGCCAGCCCATCTCCACGGCCTTGGCCTCGCACGCCTCCGCGATCACCTTTGCCGCCTCCAGTGTGAGGATTGCCCGCTGCTCGGCTGCCAGGGCGGTTGCGGCACCCAGCGTGAAGGTAAGTGCGGCGACTAGCGCCGTGCCGATCGATTTCATGGCTTCGTGACCCCAGAGATATTGGACAGTCGGAACCCTGCCAGCGTCGCGTACAGCCAGATGGCCAGCACCGCCGACGCGGTCTGTACGTTCCTCCGAAAGAACCTATCCACCGAGGATTCGAACGGCAAACGCCCAATCACCGGCGGGTTCGCGGGGAATCGCCGTGGGGCGCGGCACAGCCGGGTTCAACGGCTTCCGAGCAAGCGGCTGCGGTGGGATCGTCAGCCGCGGAGCCCGGGGGTCGGCCGACCGCTCGAGATGTTCCCGTGACCACGGTCCGAGTCCCGATCTGGAACATGGAATCGGACCGCTTCCCCCGAGCGACCGGCTTGCCAGTTGGGTGCCGCCAGCCGCCCTTGCGGCAACCACGGTGATGCCCCAATCTGTCGCGGATGCCCGACGACCCGCAGCCGATTCCGTCGCCCGAATCCGCGCCGCCCGATCGGACGGAGACGAGCGACCGGTCGCCGCCGCGGAACGTGGAAGCCGAAGAGGCGCTGCTCGGAACCCTGCTCCACAACGACCGGGCGTTCGAGTACGTCGAGCAGCTGCGCGGCTCCCATTTCTACGTCCCGGTCCACGGGCGCATCTTCGAGGCGGCCCGCGGCCTCATCCAGCAGGGCCGGCGGGCCGACGCGGTCACGCTCAAGCCGCAATTCGCGCGTGACCGGGCCCTCGCGGATGTCGACGACTACCTCGAGCGGCTGGTCCACGGCGCGATGCCGCCGGAAGCAGCCCGCCACTACGGCGGGATCATCCTGGACCTGGCCCAGCGCCGCTCGCTCATGGAGATCGGGTCCCGGATCGAATACAACGCCTCGGACGTGCGGGTGGAGACGTCTGCTGCCGCGCAGATCGAGGACGCCGAGCAGCAGCTCTTCGAGATTTCCGAGCACGGCAAGGGGCCCGGCGGGCCCCAGCCGTTCGTCAGCGGTCTCACCGATGCCATCCGCGCTGCCGAGGCGGCCTACCAGCTCGGCGGGAAGCTGTCCGGCGTCACGTCGGGCCTGGCCGGCCTCGATGACCTGCTCGGCGGCTTCCATCGCTCCGATCTCATCATCCTGGCCGGAAGACCGGGCATGGGGAAGACGGCGCTCGCGACGGATTTCGCGCGCGCCGCCAGCCGGCCGGAGATTTTCGTCCCGTGGGAGGACGACGCGAGCAAACCCAAGGGAATCGTCGCGGTGTTCTCGCTGGAAATGGCCGCCACCCAGCTGGCCAACCGGATTCTCTCGGCCGAGACCAGCATCTCCTCCGAGGACATTCGCCGCGGCGCGATCAAGGACCGCGAGCTCACCCGGCTGATCGACGTCTCCAAGGACCTCGAGGACCTTCGCCTCTTCATCGACGACACCGCCGCCATCTCCATCCCGCAACTCCGCACCCGCGCCCGGCGCCTGATGCGCACCGAGCACGGGCTGCGGCTGATCGTCGTCGACTACCTGCAATTGATGACCGCCACGCGGAACCACAATTCGAGGGTCAACGAGATCAGCGAGATCTCCCAGGGCCTGAAATCCATTGCGATGGAACTGAATGTGCCGGTGGTCGCGCTCTCGCAACTGAGCCGTCAGGTCGAAGGCCGCGAGGACAAGCGCCCGCAGCTGCAGGATCTTCGGGACTCGGGCTCGATCGAGCAGGATGCGGACGTGGTGCTGTTCATCTACCGCGAGCACTACTACCTGCGCCAGCAGGAGCCGCAGCGCCGGGACGACGAGGACGAGGCGAAGTTCAGGCCCCGCTACGACCGCTGGATGGAGCGTCTCAAGGAAACCGCGAACTCCGCACAAATCTACGTCAGCAAGCAGCGGCACGGCCGTCAAGGTGACGTCAAGGTCCGTTTCGACCCCCGCTTCACCCGCTTCAGCGATCTCCACGACTCCGACCAGTAGTCAGCCCTCGCCGGGCAGTGCGGCGCTGGAGACAGCACTGGCCCGGGCCGGATGCGCCCTGATCGTCGATCTGGGCGCCGTGCGGTCCAACTTCCGCACCCTCCGGGACCAGGCTGGCCCGGGTTGCGAGGTCGCGGGAGTCGTGAAGGCCGGCGGCTACGGGATGGGAGCGCCCCGCATCGCGGCCGCGCTGGCGGCGGCGGGCTGCCGCACCTTTTTCGTCGCCACGCCGGACGAGGGCGAGGCCGTGCGCCCGGCCGTTCCCGATGCCTTCGTCTACGTACTGGCGGGAGGCGCGGCGCTGCCAGCCGACAGCGAACTGATCCCGGTCCTTAACCACCCGGGCGATTCCGAGCACCGCCGGACGGCCGCCGCCGCCGCCGGCCGGGCGCTCGTGGCGGCGGTACACGTGGACACCGGGATGAACCGGCTGGGCTACGGGGCCGCCGACTGGCGCGCGTTCTGCGCCGAGCCCACCCGCCGTTCCGGCCTCGACGTCCGCGTCGTGATGAGCCACCTAGCCGCGGCGGAAATTCCGGACCATCCGCTCAACGCCGAGCAGCTGGCTCGGTTCGAGGCGGCCCGGGAGCAGGCGCCGTTCGCCGCGCGCGCGAGCCTGGCCAATTCGTCGGGAATCTGGCTCCCCGCCGCCTTCCGATTTGACATGGCCCGGGCCGGCGCCGCGCTGTTCGGGATCAACCCCACCCCGGCGCGCCCGAATCCGATGACCGCGGTCGCCCGCCTGGTCGGGCGGATCCAGCAGGTGCGCTCCGTTGACCGGGGGGAGGGCGTCGGGTACGGTCATACTTGGGTTTCCCCGAATGCGCGACGCATTGCCACCGTGTCGGCGGGTTATGCCGACGGGTACCCGAGGCACCTCGGGAATACGGGCCGTGTCGCGATCGGTGGCCATGTCGCGCCGGTCGTGGGGCGAATCTCCATGGATTTGGTCACCGTTGACGTTTCCGGCGTGCCGGACCCTGTCGCCAACCCCGGCGCCGTCGTGGACCTGCTCGGTCCCCTAGTTCCAGTGGACGACGTGGCCGCGCGCGGCGGGACGATCGGCTACGAAATTCTCGCCCGCCTGGGCAGCCGCGTCCCCCGACTGTACGTGGATTGACACGCATGCGGAGCTGGCCCAATCCGCTGGCGCCGATCGGGCGGGTGGTGCTCGAGTTCCTCGCCGCCACCGGGCGCGTGGCCCTGTTCACCGCCGAAGCGCTGTGGGCGGCGGCCCGGCCGCCGTATTTCCTGCGGCATGCTGGCCGCCAGTTCCTCGAGATCGGCTACTACTCGCTCCCCATCGTCGGGCTGACGGCGATCTTCACCGGCATGGTGCTGGCGCTGCAGAGCTACACCGGTTTCAGCCGGTTTGCGGCGGAGAGCGCAATCCCGTCGGTGCTGGTGGTATCCCTGACGCGCGAGCTCGGTCCCGTGCTGACCGCCCTGATGGTCGCCGGGCGCGTCAGCGCCTCGATCGCCGCCGAAACCGGCACCATGCGCGTGACCGAGCAGCTCGACGCGCTGGTCACCTTGTCGGCCAACCCGCTGCAGTACCTGGTGGCGCCGCGCCTGATCGCCGGCGTGCTGGCGCTGCCGCCGCTGGTCCTGGTCGCCGACGTCATCGGCACCATGGGCGGCTTCCTGATCAGCGTCGGCAAGCTGGGGTTCGAGCCGGGCATCTTCCTGAACCGCTGCCTCGAGAGTCTCCAGACGCTGGACGTGGTCTCCGGCCTCGTGAAAGCGGCCGTATTCGGCTTCCTGATCGTCCTGATGGGGAGCTACCACGGCTTCCACTCGGAGGGCGGCGCACGCGGAGTCGGCCGGGCCACGACCAACGCCGTCATGTCGGCCTCGGCCCTCATCCTGATTGCCAACTACCTCATCACCGAAGCGTTCTTCTCGCGATGACCGGGTCAGCCCAAGCTCCCGCGATCGAGCTCCGCGGGCTGGTCAAGCGCTTTGGCGGGAAGACCGTCCTCGACGGCATGGACCTGACCGCGATGGCGGGTGATTCGGTCGCCGTCATCGGCGCCTCGGGCTGCGGAAAGTCCGTGAGCTTCAAATGCGCGCTCGGCTTGCTGCCCATGGATGCGGGCTCGGTCCGGTTCGCGGGCACCCCCCGGGACGAGCTGCCGTTCAGCGGGCCGCAGGCGTTGATGCGTCGCTCGGGGGTGCTGTTCCAGGGCAACGCCCTCTTCGATTCCCTCCCGATCTGGGAGAACGTCGCGTTTGCACTCTTCCATACCGGGCCGATGCGGCGCGCCGAGGCGTACGAACTCGCGTGCGCCAAGCTCGACGAGGTCGGGCTCGACGAGCGCGCGGCCAATCTCTACCCGCCCGAGCTGTCGGGCGGCATGCAGAAGCGCGCCGCGATCGCCCGCGCCGTCGCTGCCGATCCCGAGTTCCTGTTCTTCGACGAACCGACCTCGGGCCTCGACCCGGTCACCGCCGCCACCATCGACCGGCTGATCGAAGACTGCGTCACGCGGTTGCGGGCCACCACCGTCACCATCACCCACGACCTTGCCAGCGTCCGCAAGATCGCGAACCGTGTCGCCATGCTGCACGGTGGACGCATCGTCTGGGAAGGCCCGGTCTCGGAGCTCGAGCGCAGCGGTTCGGCGCACGTCGATCAGTTCGTCCACGGCCGCACCGACAGATCCTCGACGGGCGGACCGCCGCCATGACCATCGCCGATCTCGTGGTCGTCGGCGTCGTGCTGCTCTCGGGCGCGATGGCGTACGCGCGCGGCTTCGTGCAGAGCGCGCTCTCCCTCGCCGCCTGGGTGGCATCGGGCATGGCGTCCCTGTGGCTGCTCGACTGGGCCGGCGGCCTGGTGATGCCGCTGGTGGGCGATTCGGTCATCGCCCGGGGCATCGGCGCGCTCTGCGTCTTCGTGGCGGCGATCGTGATCCTCACATTTGCCATCGTCCCGCTCGCGGGCGCGATTGCTACCAGCGTGCTCGCTCCGCTGGACCGGGCGCTCGGTTTCATCTTCGGGGCGGTTCGCGGCCTGGTGATCATCTCCGCCCTGTACATCGGGCTGTTCGCGTCGGGCCTGGTCTTCACCGAATGCCCGCAATTCGTCCGCGGGGCCCGGACCCTGCCCGTGGTACTGTACGGGGCGCACATGCTCGCCGTACTGGTCCCCGGCCCGGCCCTGATGGTCGACCACAGCTGCTCCGCGGGAGATGCCGCCGACGCGGACGATCTCCTCCGGCGCATGGAGACGCCGGCATCCGAAACGGCGGAACCGGAAGGCGAGGTCGGCTACCCCGGGCAGGATCGCAGGGAATTCGACCGGTTGATCCAGATTGAATCCGGCAGCGGCGAAGAAAGCAGCGAGCCATGACCCGCTCTGTCCGCAACGAGCCCGGCACGCCACTCGACAGCTTCCGCGAGGAATGCGGGATCTTCGGCCTGTTCGGGACGGAGAATGCGTCGGCGATCACCGCGCTCGGCCTGCACGCCCTCCAGCACCGCGGTCAGGAAGCGGCCGGCATCGTCAGTTTCGACGGCAGCCAGTTCTTCGCCCACCGGGCGCAGGGCCGGGTCGGCGACGCGTTCGGCTCGGACAAGGTCATCAGCACGCTGTCCGGCAACGCGGCGATCGGCCACAACCGGTATTCCACCAGCGGCACCAAGACCCAGCTGCGCGACGTCCAGCCCATCTTCGCCGAGGTCGCGCAGGGCGGCGTCGCCATCGCCCACAACGGCAACCTCACCAATGCCCGCACCCTCAAGCGGGACCTGGTCCAGCGAGGCTGCATCTTCCAGTCGACGATGGACACCGAGGTGATCGTCCACCTGGTCGCGACCGCCAGCGGACCGACGTTTCTCGACCGGCTGATCGAGGCGCTCCACCAGGTCGAAGGGGCCTATTCGCTGATCGCACTCTCGGAAACGGGGGTCATCGGCGCCCGGGATCCCAACGGCGTCCGACCCCTGGTCCTGGGCGAGCTCCACGGCCAGCCCGTGCTCGCCTCGGAAACCTGCGCGTTCGACATCATCGGGGCGACGTTCACGCGATCGGTGGCGCCCGGCGAAATCGTGCACATCGGCCGCGATGGGGTGCAAAGCCTGCCCGCCGCCCTCGGCAAGGCGCCGCGGACGTTTTGCATCTTCGAGTACATCTACTTCGCCCGCCCCGACAGCGTGGTCGAAGACAAGAACGTCTATGCCGTCCGCCAGCAGATCGGCCGGCTCCTGGCGCGGGACGCGCCCGCCGACGCCGACATCGTCGTGCCGGTGCCCGATTCCGGTGTCCCGGCCGGGCTCGGCTACGCCGACCAGGCCGGGCTGCCCTTCGAACTCGGCATCATCCGCAACCACTACGTGGGCCGCACCTTCATCGAGCCGACCGACGAGATCCGGCATCTCGGGGTCCGCCTCAAGCACAACGTGAACGCGGACGCGGTCGGCGGCAAGCGGGTCGTGCTGGTGGACGACAGCATCGTCCGCGGCACGACGTCGACGAAAATCGTGGAGATGCTTCGCACGAACGGCGCCCGCGAGGTGCACATGCGGATCGCGAGCCCGCCGACCACGCACCCGTGCTACTACGGCGTGGACACGCCGAAGCGCAAGGAACTCATCGCGGCGCACCTGGACGAGAACGCGATCGCCGCCAAGATCGGCGCCGACAGCCTCCGGTTCGTCCGGCTCGAGAGCCTGTTCGAGGCCGTGCACGGCCAGCGGCCCAACGGCCGGCGCATGCCCTACTGCGCCGCCTGCTTCACGGGCGACTATCCGATCGAGTTGATCGACGACATGCACCTGGAGCTGCCGCTGCTCCTGGAGGAAACCTGAGGGACCCGGTCGGCGCACCGCGCCGGGATCGCGCCCGACCCACGGGCGCGCTGAATTCCCCTATGCTTCGGGTCCTGCGAGCGGATTCGCCGTCTTCGTGCAACGCGTCGGCGCCCGGCCTGCGCTGCCGGCCGTGCCGAACGACGCAGGTCCCTGATACCCATGTCTGAAGCTCCCCGCATCCTGCTGATCGTGACCGGCGGCATTGCCGCCTACAAGAGTCTCGACCTCGTCCGCCGGCTGCGCGAGCGGGGTGCGCGGGTCCGTTCCATCCTCACGCCGGGCGGAAGCGAGATGGTCACGCCGCTGTCGCTGGCGGCCCTGTCCGGCGAGAAGGTCTACCAGGAGCTGTTCTCGCTGACCGATGAAAGCGAGATGGGGCACATCCGGCTGGCCCGTGACGCCGACGTGGTGGTGGTGGCCCCGGCAACCGCCGACTTTCTCGCGAGGATGACTGCCGGCCTGGCCGACGACCTGGCCACCACCGTGCTGCTGGCCACCACCGCTCCGGTGCTGGTGGCGCCGGCGATGAACGTGCAGATGTGGGCACACCCGGCGACCCGGCGAAACGTGGCGCAGCTGCGCAGCGACGGCATTCGCTTCGTCGAGCCGGGTTCGGGGGACCTCGCCTGCGGCGAAGAGGGGCCGGGCCGGATGGCCGAGCCCATCGACATCGTGAGCGCGATCGAAGCGGTGCTGGCGCAGCCGAAACCCCTCCAAGACATCCGGGCCCTGGTGACCAGCGGGCCCACCATCGAACCGATCGACCCGGTCCGCTACTTCGGCAACCGCTCGTCCGGCAAGCAGGGCCACGCCATTGCCGCCGCCCTCGCCCGGCGCGGCGCCGAGGTGACCCTGGTGACCGGCCCGAACGCCCAGCCGCCGCCGCCGGTGGCCACCCTCACCGAAGTGGAAACCGCCGAGGAAATGCTCGCCGCGTGCCAGCGGGCGCTGCCCGCCGACATCGCCGTCTGCGTGGCCGCGGTTGCCGACTGGAAGGTCAAGGCCGTGCAGACCCAGAAGCGCTCGCGCTGCGACGGGCCGCCGCCCCGCTACGAGATGGAGGAAAATCCCGACATCCTCGCCCAACTCGCCCAGGCGGCCGCGGACCGCCCGCGGCTGGTCGTCGGGTTTGCCGCGGAAACCGGGGATGTCGTCGACCGGGCCCGCGCCAAGCGGGAACGCAAGCAGTGCGACTGGATCGTCGCCAACGACGTCTCCGGCGCGAGTGACGTGTTCGGCGGTGATGCCAACACCGTCCACCTGATCACCCCCCACGCGGCCGAAACGTGGCCGCGCCTGAGCAAGGATGAAGTGGCCGACCGGCTCGCCGAACGCATCGCCGACGCCCTGGCCGAACCGGCCGACGCCCGGTGACGGCTAGCGAATCGCCCCTGACGGTCCGCGTCCGCCGCCTCCCCCACGCGGTCAGCGAACTGCCGGCCAGGATGACACCGGGAAGCTCCGGTTTCGATCTCCCGGCGGCGGTCCCGGAACCCGTCACGCTGGCCGCCGGGGAGTCCGTGGTGGTGCCGACCGGGCTGGCCCTGGAAATCCCCGAAGGCTTCGAGGGGCAGGTACGACCCCGGTCGGGATTGGCCCGCCGACACGGGATCACGGTGCTCAACAGCCCCGGCACGATCGATGCCGACTACCGTGGCGAAGTTGCGGTGATCCTGATCAACCACGGGCCCGATCCGCACGTCATCGAGCGCGGCGCACGCGTCGCGCAGCTCGTGATCCAGCAGTTGGCCCCGGTCCGCTTCGAGGAAGCCGGGCAGCTGTCCGTGACCGACCGGGGCGGCGGCGGCTTCGGGTCGACCGGCACCGGGCAGCCGACTGCATGACCGGCACCGATTTCACCGAGGACCAGATCCAGCGCTACGCCCGCCACATCGTGCTTCCGCAGGTGGGCGGCGTCGGGCAGCAGCGCCTGCTCGAGGCCAGCGTCCTGGTGGTCGGTGCGGGGGGCCTCGGGTCGCCGCTGGTGCTGTACCTGGCGGCGGCCGGAGTCGGGCGCATCGGCATCGTCGACGACGACGCGGTCGACCTCTCGAACCTGCAGCGCCAGATCGCTCACGGCACGGCGGACCTCGGGACCCCGAAGGCCGCGAGCGCCGCTGCGGCCGCACGCCGGATCAACCCCACCATCACGCTCGAGCCGCACGAGCAACGCTTCGAACCCGCCAATGCGGCCGGTCTCGTCGCCGAATACGACGTGATCGCCGACGGCAGCGACAACTTCGCCACCCGATTCCTCGTGAACGACGCGTGCGTACTGGCTGGCAAACCGCTCGTCTCGGCGGCGCTGCTCCGGTTCGAGGCGCAGTTGTCGACCTGGAAGGGCTACGCCGACGAGCACCCCTGCTACCGGTGCCTGTTCCCCGGACCGCCGCCCCCCGGGACCGTGCCCACGTGCGCCCAGGGCGGCGTCTTCGGCGCCCTCGCCGGGCAGGCCGGTTCCTTTCAGGCCATCGAGGTCATCAAGGAAATCCTGGGCATCGGCACCAGCCTCGCCGGCTGGCTGGTTCTCATCGATGCGCTGGACGGCGAGTCCCGGAAGGTGCGGGTGCGCCCCGACCCCGACTGTCCCGTCTGCGGCACCCGGCCCACCATCACCGACCTGACGGTTCATGCCGCCGGCTGAGCGCTCCCTCGTCTGCATTCTGCACTCGGGGGACTACGAACGGGTACGGTTCACCCTCGCCACCGCCGCGGCGGCCGCCGCCGCGGGCCGCGCCGTCACGCTGTTCTTCACGATGGATGCGTGCGTGGCGCTGCGGCGGGACAGCGGCTGGCACGGCCTGCAGTCGGCCGGGGGCAGCGCGCTTGAAGCCGACACGGTGCTGCGGGACAAGGGCGTCGTCGGGTTCGAAGAGCTCCTGGGCGCGTGCCGGGACCTGGGGGTCAGGTTAGTCGTCTGCGAAATGGGGATGCGCGCGAGCGAGTTCACGAAGGCCGAACTGGACCCGGAACTCAATCTCGAGACGGGCGGCCTCTTCTCACTGTTGGCCGGCGATGGCGCGGATGCGCAGCTGCTGTTTGTCTAGGGATTCCGCGGCACCGGAAAGGAGTCGGCATGGGCCTTCTGGTTGACGGCGTGTGGCGGGACCGGCCGTCCGAATCGGAGGAAGCGGACGGCGCCTTTCGGCGCCAGGCCGCGGGCTTCCGGAACTGGATCACCACGGACGGCGCACCCGGCCCCACCGGCGATGGCGGCTTCCGGGCCGAGAGCGGGCGATACCACCTCGATACCACCTCTACGTGTCGCTCGCCTGTCCGTGGGCGCACCGAACGCTGATCTTCCGGCAGCTGAAGGGGCTGGAGGAACACGTCTCGGTGGACGTCGTGCACCCGCTGATGCGGCAGCACGGGTGGGTCCTGTCCGATGGTTACCCGGGTGCCACCGGCGACCGCGTTCTCGGCAAGCGCTTCCTGCACGAGGTTTACACGACCGCTGCACCCGACGTGACCACGCGCGTGACGGTGCCCGTACTGTGGGACCGGGAACGGGCGACGATCGTCTCAAACGAGAGCTCAGAAATCATCCGGATGTTCAACAGCGCCTTCGACGCGATCACCGGCAACCGGCTGGACTTCTATCCGGCCGGCCTGCGCACGGCGATCGACACCGTCAACGCATCGGTCTACGAGCACGTCAACAACGGCGTGTACAAGTCCGGGCTCGCGACCACGCAGACGGCATACGACACCGCCGTCCGGAACCTGTTCGCCGAACTCGACCGACTGGAGCGCCGGCTGTCGGCGCAGCGCTACGTCGCCGGCGACACCGTCACCGAAGCCGACTGGCGGCTGTTCCCGACGCTGGTCCGCTTCGACCCGGTCTACGTCGGGCACTTCAAATGCAACATCCGGCGCCTGGTCGACTACCCGGCGCTCTGGTCCTATACGCGCGAACTCCACCAGTGGCCGGGCGTACGGTCAACCGTGGACATGGATCACATCCGCCTGCACTACCACGGCAGTCACGAAACGATCAATCCGCACGGCATCGTGCCGGCGGGCCCCGAGATCCGCTTCGACGAACCGCACGGTCGGGACGCGCTGAACCCGGGCTGACGCTGCCCCCGTCGATTCCGTGACCCGCGCCCCCGGCGCCGACGGCTCACGGGCCCCGCCCCACGGTCACGGGGCCACCCCGGCGGTCGACCCATTTCTGCACGTCCAGCCGGCTCGCGTGTTCCGCGTACGAATGGCGACGGCGGCCAGGCCACAGGCACGCGCCTCAGGGCGCCGCCGATCCGGTTCACTGACGCGCCCGCCGTCCCGCTGCCCATGCGGACATCCGCTCCGCGGCAGCGGCGTTCGATATGCTGCCTGAAGCACCGGCCGGGGAATCGGGAGCAGGCATGGCCATCGGTCCGCACAAACTCGAGTACGAAGTGCTCGAAGGCTGGGAACAGTTGCCGGAGAACTGGTCCTTCGTCGAGGTCGCCGGCGTCGCGGTCGATTCGCGCGATCACGTCTACGTCTTCAACCGCGGCGCGCACCCGGTGATCGTGTTCGACAAGGAAGGCAAGTTCCTGAACGCCTGGGGCGAGGGCGTGTTCTCGAGTGCCCACGGCATCTTCATCGACCACAACGACCATGTCTGGTGCGCCGACAACTTCGACCACACGGTGCGGAAGTTCACGACCGACGGCCAACTCCTCATGACGCTGGGCGAGGCGAACCAGCCCGCGGACACCGGCTTCGTGATCGGTGAAGCGCCGGTCCAGCGCGCCGGCGGTCCGTTCAACATGGTGACCAACGTCGCCGTCACGCCCGCGGGCGACCTGTTCATCGCCGACGGCTACGGCAACGCGCGGGTCCACCACTTCACCGGTGACGGCGAACTCGTGGCGTCGTGGGGCGGGCCCGGCAGCGCTGCGGGCGAATTCAACCTCCCCCACGGCATCGCGGTCGACCGGTCGGGGCGCGTGTTCGTCGCCGACCGCGAAAACTCGCGGATCCAGATCTTCTCGCCGGCCGGCGAGTACCTTGACAGCTGGAACTGGGTGAACCGGCCCGACGACCTGTTCCTGGACGAGCAGGAAAACCTCTACATCGCCGAACTCGGCTGGGCCGTTCCGGTACCCGAGCGGCCGCACTTCCCGTTCATGCGGCATCCCCCGGTGGGACACTCGCCGATTGCGCGGGTCACGATCTGCGACCTCGACGGCAACATCCAGGCCCAGCTTGGCGGCGAGGACGCCGTATTGCCGGGGAACTTCATCGTCCCGCATGGCATCTGGGCCGACTCGCGCGGCGATCTGTACGTGGGGGAGGTCGTGGCGGCGTCGGGGGCAATCGAGCACTTCGCACCGCTCCCGTGCCACGCCTTCCAGAAGTTCGTCCGGGCGGGCTGACCGCGGCCGATGCCGACGACGCAGAAACCGGACTGGGTGCTTCGGAACGCAAGCGTCATCGACGGTACGGGAGCCCCGGCCCGCACCGCCGATATCGCCATCGCCGACGACCGGATCACGGCGGTCGGCGCCCTGACCGACGTCGCGGGAGCGTCGGAAGTGGATGTCGCCGGCCGGGCAGTGGCTCCCGGATTCATCGACGTCCATACCCATGACGACCGGGCGGTGCTGAGTGATCCGGACATGGCCTGCAAGGTGAGCCAAGGGGTCACCACCGTCGTCACCGGGAACTGCGGAATCAGCCTGGCACCACTCGAGACCGACGTCACTCCGCCACCGCCATCAGACCTGATCGGCGACCGGCCCGAGCACTATTTCGCGCGGTTCGCCGACTACCTGGACGCGCTCGACCGCGAACCGCCCGCAGTCAATGTCGTGGCCCAGGTCGGCCACTCGACCCTGCGGATGGGGATCATGGACGGGCTGGACCGGGCGGCCACCCCGGGCGAGATCGTCGGGATGCGGGCCCGGCTCGAGGAGTCGCTGGAGGCCGGCGCCGTCGGCATGAGCACGGGGCTGTTCTATTCGCCCGCCAATGCGGCCCCGACGGACGAAGTCGTCGAACTCGCCGCGGCGCTGGAGCCGGCCGGCGCCATCCATTCCACCCACATGCGCGACGAGACCGAACACGTGCTCAAATCGCTCGACGAGACCTTCGAAATCGGCCGGCGGGCACGCGTGCCGGTGGTGATCTCCCACCACAAGTGCGCAGGGGCAACGAATCACGGGCGGACGCTCGAGAGTCTTCCCAAGATCGAGGCTGCCAGAGAGGCGCAGCCGGTTGCGCTCGACGTGTACCCGTACGTGGCGGGCTCCACGGTGTTGAACCCGCACCGCATGATGGATGCGAGCCGCGTGATCGTGACCTGGTCGAAGGCCCATCCGGAGGCGACGGGGCGCGACCTCTCGGAGATTGCCGCCTCGTGGGGGTGCAGTGAAGCCGCAGCGGCAGAGCGGCTGCAGCCGGCCGGCGCGATCTATTTCATCATGGACGAAGCCGATGTGCGCCGCGTCCTCTCGTCGCCGTTCGCCATGATCGGCTCCGACGGCCTGCCGCATGACAGTCACCCGCATCCTCGCCTGTGGGGAACGTTCCCCCGCGTGCTCGGCCACTACGCGCGCGAGCTCGGCCTGTTCCCGCTGGAGGAGGCCGTGCGCCGCATGTCGGGCCTGTCCGCCGCCCAGTTCGGCCTGACTGACCGGGGGGTCTTGCGAGCGGGCGCGTACGCCGACCTCGTCGTGTTCGATCCGCAATCCGTGACCGACCGCTCGACGTGGGCCGAACCCACCCGGCCTGCGGCCGGAATCGACCTCGTCATGGTGAACGGCCGGGTGGTCTGGCGGGCGGGCGCCGGCACCGGCGCACGGCCCGGCCGGGCCCTCCGGCTTCAGGACCTGGGGCCGAAGGGGCGCGACCGCGAGGTCGCCGCATAGGCGATGGCTGGCACGGGCTGCAGGCGGATGGCGCCGCGTCGAACCGGGCGCGCCGTGTCGCGCGGCCTCGTTTCCGGCCTCGCGCTGCTCGCGGCGTCGCTGGCGCTCCCCGCCCAATCCGAATCGATCCTGCGAATCGTCCCGCATGCCGACCTGAAGAACATTGATCCGATCTGGACAACGGCGTACATCACGCGCAACCACGGATACATGGTCTACGACACCCTGTTCGCACTGGACGAGAACCTGGAAGTCCAGCCGCAGATGGTGGACCACTGGTCGGTCAGTGAGGACGGCCTGACCTGGCGCTTCGTGCTCCGCGACGGGCTGCGGTGGCATGACGGCGCGCCGGTGACGGCAGCCGACTGCGTCGCCTCGATCGGGCGATGGAGCGCGCGCGACGGCATGGGCCAGAAGCTTGCCGACGCGACCCGGGAGCTGCGCGTCATCGACGCCAGGACCTTCGAACTGGAGCTGGCCGCACCGTACGGACTGGTGCTCGAATCACTCGGAAAGATCAGCTCCAACGTCCCGTTCATCATGCCGGAGCGTCACGCCTCGATGGACCCGTTCGAGCAGGTCCCGGACGCCCTGGGCTCGGGCCCGTTCATCTTCGTGAAGGACGAGTGGGTCCCGGGAGCGAAGGTGGTCTATGTCCGCAACCCGGACTACGTGCCCCGCGCCGAGCCCTCGAGCTTCGCGGCAGGCGCCAAGATGGCCAAGGTCGATCGGGTCGAGTGGCACTACATCCCGGATTCGGCGACGGCGATGAACGCGCTGATGGCGGGCGAGGTCGACTATTTCGAGTTGCCGCCGCACGACCTCCTGCCAATCCTGGAGGCGGCACCGGGGGTCATCGTCGAGAATCTCGATCCGCTCGGGGTCCAGGGCTGGCTGCGGATGAACCATCTCCACCCGCCCTTCGACGATCCGCGCGTGCGAGAGGCCGTCCTCTGGCTCATCGACCAGGAGCACTACATGCGCGCGGCCGTCGGCAACCCGGCCTACTACCGCACCTGCCCGGCCGTGCTGGCGTGCGGCACGCCCTATGAATCCACGGCGGGGAGCGAAGCGCTCGCGGGGCACGACGTCGAGAAGGCCAAGGCGCTGCTGGCGGCCGCCGGCTACGACGGACGGCCGGTGACCATGCTGCAGCCCACCGATATCGCCATCCTCAACAGCGCGTCGCTGGTCACCGCCCAGGCGCTGCGCGACGCCGGCTTCGTGGTCGAACTGCAGGCGATGGACTGGAGCACGCTGACTTCCAGGCGACCCATCACGGACCCGCCGTCGGAAGGTGGCTGGAACCTGTTCCACACCTGGGCGCTCGCGGTGGACGTGGCCAACCCGGTGGCCAACATCGCGATCTCGGGAGGGTGCCGTGAACAGGCCTGGTTCGGCTGGCCATGCGACGAGGAGATCGAGCAGTTGCGCGACGCGTTCGCCCGCACGCCCGACGCCCAGAACCGCCACGACCTCGCCGAGCGCATCCAGACGCGCGCCCTGGAGATCGTGACCCACGGCCTCTACGGCCAGTGGTCGAACCCGGTCGCCTACCGCGATTCGCTGCGGGGACTGATCAAGTCGCCGGTGCAGTTCTTCTGGAACATCGAGAAAACGGATCGCTGACCCGACGCCCGTGCCGGCAGGCCGCCCGGGCGCGAGCCCTGCACTCGCATTCGCTTGAGAGCGGTTTGCGTCGCGCCCCCGTCGTGCTATTTGAGCCGGGCGCTCGGCATCCAGTCCGGTGACGGCCTCATGAAGCCCGCAATCCTGCTCCTCGCCATCCTCGCGCTTGATCCAATGCTGATCGTCCCGGCGGCACGGGCCCAGGAAGAAGGCCCGGTCTGGGGCAGCATCGCCGCCAGTCGTGCGCACCTGAGGGCGGGACCGGGCAGGCGGTTTCCGATCGAATGGGTGTACACGGCGCCGAACCTGCCGGTGCGGATCACCGATCGCTACGACAACTGGCGCGAAGTCACCACGCCGAGCGGCGAGTCGGGCTGGATGCACCACAGCCTGCTCTCGGCTTGGCGGACGGCGCTGGTCCGGCAGAACACGACGCTGCGCCGCCGCGCGACCGGGGATTCGCCGGCCCGGGCCGAGGTGATGGCCGGTGCCGTGGTCCATCTCCTGGACGCCTGCGCCCCGGACTGGTGTCGCGTTACGGCCGGAGAATGGAAGGGCTACATCGCCCGCTCAGCCCTCTGGGGCCCTACGGATCCGGAGTGAAATCAGCGGCGGGGGCAGCGAGCGTCGCTTCGGGCAGCACGGCCATGTGATGATCCGCGGCGTGCCCGATTTCGATGATGACGCGGGCGCAGGCTGCCGAGAACGTCGCGATCGCCCCCCAGGAGTCCTGTCGGATTCCGCCGGCTGGCGGGGATGCAAATTCCGCCCGCGCAGATGTCAATTGTCCTGGAATTTTTGCAAACAACAGCCTGCCGGCTAGCTCGGATCGCGGTCCTCCTCCAGATGCACCAAGACGTGTACCGTGGCGACCCGCGTTCCCGCCGGTGCCGCGGGGAGTCCGGTCACGCGGACCCCTGCCTCCGGAATGTCTTCGAGTTCACCGGTGCCCGGGCGCAGGAAATGATGATGGGGTTCGGTGTTGGTGTCGAACCAGGTGCAGGCCGAATCGACGGTGGTCTCACGGAGCAGACCGGCCCGGGCAAAGCAGTGCAGGGTGTTGTACACAGTGCCGGTCGCGACCGGTGAGCCCGCCTGCTCGGCTTCGTGCCGCAACTCTTCGGCAGTCACGTGCCGGTTGCCGCCGGCAAACAGCATCCGAGCCAACTGCAGACGTTGGCGAGTCAACCGGACACCCGCCGCGCGCAGGCGTTGGCGCAGGTCGGCATCGCTCGGCGATCGCGACATGGCGGACTCCCGGCCGCGCTCCGCGCGGCACTGCCCCGTCTCCCCGAGCGGGAACGTGCCGCAAGGATACCAGCTAGGGTGACATCCGTTCCCGACCCAGACCCGAAACCCGGAAGCCAGCCCGTGCCACTCACCCGCCCCCTCGCGTCGCGCTCTGGCATCGCCGGCTGGTGCCTGTACGACTGGGCCAATTCGCCGTTCGCCGCGATCGTGCTGACGTTCGTCATCCCGGCCTACTTCGCCAGCGCGGTCCTCGCGGACGACAGCGCCGCCCAGGCCGACTGGGGCTTCATGGTCGGGACCGCCTCGATCGTGGTTGCCGTCCTCAGCCCCATCCTCGGCGCCGTCGCCGACCGGACAGGTCGACGCAAGGCCTGGATCGCCGGCAGCGCCGTTGTCATGGTCCTGGCCACCGGACTCCTGTGGTGGGGGGAGCCCGGCCCGCACTCGGCCACCTGGATACTGTGGTGGTCGGGCGTCGGCGTGGTGGCCTTCGAACTCGGGCTGGTGTTCTACAACGCGCTGCTGCCCGGCCTCGGACCCCGGGATCGGCTCGGCCGGATCTCCGGCACTGCCTGGGCCACGGGCTATCTGGGCGGCATGGCCTGCCTGGTGCTGGCGCTCTTCGGGATCGTGCTGGCGGACCCGCCGCCATTCGGCCTCGACCCCGACCAGGGCGAACATGTCCGCATCACGGGGCCGCTCGTCGCGATCTGGATGGCGCTCTTCTCGCTCCCGCTCTTCCTCTGGACCCGCGACATCCCGACCCGCCGCATGCCGGCGCCCGCCGCCGTGCAAGCGGGTATCAGAAAGCTCTACCGGGATCTCGTGGGCATGCTCGCGGATCCGGAGCGGCGTATCGTCGGACGCTATCTGGTGGCCCGCATGATCTACACCGACGGCATCAATACCGTATTCGCGTTCGGGGGCATCTACGCCGCAGCCGTCATCGGGATGACGGTCAGCGAAGTCATTCAGTTCGCCATCATCATCAATATCACCGCCGGCATCGGGGCCTTCGTGTTCGGTCGGGTGGACGACCGGCTGGGCGCGAAACCGACGATCCTGATCGGGCTCGTGGCGATCACCGTCCTCAGTACCTGCATGCTGTTCATCAACACGCAGATCGTGTTCCTGGTCGTCGGTGCCGTCCTCGGCATCTTCTTCGGTCCCGTCCAGTCAGCCAGCCGATCCCTGATGGCACGCCTTACGCCCGCCGGCGAGGAGGCCGAGGCCTTCGGCCTCTACGCGCTTTCCGGAAAGGTCACCGCATTCGTCGGGCCCTGGCTGGTGGGCGCAGCCACCCTCGCCACGGGCAGCGAGCGGTGGGGCCTTGCGACCGTCCTGCCGTTCCTGGTCGTTGGCGCCCTCCTGCTGCTGCGGGTGCCGGACCCGTCGCGGCGTCCGTCGCCCGCCTGACCACCAGGCCCGTCACACCGGCGTGCCCGGCCTGCTGCCGGATGACGCATCGTTGGCACCACGCCCAGCGCCGCCCGACCAGGGCGCCGCGCTGCCCAGCTGGCGCCGTCCAGACCGCGGAGCTTCTCATGCGGAACGGGCCGGTGGAACCGGAGCCCGGTCTGGGGCCGGTGCGAGGTCAGATTTGCGGACTGTCCGTATTGGGCGGTTTACCAGGAAAGAGATCACAAACAATTGTCTGGGCGCGCTTATATGCCTAATGCGAAATGAAACTTAATTCCGGCAAGGACTCTTAATCCATGATATAAAGTTATGAGGTTGTACAGTACATGTTATGATCAATGTACATTCGAACGGTCCAGGTCGGCGACTGAACCGTGCAATTGAGTGCTCCGCCTGCAAGCACAAGGCTAGCCGTTTTCCGTCAGAGGCAGCCTAACATTCGGAATTTACCGGGTTTCTCTCTCATATTTGGTCGCGTTTTCTCGTAAGAATTCGCACTGATGTCGTCTTGGATAGTAAATTAAATAACAGAAGTTATTGTCAAAGGATGTTATTCCGCTTACTTGTGGCAGTAATGAATTGGGAGAGAACACTCCGCTTCGCTATCGACGCATTCATCCGACGACGCGGCATGACCCGTACTGCGTTTGGCGAGGCAGCGCTTGGCGATCCATCGTTCGTCGCGAGCCTCGCACTCGGACGGTCTCCGCAGCTCAACACCGCTGACCGGGTGCTGGATTTTATGGGGCTCGAGCCTATGGGCCCTGTGTTCCGGCGCGAAGTCGAAGCCTTTCTCGCGGTGACCCGGGTCAAGTCGTCGGAGTTTGGTCGTGGCGTCACCGGTAGTCCTTCCTTCGTCACTCAACTGCGCCATGGCGCGTCGCCCCGTCTTTCCACGGTCGACAAGGCGCGCGCGTGGATGAGGAAGCACTCGAGCGAGGCGGAATGGCGGGCGGTCCGCGCGGCACTGTCCGGACATGAAGCGCAGCCTCAGGGAAACGGCAATGGAGATCACGCCATGGCGGATAACTCCCACCACTACATGAACACGCGAGAGGTGGCGGCCCTGCTGGGCCTGTCCCCGCGCACGCTGGATCGCTACCGGGTGAGCGGCGACGGCCCGGCATTCCACAAGTTCGGCAACCGGGTGCGCTACTTGCGCGCCGACGTTGAAGCCTGGGCGTCCAAGCGTCGGCGACAGTCGACCTCTGACGACGGCTTCTCCCAGGACGCTCCGTGATCGCCGCCGCGGTCTGCCGGGCCCGTTGGGCAGCTGGATGCCCTGACGACCCGCGCGCCAGCTGATCACGTCCGCACCGCACATCCGGCAACCCGAGACACTTATTCGGGGCTCCAGCTCCGCCGGACCGCGAGGCATGGCCGCTTTGACCGGCGCACCGCGTCCGCCGCTACCCGGCTGACCGTTCGCTCGACTCCGTCCCTCCAGGCAGACATTGCCCCGCGCTGTCGCTGAACCTTCCCGGCAGCCCCGGTCCCCCCTGCGCGCACCGGCCGGCTGCGCCGGGTCGCGACGACACCCGCCCGTCAACCACGCAGGCTCCGCTCCAGGGCCGGGTATGCCGCGCCAAGGGTCACCGCACGCGCCACCATGAACACCAGGTAGGACGCCCACAGCCCGTGGTTCGCGTAGAGCGGCACCAGGATTGCCATTGCCGCAAAGAACGTGGCCCCGCTGATCGCCATGGCCACCAGCATGGCCCGGGTGCGAGTCGCGCCGATGAAGATGCCATCCAACTGGAAACCCCAGACCGAAATCACCGGCAGCACGATCGACCACACCAGATACGTGCTCACCATCTGCCGGACTTCCGGCAGGTCCGAAATCAGGGCCACGATCTGATTTCCGAAGAGGGCGTACGCCGCCACGTAGCCTCCCGAGACGATCACCGCCCAGCGGCTGGTCGCGGCCACCGCCGCACGGAACGCGCGCCGGTCCCGCCGCCCCACCGCGCCTCCCACCAGCGCCTCGGCGGCATGCGCGAAGCCGTCGAGTCCGTACGCGACGAAGGTCTGGAGCAGCATCAGGATGCCGTTCGCCGCCAAGACCAGTTCGCCCATGCGGGCGCCGACGGCCGTGAACGAGGTGATCGAGCCAACCGCAATGAGGGTACGGAGGAAAATGTCGGTGTTGACCGAGGCGATTCGTCGAAAGGCCTGCAGGTCCCGCACGGCCGCCAGCCGGAAGGGAGCGCCGCGTCTGGCCGCGATCCGCGCTGTCAGGACAAGACCGATGCCGGAGCCGGTCACCTCGGCCATCACCGAGGCCCATGCGACGCCGACCAATCCCCATCCCATGACGACCCCCAGCAACAGGTCCAGCGCCACGTTGAGAAGGTTGATGAACACCTGGAGCGCCAGCACGAGATCCGCCCGCTGACCTCCGAGGAGCCAGCCCATGGCTACGAAGTTCACGAGCGTCGCGGGGGCCGACCAGATGCGGATGCCGATGTAGGTGTCGGCCAGCGGCGCCACCGCCTCCGACGGCCCGACGATCAGGAGGCCCACCCATCGGATGGGCACTGCAAGGATCAACATCGTGCACCCGATCACGATGGCCATTGCGTAGGCGCGTACCGCGGCACCGGCCAGACCTTCCGAATCGCCTGCACCGTGCGCCTGGGCGGCAAACCCCGTCGTTCCCATGCGCACGAAGGCGAAGGCCCAGAACAGGAAAGAGAACACCGTGGCGCCCACTGCCACCGCGCCGATGTCCGCGACACTGATCCGGCCCACGACCGCGGTGTCGACCATGCCGACCAGGGGCACGGTCAGATTGGACAGCGTCATGGGCAGGGCCAGGCGCCACATCGGCAGGTCCCGC
Organism: Alphaproteobacteria bacterium; assembly: GCA_022824395.1. Classification (GTDB taxonomy): domain Bacteria; phylum Pseudomonadota; class Alphaproteobacteria; order TMED109; family TMED109; genus VXPW01. Next base: position 211,180 of record JAJDZX010000030.1, read on the forward strand.
GGCCCCGGCCGGGACGTCATCGGGGCCCGTCCGCGCGGATGCACCAATCGGTCAGTGGCCGTGCGCCGAGCACTTCAGGGCCTTGCACATGGCGCCAACCGGCGCGGGCCTTCCGACTCCCGGGTCAAGCGGCCGGGCCGCTGGCAGCGAGGCTCAACGCCGGCAGTCAAGCACGACCTTGCCGCTGACGGCACGCGACAAGAGCAGTTCGATCCCGTGCGCCGCGTCCGCGAGCGGCAGGACAGTAGCCACCCGGGGACGGAGGCGTCCCTCGCCGTGCCACTCGCCGAGGCGGGCGAACGATCGCCCGACCCGCTGCGGATCCCGTGCCGCGACTTCACCCCAATAGAGGCCGTGCACCGCGGCGTTCTGCAGCAGCAACCGGTTGGCGGGAAAGGCCGGAATCCGCCCGGCCGTGAACCCCACGGTCACGATCCTGCCGTCCCACGCCAATCGCCGCAGGGCATCGTCGCCAGCGTCTCCGCCGACGGTGTCCAGCACCGCATCGACGCCGCCGGGCGCCAAATCCGGCAACCGGACCCGCACCCGATCCGTCCGGTAGTTGATGCCAGCAGCCGCGCCGTGCTCGCGGCAGATCGCCAGTTTCTCGTCGCTGCCGGCGGCAGCGATGACTTGCGCGCCCATCGCCGCGGCGATCTCCACGCCGGCCAACCCGACCCCGCCGGCGGCCCCGAGCACGAGACAGGTCTCGTCCGCCTGGAGCGCGGCCTTCCACGACAATGCGCCGTGGGCCGTGCCGTAGGCGACCGGGAACGCAGCGCCCGTCGTGAAGTCCATGCCGTCCGGCAGCGGGTACGTATTTTCCTCGGGCACGACCACTTCGTCGGCGAAACCGCCGTACCGCATGACCCCGATCACACGCTCGCCGATGCTGCGGACGCTGGTCTCGGCTCCAACCTCGCGCACCACGCCGGCGATCTCGAGACCAGGAGCAAACGGCGGGCGTGGGCGCACCTGGTAACGGCCGCGCAGCAACAGGGAATCCGCGAAATTCACGCCGGCCGCATGCACCTCGATCCGAACGGACTGCGGCCCGAGCGCCGGGCTTGGCCGCTCCTCGAGGCGCAGGACCTCGGGGCCGCCCAGCGTCGTGACCACCATGCTTCGCATCGTTGATTCCCGGAAACGGTCCGCCACTTATACTGGAAAGCACACGACGGGGGACAAACCGCGTTGGAATTTCTGATCCTGTACGAAGATCAGGTACGCCTCTTCTCGTTCGCCGGCGTGCTTGCCGTCATGGCGCTCCTGGAGAACCTTTTCCCGCGGCGACGGCGGCGGGCGCCGACAGCTCGGCGGTGGGGGGTGAACCTCGCGCTGACCGCGATCAACACGGTGACGCTCCGGCTGGTCTTCCCGCTGCTCGCGGTCGAGTGGGCAGCCCTGATGAGCGCCCAAGGATTCGGCCTGGCGCCGGTGCTCGGCGTGCCGTACTGGGTCGCCTGCGTGGTCGGTATCGCGCTGCTGGACCTGATCGTCTACGCCCAGCACGCGGCCTTCCATCACATCCCGTTCCTGTGGCGCTTCCACCGGGTCCACCACGCCGATCTCGAGGTCGACGTGAGCACCGGAATCCGGTTTCATCCGGGCGAGATCGTGCTGTCCATGTTGATCAAGTTCGCCGTCATCGCCCTGCTGGGCGTGCCGGCGGCGGCCGTCGTGGCGTTCGAGGTGCTGCTGAACGCGACTTCCCTGTTTCACCACGCCAACCTGGCCCTTCCCCGGGCGCTCGACCGCGTACTCCGCCTGGTGATCGTGACCCCCGATGTCCACCGCGTGCATCATTCGACGGTCCGGGCCGAGACCGATTCCAATTTCGGCTTCAGCGTCACGTGGTGGGACCGGCTGTTCGGCACATTCTGCGCCCAGCCCAGCGCCGGGCATTTGGGCATGGAGATCGGTCTCGCCGAATACCGTGTCCCGGCGCAGCAGGGACTGCTCTGGGTCTGCGCTCTTCCAGCCCATCAAAACCCCCCTCCGGCCAGCCGGTGAACGACGTGCCGTCACGAGGTCCCGTGGTCCGCATGGTGCCGGACGGCGACAACCGCGAACGAAACGTCTGTACCGACTGCGGATTCATCCACTACCTCAATCCGCGGATCGTCGTGGGAGCCGTCGTCCACCACAACGACCAGATCCTGTTGTGCCGGCGCGCCATCCCGCCCCGCACGGGCTTCTGGACCCTGCCCGCGGGCTATCTGGAGACCGGGGAAACGGCGGCGGCGGGGGCACGTCGGGAAGCCGAGGAAGAAGCCTGCGCGGCGATTGCGATCGAGCGGCCGCTCGGAATCTATTCGCTCCCCCGTATTTCGCTCATCCAGCTCATCTTTGCCGCCCGCCTCGTCCATCCCGACATTGCGCCGGGAACCGAGAGCCTGGAGGTGCGGCTGTTCTCCTGGGACGAGGTGCCCTGGGATCACCTGGCATTTCCCTCCGTCCAGTGGGCGCTTGCCGACTGGAAACGGGGACTTGCCACCGGCGCGGCGGCTGCGAATTTCGGACCATTCGACCGCGCTGACTTGGCCACTGACTGAGAGGCAGTACCGTCGCCCCGGGATGCAGCGCTCCGACGCAGCCCAGGCAACGGCGCCTCGCGTCGACCCCTTCAGCACAAAGGTCTCCGAGAGGAACGATCCGTCCCCGCGCTATTGGGCCGGCCAGCGTCGGTGAATCCACAGCCATTGTTCGGGTCGGGCGATAATCCAGTCGCTGAACCGGTCATTCAGTGCGCGCAGCAAGGCCAACGTGCGTTGCTGACGCGATTCGGCGGCATCGGGTACCGGCAGCGCCGGCTCAATGGTCACGCGGAAGGCCGCGCCTCTCGTCCGCTCGACGCGGAGCGGCACGATGGGGATATCCGCACGCAAGGCCAGTGATGCGGCCACCGGCGCCGTGCCGGCGGGAATCCCCAGGAAATCGATCAACGGCCCCTCGGTGAGTTTTTGATCGTTGACCACGCCGACCGAGCGCCCTCGCCGCACCGCGCTGACCAGGGCCCGCCCGGCAAGACGTTTGCGGACGAATTCAGCGCCTTTCGGCCGGTAACCCTGGATGACGCGGTCGGCCCAAGGGTTCTCCGCCTGCCGATAGACGTAGGTCATGGGGAGCCCCGCCCGCGTGAGGACCAGCGCTCCGATCTCCCAGTTTGCCAGGTGGGCGCTCGCAAACACCGCGCTCTGGCCGCACGCACGCAGCTGTTCGATCGTTTCCAGGCCCTCCACCTCGAACCGCGGGGATCCATCGGGCAGGGGCGCTGACTTCGATTGGAACGGGTCCAGCCGGTGCAAATGCGGAAACTCGAACACCAGGCGACCGAGATTGTCCCACATGCCCGTCAATACCAACTCGCGCCCACGTGCATCCAAGTCGGGAAGCACGCGGCGGAGATTGCATTCCGCCGTCCGGTGAAGCGGAAGGCGGGGGCCGAGCGCACGAAGAACCCGGCTTCCCAGTGCCGATGCCCGGTCGATATCGAGCGCACGGGATACTGCCAGCGCCGAATGCAGACCGAGCGCCTCCGCCAAGTGACGGGCGCGCCGGACCGGGGAGCGATGCCTCATTCCGCCCTCCCGGTGCCGACTAACGGCGCCAGAAGGTCGTCCAGGGCAGCACCGTCGTCAAAACGAAGGCGCACGTCCGCCACCATCACGCGAGCTGCAAAATCGGGCGGCAGGCGTACTTGATCCTTGGTCGTGGTCACCGGCACCGACGATGACGCCCGGGCGGCATTCAGCACCTGTTCCAGCTCGCGTAGGCGGTACCGATGGTGATCGGGAAAGGGCCGGGTTCCGACCACGTTGGCGCCGAGGTCCTCGAGCGACCGGAAGAACTTCTCGGGACGTCCGATGCCGGCGAACGCGTAGACGCGCCGGCCGCGCAGGGCGCAGAGCTCGGGGGCAGACCGCATGGATGCCCGGATACAAGGCAGCGTATTCGGCAGCATCGCCCGCACGTTCACCGTGTCCTCACCGACCAGGATGGCGGCGTGGGCGCGTCGGAAACCGTCGTCCGGCGGCTCGCGCAGAGGACCCGCCGGCAGGACCCGGCCGTTTCCCAGGCCGTACCCGCCGTCGAACACGAGCAAGGCCAGGTCCTTCTCGAGCGCCGGGTCCTGAAATCCGTCGTCCAGGATCAGGCAGTCGGCGCCGGCCGCCGCAATGGCGGTCCCTCCTGCCACCCGGTCCCGCGCCACCCAGGTTGGCGCCGTACGGGCGGCAACCAGAGCTTCGTCCCCGACGTCGCTGACGCCGTGCTGGCCCGGGTCCACCCGAACCGGCCCCTTGCGCCGGCCGCGATACCCGTGGGACAGCAAATGGACATTGACACCTGCGTTTCGAAGCCGTTCGGCCAGCGCCAGCGCGACCGGCGTCTTGCCGCTTCCCCCGACGATCAGGTTGCCGACGCAGAGGACCGGTATCCCGCAGGTCCGCGGGCGGCGCCGGCGTTGGCGGCGCCGGGCCCCCCAGGCCCAGAGGGCGGCCAGCGGCAGGAGGGCATGAATTGCGGCGCTGTCCTGGCGGGCCCAGAAATCAGGTGCGCGCATGCGCCACCTTCGCGGCCGCAATCATGGGTGCCAGCAGCCCGGCCACCTGCGTTGTGACCCCCCGGGCCCGCGCGGCGACCTGTTCTGCGGCGCCGGCCATGCGCCTGGCCGCCGCAGGCTCATCCAGAAGATGCGACAACGCGCCGGCCAGCGTGTCGGCATCGATGACCTCGGTCGCCGCGCCGGCGCGCTTGAGGTCCGTGGCCACATCAGAGACGTTCGCGACATCGGGGCCGTGCAGGATGGCGCAGCCCAGCTGCGCGGGTTCAAGCAGGTTGTGGCCGCCCTTGGAGGCAAGCGTCCCCCCGACCAGCGTGACCGGAGCCAACCGGTAGAAGAGCCCGGTTTCCCCCAGGGTGTCGGCAACGTAGACGTCCGCGTCGCCGGGCAGCACCCCCTGGCTTCGGCGCCTGACCGTAAGTCCCGATCTCTGCACAAGTTCTTCGATCGATTGGCCGCGGTCTGGATGCCGCGGCAGGAGGATGGTCAGCAGATCCGGCCAGCCAGACGCAATCCTGGCGTGCGCGGACAGAGCGATCGCCTCTTCGCCGGGGTGCGTGCTCGCCGCCAACCAGCACGGGCGCCGTCCCAGATCATCCCGGAGGGTGGCCAGCGCCGACGGATCGGGCTCCGGGGCCGCCGTGTCGGCCTTCAGGTTAAAGGGGCCTTGGACACGGGCCACCCCGAGTTCCGTGAGGCGCTGCCGGTCGACTGTGGTCTGGGCGACGACCGGGTCGAAGCCTTCCAGCAGCTGGCGGAGCGCTCCGCCCAGCCAGCGCCAACGCGCGGCGGACCGGGCGGACAGGCGCGCCTGCACCACCGCCCGGGGGATGCGCCGCCGGGTCAGGGCGCAAAGCGTCTCCGGCCAGATCTCCGACTCAACGCGCAGCGCACAATCCGGCCGCCAATGGTCGAGGAACCGGCGTAGCGCCGACCGCCGGTCCAGGGGCGCGTACTGATGCCGGGCCCGTGCCGGCAGCCCCTGCGCCATCGCCAGGGCGGACGTCACGGTCACCGTGGTCACCAGCACCTCCATCCCGTCATCTTCGACCAGGCGGCGGATGATCGGCTCCACTGACCGCGCTTCGCCCAGGCTTGCCGCATGCACCCAGCACAGGGGGCCCTGCGGACGCGGCGCGGACGGGTAGCCCAGCCGTTCGCGAAGCCGCTCAGGATCTTCGCGGCCGCGGCGGGCGCGCGCCCGGAGAACCGGCGTCACCGCAGGCGCCGCCGCCGCCCACGCCACCCGGCTGGCCAGCAGGACCGCCGACGCGCCGCTAAACATCACCATCAGCGAGGACATACAAGCGGCAACCGCAAGGATCAACCAGCGGAAATGCCGGGAGGGCGTGCAGGCCGGTGGATCGACGCGCCGTGGGCTGCGCTGCCGCAACGCCGCGAGTTGCCTATCCTACGCGCATGGCTCCCGTCCACACCCTGACGGTCCACGAACGCACGGTTCTCCTGGATGCCGTGCTCCGGCCACACCGCTCGCTCGGACCGGCCGGGTTCCGTCTGCTCATGGGTACGGTGGCGGCGTTCTGCCTCACCATCGGGATCGTCTTCGCCGCACTGGGAGCCTGGCCAGTTTTCGCCTTTCTCGGGTTGGACGTCCTGCTCGTCTTCCTGGCGTTCCGGTGGAGCTACCGAAGCGCGCGGGAATGCGAGCGGATTCGACTGGACACGGAGGCACTGGAGATCGTGCACACCGGCGCGGACGGACGAGCCCGATCGTGGACCTTTCAGCCCCATTGGCTTCGAATCGACTTCAACGACTCCGGCGACCATACGGACCAGCTCCGCCTCTCGTCGCACGGACACAGCCTGGTGATCGGCGCCTTCCTCGCTCCCGAGGAACGTGCCAGGTGCGCGCAACTGCTCCGCGACGGAATCCAGCGGTGGCGGGCACTGCCGCCGGGCATCGTTTCGCCTACGTAGATCGCCCGGCACCATCGTTCCCGCAAGCCCGTTCGCGACCAGCGCCAGCGCGTCGCGCCGGCGCGTGGACGTCTCATGCGGGCGGCGCGGGATCAACTTCAGGATCCACCCGGGGCCGCGACACGATCACCGACACCTGCCACCGGCTGCACTGGACTGCGCCCGGGACCGCCGCAATGTTCCCGCGGTTGACCGGGAACGGCTGCCGACGAAACTAGCGGGCGCGCGCTCACGTCAATCGAGCGAGCCGCAGCCGGAGCGAACGCTTGGACGATCTCCAGCTCATGGTCGGTGGTCTCGCCAACGGCTGCGTGTATGGCCTGATCGCGCTCGGTTTCGTGCTGATCTACAAGGCCACCGAGCAGGTCAACTTTGCGCAGGGCGACATGATGATGCTCGGCGCCTTCGTGGCCATCGGGCTCGGAAACGACTCCCACGCCGGCCTCCCCTTCTGGCTGGCCTGCGTCGGTGCCGTCACGATCATGGCCGTGTTCGGCATGGCCGTTGAACGGACCCTTCTCCGCCCCCTGTTCGGCCAGTCGCAGATCGCGGTCGTGATCCTGACCATCGCGTTCGGTTTCGTGCTGCGCTTCATCGCGGGTGCCATCTGGGGACACGACCCGCTGGTCATGGACAATCCGGTCGCGGGGATCCACGTGGCGTTCGGTCAGGTTGTGCTCGGCGCCGACGAAATCGCGGTCATCGTCGTCACCCTGCTGCTCACCGGCCTGCTCTTCCTGTTCTTCGCTCGCACCAAGCTGGGAATCGCCATGCAGGCCGCAAGCCAGAACCAGCTGGCGGCCTACTACATGGGCATTCCGGTCAAGCGGATCCACGGATTGACCTGGATGCTGGCGGGCGCCACCGCCGCCGCCGCCGGCATCCTGTTCGCCGCCAAGGGGTCGGTGGACCCGAGCGCCGGTCTCCTGGGCATCAAGGCGTTTGCGGCGGCGGTCATTGGCGGGTTCGGATCGCTCCCGGGCGCGTTGCTGGGCGGCCTGATCGTCGGCCTGGTGGAACCCTTCGCCGCCCGGTACATCGCGGCCGGGTATGCGCAGATCGCGCCGTATGCGGTGCTGATCCTCGTCCTGATCTTCCGCCCGCACGGACTGTTCGCGCAGGTCAGGGGCAAGAAGCTCTGAGACCATGCGGGTGCCCTTCAAGACCAGCTACCTCCATGACATCCGGCTGTTCGCCGATGGCTACCGTGCCGCCCGGTACGCCGTGCTCGTCGCGCTCGCGGTTCTGCTGCCGTTCGGGCTGGACGACTTCCTGATCGCTTATGCCGTGTCTTAGATCTTTTTCTCTATTTATCAAGAGGATATGGATTCATACAGATGTTTCGTAATCAATCCGCAACCGGATTGGATCAATCCGCTGGCCGTGTAAGGGCACGAATTACCGCTTCCGGGTCTCGGTCGATCACCGTCAGCGTAGAGGTTCCGTCGGGCCGTGGAGGCTCGCAGGGTGCCTGTCGTGAACTGCCGTAACGACAGAGGAGTCCTCGTTTGCGCCAACCGACATCCCCTCCGGTTCGACTATGTCCACGGCCCAACAGAACCATTACCCGTCAGCAACACCCGCGCCGCCCAGTCGGGAATCCGGCGACCCTGTTCCCAATCCTGAATCGCCCGCACCTCGAGTTCAAAACGGGCGGCGAATTTCTGCCGGCTCAGCTTCATGCGCTTGCGCAGGGCAACGATCCGCCCGGCGGCGGGATTGTCCACGATCCGACACGGCAGCGCCGTCTCGGTCCGAAGCCCGGTATCGGCGCGCTTGATCATCATTCTTCCTGTTGGATACGCGCCGCCAACTGCATCAGCGCCTTGCGGTCCGACGCCGGGAGCAGGTCGTTGCGGTCGGGGCCCTCAAAGGCGAGCAGGCTTCAGTCATGTCCGGCGATCCGGTCCGCCCCGGAGCGGGTGCGCACCGGGAACGGTGGGCCATCCTCCCAATCAGGCCGGGCGGCGCGTTCGTGGCACGCCGCCCGATATTCCCTGTCGAGCCGCAGCAAGGCCCATACCTGTGCGAGGTCGCCTGCGCCCATGGCGCCGCGCGGTCATCGCCTCACAGGCGTGCGCGCACCTCGAACCCGACGGCATGCTCCGGCGTCTGCGTGTCGCTCTCGCGGCGCAGCGCCTTCACCCCGAAGGAGAGATCGGGTGCGTTGGCATTCGCCTCCGGCGAGAGCCGCCAGCCGAGCGTGTAGTCGCGCGCCCGTGGCAGGCCCCAGCCCGACATGCGGGCTGGCGGTGAAGCGGTTGCCGAAGGCTGGGAGGCGGTACGCGACCTCCGCCTCGGCGTGCCCGCACGGTCGGCCAGCGGGTCCGTCGCGAACAGCGCATCGAGCCCGCCTTATGCCGACCCGCTCCAGTCCTGCCGGAGCGTGAGCGACAGTCCGCGCTCAGTGCCCGGGCTCGGATCGAAGGCAAGCGACGCCGCGAAGCCCCGGTCCTTCAGGTCGTCGCTCCCGTGCGCGATCAGCGCCCGGCCCGAGAGGTCGAGCGAAAGCCCGATCGTCGGATCGGTCCAAGCGATGCCGCCATGACGGAAAGACACGCCATCTTTCCCATCGGATATCGTGAGCGCACTCGACCGCGCCGGGGAGCGCGGACATGTCCTTGACTTCATATCCTGGCAACCCCATCCTGCCGTCATGACATGGCGGGTTCAGATTACCGAGGAGTTCGAGCCCGAGATGTCGGTGTT
>JAJDZX010000108.1 GCA_022824395.1 Alphaproteobacteria bacterium
TCGAGCGCACGATCGCCAGTGCTTTGGCATGGCTGCAACTGGCCGTGGTCCGGCTACTGCTACGGCGCCTCGGACGGGCCGAAACACTCAATCAAACCGTAGCATGCTGACTACGCAGAGTTTTGAATCGTACTCTGAGGCCGTCGCGCGGCAGCACCATGACGGCGCCGTTCATCCCGGAGACCACGTGGTAGGGGATCATCTGCCCGCCCGGCGCACAGTGGTAGATGTAGGTTCCAGGCTTGGTCGCCTTCCAGCGGAGCACCACCTGCTCGCCCGGCTGCACGAGCGTGAGGCCGCCCCCGCCGAGCGCTCCTGTTGATGCATGGAAGTCGATGTTGTGGGCGAAGATGTTGCCTTCGGGGTTCTTCAGCGTGAGCTCGATGTAGTCGCCCTCGTGGCAGACCATCAGCGGGCCCGGGATCGAACCGTTGAACGAGAGCGCGTTGATGACGGTTCCGCTGTCGTCGATTTCGCGCTGGTCCTCGGTGGCCGTGAGTTCCACTTCGATGATCTTCGGGCCGTCCGTAGCCACCTGATCATGTGCCGGGGCATGCGGGGGCGCGATGAGTTCCTGCTTCACGCGGGGCAGGTCGCTCATCTCCGCCGCGTGGGCCTCGGTGGCCGCGGGCAAAATCATCGGGTTCCCGGCTGAGAAGGCGCCAAGCGCGCCGCCGCCAGCCCACATCAGCTGACGTCTGTTCATGTCCAGCATGGCTGATTCCTCCTTTTGGTTGTTGCCTCATCGCCAGGATTCGACGCGGCCCAAACGCAGATCAGCCCAGTGGCTTCGACTCCTTGCAGAGACAATCAACAATGTCGATAAAAAGTATTCTAGATACATGTTTAGGTACGGCAAGCGCGCGGGAAGCCTGCCGCTTCCGGGATCCGGCCCCGTCGCCGGGGCCCGTGCGGGCCGGGGGCGGCGAAGCGCAGGGCGGCAAGTGACCGGCCGGCCAGGCCCGCGTCCGCCGGTCGGCTGGCCCCGGCTCCGGCGGCGCGTTGCAAGCTCGCGTCAGCTCGGTACCCTCTCGCCCGGAGCCCCATAGCCTGACGCCCGCAAAGGTTGGCATTCCTCAGGGGTCGGGCAGATCCGGGGTGTTCGCGCCGTCGCGTGATGCGAATTCCCGGCCGGCTGGCCGGCACTGGCCGGGACACGGGCCCGCGCTGCAGCGTTCGTTCCCTGCAGCCGAGGCCGCGAGCTTCCACGACGTTCTCTGCGGCCGGCCCAGGCTCGCTGGCGCGGAGGCCCGCATGAATTACCGCGAATTCTTCACCATCCCGCGACTCTGGACGATGTTTGCCGTCCTGATGGTCGTGATGTTCGGAGCCCTGCTCCTGGTCGGCAGCCGGGCGTTCCACGAGGCACCGCCCGTGCCATCCGCGGTCGTCATGGTGGACGGCGCGGCTTCGGCCGAGCTGTTCACGCGCGCGGACATCCACCGGGGACGGGACGTCTGGCGCCGGCTCGGCGGCATGGAGCTGGGTTCGGTCTGGGGGCACGGTGCCTATCTCGCGCCCGACTGGACGGCCGACCTGCTGCACCGGGAAGCCATGGCCATGCTGGACGCCGACGGCGCGTTCGACGGCCTCTCCGAGCCGGAACGCGCCGCCCGGATCGCGGGTTTCGCCGCCCGGATCCGTGTCAACACCTACGATCCCGCCACCGGCCACATCGTGGTGTCGCCCGAGCGCGCGGCGGCGCTCGATGCCGTCACCGAGCACTACACGGCGCTCTTCGGCGGCACCGGCGACGGACCCGACGCCCGGGCGCTCCGCGAGGCCTACGCCATCCCGAACGCGCCGCTCGGCCCGGCGCCGGACGAGGATATCCGGGCGCTGGTCTCGTGGTGGTGGTGGACGGCGTGGGCGGCGACGACGCTGCGCCCCGGTGACACGGTCACCTACACCAACAACTGGCCCCACGAGCCGCTGGTCGGCAACCGCCCGAGCGCCGCGACGTTCATCTGGACCTTCGTGTCCGTCGTGCTGCTGATCGCGGGTGCCGGCGCACTGTGCTGGTTCTTCCTGCGGGAGCGGGAGGAATGGCAGAAGGACACCGAGCCCCTGGACGGCTATCCGGACGCCAATCCGGTCGCCGCGGCCACCCCGAGCGCCTCGATGCGCGGCATCGGCAAGTACGTCTGGATCGTCGTGCTCCTGCTCGGCCTCCAGATCCTGCTGGGCGCGGTCACGGCGCACTACGCGGTCGAGGGCCACGAGTTCTACGGCCTGCCGCTGGCCGACATCGCACCGTATGCGCTGACCAGGACCTGGCACGTCCAACTCGCCGTTCTCTGGATCGCGACGGCCTGGCTGGGCGCCGGGCTGTACCTCGCGCCGATGATCGCCGGCTTCGAGCCGCGGTACCAGCGCCTGGGGGTCGATGCCCTCTGGGTCGCCCTGGTGGTGGCCGTCGTGGGATCGCTGGCCGGCGAGTGGCTGACGCTGACCGGCCGGATGACCGATCCGGCGCTGGTCTACTGGTTCGGCCATCAGGGGTACGAGTACCTCGACATGGGGCGCTTCTGGCAGCTCCTCATCTTCGCCGGCCTGCTGATCTGGCTCGGCCTCATGATGCGCTGCCTGGTGCCGGCGATCCGGCGGGCGGGGCCGGACCGGAATCTCCTGATCCTGCTGCTGCTGTCCTCGGCCGGAATCGGTCTCCTGTTCGGCGCGGGGTTCCTGTACGAGCGCGACACGCACCTCACGATCGCCGAGTACTGGCGGTGGTGGGTGGTGCACCTGTGGGTCGAGGGCGTCTTCGAGGTGTTCGCGACGGCGTGGGTCGCCTGGGTGTTCGTCCACATGCGGCTGCTCCGGGCCTCCACGGCCGCGATCTACGTGATGTTCTCGGCCATGATCTTCCTGGGTGGCGGCGTGCTCGGCACGTTCCATCACCTGTACTTCGCCGGCACGCCGGAGGCGGTCCTCGCGCTGGGCGCCGTGTTCTCGGCGCTGGAGGTCGTGCCGCTGGCGCTGATCGCCTTCGAGGCCCACGACCACTGGCGGGCGGAACGCCAGGCCCCCTGGGTCCGGCGGTACCATCTGCCGCTCATGTTCTTCCTGGCGGTCGCGTTCTGGAACCTGGTCGGCGCCGGCGTACTAGGTTTCCTGATCAACCCGCCGCTCGCCCTGTATTACATGCAGGGACTGCTGACGACGCCCACGCACGGGCATGCGGCGCTGTTCGGCGTCTACGGCATGCTGGGAATCGGGCTCCTGCTGCTGTGCCGCCGCGACCTCCCGCGGGCGGCCGCCTGGTCCGACCGGACTCTCCGCTGGGTGTTCTGGCTGTTCAACGGCGGCCTCGCGCTCATGGTGTTCGGCTCGCTGCTGCCCCAGGGCATCGTGCAGGCGCTCGTGGCCTTCGACCAGAGCTACTGGCATGCGCGGACGCCGGAGCTGATGCATTCGCCGCTGATGGAGACGCTGGTGTGGCTGCGCGTTCCGGGCGACGTCGTGTTCGCGCTGGGCGCCATGCTGCTGCTGGTGTTCCTGGTACGCCTCGAGTTCGGCCCGCGCGACCGGGATACGGCCGCGCCGGAAACGGCGTGACCGAAGGGCCGGGCGGGCCTCGGCCGGTCAGGCGGCGGGCAGGCTGATCGCGGGCGCCAGGCGGCGGAGGACGGCCCGGGCGTCATACGTCTCGGGCTGGCCGGGCGGCTTGGCGCCCCGCCGGAGCACGATGTTGGCGTAGCCGGTGTAGCGGTCGGCCGGCCGCGCCGTGGCCGGGCCGAAGGTGCCGAAGGCGTCGCCGAAGACATCGTACCGGCCGTAGCCGAAGCCGCCGCCGACCCCGATCACGGTTGAGAAGTACGTGGTACTGCGCTCGATCTCCCAGTCGGCGACGATGAAGTGGTCGAAACCGCGCGCCACGGTGATCTCGGCGGCGCGGAACAGCAGGTAGTTCTCGACCGTCTCCCGCGCGGTGAGGCGGTTGCCGCTGAAGGTGACACGGAAACGATCGTCCTCGAGCTGCCGTTCGGCGTAACCCTGGCCGTCGACCGCCGGCTGGTACGGCGTCGGCGCGCCGCAGGCCGCGAGGCCGAGCAATCCGGCAATGGCGAGAACCGGTGCGACGCGCTGGGTCCGTCGGGTCATCGCGGCCTCCCTGCTGGCGCTCCTCCAAGGGTGATATGGGCCGGCGGGAAGGCCCCGGCAACGGCGCCCGGCGGTCGCCTGGAATTGGGCCGATGGTAGCGCGCCCGGCAGGAGGGGTCACCGTTGCGCCGGCAGGTCACGTGGCGTGCGCGTCCAGCGGGCGCGGATTCGCACCCGCTTGGGGAGGGCGTATCCTGCCTCGGTTCCGATGCACCTGGATGCACGCTGGCCGGGCCGGATGGCCCGTCGGGGCCGGGTGCCGCGCGACACCGGGCCGCCCGCGCCTCCGGCCGGACGGCGCGGCGCCGGGCGCCCATCGCCACCTCCCCTGCGGGAGTTTCGCCATGACCACGCCGCCGCTCAGCGACCGGGTCCGCCTCCGCCGCCGTCATGAACGCGGCGGTTACGACGCGACGACCCTTTATCCGATTCTCGACGCCATGCCGATGTGCTCGGTGGGCTACGTCTTTGATGGACACCCCTACGTGACCCCGACCCTGCAGTGGCGCGAGGGCGGTGACGTGTACTGGCACGGGTCCTCGGCCAGCCGGATGCTGCAGGCGGTGGACACGGCGGAGGTCTGCCTGACCGTCGCGATCCTGGACGGGTTCGTCATGGCGCGCTCGGGCTTCCATCACTCGACCAACTACCGGTCGGTGATGCTGCTGGGGACCGCCCGCAAGGTGTCCGATCCGGCCGAGAAGGAAGCCCGGCTGAAGGCCTTCGTCGACGGAAATTTCCCGGGCCGCTGGGATCTCCTGCGCCCGCCGCTGGCGCAGGAGATGAAGGCGACCACGGTGCTGACCATGCCGATCCGGGAAGCATCGTCGAAAGTGCGCACCGGGCCGCCGAAAGATGATGACGAGGACTACGCCCTGCCGATCTGGGCGGGGGTCGTCCCGGTCCGCATGGAAGTGCTCGACCCGGTCCCCGACCCGCGCAACCTCGAGGGAGTCGAGCCGCCGGAGCACATTCTGAACTTCCGACTGGGCTGAGCGGGTCGTATCCCCCGGACCCCGGCCCCGGCACCGCCAAGGTCCCCCGCCGGGGGTGCAGCCCAGTCCCTGCTCCGAACGGTCGCCACCGCGGCGCCCTGCGCACCCGTTCGCGCTAAACCGAAGTTCTGAGGGAGTTTCGGGGCTCCACTCGCCGTAAGTTGCTGAACGTTCAGGGCGTGGTCCCGCCGGGGGCGGCACGGGGCGCGTACAGTTGTAGTCACTAAACGTATTGACATGGCGCCACGCAGGCGTTACCC
>JAJDZX010000036.1 GCA_022824395.1 Alphaproteobacteria bacterium
CTCAATCTCCACCAGGCACGGCTGATCGAACGCGTCCCCGGCAAGGCACGGAGCATCCGTGTTCTCGTCGATCCCGAACAGCTCCCGGAACTGAAATGAACGCGCCTCAAACCGTCAAAACCTCTGTGACAAGACACTAGGCGTTTCCGACTTTGGGACGTAAAGACCAAGTTCTTGATGCCAATCCTTTACTTAACTTGCTTTCCAATTTGACACGAAATTCTATCACACTGAAACATATATAGAATATTAGAGAACAGAACAGGCTTTCTGCGTTCTGAACTTCTTCTCTGAACGGTCTGCCCGCGGAAAACGCCGAATTGCTCCGCCCAAAGGGCGCATCACTCAAGAAGAACTTGCCACGCGTGCCCCCTGTCGACGGCCGTGGAAGTGTTCTGAACCGAGCGAACCATTCAGGCCAAGGATTGCCGTGCACTGAGTTGCACGAACTTCCGCGTGCCGGCGCGGATCCAACACGCGAAACCCGGCCGCTCCCCGCCGGCGCGCAATGCCAACAGGCCCGCGCAAGGACGTGCCGCGCCTACCGGACGATCTGGCCTGTCAACGCCAAGAAGTACGTACGAGAGAGCAGTCTAGGAAGGTTCACTGGATTCGAGCCATACCAGCGGACCTTATCCTTTGGTCCCAAAGAATGCGTTCTATGACTGGCTGTACATGAGAGCACTGCACGCACTTGCAGATTGGAACTCCGACAAAATCCTGTCAAACACGCTTACGGATACTGAGTTCAATCCCAAGCAGCAGATGAACTGTCAGGCGCGAGCGTTTTCGGAATAGATGATCCCATTAGGGCGTGGGCAGCTTGATGTTGCCGCCAATGACTTTTGCGAGTTTGTGGTCTTGCTGGGCAACGTGCCAGTAGGCACAGAAAATACACCTACTACCTGACCTATCATGCCCAAGGGGCGCAGACTGTCGCTCCTGCCCACCCCGGAGAACCACCATGTTTGACGCATACACCAAAACCGTTCTCACTGTCATCGCGGTCGCGCTATGCGCGATTGCCGTTCAGGGCGTTGTGGGCGATGCAGATGCGGTAGACGCGGGATGCGGTGACATTTTCAATCCTTGTTTCGTGCGAGTAGTCGATTAGCGGCGTTCCCCGAGTCCGACGAGCTGGACCGAGCTCGACAGGGCAGTGACCTGGCCCCACTGAATTGGCCACCGTTGAGGCGAGAAATCGGTGGGACAGAACCCCAGCGATGCGCCTCGGCCTCGAGCGCAAACCGCTGACGTTCGAGGACCTCCTGTGGCCCGCTCAGCGCATCCCGAGTCCCGGGCGCAGCGGGGGAGAACGGGTTACGGGCAAGCGACGATCAAGGAGTCCTAGGCAAGGCTCGATGTACCCGATCGCAGCGCGGAGGCGCGGCCCCGACGTCGGTTCCGGTCGCGGGCTTTGCGTGGTTGGTGATATCCGTTTCGTCTGGGCTTGGATGCATGGTTCGGCGTGCCGGGCACGGGACCGTCCCCAGCCACCGTAAGACGGGAACGGATCAGGCGTTCGATGGCGTTGAGGTACTTCCGTTCCGTCGGGTCGCAGAACGAGAACGCGAACCCGCCGGCACCAGCCCGTGCCGTGCGGCCGATTCGATGGACGTAGCTTTCTGCCTCGTTGGGCAGTTCGTAATTGATGACGTGGCTTATGCCGTCTACATCAATGCCGCGCGCAGCGATATCAGTCGCGACCAGGACACGGGTTTCGCCAGCCCGAAACCGTTTTAGCACCCGCTGGCGAGCGCCTTGGGATTTGTTCCCGTGGATCACTTCGGCGTCGACGCCGGCCTGGTCGAGCTGCTGCGCGATTCGGTTGGCACGATGCTTGGTTCGAGAAAACACCAGGACGCGCGACAATGCCGGATCGTCCAGAATACGGGTCAGCAAGGCCCGCTTTCCCTGTGCACCGACATGGTAGACGCGCTGTTCGACACGCGTCGCCGGCGTGGCTCGGGGAGTGACCTCGACATGCACGGGATCGGTCAGGATATCTCCAGACAAGCGGGCGATCGCGGCCGGCATGGTGGCCGAGAACAGCAGCGACTGACGGCCGACAGGTAAGCTCGAGATTATTTTTCGGACATCGCGCACAAAGCCCATGTCGAGCATGCGGTCTGCCTCGTCCAGGACAAACACTTCGACCGCGTCGAGCGCTAGCAGACGCTGATTCACAAGGTCCAGTAGGCGACCTGGCGTGGCTGTCACGATATCGACCCCACGCCGCAGGGCATCGACTTGGGGCTTCTGCCCAACCCCACCGAAAATTATCGTTTGGCGTAGATGGAGGTATTTGGCGTAGGCGCTGAATTCCTCGCCGATCTGGATTGCGAGTTCGCGGGTGGGCGCAAGGACGAGCGCGCGTGGCCGGCGCCGATCAGACTGACGGCGATTGCGGGCAAGTCGGTCGAGAATGGGAAGTGCGAAGGCCGCTGTCTTGCCCGTGCCGGTCTGGGCGATGCCCACCAGGTCGCGGCCGGTGAGAAGATCGGGAATGGCGCGTGCCTGGATTGGTGTCGGCAGGACATGGTTTCTGGCGGCCAGTGCACGCTGTATCGGACTGGCTAGACCGAGGTCCGAGAACTTGGGTTTGGTCAACAAGTGTCCTTCTTTGCGGCACAACCAACGCGGGTGGCGTGGTCGGGCCGAGTTGATCCGTCCCGGACGCGGCAGGAGCGGAAACATGGGTTTGGTTTTGCACGGGAAATGGCGCCGCCGGTATCCGGCGCGTCACGCTATCGTTAGGCAGTACGCGAGTTCAAATGGTGATTCGAGCCCGAACAATCAAGTACGCCAGTTTTCTTATCGCACAGTGTGAACTGCCCCCTGTGAGGTCAGGCAAGCCTATCGGAGAAATTGCTCGCAATGGGGGTCCAGTTCCGGGGCAGATCAGAGTACCGCGGTCACGGTGTTCGTGGGATCGAGGAGTCGTTTGCACAGGAGCCGGCCATTGTACCGGCTGACGTCGGTGACGTCCCGACAGCGGATCAGCCGGAACCGCCGGTCAATCCTGGTGTGGGCCTTGCAGTCGGACCGCCACACGGTCCTCCGGTAGCTTTCTACAGCGTCCACGGATCGACAGTCTTCGGTCCCGCCGCCTCGAACGGCGCGATGTCCCGCGTCGCCACCATCATGCCGTTGGCCGCAGCGATCGCCGCAATGTAACCGTCGGAGACCGGGATCGTTCGCCCCCCGGATCGTGCTTCCGCCATCAGTTCCGCATAGGCTGCGAGGCTGCAAGATCGAAGGGCAGGACCCGCCCGGCAAACATGGGCAACACTTGCCCCTCCAGGTCCTCGTGCAGTCGGTTCCGGCGGTGGCCGGCCGGCAGCGACCGGACCCCGAATCGCAGTTCGGCGACGGTGATGGCAGACAGATACAGCGTTTCCAGCGCCTGCGCGTCGAGCCATTCGGCGACGCGTGGCTCCGGAGCCGAGCGCAGCGGCTCCGACACCACATTCGTGTCTACCAGAATCATTCCAGATCGATCGGCCGGGCCGGAGCGATATCGCGTTGCGCGAAGCCCGCGAACTCCCCATCTGTCAACCCCGCGCGCCGGCCGATGGCGGTCAGCAGCGTCCCCAGCGTGGCCCGTCCTTCCGGCAGAACCGTTTCCTCCAGAATCGAACGTACCTCAGCCTCGGTGCTGCGGCCCCTCAGGGCAGCGCGCACACGCAGGGCGCGATGCACCTCGTCGGACAGGTTGCGGACAGTCAGCATGGCCATAGTCCATCTTGCATGCAATGCATCCCGTAAATCACTATGAAGGCATACAGGCAAGCGCCTGTCTGCTCTTGGTCAGATTCATCGAGAGGATTACATCGTTGATCGCTGGTTCCCAAACCGTGCGCGGCGAACGGGAAGGAGGCCCCAGCAAGCCAGAGCAGCGGGTGATCAGTGAATGGCGGAGAGAGTCTCCGCCGGACCGTGTCCGTTCTCAGGATAGTTGCGAGCGCAAAATCTCTAGCAGGCCTGGCTGGCCGGGAGCACTCGCTGATCAGCGGCCTTGCGGCTCGCGGCATCACCGCGGACGTCAATTTGGTCAGTCGACGAATATTCGGATTGTTGAGAACGCCTGCGCCAGTGGTGCGTTCGGCAACCCATCTGGGACTCTCGACGGCACCATGACAGGGAAGAATCCCCTTCAAAAAGATACGATTTAGTTGGGGACCTTTGTAAGCGGAAAATCTAAACCGGTCTGGCTTGATTCTCTATCCATCAGTTTGTTCTCGTACTCCTTGAGGCTGTCTCCATGCGAGTCTGGAGAACACATCAGGAAATCCGCCCCAAAATTGGAAACGGCTATGGCGGAGGGAGAGGGATTCGAACCCTCGATACGGTTTCCCGCATACACGCACTCCAAGCGTGCGCCTTCGACCACTCGGCCACCCCTCCGGGACGGGTCAGCGTAGCAATTCCCGCATTCTGCTCAACCGGAGTCGAGGTCAGCCGCGCGGGACGCTCTCACCCCCGCACCCGTGGCTGCGGTCGACCGGCCCGGCCCTGGGGCGGAGTTCGTCCAGGCGCTGTTGGACGCGAGCACAGCCCGTCGGTTGGCAGGTGCCGTTCCGGTAGAGCGCGTCAAGCGGCGCGTGGGTCGCGTGCTCCGTCGGGGTCGTCCTCTCCGGCCTGGGCGGCGAAGATCGACGTGTAGCCGCTCGACCAATCCGGCGGTATCAGGCACGGGCGCGGGTCATGATGTGCCCACTTGGCGGGTTGGCCCCGAATGACCTCCCCGACGTGCGGAGCGGGCTCCGGGTGTGGCGTGTACGGAAATGCGTCGGCCGACGCGTATGCGTTCAACAGCAATGGCCGCCCATCGGCGTTCCGGCTCGGGGGTGAACCGTGCACGGTGCGGCAATTGTGCACGGTAATGGCACCGGCCCCAGCCTCGACGTAGGCGGCCCTCGTCAGGTCAAGACGCTCGACGTCACTTGCGTTCAGGCATCCTTTCCATTGGCCCTGCTTGTCGTACTGGTCGAACAGCTCGCCGGCGTGGCTGCCCGGAACAAGTCTACAGAATTTTCGGCAAATATCATGTAAAGCGTTGTTTTTATGTAATAAATTATTCCGTATTCGATGGCATGTAGCCGATGAATCCAAATCAGTCATCAAACCGAATGCAGATTTTTTCAAAATTTGGACGCCC
>JAJDZX010000020.1 GCA_022824395.1 Alphaproteobacteria bacterium
CGTCCTTGTCCACCACCACCACGGGACCTCCGATCACGTCGTCGGCCGGCATCGCCGCCTCCGCGCCTTCCGCGTCCGCGCCGGCAACGCCAACGTCGGCATGCGCCTGGCTCGGCAGCGTGTACGGATCCGCCTTGCTCAGGTCCACCTCGTGGCCAATGTCCGCCAGCGCCTGAAGCGTGATCGCCGTCAGCAGGGTGTCCCCGTAGGGTGCCATGACATCGCCGGGGATCACGCTTTGCCGCCAGTGGATGCCCAAGACGGGTATCCTGTCCTCAAGCGGAACCTTGCCGCCGGAATACGCCTCACCTCCCGCCGCATCGAACGCCGCCACCGCCAGCGGACCCGCGAAGTGCAGGTCCCCGCCCCGGCCGCGGAAGAGTTCCTTCCAGGGCTGAGGACTTGGACCGAAGATCCAGTCGCCGAAGCCCAACACGTGCCCGATCTCGTGCATCGCGCTTCGATACAGGTGCTCAAGATCTGGATGGGGACCACGCACATACCAAAGGGCGAAGGAGTTCATGGCGATGAAATCGAATCCGGACTCCCGTGCAGCGCAGTAGCCGGCGGTTGCCACGTTGCCGTTAAGGCGGCTCGCGAGCCGCATGCGGATCAGCACATCGTCGACGACGCCGACCAACCGAAGGTTCGCAGGCTCCCGGTAACGACAGTAATCCGATATCGACCCCCGAACCGGCACGTCCGGCAGGTCGCCCATTACCGCCTCCATCCACCGGTCGGCCGCCCGGCGAATCGTCGCCTCCTCCTCGGGCGTGAATCCCGGTTCGAAATACAACTCGATGTCGAACGCGTCCGGGTCCGGCTCCGGGACCACCCATGCGCGGAACCGCTGCGTGGCCCGCAATCCCCCAGGATCGGTCGCCGTCACCTCGACCTCCGTCGTGTCGACCGATAACGGGTCCAGCCAAAGCACGCCGTCCTCGACCGCCACCTCGACCACGCCCGCCACCGTCGTCACCGCCTCGTATGCCAGCGTGTCCCCTTCGGGGTCGCCGAAGTACTCATCTAGCGCCAACTCCGCCGACGGACCCCCGGCCTGCATCCGGTGCGCCGGCACCGGCGACCGCGTGAACGGGCTCCGGTTTTCCGTCTTCGCGAACAGCACCAGTTCCTCTCCCCGCTCGACCGCAAGTCCTGTATGGCCCGCCGCCGTCACCTCCGGCGCCGGGCCGAATCCGACATGCGCGGCCACGCCCGCGCCCGTGCCCGCCACCGTGAACGGGGCGCTGGCCGTGTCGCCGGGCAGCAGCGACACGAAGTCCTGGGAGATCGTCCCCCGCTGGACCGACACGGGAAGGTCGAACGCGAACGGCGCGCCGACCGGCACGCGCGCCACCAACACGGCCGGCCCGGCGGCCAGAGGGTCTTCGTCGTCGACCCGAGCGAACTCCGGCTGTACCGGAAACGGCGCGCCGGGGTTGCTGCCGAGCGTCGCCCACTCCAGTTCCGACAAACCCGCAAACACACCCCGCGGAAGCTCCGACAGATCGTTGTACTCAAGACGCAGTTCCGCGAGCTTCGGCGTGCCGGAGAAGACGCCCGGCGGCAGTTTGGCCAGATCGTTATCGCTCAGGTCCAGCCTGACCAGTTCCGGCAACCCGTCGAAGATGCCCTGCGGCAGCGCCGTCAGCCGGTTGTCCTGAAGGTAGAGACGCTGGAGCGCTGGCGTATCCGAAAACAGCTCCGGCGGCAGTTCGGTCAACTGGTTCCCGTCCAAGGCGATTCGCCACAACGCCGGCGTATCCGAAAACAGCCCCGGCGGCAGTTTCGTCAGCCGGTTGTCGCCTACTATGAGGTATCCAAGGCGCGGCAGACCGGCGAATACATCCTCCGGTAGCGACGTCAGCATGTTCCCGCGCATCGTCAAGGTTTCCAGATTCGATAGCCCGTCGAAGATATCGTCGGGCAGGTCCGTCAGTTCATTGAAGCCGAATCCGAGAGTCCCGAGTGATTGCAGACCCGCAAACGTCTCCGGCGCGAGTTCCGTGATCCGATTCTGGTAGAAATACAGATCTTCCAGATGCGACAGCCCCTCGAAAACCTCAGGCGATAGGTCCGTTATCTCGTTATTGTCCAAGAGCAGGCGTCTGAGGTGCGTCAAGTCCGCAAAAGCGCCCGAGGGAAGCTCAGTCAGTCTGTTCCGCGAGAGATACAGCTCGTCTACCCGTGCCAGCCCGGCGAAATCGCGACCCGAGAGCCGCGTGAGGCCCTTCTCGACTAGCACGAGTCGCGGGATGTCTCCGAGCATATCCTCTGTCACGTCAGAGCAGTTCCTAACGCCCGCCTGCCTGGCGATCTCCGCGCTTACCGCGGGTGTCCGGTTGCAGACCCCTTCGTCCGACACGGCAACTGCTTCGAACATCACCGTCGCGGTGCCTGCCGTCACCGCCAGCCGTTGTGCGCCGGGATCCGGCCCCAGCGTCCACACCGCCGCCGCCAGCCCGACGCTGTCGGTCACCGTCACGCCCGGATCCGCCCGCCCACCCCCGGCCTCGGGCTCGAACCGCACCTCTGCACCCCAGACCGGCTGGCCGGTATCGTCCGTGACGATAACGGCGACGGAATCCGGTAGTGCCTGCGCGGCGAGGCCCCACTGATCTTCGCCGGAACGCACCTCTACCGACGCCACCGCCCCGTCGGGGTCCCGCGCCGTCGCGATGACCTCGACGCGGGCATCGCCTCCGGTGGAGATCGCTAGCGTCTGAGGCCCGGCGACCTTCCCAAGGGTCCACGTTGTCGAACTCACCCCCGAGCTGTCGCTGACCACCATCTCGGGGTCGGCGCGACCGCCCGCGTCCGGCTCGAACCGTACGGTTGCAGCGGGCATTGGTCGGCCGCCTTGGTCCAAGGCCTGGACCACGATGGGCTCGGCCAAGGCACGTCCGCTCCACGCCCATTGATCCTGCCCCGCATGAACCTCGAAAGAGTCGACCGCCTCGTCGGCCTGTAGCGCGATGGCCGCTATCTCCACCGCGGCGACTCCCTCCGCCGAGACCTTTAGCGTGTGCCGTCCCGGCTCCGGCCCCAGCTTCCACCGGGCCGCCGCCAGCCCCGTGCTGTCGGTCTGCACCTCAACACGCTCAACCGCACCGTGACCAGCGCCGGGCTCGAACCGCACCGTCGTCCCGGAGATCGGCGCGCCTCCGGCGTCCAGCACGCGCACGCCGACTGGCTCGATCAGCGAGAGTCCTGCTGCCGCACGCTGTCCCTCCCCAAACGCTTCGAGCACGTCCGCCAGCTGGCGCACGCGAACCAGCGCATGGTCGGACGACTCGGGAGTCCATGCCTGAACTTGCGCCGTGCCGTTGCCGCGGGCCGCGACCGTGCCGTCGGTGTCCACCGTGAACACCGCCAGGTCCAGGCTATTCCAGCGCACCGCCTCTCCGCCCCGAACCGTGAACGCGAACTGGTCTCCGATGTGCGTCAGGGTCACGGAGTCCGGCACGATTTCGAGCGACGGCTCCGGCTCCAACACCGGATCCGAGTCGCAGGAACCCAGCACCGCCAGGAACACCGCGGCGGCTGCCACCGGCAGCCACCCCGGTGGCCTCGCGCTTCCGTCCGTCAAGCCTGCGGGCATGCCCGGATCGAGCGGCTATCCACTCGTCACGGCGGGGATTCGGGTGCGCATCTTCTTGGTTGACTCAGTACTCGTGGATTTCCCGGACCAAGAGGGTGTCGTCGCGCTCCGGGGACTGGCGGCGAACCCCATGTGCCCGAAAGATGCCCGCACCGAGGCTCATCGAGCAAACGGACGATCTGCTCGGGAGGCGAGACGCCGAGTACTGCGGGGCGGCCCACCGAGACGCTGCCGAAGCATTCCTCCACCCCGTTGGCGACGACATCCGATGGCCCGGATACGTT
>JAJDZX010000016.1 GCA_022824395.1 Alphaproteobacteria bacterium
CACGTAGGGCGCGAGGCGCTCGCCCGCGTTGCCGTCGAGCACGCCCGCACGCAGCTCGGCAAGAACGAGCGCCCGGCCCTTCCGACCGGACCGCCGGAACCCTTCGGCCAGCGTCTCCGTCGTCACCTGGATCGAGATCCCGGCCTTGACCACGTCGGCGATCAGCTGCCAGACGTCGGCGCGCACCTTCGGGCCGAACGCCAGCCTGCGCCGCAGGCGCGCCGGTCCCCTGACCGCGTCGCCGGAGAGCGGCGCCCTTTCGGCTGGTTTGCCCAGCCCTCGCGTGAGCGCCGCGTCAAGGCGGCGGAGATCGGCAAGGATCCGCGCCAGGAGTGGTCTCCATCCGGTCATCGTGTCCCCTCCGCCCGTCCGTCGTCCGCCGGTCTGCCACGCTCCGGACCGGCCAGCGCCCGACGAGGCTCCGGAAGCGTCTCGTTAGTCACGTGCTCGAAATCCGTCACGCCCGCTGCCACGAGGCGACGGAGCCGCGTCGCCAGCGGGATGCCTCCCATCCCGCCACCGACCTTCGGTGCCAGCCAGTGCTCCCGTGCTCCCAGCGCGTCGCGTTTCTCCAGGAGACGCCGGTACTCGTTGTCCACCCTGATGAACTCCGCCGTCGCCTTCCGGCCCTGGTATCCGGCCCAGGCCGCCTTCGCGGTCTCCTGGGGCGCGCCGGAGAGACGCGCGTAGGGCGCAAGGCACTTCTCGCAGCCCGCGCGGTTGCGCCTGCGCGGCACTGACCGGGGCGGAGTGTCCCCCAGCGGGTCCTTTGCGAGCCACTCCTCGACGCGTGCCAGCGCGGGGCCGAACAGCGGTTCGGCGCAGCCGTCGCAAAGCGTCGGAACCAGCTTCTGGTTCATCACAAGGTTGACCATGTCCGGCCCGCTCAGCTCCGAGGGAAGGACCCCGAGCGACACCAGCCGGAACAGCACCCCGTTTGCCGAGGATGCATGCACGCTCGTGTAGACCTTGTGCCCGCTGCTCACGAAGTGGAGGATCTCGTTCACGTCCGCGGCCGAACGGATCTCGGAGATCATGCCCACGTCCGGATTGATCCGGACGAACACCATCAGCATCTGCGACCAGTTTGCGCTGCGCTCCTCGGGCGTGTTGCCGGGCGGGACGGCGAACTGGTCGATCCCGTCGGCCCGGATGACGTACTCGATCGGATCCTCGAGTGTGGCGATCGAGATTCCCCGGTCCCGCTCCTCGTAGAGCCTCTGGAGGTTGCGCACGAGCGTCGTCGACTTGCCGTCGCCGGTGCTGCCGCCCACGATCACCAGCCCCGCGTCCGAGCGGCGCTCCGCCGCCAGCGCCTCGAGGACGTCCTTCTCCAGGCCGAGCCCGGCGAGATCGCCGCAGGTCGAGGGATCCGGCTTCGGCAGCAGCCGGAGGTTCAGGAAGCGACGCGTGTCGCCGCGCCAGGCGATCTGACCCCTCAAGGCGCCGATTCCCTCCGGCATGCCGTCCGGCATGCCCCCCTGGCCGATCGAGAACCCTGCGGGCGTGCCCTCGACCAGCGACGCCTTTCCGTCGCCACCGTCCCGGACGCCGTGGCACCAGTTGACCGCCTGCTTGACCTCCTCCTCCTGCCACTGGGATCCGTGGGTGTGCTCGCCAGCGCCGCACTTGATCCGCGCGACACCATGGATTCCGTAGTCCTTGAGCTTGATGTCCGAAGCGCCCAGCCACTGCGCCTCCCGCACGAGCGTCAGGAGCCGACGCTGTCCGGGGGTCGGGCTGCGCGACACGACCTCCTGCATGGCCGTGCCGTGGAGTTCCGCGATCTCGTCCAGTGTCGCTGCACGGCGCGCCGTTTCCTCCGGCAGGTCGTAGTGCGCGCGCAGTTCCGCGAGCTCGGCGGCGACTGGCCCGCTGTTGTACGCCTTCACGATCAGCACCGTTCCGTCCTCGAGGATGGCGCACGCCTTCCGGAAGCTCGCGGAGCCGATCGCGTAGGCCCCGCCCTTGCCGATCTTCGGCGTCTCGCGGCGACCAATGCCCAGCCGGGCAAGCGCGGACCGCGTTCGCGGGCCGAACACGGCGCGACCGCGCGATGCGGGATCGGCGCCGTTCATCCGATCCGGGCCGCCCGACCGGGCCTGGCTCCGCTCAGCCCCGTTTCCGGCTTCCGCCCTCATCAACCGTCCTCCTCGACCGTGCTGAACTCCCAAGCCGCCGCGCCCGCTGCGACGGACTCGTTCGTGCGGAACCGAACAAGCACCGGCGTCCCGTCCGGCGAGGCCGGATCGTCGATCCAGACACCTTCCCGCGCGACCTCGAGAAGCGTCAGCCCGTCATCCCGGCGCTCGCCCACGGACAGCGTCACGGGGCGGTCCAGAACCGGCTGCCAATGAATCGTGGGCGGATCATCCCGGGTCGCGCCCGGCACCGGGATCGCGATCTCGCGGGACCCCTGAAGCAGCACCTCCCAAGGGCCGTCGCCGTTGCGAACCGCGTGGATCACCTGCCATTCGGTCCGGCCGTCCCGCGGCCGACCGTCCCCTGCCGCGGTGGCTGGCGGCGCCTCGGAAAACGGCGGAGAGGACTCGAGGTCCTGCCCGCTCAAGGCCGACGAATGCTCCCCGAGCCTCGCCCCGGCCTGCCCCGTGCCCGGCGGCGGAAGAGAATCGGACGGGACATCGGCCGCGGCCTGAGTCGGCGATTCCGATCCTGGCGGCATCACGGGCGGCGGGATGTCATCGGCCGTCTCCGACCCGTCCGACATGATCGGGGGCGCTGCACCTGACGGCGGCGCGATCTCGGGCTCGGTCGCGAGGGATCCGGCCGGCAGGAGATCCCCAGGCGACGCGGAGGCCGCAGCGTCGGCCTCCTCGATGCGCGCCAGGTCCGCCTCCGCCGTCGCAAGGTCGGTGCGCAGCTCGGCAAGCGTGTCCTCCGTCTCCGGACCCTCCGGCCCCCCTTCGAGCCGGGCGATCCGGTCGCGCAGGGACACGATCTCGCCGCGCAGCCGCTCCACGCGGTCATCCGCGACCGAGGCGAGCACGGCGGAGGGCGTCGGGACGGTCGCCCTCTGCACCGCAAGCGCGCCGTCAAGCCGTCCCTGGGCGTCCAGCAGGCGGGCGATCGCCTCGGCCCGCTCCGTGCAGATCGTGAGCACCTCGACCTCGACGGCCGC
>JAJDZX010000093.1 GCA_022824395.1 Alphaproteobacteria bacterium
CCTTGTGCACATCCAAGCCAACGTAGGCGCTACACTCTTCCATGACCTGCCCTCCTCGAGGTGGCTCTGCAATGAAGGTCCTAACCTCAACGTAACCCACGGACGTCGAGGCCAGGGCAGGTCAAATCCATAATGTCTAGAAAAAGGGCTTCTGCCGATGGCGCTTGGCCGTGGCCTGCTGCCCGCGGCTCAGGCGTCCGGACCTTGTTCGACGAGCTGCCACGCTGCGTCCTGGTGTCGAGGCGTCCATCGAGGCGGTGCGTTTGGCGTCGCACGTGCTGCTGGCCGTCGGTGAGTCGTTTCCAGCGGTCGGCGGCATCGCATGACAGCCGGTTCGGGCCAGTCCGACCTGCGCCGGGCGGGAAGGCGCTGAGGCATGCCGTAGTCACCGGGGAGGCGGGGAGATGACCCGGTCCGGGCGGCGGGCAGGGCCGGGGCGCCAGCACCTCGACGGTTGGCGCCAGGGAACCCGTTCGTGAGGAGGTGCCGGCCGCTGGATTGGCGAACGGACAAACGGGTTCCCTGGTCGCGAGGTTGCGATCCGGGTAGATCGCGGTGTACATCCCTCCGTCGCTGACTGCTATGCAGTCCGGACGGACCGCACCATAGCAGGGTAGAAATGCAAATGCAAATCATTTGCATTCTCACCGTGAGCGATGCATGGGCGGCGTGCCGGCGGCCGCTTATCCCGTCCTGTTGAGCGCCTCCTGCACAATGGTGACGATGTGCGCGCTGTCCAGCCCGGCGCGCTGGACCTGCGCTGCAGGCGTGTCGTGGTCAAGGAACTGGTCGGGCATGACCATCGGCCGGAAGGCCAGACCGGAGTCGAACACGCCCTCCCGGATGAGTAGGTGCATCACCTGGGAGGCAAAGCCGCCGATTGATCCCTCCTCGACCGTGACGAGCGCCTGGTGGTGGGCGGCGAGTCGCTTGATCAGGTCCTCGTCGAGCGGCTTGGCGAAGCGGGCATCCGCCACGGTCGTCGAGAGACCGCTGGCTTCGAGTTCTTCGGCTGCCTTGAGGCAGTCCTGGAGGCGCGCTCCGTAGGAGAGAAGGGCGATCTGCGTTCCTTCCCGGACGATGCGGCCCCGGCCCAGGGGCAATGCCTCGGGACTTTCCGGAAGCGTCACCCCGACTCCGCTTCCTCGGGGGTACCGGAATGCGCATGGTCGGTCATCGATGGCCACCGCGGTGGTGACCATGTGGACCAGCTCGGCTTCATCGGCCGCGGCCATGAGCACGACGTCGGGAAGGCACCCCAGGTAGGCGATGTCGAAGGCGCCGCAGTGGGTCTGTCCGTCCGCCCCCACGTATCCGGCCCGGTCGATGGCGAATCGCACGGGCAGGCGCTGAATCGCCACGTCGTGCACGATCTGGTCGAACGCCCGCTGCAGGAAGGTCGAATAGATGGCGGCGAAAGGCCGCATCCCCTCGGCGGCGAGGCCAGCCGCGAAGGTCACGGCGTGTTGTTCGGACAGACCCACGTCGAACGTCCGGTCCGGGAAGACGTCTCCGAAGCGGTCGACGCCGGTCCCGGACGGCATCGCGGCCGTGATGGCCACGATTCGGTCGTCGCGGCGGGCTTCCTCGATGAGCGCGTCCGCGAACACGCGCGTGTAGCTCGGAGGGGCGTTGGAGCCGGCGCTGGTCTTGGGCGCGCCGCTTACCACATCGAACTTGCCGACGCCGTGCCCCTTGTCGTCCGAATGCTCCGCCGGCGCGTAGCCCTTGCCCTTTTGGGTGGCGACGTGAACGAGAATGGGCCCTTGGGCTTCATCGTCGCGCACGTTGCGCAGCACGGGGACGAGGTGGTCGAGGTTGTGGCCGTCGATCGGTCCGACGTAGAACATGCCGAGCTGCTCGAACAGGGTGCCGCCGGTCAGCAGGCTTCGCGCATAGCTCTCGGCCCGACGGGCCGAGCGATGCAGCGTGTCCGGGAACCGCTTCGACATCTGCAGCCCGAAATCGCGCAGGGACCGGTACGACTTGGAGGAAATCAGGCGCGATAGATAGGCCGACAGGGCGCCGACCGGTGGCGCAATCGACATTTCGTTGTCATTGAGGATCACGATCAGCTTGTTGGCCATGGCGCCGGCATTGTTGAGACCCTCGAAGGCCATGCCGCCGGTCATCGCGCCATCGCCGATCACGGCGATCACCCTGTGGTCCTTGCCTTGCAGGTCGCGGGCCACGGAAAACCCGAGAGCGGACGAAATGGACGTCGATGCGTGCGCGGCGCCAAACGGGTCGTACTCGCTCTCAGACCGCTTGGTGAAGCCGGACAGCCCGCCGCCCTGGCGGAGCGTTCGGATGCGCGCGCGGCGGCCGGTCAGGATCTTGTGCGGGTACACCTGATGTCCCACATCCCAGATGATGCGGTCCGCCGGCGTGTCGAACAGGTAGTGCAGCGCCACGGTGAGTTCGACGACGCCCAGGCCGGCACCGAGATGCCCGCCGGTCACGGACACCGCATCGATCGTTTCGGCCCTGAGTTCGTCCGCGACCTGCCGCAGCTGGTTCGGCTCCAAGGCCCTGAGATCGCTCGGCTCCAGGATGGTATCGAGCAGGGGTGTCTCAGGCATTGCTCTCTCGTTTCGGCGGGGGGATGTCAGGTGCCGGGAAGCGCGCTATCGGCAAGACTTGTCGGCAATACCGGGCCAGGGGGCGACATGGTCAAGGCAGTAGTTTTGCGCAGACCGTCTATCCGTTGACCGTGCCTGACACCTCGACCGGCTTCGCGGTGTCGACCGGCATCGGTGGCGATAACGCATTGTCCGACTGCAAGCTCGACGCGTATCATATTGAATTTGACATATTAACCATTGTGCACCGTCGGTAGTCAAGGACGTATCGCCGCCGGCAGACCGGATCGGGTGCCCTTCCGGGGCGGTTCGCTTTTGAGATGGGACGGCCGGAAACGACCGCCACGCCCCTATGGTGGCAGGGCCGGGGTGGGCGCCCGCCAGGCGGCAGGACCCTGCGCACGGACGCTGCCGCCTGTGGGCATGCCATGGGCCCATCCGGAGACGCCGGCCGCAGGGGGCGCGGAACGGCGTGGTCCGCGCCGCGGAAACACCGGGACCGGCATCACGCAGCGGGGTGCAATCCGCAAGACTGGCCTTCTGATCAACCCGAACGCGTGGGACTTCCGCACGTCCGGTGGGGTACTGCCGCCGGAACTCCTCGCTTGACCTCCGCCGCGACAACGTCACTCGCAACTTCGCAGAAGCTCGGGCCCGTCCTCAGACAGGGCCCGCAGGCCATCTATGATCGCCTCAAGGACTCGTTCGAATTCGAGGTGCGCGACGGGCTTGATGGGATGGGGAAGGACCGGCCACGGACCTGGTACCTGATCGGGCGAAGGTTGTGACATCCGCGGCGGGCAGGTGCGTGACCATGCCGCGCTGAGGGGGAGAACACGGGGATGTCAGCTGTCACGGGCGGCTTAGGCCGCTGGTTGGACGTGACGGTGCTCGACCTTGGGCGCCAGTTGCGCTGGTCCTATCTGCCACCTCTGATGGTCTACCTGGCCGCCGGTGTTTCGGGGCTGACCGGCATCGTCGGTGTCTTCTTCGTCAAGAACTATCTCGATCTGTCGGCGGCGTTCCTGGCCTCATTGTCGTTCTGGGCCGGCATTCCCTGGGCGCTGAAGATGCCGCTCGGCCATCTGGTGGATCTGATCTGGCGGTGGAAGGCGCTGCTGGTCTACGCAGGTGCATCCGTGATCGCGCTCAGTCTCATCATCATGTACGCGCTGATCGCCCAAACCGACGCCATGGCGGCGATCATGCCGGTCGAGGCTTGGTACGTGTTGAGCGCGCTGCTGGCACCCACCGGCTACGTCGTGCAGGACGTGGTCGCCGACGCCATGACGGTGGAGGCGGTGCCGCACGCCGACAGCGGCGGGCGGCCGTTCGCCGATCACCAGATCAAGGCGATGCACACGACCATGCAGACGCTGGGGCGGTTCGCGATCATCGGCGGCATCGTCGCGGTGGCGGCTGTCAACATCGTCATGTTCTCCGGCGTCGAGGCGCTCTCGGAGCCGGAAAAGGCCGAGATCTACACCCGCATCTATCTGTTCGCCCTCATCATCCCGGTCATTTCCGTCGCCGGTGTCGTGTGTGGGGCGGCATCGCTCCGCACCCGCGCGCGCCGCATGCGGCAAGCCGGCGTTGCGGACGCTCGCATCGACGCGCTGTTGTTCGCGTCGGCGGAGAAGACCGCGCCCAACTGGTGGATCTTCGGCGGCAGCGGCGCCTTCGTGGTCATCACATTGACGGTCGGGCTGGGCGAAGTCCCGTTCGCGCAGGAGATCATCTTTGCGGGTTCGATGACGGTCGTATTGTTCCTGATGCATCGCCTGATCCGCGAGCTGACGCCCGGCGTGCGTTCCGCATTGCTGGGCACTGCCATCATCATCTTCGTGTTCCGCGCCGTGCCGTTGCCCGGACCCGGCGCGACCTGGTTCGAGATCGACGTGCTCGGCTTCGATCAGCAGTTCCTGTCGGTTCTGTCGCTGATCGCCTCGATGCTGGCGCTGGTGGGAATGCTGGTGCTGCGTCCGATCATGGCCAGCCGCCCGATCGCCTACGTCGTCGCATTGCTGACGGTCGCCGGCGGCATCCTCTCACTGCCCAACATCGGCCTGTACTACGGCCTGCACGAATGGACAGGACCGCCGACCGGCGGTGTGGTGGACGCCCGCTTCATCGCGATTGTGGACGCGGCCATGGAATCCCCGCTGGCGCAGGTCGCGATGATTCCCATGCTCGCCTGGATCGCCAAGAACGCACCGGCCCATCTGAAGGCGACCTTCTTCGCCGTCATGGCCTCGTTCACCAACCTCGCGCTGTCGGCCTCGAGCCTGCTGACCAAGTACCTGAACGAGTTTTACGTCGTCACCCGCGAGGTGCGCGACCGCGTCACCGACGTGATTCAGGTCACCGCCGACTACAGCGAGTTGGGCTGGCTGCTGATCACCGTTGCAGTCATCGGTGCGGGGGCGCCGCTTCTCACCATAGCGGTCGTCCAGGCGTCGCCTCTGCGCACCCGGCAATAAACGGGCGCCTCCATGTCCGGCATTCCGACCGTGACGTGCACAGGATCACAACGTCCTGCTGAGGTGCATAACATCAGTTATGCAGTCGCCCATCTTCCCGCTCAGGACGCTAGCTGACGACCCGTTGGGCCGGGTACACCTCGGGCCGGCCCGAGGGATGGCAGCGCGCGTACTGCTCGGCGTACGCGGTGTCCGCGCCCAGCGCAATGGCGGCGTGCCAGGCCCAGCGGGGGTCGAACATCATGCCGCGCGCCAGGGCGACGAGATCCGCCTTGCCTGAGGCAATGATGTCCTCGGCCTGCCGCGGCTCGGTGATCATGCCGACGGCCATCGTGGTCATGCCGGTCTCCGCCCTGATGCGCTCGGCGAACGGCACCTGATAGCCCGGGCCGAGCGGGATGGCCTGCTTGGGGTGGTTGCCGCCCGAGGAGACATCGAGGAAGTCGCAGTCCGCCGCCCGCAGTTCGTGGGCGAGCACGACGCTGTCCTCAATGTCCCAACCCCCGTCAACCCACTCGCTGGCGGAGATCCGCACGCCAAGCGGGCGGGCACGTGGCCAGACGGCACGCACGGCCTCGAAGATCTCCAGGAGGAGGCGTATGCGATTCTCCCGGCTGCCGCCGTAGGCGTCCTCACGCTGGTTGGAGAGGGGCGACAGGAACTCCGACAGCAGGTAGCCGTGGGCGGCGTGCACTTCCGCGACATCGAAACCCAGCCGGGCGGCGCGCTGCGCCGCGTCGACAAACTGCCGCTTGACCCGGGCAATGCCGTCGAGGTCCAGGGCCCTCGGCACGTGCCAGCCGTCGTCATAGGGGAGGGCGGAGGGTGCCAGCGTGGTCCACGCCCCGTGCGCTGGCTCCAATGGTCTGCCGCCGGCCAGGGGCGGATGGCACGATGCCTTCCGGCCGGCGTGGGCCAGTTGGACGCCGAGCGCGGTGACCCCGTGCTGCCGGCAGAAATCCACGACCCTGGCGAGCGCCGCCTCGGTGTCGTCCGACCAGAGGCCGAGGCAGCGGTGCGTGATCCGCGCCTCGGGTGCGACGTGAGTTGCCTCCGTGAACGCCAGGCCGGCTGCGCCCATGGCGTACTGACCGAGATTCATCAGGTGCCAGTCCTGGGCGGCGCCGTCGACGGCCTGGTACTGGCACATGGGCGAGACGACGATCCGGTTGGCGAGTTCCAGTTCGCGGAGCGTGATGGGTGAGAAAAGTTGGCTGTTCATGCTTCAAGTCGGTCCGTGCATGCCTGCGGAACGCGTGGTTCTCGCGGATTTGGTCGCGAGGCGCAAGCTGCTGCGAATGGAACGCCCAAACAGCGTCAGGCTTCGCGTGGGGGCCGGCTGTCTATGATTGGGCTCGCGCCGGACAGCAACCGGTCACGATGACCGGCAACGGCGATGCGCGAGCGGTTCGCCTCATCCGGCGGCCAGGCGGCTCACTGCGGTGGCCGGCCGACGGGCGATCGCAACGGGGGATCCGGAGATGGACATCAAGCAGGACCACAATCTCTCTCTCGAGGAGATGGACAAGCAGAGCTTTCTCCATCCCTACACGGCGCTAAAGTCGCATCTCGAGACCGGTCCCGACATCATCGTGTCGGGACACGGCGTGCGGCTCACCAATGCGTCGGGCAAGCAGTTCATCGACGCCGTGGCAGGCCTCTGGTGCGTCAATATCGGCTGGGGACACCAGGAGGTCGTCGAGGCGATCGCCAAGCAGGCCGAGGACCTGGCCTACTACCACAGCTTCTTTTCCATGGGGACCGAGGCGCCGATTCGCTTGGCTGACCGCGTTCTCCGCCTCGTGCCCGACAACATGAGCAAGGTCATGTTCGGCAACTCGGGCTCGGACGCCAACGACACCAACGTCAAGCTGGTCTGGTACTACAACAACCTGCTGGGCAGGCCAGAGAAACAGAAGATCATCGCCCGTCGCCGCGGCTATCACGGCGTCACGGTCGCGGCGGCGAGTCTGACCGGGCTGCCTGCCGTCCACACGGCATTCAACCTGCCGCTGCCGATGGCCCGCCATACCGAGATTCCACACTACTGGCGCCATGCCGAACCCGGGATGAGCGAGCGCGACTTTTCCAGATGGTGCGCGGAGCGGCTGGAGGAGATGATTCTCGAGGAGGGCCCGGACACGGTGGCGGCGTTCATCGCCGAACCGGTGATGGGCGCCGGCGGGGTGATCGTTCCACCGGAAGGCTACTTCCCGGAAGTCCAGAAGGTCCTGCGCAAGTACGACGTGCTCATGATTGCCGACGAGGTGATCACCGGCTTTGGCCGGACGGGCAACTGGTTCGGATCAGAGACCTACGACATCGAGCCCGACATCATGACCGTCGCCAAGGGGCTCACGAGCGGCTACGTGCCCATGTCGGGGAGCATCATCTCTGAAGAGATTTGGCAGGTCATCAAGGAAGGACCGCCCGGCGTCAGCAACTTCGCGCACGGCTACACGTACGGCGCGCATCCCGTGGCGGCCGCTGCAGCTATGGCCAACCTCGACATCATGGAACGGCTGGACCTGCCGGCGAAGTGCGCCGACGTCGGCGCCTATTTCCAGCGGCGGCTGCGCGAGGTTGCCCAGGACCATCCGCTCGTCGGCGAGGTACGTGGCGAAGCCCTGCTGGCGGCAGTCGAGTTGGTCCCGGACCGGGAGGCCAGGGCGCCGTTCGACCCCGACCTGCTGGTGGGCCCCACGCTCGGCAGGTACGCGATGGAGGAGGGGCTCATTATCCGTTCGCTGCCGCTCGGCGATGCGGTGGCGTTCTCGCCGCCGCTGGTCATCACCGAGGCCGAGGTTGACGAGGCGCTCGATCTCTTCAAGCGCGCGCTCGACCGTCTCACCGACGAGCTGATCAAGGCGGGGACCTGGCAACCCAAGGCCCGCAGCTGAGCGGTAGGCGCGGCCGTTCGGCCGCCGGATGTCCGGCACCAGGGCACGGCGCCGTGCATTGCGCACACTGGCTGATCGCTGGCGCGGCCTCCCCTCGCCGCATGACCGGTTCGACGTCAACCCTCGGAGAAGAGCCCCATTAGGGCGCTCCCGGCGCAACACGGGAACACGCAATGCACAGGATCAACCGGGCCACCGAACTGCTTGATCAGGGGCAGCCGGTGTATTGCGACGTGGTCACCGAGCTGTCCCACGCCAGCGGCGTCCGCCAGGCCCGCACCTGGGCGGACTATCTGACCGTCGACCTTGAACACCAGCCCTTCGACATGCCCGGGCTGCACGCGTTCATGCGCGGACTGGTGGCCGGCGGCCCCACCGGCAGCGGGCACCGGACCCCCGCCGTGATCGTGACGCTGCCGACGGACGGCAGCGACGCCCGGACCGTGCGCGCCAATGCCTGGATGATCCGGCAGGCGCTAGCGGCGGGCGTGCACGGCCTGCTGCTGTGTCACGCGGAAACCCCCGACGCGGTGAAGGCCTTCGTGGAGGGGTCGCGGTACCCGTTTCACGAGCTGGGTGTCGGTGATCGCCTGGACGCCGGGCGGCGCGGCTCCGGGGGACAGGAGACCGCCGCGGACATCTGGGGGATGACGGTGGCCGACTACCTGGAGCACGCCGATGTCTGGCCGCTCAACCCGAGGGGGGAGCTGATGCTGGGCCTGAAGATCGAGAACCGCCGCGCCCTGGGCGAGGTGGAGGCCAGCGTGGCCGTGCCCGGCATCGCCTTCGCGGAATGGGGTCCCGGGGACATGGGCATGTCCCACGGCTACCGGGAGGCGCACGATCCGCCCTATCCGCCCGCCATGCTGGCCGCGAGGGACCGGGTCAAGACCGCCTGTGACCGGACCGGAATCGCGTTTCTCGACGTCATGCAGCGCGACGACGTGGTGGCGCTCATCGACGCCGGGGTGAAGATTGGCGCCACCACCGAAATGGTCGCCGCCATCGGCCGCCGCCACACCGGACAAGGTGGCGGTTGACGGGCGGGCGTGGCGCCCGGTCCAGGCCCTCCATGGACCAGGAACGTCCTAGCCCGGGCCGGAGGCGTTCCCGAGGTTGCGGTCGGGTTCGCGCAGCCGGTTGGCTGCGGGTCAGTCGGCGGACCGGCCCGCGTAGGGATTGTCGCCCTTGCGCACCATGATGCGCAGCGGCACGCCATCAAGGTCAAAGGTGTCGCGGAGACCGTTGGCGAGGTAGCGGATATAGCTCCGGGGCAGCCCTTTGGGGTGGTTGGCGAACAGCGCAAAAGTGGGCGGGCGGACATTGACCTGCGTCATGAATCGGAGACGCTGGGCGCGCCCGCCCGCCCGGGGAGGCTGGTGGGCATCGATTTGATCGCGCAGCCAGCGGTTGAGGGAAGGCGTCGGCACGCGGCGAACCCATCGCCGGTGGACTGCGAAGACCGCCTGCATGAGACGACTGGTTCCATGACCGGTCAGGGCAGAGAGCGGGACACAGGGGACCCCGCGGGCCTGCGGCAGCGTCTCGTCAAGCCGCTGCGTCAGGGCCCGGCGCACCGGAGCGGGTCGCCTGACCAAGTCCCACTTGTTGGCGGCGACCACCAGGGCGCGCCCTTCCTCCACCACCTCCGCGGCAATGGCCAGGTCCTGGTCGACCAGGGCCTCGCTGCAGTCGAGCATGAGCACGGCCACCTCGGCGAAGCGAAGCGCCCGCCGCGTGGCCTCGGCGGAAACGGCCTCGGTGCGCGAGTCGATTCTGCTGCTGCGCCGCAGCCCGGCGGTATCGACGAGCTCCACCCGGCGGTCGCGCCAAGTCCAGGCGTGTCCGAGTGAATCGCGCGTGATCCCGGGTTCCGGCCCGGTCAGCATCCGCTCCTCGCCAAGCAGCCGGTTGGTGAGCGTGGACTTGCCGCTGTTCGGGCGCCCGACGATGGCGATGGAAACCGGTCGGGCCGGGTCCGGGGCGTCCGCGGCGACCGCCGCTTCCGTGGACTGTCGAGCAGCAATCACCGCTTCGATATCGCCGATTCCGAGGCCGTGCTCCGCGGAGATCGGAATCGGCTCGCCGAGCCCGAGCTCAAACCCTTCGACTGCCTGTGCGGCGAGGGCGGGGCTGTCGCATTTGTTTACCAGGAGGGCGACGTCGCGAGCATGCACCCGGGCCAGCCGCGCGTACACCCGGTCGACCGGGGTCACGCCCGCCCGGCCATCGATCATGAACAGGACCAGATCGGCTTCGGAGAGGGCCTGCTCGCTGGCCCTGGTCATTCGGGCGGCCAGCGTGTCGGCATCCGCTTCTTCTAGGCCAGGCGTGTCGACGATCTGGATGTCTCCGGCGCCGACCTGTCCGGACGACACGTTGAGATCCCGCGTCATGCCTGGCATTGCATCGACGAGGGCCGCCCGCCGGCCGGCGAGGCGATTGAACAGCGTCGACTTGCCGACGTTGGGGCGGCCGACGATCGCCACCCGCAACTGCATGGACGACCGCCCTCAGTTCAGCGCGACGATCGCGCCCTCGCGGGTCAGCACGTACAGGGTGCCGCCGGCGGCGATCGGTGCGCTCGCCGGATTGCCCTGGAGGGCGGCGGTGTGGACCACGGAGCCGTCCGAGGGGTCAAGGCTCACCAGCCGCTGGGATCCGGCGACGATAACCGTCCCGCCGGCGACGATCAGGCCGGACCACGCGAGTTCGTCATCGTCGTCGTCGACGCCGAGGACATCCGCGAGATTCGTGCGCCAGCGCACGTTGCCCGTGCTTCGCCGCAGACACACTGCCTCACCGTCCGCGGTCACGGCATACAGCCAGTCCCCGGTCACGCGCGGAGTGTGCGCGACCGACAGCGGGACGCGCCACTGCAACGCCCCGGTCTGCAGGTCGAAGCTGCCGAGCAGCCCGGTGGCGCCGCCGGCAATGACGGAGCCGGCATCGATGACGGGGCCGCCGGCGACATCCTCGATCTCGATCTGCGCAGCTCCCCGGAAGACTTCCACCAGCGGTACCCGCCAGGCCTCCCGGCCATTGTCGGCCCGAAGGGCGACGATCTCGCCCGTGGAATACGGGGCGATCACGACATCATCGTTGGCGGCGGCCGGCAGCGCGTTCAGCAGCGACGGCCCCTGCTTGAATGCGCCGTCATGCAACCAGATCTCGCTTCCGTCCGCCCGCTGGAGCGCCACGGTCTGATCGGTGAGCAGGCCGGCGTACACCCGCGCTCCCTGCACGGTTGGGGCCGCGCGAAACGGAATGCCGTAACCGCGCTGCCACTGCACATCCCCGGTTGCGGCGTCAAGCGCCAGCACGTCGCCGTACGCTGTGGTCACGAACAGGGTCCCGCCGTCCAGCGCCACGCCGCCGCCGACACCGCGTCCGCCGTCCTCTCCCTGGGGTCGGATGGACCGGGTCCAGACCGTTCGCCGGTTTTCCAGCGACAGCGCGAACACCCGGCCGTCGGCATCGAGAAAATAGAGGCGGCCCTCGCCGACCACGGGCTGCCCCAGCACGCGTGAGGTTCGAGATTCGGCGCTGCCGACATTCAGGTTCCAGGCAACGGCGAGGGCGCCCGAATACGCCGCATGGGGCGGCCGGTTGTCTGCGTTCGCATCCTGCTGCGGCCAGGTGTCGGCCACGGGCTCCGTGAGGGCAACCGGATCACCAGTGTCGTCGGCCGGGGCTAGGCGCTCCTCGAGAGCCAGGATCGAGACCCGCTCGCCAGGCAGCGGCGGATCTTCGTCGGCCCCGAACCAGGAGGTGCATCCCGCGAGAACTAGTGTCGCGAGCGCGAGGGCGACGACGTGCATCTAGCCCTCCCGGTCGGGCCAAAGCAGCAGCATCCGCCGCGCACGAATCCGCACGCCGTTCGGCGCGTTGGCATCGGCGGCCAGCTCTTGGAATTCGGACTTCGCCGTGTCAATCTCAGATTCTCGGTAGGCGAGATGGGCGTTGACTTCGCGGGCCAGTGCGTACCAAGGTCCGGCCGGATCCGCCAGGAGCCAGGCGATACGTTCGCGGATGGTTGTGGCGGCGCCCTGGTCCAGCATGAGGAATGCCGCGTGGAGATCGGCGACCGCCCGGAAGTGGGCCGGCGCGTCGCCGTCGCGCGCGATGGTGTCGTAGAGACTGATGGCCGCGGCCCGATCGCCGGTGGCGGTGAGAGCCGCCGCCTCCGAGAGCTTGGCAAGCAGTGCGTACCCCGGCTCGGCCTCGCGGGTCAGGTTGGCGAGATCGGAGATGCCCAGCCCGGTGTTGCCGTCCTCGAGGGCCGCGATCGCGGCTGCGTAGCGGTCCGCATCTTCAGCCCGCCGCTCCTCGAGATGGTTTTGCCACAAGAACCAGCCACCGACCACGACGGCGACAAGCGCGGCGGTACCTGCCGCCGCGGGACCGTAGCGGCGTCCGAGGCGACGCAACCGTTCAATGCGAAGATCTTCATCGATCTCGCGCAGCAGATCGCTCAACGGCTTCTCCTTGGTCGGGACGAACTGGCGAGCGGACGGACGCCGTCCCGCCGCGGGATCTCTCCGGTTCGGCGCCGACCGGTCACATTACTACCACGGAGCGTCGTCAGCGGGGGCCCGGGTGTCAATGCCCGGGCCGGGCTTCAGTGTCCCCAGTGCTCCTGCAGATAGGCGGCCGCATCGCGGAGTCCCTGCTGCGCGGCGTCCACTTCGGGTG
Source organism: Alphaproteobacteria bacterium (assembly GCA_022824395.1). Lineage (GTDB taxonomy): Bacteria > Pseudomonadota > Alphaproteobacteria > TMED109 > TMED109 > VXPW01. The sequence continues at coordinate 12,658 of JAJDZX010000093.1, forward strand.
CGAGCTTGAGAAAGCCGTGCGGCATGCCGGGGTACAGGATGTAGCGATGCGGGACGTCGGCGGCCTCGAGGTGCAACCGGAAGGCCTCTGCGTCGTCGCGTAGCGGATCGAGCGCCGCCGCCGTCAACAGGACCGGGGGCAGGCCGCGAACGTTGCTGCGAAGAGAACAGAAGCGGGGATCGTGACCGTCGGCATCATCGCGTAGGTAGTCGGCGTAGAACCGTCGCATGAGGGCGAGGCCGAGCCCGTAGCGCCCGTCGCCGTAGGCCTTCGCGGCCGCGCCAAGGGAGTAGCCGAGTTCCGGCAGATGCCCGTAACAGCCGTAGAACAGGATTCCCGCGCAGAGCGGCGTCCGCCGCTCGTTGAGGACGGTCAGGGCGAGGTTGGCGCCGGCGCTGTCGCCGCCGACGGCGAGCCGGGCGGTGTCCACGCCGAACTCCGCGCCGTGCTCGACCAGCCAGTCGCAGGCGAACACGCATTCCTCGACGGCGATCGGAAACCGGTGCTCCGGCGCCAGGCGGTAGTCCACGGAGATCACGGCGGCCTGCGCCTCACGAGCCAGCAGGCGGCACATGGTGTCGTGCGTCTCGACGCTCCCGAGCATGAAGCCGCCGCCATGGAAATAGAGGAGGCCGGGAAGCACCGCCTCGGACGGACGGTAGATGCGCGCGCGCAGTTCGCCGTGCGGGCCTTCCAGCGCAGTATCCGTGACGACCGCCATCGCCGGCGGACTCGCATTCCAATAGAGGCAGGTCTCGTCGTAGGCGGCCCGGATGTCGGCAACCGGCGCGTCGACGAGGGTGCGGAAATCGATGGGAGTCTCATCGCCGGTGGCGCGACGGCTGGCCTCGACGACGGCAGGATCAATGGTCTCGATTTGGTTCATGGAAAATCCCTGGGGAGGTGCGCATGCGGGCTTGGGCCGACGGGTGCCCGGACATCACCGGGCCGGTGCGTTGCTGCGACAGGTGGCGGTCCGGCGGGGCCGCCGCAGATGCGAGTTCTACCGATTCCACGACGGGATGGCATCCCGCGTGGGCGCCGCACGGGCCCGTGCAGGTCGCCGGTGCGATGATGCCCGCGGCTGGGCAAGCGGAGGTTGGCGACTGCCGGAGAAGGACCGGGGGGCGGGTACTTCACTCCGTTTTTTGCACCCGCCTGGTGAACGGTGGCGAGGGAGAGGGGGTGGTCAGCTGTGACCAAGTGCAGCCCGTGTCGACATGGTGCCCCCACGGGCAACCGCCGCGCCTGCCCCGATTGGCGCAATCGAGGTGTTCACGGTACTGCAACAATTGAAATGATTGTTGATTGGCCGATCCGGCGCCCCGACGATACATTGGCTCCGGCTGCGTCTCGTCTGGCGTCCATGGAACCGCCTCGCCTGCGGGATGCGGCGCTCCCCGGCCAGGCACGGCTCCGCCGCTTGCGGGCTTGGAGTCCGATTTGTTGATGTCGCCGGGATCGCCGATGCGCGCAATTGAGCACACCGTTGCCAGGCCCGTCTCGTACCACGACTTGGGGCTCTTCACCGGTGAACCGGTGGCGATGACGATCCATCCCGCGTCCGCCGGCACCGGAATCGTCCTGGTGCGGACGGATCTGCCCGGGTCGCCGGAAGTTCCCGCACAGTGGGGGCGGGTCACCGACGCCAGGCGCCGGACGATGATGCTCGGCGCGGGCAACGGCGCATCGATCTGGACCGTCGAGCACCTGCTGGCGGCGTTTGCCGGACTGGGCATCGACAATGCCCGGGTGGAGCTCAACGGCCGCGAAGTTCCGATTCTGGACGGATCGGCCGCCGGCCTCGTGGGCCCGCTCGAGGAGGCCGGCGTGGTGGCGCAGGACCGTCTGAGGTCCTGGATCCGGGTTCGTCGGCCGGTGCGCGTGGACAACGGCTCGGGCTCCGTGCAGATGGAGCCCGCCGAGGCGTTCGTGGTGCGCGGCACGATCGATTACCCGGGCACGGCAATCGGCCGGCAGAGTTACGAGTTCACGCTCGAGGGATCCCGGTTCAGGGATGAACTTGCCCCCGCCCGCACCTTCTGCACGCCCGAGGATGCGGAGACCCTGCTCAGCCAGGGACTCGGGCTCGGCGGGAATCCGGGGAACGTGATCCAGGTCGACGGCATGCGTGTCGACGCGAGGGGCGGGCTTCGCTACCCCGACGAGTTTATTCGGCACAAGGTGCTCGATTGCGTCGGCGACCTCTATCTCGCGGGGGCACCGCTGCTCGGTCGTGTGACCTTCGTCCGGGGCGGGCACGAGTTGAATCGACGGCTCCTGACCGAGATTTTCTCCGAACCCGCCAACTGGGAACGGAGCACGTGCCCGCCGGCCTCGGGTGCCTGGGCCCAAGCCGAGACCCGGATCGCGGTCGCCTGACTGAGCCGCTCGGAAGGCTTCCTGCATCGGCTACACTCCGCCGCATGCCGCCGCTCGCTGCACACATCGCTGGCGCCCTGATCGTGCTCTTCGGAGCCGGGGGTGTGCTGCAGGTACATGCGCAGGACGCGAACGAGGACGTTTCGGCGCCCGCCCCGCCGGGACCGGCTCCCGACGCCGAGCGGCAGGGCGAGATGCGCTTTGCGGACGGGAGCCATTACGTCGGCGAGATCCGCGGCGGCGTCATGCATGGCTCGGGGACGCTCACGTTCGCGAACGGCAATGCGTACGAGGGCACGTTCGTCGACGGCGAGATGTCCGGCACCGGCACGCTCGCGTACGACAACGGCGACGTCTACGAGGGCGGCTTCGCGACCGGCCGGCCCGATGGCCGCGGAGTGTTCCGGTTTGCCGATGGCTCCCGCTACGAGGGCGAGTTCCAGGCGGGCGCGCGCTCGGGTCAGGGCGTGCTGGAGTTCGCGGACGGGACGCGGTACGAGGGGGCGTTCGCAGACGACCAGTTCCACGGCGAGGGCACCTACACGCACCCGGACGGCAGCACCTTCAGCGGCACGTACGAACGCGGCGAGCGCCGCAGCGGCTCGGGGACGCGGGTGTACGCGGACGGGAGCCTCTACGAAGGGGAGTTCGTGGATGGTCAGTGGGCCGGGGTCGGCAAGCTCACGTTCCAGGGTGGCGACGTGTACGAAGGGGAGTTCGTGGACGGTCAGCCGGCGGGCGTCGGCAGGCTGACGTACCAGCGCGGTGACGTGTACGAGGGTCCGTTCGTGGCCGGCCAGCCGGCCGGAATTGGCAAGCTCACGTTCCAGAGCGGCGATGTCTACGAAGGGGAGTTCGTGGCCGGTCAGCGAACCGGCGCCGGCACGCTCACGTTTGCGCGCGGCGACGTGTACGAGGGTCCGTTCGTGGCTGGCCAGCCGGCGGGCGTTGGCAAGCTCACGTTCCAGGGCGGCGACGTGTATGAGGGTGACTTCGTGGCCGGCAGCCGGGAAGGCCGGGGAGTACAGCGTTTTGCCGACGGCAGGACGTACGAGGGCGAGTTCCGCGGCAACCAGTTCCACGGCGAGGGCACGTACGTGGAGCCAGGCGGCATCACCTACTCAGGCGCGTACGAGAACGGCCAGCGGCACGGCACCGGCACGCTGACCTTCGGTGATGGCAATGTTTACGTCGGTACGTTCGCCGCCGGCGTCATGGCGGGCACCGGCACGCTGACGTTTGCCGACGGCGGTACCTACGAAGGTGAATTCGTCGACGGCCGGCGTGAGGGGCTGGGCGTGTTTCGGTTTGCCGACGGCGCAGCCTATGAAGGCGCGTTCGTGGACAATCAGTTTCATGGCCAGGGCACGTACTCGCACCCGAACGGGAGCGCGTACACCGGAAGTTACGAGAACGGCACGCTGGTGCAGGGTTCGGGGACGCTGGTGTATGCCGACGGTAGCCGTTCCACGGGCGACATCCGCGGCGGCGTCATGCATGGCACCGGTACGCTCAACTACGCGAACGGCGATGTCTACGAGGGCGATTTCGTGGACGGCCTGCCCGACGGCCAGGGGACATTCCGGTTTGCGGACGGCGACGTCTACGAGGGCGACTTCGCTGCGGGCCGGCGGGAAGGGCGCGGCGTGCTCCGCACAGCGGACGGCCTGCGCTACGAGGGGGAATTCCGGGACGGCATCTGGTCGGGCCACGGCGTGCTGGAGTTCGCGGACGGAGCGAGGTACGAGGGCGCTTTCGAGGCGGACCAGTTCCACGGCGAGGGCACGTACACGCACCCGGACGGCAGCAGCTTCACCGGCACCTACGAACGCGGGGAGCGCCGCAGCGGGACCGGTGCGATGGTGTACTCGGACGGGAGCCGGTACGAAGGCGGCTTCATCGACGGCCAGCCGACCGGCACCGGTACCCTGGCGTTCCAGAGCGGCGACGTGTACGAGGGTGACTTCGTGGCCGGGCAGCGCACGGGTTCGGGCGTGTATCGTTTTGCCGACGGCCGGACCTACGAGGGCGCGTTCAGCGACAACCAGTTCCACGGCGAGGGCAGGTATACGCACCCCGACGTCGAGACGTACTCGGGGACGTACGAGAACGGCCGCCGGCACGGTGCCGGCACGCTGACGTTCGCCAACGGCAACATCTACGTCGGCACGTTCGTGGACAACGCGATGACCGGTCGGGGCACGCTGACCTTCGCCGTCGGCGGCGCCTACGAGGGGGGCTTCGTCGCGGGCACCATGTCCGGAGTCGGCAAGCTGACGCTTGCTGACGGTGCGACCTATGAAGGCACGTTTGTCGACGGCCGGCGCGAAGGGCAGGGCGTGTTCCGGTTCGCCGACGGGACTACCTACGAGGGCGAGTTCGTCGACGGCCGGCGTGAGGGGCAAGGCGTCTATCGGTTCGCCGATGGCGCTACTTACGAGGGCGCCTTCCTGAACAACCGGTTCCACGGCGAGGGCACGTACGCGCACCCCAACGGAAGCCGGTTCAGCGGGACGTACGAGAACGGCGAGCGGCTCGAGGGATCAGCGACGGTGCTCTACGCGGACGGTACCCGATACGAAGGCGCGATCTCGGGCGGCCAGCAGACCGGACAGGGCGTCCTCGTGTACTCGGACGGCACCCGGTACGTAGGCAGCTTCGAAAACGGCACCTTCCACGGTCCCGGGATCCTGACCTACGCGAACGGCGTGAAGCTGGAAGCCAACTTCGCGAATGGTGCGGCGCAAGGCCGGACCGTGACGACCTATCCCGACGGCACACGGGTCGAAAGCGAGTAGCCGCGCTCAGCCGCCGCCCGCGTCGGATCCTTCGCCGACGTAGCGGATTCGATAGATCATGCCGGCCCGGTCGTCGGCAATCATGAGGGAACCGTCCGGCGCCTCCAGCACATCGGCGGGACGTCCCCAGGCGCGCTCGTTCCTGAGCCATCCGTCGGCGAACGTTTCGTAGCCCAGCGCGGTCCGGTGGTCGTCGGCGAGCCGGACGACGGTGATCCGGTAGCCGATCTTCCGTGTCCGGTTCCAGGACCCGTGCTCGGCAATGAATACCGCGCCGCGGTAGCCTTCGGGCATCCCGGTTCCCGAGTGAATGGCAAGGCCGAGCGGCGCCACGTGGGCCCCCAGGGCCTGCGCGGGGGGCTCAGAGTCGGCGCATTCCCCGTCGCCGCCCAGGTTGGGATCCCGGAACAAGTATAAAGACATTTTATTTTCCATCGTTATATCAATGATATAGCCCTATATTGGTTCAAGGAAAATACATTCCGTCATCAAAACGAATGCAGATTTTTTCAATACCCCGTCGAGCTGCGGCATGGTCTGGCGGTAAAGGTTCCGTCGGGCCGTGGAAGCCGTCTGCCTGATTGATCGCGCATTCCGCCGACACCGAGGATTTTACCGATTGAGTGTGCGCCGCCAATCGCGCCGGAGGGGCCGGAGCCAGACGTCCTTGCGGGGCTTGTCG
>JAJDZX010000064.1 GCA_022824395.1 Alphaproteobacteria bacterium
CCACTGGCCCAAGGCCAACATCCGCCATCCGTGGCCAGCCCAGCGCCTCGTCGTCAGGACCTGAGGGAGGAGCCGGATGCGATCAGCGCCCGTCCGGATCTGCGCGGGGGGACCGGGGTAACTCGGTTCCCTACCGCGATACAGCTTAGGCTGCCAGCCGCCGATCCGTTTCACGGGTCGGCGTCCCCTGGGTCGGTGGTCAATGGGGGGTTCTCTGGCGAACACTAACTAGGGTAGCGTCCTTCGCCGTATGGCGAGGACTACCGCCGTGGTCGCGCGGATCCTGCTTCCGGCACTTCTCCTGCTCCTGCTCTGGTGGCAGGTGAGCGAGGGGATTCGGGCGTTCTGGCTGCTTGCTCCCGGCTTCTCCCGGTTGCACGGACTTGGAAATGGCCACTCGCCCTCCAGGTGAGTCAAGGCCCCGCGAAACCCGGCGCCCGCGCCCGCGCATACGCTGTCAGTCTCCTGCGAAAAGCCGGCCGAACAATCCTCGGGCGGACGGCGCCTCACACGGCACCGTTCCGGAGGCCTCCGTCAGTTGCGCGCCAAGTGCAGGGGTCGTGCGGTAGTCGGCAATTGGACAGTTTCCCGCGGCGCGCGTTCGGGCTCCACAGCGCGCCGCGGCGGACGCGGATGGACGTTACCGTCCCTCGTTCTCCCGGCGGGACTGGCCGGGGCCGGAGGCGCTTCGGCGCCCGGCGCGGGCGGCAGGGCGGCGTCCGGCAGACCGCAGCACGTGTCTGATGTAAATCCGAAATGTTCGGAACAGGGTCCTGTAGTCGAGTGTGCTGAACACGGTATCCGCAACACCATACGGCAGCATGGTGGGAATGGGGCCCCGTGCATATTCAAGAATCCAGCCATGATTGACGATGCGATAACCCTTCGCGACCGCCTTTGGCAGGTATACGACATCGCCGGGGCGATACTCGGTTCTTCGGGTATCGCCTTCCGTGTAGTACCAGAATTCGCCATCCAGAATGATGGCATGGTCTTCGACAAACGAATATCGGCCCGTATGTCCTTCGCCGCCGATCGGGCTGCCGAAGAAGATCACGTACTCCCGAAGTGACGCATACAGAACGGTGACCTGGCCCATGACGCCACCGGCATTGGAGAAGAACCACTCGGGTTCAGTCTCGATCAGACCGGGGTAGCGTTCGGCAAGGCTCTGCGCGATGGCAGCGAACTTTTCCTCGAGCGGCAGGTCCAGATGATCCAGGGCGACTTCGTGCAGGATCTCGGGGTCGAAGACGTACTTCACGCGGCCTCCTTAGCGCCTGGATGACGGTCCAGCAAGAACAGTATCGGTACAGGCACGCCGAACTTGCCGTCTTCTGGCAGTGCGTCCACTGCCCGGTTCGGCAGGGTGCTGAAGTCGGCGGTGTCCTCGGGGTCTATTCGCTCACCGGCTCGTAATACCAATTTGAGGACTGTCGCGAAGCGGGCAGGAACTGGCCTGCGATGATCGCCGCCTGCTTACTGGTTGCCGGTCTCTGGTTCCGTCACAAGGGCTGGTACCGGTCCGTGATCACGAACCCGGCGTCGGTTCGGATCGCGGCGATCGGGGCATGGTGGTTCGTCGAACGGACGGTGCTCGCCTGAGCCCGGCCGCGGCGGCGTTGCGTCAGCAAATCGGCGGCCCGGAGTGGACGACACAGACGTAGCACTTCGCGGGCACATCGCGGTCGCAACCCTGCGAGCCATTGGCTTGCGGATACTTCGCCGTCGTGACACCTCGGCGTCGCCTCGGCGTGTGCGGACCCACAGAGCCGACGGAGCGACGCACGATCGTCCAGCGCTTCCGCCATTTGCACATCCGGCGGATCGTTCAGACCGCCACCAAGAACGTCCGGAACATGGCCGACGGCGGCCAGCCGCATTCGCCGGCCACGGCTCCGGCGTCACCACGGGATTGTCGCTGGCCAGTTCCCGTGCCTGTCCCCGCCCCGCTACGCGCTTCGCGATCAACCCACCGTCCGTGCACACCAGGTTGGTTCCGCGCCTCCACGGCGAGGCGGTGGCGGTCGAACCAAGACCCAGCACTCATGCGGCAGCCATGTTCAGCCGATGGGCCAGACTGCTCCTCGAGCCTTGCGACGCGCAGACACGCTCCACCGACGTCTGCAAGCTAGCCCCCCCCGACTAGAGCCCGGACCCACCAGCGTGGCCAGCATCACGCCATGTTCTTGACTCTACGGCCTTAATCCCCGACCACACGCAATTCTTCTAGATGCGCGGTCGGTACAGGAAGCGGACAAAAAGCGTACGCCCCTTGATGTCATGCACGAAACCGTCGAAGCCGGGCCGCAGGTTATGGCGGTGCACGCCCTCTCGTCCGCTCGGCAGCGGTGGCGGGTCGCGGTCGGTCAGGTTGCGCGCGCCGATGTGGAGCGTCACCTCGCCACCGAACAGGTCCTCGACGCGGTAGCTGTAGTTCGCGTCCAGCGTCGTCCAGGCGGCAATCTTCGGCAGTGACGCGACCTCGTCGTTCACATACGAGTCCACATACCGGAGCGTCGCCCCGGCCGCGTGCGGTCCCCGGCGCCAGGCGAGGCCGAGGTTGAGGCGCAGTTCGGGGGTCGGGGCGAAGCCGTTCGTGTCGTTGCGGCTGCCGAGCCGGTTCACGAAACCCGCGCCGCCGGCATTCACGTCGAAGCGCGACAGCAGCGTGGCGTCGGCGCTGACGCGAACGTCGCCGAGGGCGGTGTCGAGGTCGTAGTAGGCGTTGAGGTCGAATCCGCCTGCCCGCACGGCTCCGACGTTCGCGTAGTCGGTGGTGACGACGCTGAGCTGCCCCGAGGAGTCGCGCTGCACCCTGGGGTCGTTCGGCTGGCCGTCGTCACGGCAGTCGTCGTCGACGATCGCCTGGAAGCTCCGCCCCTGGGCGATCACGTCGCGGTAGTCGAGCGTCCAGTAGTCGAGGCTGACCGCTGCGTTGTCGAGGGGCTTCAGCAGTACGCCGACGTTGGCCGAGCGCGCCGACTGCGGGCGCAGCCGGCCGCCGCGCAGCACAGTGGAGGCAACGAAATTGTCGCCGCGGTTCACGATCGTACCGGAGGCGTCCACCGTGCAGCGCCCGTTGCCCTGCCCGTCGAAGCGGAACGGGTCCGTGAGCCCGCGCGAGCTGGTGCCGCCCGCAGCGTGGAACACGCTTGGCGCCTGGAACGACGTGCCCCAGGAGGCGCGCAGCGACAGCCGGTCGCTGACGACGAACTGCCCGGTGATCTTCGGATCCGTCGAGCTGCCGGCCTGGTCGTAGCGCTCGTGGCGGGCGGCGACCTGCAGTTCGGCGCGGTCGCCGAAATAGGTCAGGCCCTCGGCGAAGACCGCCCATACCCGCTGATCCGCCGCCTTCGGGAACTCGCGGAGTTGCCGCGGGCCTTCGCCGGCGGCATTCAGGGGATCCGGCCGAAAGCGGTAGTCGAGTTCGCGGTACTGCGCGCCGGCGGCCAGCGTCACCGGCTGTCCGCGCCACTCGAGGACATCGCCCCTGGCGACGAACTCGGCGACGTTCTGCACGCCGCGGTGGCTTTCCGTCCGGACGCCCTCGAACCGGTCCTGCGTCTCCTGATCGTTGGCGGCGCGGCGGCCGACCACGGCCGGCGCGAGACCGTCGTCCGCCACCGTCTTCGGCGTGACCAGGTCCGGCGCGACGAGCCGGGTGCCGAACGGGTTCCAGACGCCCTCCGCCACCGCACGGGCGAATTCGGCGGCGACCCAGTGGCGCTCGGAGCTCACCGACAGGTCGGAACGGGCGCGGGACACATAGCCTTCGCCCGTCCAGCCGTCGGGCAGTTCGGCCTTGAATCCGACCATCACCCGAAGGTTCTCGAACGTCCGCAGCTCGTCGCCGGAGCGTTCGCCGGCGGCCTCGGCGCCGAGCGGCCGGCCGAAGTAGCCGAGCGGGACCGCCTCGTGCACCCCGGGGGTCCAGTCGCCGGGCGCGACGTAGGTCAGCAGGCCGTCGCCGTCGGGATCGGTCCAGAAGTTGAAGGGGTGGTTGGCGGGCACGAAGAACTCGTTGGTCCGTTCGACGTTGCCCCGGAACAGCAGCATGTTGCCGACCCGGTCGGTCACGTCGTTGTGCGAGTAACCGACCTCCGTGAAGAGCGTCGCCGGTCCAAGGTGGACGTCGGCCTCGGCGAACAGCTGCACCCGCCGTTCGGCGGCGACCATCGTGCGCTGGTCGGAGAAGTCCATTCGGCACAGCGAGCCGCTGGGGTAGCCGCCGCCGGAACGGCAGTCCGGGTCGGGGAAACGGGGCGTGTCGAGCCCGCCGACCCGGTACGGCGAGTAGGAGCCGTCGGGGTTGGCGACGGCGCGCCGGAAACTGCCCGGCGAGCCCCGTCCGGAGTCGAGCGAGCCGTCCACGATGTCGCCGTCGCCGTCCGGGTCGATCACCCTCGGGAACATCCAGTCGAACTCGGTGCGGAAGTTCTCGTCCTGCTCGTACCACGCCCCGTAGAGATTCACGTGGCCCCTCGCCGTCTCGAACCCGGACGCGAAGCCGACGTCGTACGCACGATTGCTGGCGTCCCGATAGCCGCCGGCGATCTCCAGCCCCGTGAACCCCCTCCGGGTGACGATGTTGGCGACGCCGGCCACCGCCTGCGAGCCGTAGGTGGCCGACGCGCCGTCGCGCAGGATCTCGACTCGGTCGATCATGAGCACGGGCAGCGTGTTGATGTCGAAGAAGCTCTGCCCGACGTCGGAAACCGGCGCGAACCCGGCCCGCCGGCCGTTGACCAGGGTCAGGGTGGACGAGAGCCCGAGGCCGCGCAGGCTGAACTGCGAGACGCCCTGCAGGTAGGTCTGCTCCGTGGCGATGTAGGAACCCGTGTTGGCGGTGAGGCTTCCGAGGATGTCCACCGGCTGGGCGGCACCCACCGCCTCGAATGTCGACGCATCGAGCGTCTGCACCGGGGCGCGGCCCTCGAAGACCTCCGGTCGGCGGATCAGCGAGCCGACCACCACGATGTCCTCGATCGTGTGCCTGTCAGTTCCCGCGCGTTCCCCCTCCTGGGCGAATCCCGGCGACGTCAAGAGCAGGGCAATGGCCAGCCACGCGGCCCGCACGGCGCGTGACGCCCTACGCGCCGCCGCTTGTCGCGGGGTCGTCGACTCCGTCACTAGAAGCGCCAATTCGCTCGCAGGTAGTAGAAGCCGCCGCCGAAGCCGTATGGCGCCCGGATCGAATAGCGGTTGCCCAGCAGCTCGGCAAAGGGGTTTTCGTCCGGGTACGCGTCCAGCAGGTTCTCGCCGCCGATTGCCAGCGTGAGATTGCCGCCGACGGCGTAGGAGATCTCCGCATCCAGGAGCACCTTGGCGCCTGCGGTGTAGGCGAGCCCGGTGCCGGCCTCGTCGTGGTAGCTGCCGTAATACCGCAGCCGGCCGCCGAGCCGCAGCGCTTCGCGTCGATGATTGACCTCGAACACGGCCCGGACGTTCGGAAGCGAACCTTCAAGGCGACGCACGCGGCGGTCGGTGATGATGTCCGGATTGAAGCGCACCACCTCCGTGTCGAGGTAGCTCGCCGCCAGATGGTAAGTGGTTTCGCCGCCCCATGACGCTGCCGTAAAGCTGGCCGCGACATCGATGCCACGCGTCACGGTATCGAAATCGTTCGAGAAGAATCGGATCCTCGAATAATTGACCGCGTCCGGCAGACCCAACGCGAGGAGCGACTGCCGGTCGGCGTCGGTCAGGGTCTGTCCGCTCGTCGTGGCGATTCTCCCCTTCAGGTTGATCCGGTAGGCGTCGAGGGTGCCGGCAAAGTTGCCGGCCTCGAACACGGCGCCGACATTGACGTGTTCCGATTGCTCCGGCCGCAGTGGTTCCGCTCCCAGTTGGATCGCGACCGGGTTGGTTGGCGACAGCGTCGCCTCGTCGGACAGCCCGCCGTCGACAAACGACGTCGTGACGTTCTCGACCGAGGCCTGGCCGATCGTGGGCACCCGGAATCCGGTGCCGGCGGAACCCCGAAGCGCAACCCTGGGCGTCGCCTGCCACCGGGCGGCAACCTTGCCGTCCAGCGTGTCGTCGAACCCGCCGTGACTCTCATAACGGGCAGCGAAGGTGGTCAGCAGGTCCGCGGTGACGTCTGCCTCCAGATCCACGTAGCCGGCGAAGCTGTGGCGGCTGGCCTTGCCGGCGATGCGCGGCGGGAATCCGGGAAAGCCGTTCGATCCGATCCCGAATCCCTGGCGCGCAAGGCTCGGCGCCACGACATACGAAGCCGGATCTCCCGCGATCACTTCGAAGGATTCCCGCCGATACTCGAGCCCGGCGGCCGCCGCGATCGGAGCTTCCAGCAGCGCCGTGTCGACGAAACCGGAAAGGTCGGCGTTGACCACAATATCGACTTCCTCGTAGCTGCCCGGCCGGTAATCGGTCGGGATGTCCAGCCGGCGCGCCGCCAGCTGCGGGTTGATCGTGTCGGAGATGAAGAAGTCCGTGCGGTGCTGCCCGGCCACGGCACTGAGATCGTAGTTCCAGCCACCGCGCCAGCGACCGCGGATACCCACCGCCAGGCTCCGGTCCTCGACCTCGCCGCCGAACCGGGGCGTGAAGCCGCCGGGGAACCGTTCGGTGAAGGCAAAGCAGTCGGGGGCCGCCCGCACCGCGGCCAGCGCGTCCGGGTCGGGGCGGTGGCCCTGGATCGGCACCACCGGGCACCGCGCCGACCCGTCGGCGGACAGGTCGGCCACCAGCAGCGTCTCGCCGCCGTCATTGCTAAACACGCCCCGCCGGCTGGTCGGGTTGCGCCAGAAGAATCCCCCCTCCACGCGCCGGCTCGACGCGTTCCCGAAGGCGTACGCCCGGGCGCTTTCCGTGAGTTCCGCTTCCGCGTTCCCGAAGAACTTGAAGTCCCTGTCGATGCCGGGCCGGCCCCAGACCTGGGCGGCCGGGGTGCGGACGGCCAGGTTCCCGGCGTCGATCAGGTCCTGCGCGTCGCGGCGTTGCACGCTGCGGCTGGTCGGATCCATTCCGCTCAACTCGACGCTCAGGTTGGCGAAGCCGCGGGCGCCCAGCGGCAGGCCGACGTTGGCCGCGACGCTTCGCGTTGCGCCGTCGCCGGCGTAGTGCCGGCCGGCCTCGACGTTGACCTCGCCGCCGTCCGGGGCGTCCCGCAGGACGAAATTGAGTACCCCGGCGATGGCATCCGATCCGTACTGCGCCGACGCCCCGTCGCGCAGCACTTCCAGCCGCTCGATTGCGATCGCCGGGATGGCCGCGAGGTCCGGGCCGTGCGAACCGTCGGCAATGCCCCCGCCAAGCCACGTGATGACCGAGGCCCGATGCCGCCGCTTACCGTTGATCAGCACAAGGGTGGTATCCGGCGGCAAGCCCCGCAGGCTCGCCGGCCGAACCAGCGTGGCCGTATCACTGATCGGCTGGTCCTCCACGGCATAAGACGGGACGATCCGGGCGATCCGGCCGTCCAGGTCAACACTGCGCTGTGCCGTCAGGGCCCGCCCGCTGACGATGTCCACCGGCGCCGGGGTTTCGGACGTGGTCCGGGGGGAGAGTCGCCGGGATCCGATGACGGCGACCGCCCGGAGTTCCGTGATGCCGGCATCGAGCTCCGCCGCGTCGTCTTCGGCGACGGCGTCGGCCGCGAGCAGACCCGCGACGAGGATCGCGACCGGACCACCGAACAGGCGCCTTGATCTAAGCATGCGATGAATCCTCCGTACGACCGACTGGGCCAAGCCTGAAGGCGCCGGAACGCATTGCGCCGGACCGGAACGCCGCGACCCGCGGAAGTCGTCTTGGCCTTCCGCCCGTCGGCGAACTGCCGCCGCCCGGCGCCACCGGCGCGCTGGCCGGTCTCGCCGTGCCGCATGCCGCGGCGATGGATGGGCGAAGATTTCCGGTCTGTACTGCTTCTTCAGGACCGATTGGCGACATGCCTTCTCCCAAGTCTTCTCTGCGCACCGGGCCTTTTCCAGTTACGTACGTCCGGACAACACTTCCATCCGAACACGCTCGAGTCAGTCTTACGCCCGATCTTCGCACTCGTTGACGACACCTTCCCTGACTCCTTCATGCACATGTAGGCCCGGCTGCCCCAAAGTCGAACGTCAGCCAAGACCGTCCTGCAACACGACCCGGTGGCCGACAGGGGAGGCGGCCTTCGCGTCGGCCGCCACCGCGGGTTCCGGGACTCTGGGGAACGCGTCATTGCGCGCCTGCGGGCGGCGGCCGATGTTCGCGGGTAGCCATGCCCGGGAGCCCGCCTCGGGCGCCACATGCACCCCCTCCGTCGAGCGCGACGGCACCTCGCAGGGTGCCTGCCCGCTCGCGTCGTTCAGCGGTACGGCATCCTTGATGTCGTCGGCAAATCGCTCCGCCGTCAGTCCGGCGGGGCCGAGCACGCCGCACACCTTCGGCGCCACGCCCGCGAGCGTGACGCACGCCTGGTCGCTCAAGCGCGCGTCCAGCGTGCCGGCAAGCAGGACCGCCCTGCCATCGATCCAGGTCGCAAGGATGTCGTCGTCCGTTGCCGTCAGCACCGCCTCGTGGGGATCCCCGCCCGCGTACCTGACGAGCAGCAGGTCCGCAAGCAGCCCCGGCACGATCGCGCCGAAGCGGTCCTCGAGGCCCAGCGCGTAGGCCCCGTTGCGGGTGGCCATGCGCCACAGCGCTTCGCTGGGCGCATCCACGCCGGCCGCCTTCGTTACCCGTCTCGCGCACTTCATCTCCTCGCGCATGTTGAACGAACCGCTCGGCGACCAGTCGGTCGACAGGGCGATCCGCACGCCCTCCTCCAGCGCGCCCGCGATGTCGACGGTCTGGCCGTACAGCGCGAGATTGGAGCGGGGCGACCACACCAGGGTCACGTCCGCCGCCCGCATCACCGCGTAGTTGTCCCGGTCCGTGGCTACCCCGTGCACCATGGCGTAGCGCCGGTCGCGCCGCTGTGCGCGCTCCAGATAGCGCGCCACCTCGGCCCGGGCCGCGCAGCTCGACCGCCGCCCTTCGCCGACGTGCGGGACGTAGGCCATGAACGCCGGACTAGCGCCGATCGCCAACGGGAACCGAAACGCCGGCCCGCCGGCGCATTCGTCCTTCAGGTCCTCGACCACGTGCAGCGAGAACGGGAAGGTCGAGACGTCCGCCTCCGCGTCGTAGAGCGCCGCGTCGCCGGGCCGCTTGCGGCGGTTGACGTTGCGGACCACGCTGGGCACGCCGCCCGAGCCCGCGATTGCGGTCGCGCCGCCGAGCAGGTGCCTGAGCTCAATGGCGACGAGGATCGCGGTCGACCGCGGGTCGCCGGCCGTGAAGCGGATCGGCGCCGGCGCCGGCAAGCGCAGTTTGCCGTTGATGCCGAGGCGCCATTCGTCCCGGTGGGCATAGCCCGGATTCAGATTGGCGTCAGGAAATGCGTAGCTGTAGGCCGGATGCTCGTGGGAGTTGACGAAGCCGGGCGACAGCACGGCCCTCCCGCGGCAGTCAAGAACGGCGGCGTCGGGATGGGCGGCCCGCACGGTGCGGACCGGCGCCACTTCGCCGATGCGCCCGTCCTCGTGGATGTGCACGGCGTGGCCCGGCCTGCTGCCGTCGGGCAGCAGCACCTCCGCGGCGACGATCAGTCCCGGAACCGGCACGTCGGTTCCTGTTGCCGGTGTGAAGCCGCAGTGCCGGTCGGTTTCCGGCCCCGTACCGGCGGCGGCGTCGGGGACGGGCGCGGCGCCTGCGCACAGCGTCAGGGCCAGCAGACAGGATGCCAGCCGGGGCCCGACAGTCGGGGAGGCGGCCGGTGGATCAGCAGGGAGCATCGTCAACTTCCTTCACGGCGAAGGCGGCACCCTGGCGTGTTGCGCGGGCATCCATTGCCCAAGCGCGATGCGACCGCGCGACCACCGCCCGCGCAAAGCCGCCAGATCATCTTTCCATCCCACGCTGTCCGGAACCGGTTCGCCTGCCCCAGGTGCCCGTTCCATTCGCCGATTCCTTCCCCTGTACGGGCCGCGTGTCACTGACCCGCGCGGCGACCTATACCGGACTTTCAATAAATTAGTTGTATCGGTTCTCGCCCGTTTGGTATCTAGCCTATCAACGGCTTGTCGGGTCGAGGCGGGCAGGTCAGCACGGCAGGCGCCCCGTCCTTGCGTTTCGACCGTTGTACGCCGGGTGAGCGCTCGCGGGGTTTCAGGATGCGGGGCCTGCGCGCCTGCGGCACCCGAGCGACGTCGGCGATGAGCCGGAGGCCTGCGCGGCCGCTGCGGATTTCGGGCGGTTCCGGCCGGGACCGGAACGCGGGCTGGAGCACGTCTGCTCTACAGAGAGCGTTGCCCTGCGGCGCGGGGTTGATGGTGCCGAGCAGGTCCTTGTGGCACCGCCAGACATATTCGATGGTGTGTCTCCGGACGTGGCACATTCCGCGCGGGATCCTGGGGGCGATGTGCCCGACAGGGTTAAGATCGGGCGAAGGCGGCGGCACCATCCTGGCCGTGCCCTGGCACTGCGGCCTGCCCGGTGGACGATTTCGCTCGTGGCGGCATTCCCCGTGACTGGACAACGGTCTGTCCGCTCACGGGGTTGCCCGCAGACTACCGAGGAGTAAGGATCCGTTGCCAGTGGGAAGCAACGGGCAGTTGTTCGCGTTTCCGACACGGCTCGGGATTGCCGTGCTTGGGCTACTCACGTGCGTCTGCGCCTCGGCGCAGGCCACCGATTGGAGCGACACCGAATTTCATCTCCAGGTCGGCAGTCTGGATGCCCCCTCCTTCGCTGGCGGCGGCAGCGCCCTGCACGTGATCTACACGCTGCAGCACGCGAGCGGGTGGAAATATGGGGACAACTTCTTCTTCGTGGACGTCGTGGACTCGCGGCAGCCCGGCTCCCCCGACATCGACTTCTACAGCGAAGCCTACGCGAACTTGAGCCTCGGCAAGGTCACCGGCAGTCGGGTTGGTGCCGCCCTGGTCTCGGATGTCGGACTGATCGGCGGCTTCAACTGGGCCGCGGACGCGAAGGTCCGAAAGTATGTCGCCGGCCTACGGCTGGCGCTCGGTCTTGAGGGTTTCGCGTTCGCGAACCTCGACGTCGCGGCCCTCATCGACGACAGCGAGGGGCTCGTGTCCGGCGGGGCGCCCAGGGAGGACGACACGATCCTCGTCGACTTCAACTTCGCACGGCCGTTCAGGATCGGCACGGCGGACTTCAGCATCGAGGGCCACATCGAGTACGTCGGCGAGCGGACCAACGAACTCGGTGGCAAGGTGGAGTCGTGGATCCTGGCGCAGCCCCAGTTGCGGTGGCACTTGACTGACCGGATCGCGCTCGGCATCGAGTACCAGTTCTGGATGAACAAGCTGGGCGACCGGGCCACCGACGAGAACGCCGTACAGGCCCTGTTTGTATGGAACTTCTAAACTTGCTCCGATCCTTGCCTGGTCGCGCTGACGCGTGAGGCCAGGCGACACCGCGATCGTCGACAATCTCGCGAGTCACGAAAGCAAGGCCGTGCGCCAAGCCGTCCGCGACACCCGCTGAAGTTCCACGTAGAACAGATCCGCTCTAGAACTCGACGCGGAGCGTCGCCAGCCATGCGCGGATCCGGTAGTCGGCGGAGGTTTCATTGATCCTGACGGGGATTTCCCTCCGGGTGCCGTCCTCGCGGTACCGCACGATGGCGATGTCGCCGATATCGGTCCGGATGGCTCCCGCATCGGCATACCGGTAGCTCAGGTCGAGGTTGATCCTCCCGCTGATCGGCATCGCAATCCCCGCCGTCAGCATCCAAGTGAAGTTCTGCCCGCTTCCGCCGGGCAGCGCGGTGGAGGGGATTTCGCCGGCCGGGCCCCGGCGCAGGCTGCCGCGCGGATCGTCCGGTTCGGGGAAGCGCTGCACGTAGCTGCCCAGGCGATAGCGGGTGATGCCCAGTCCGGCGCCCAGGAAGGGCCGCACGGTGCGGCCCGGGGCGATCTCCCATCCCGGGAAATCACGGAACCCGGCGAGGAGGAGCTGGCGGGTGTCGAGACTTGCCCGGGACGGCTGGACGTCGCCCGAGGCGCGGTAGTTCGTGCCGCCGCGCCAGTCGACGGCGCGGGCCGCAGCGAGTTCCAGGTGGACGCGCAGACGATGTGGCAGCCGGAGGCCCCCTGCCAGGTGAAACCGCAGACCGTTTCCGACCGCCCCGGCATCGAAGCGTTCCCCGGATCCGTAGAGCGCGGCATGGCCGGCGTCCCGGCCATCGACGAACCGGGTGTCGTGCGAACGGACCCGGGCCATCCCGAGGCTAAGATAGGGGACGGTCGCGACCGGCACCGCGCCGCCGCTGGCGCGGCTGGTCGCGGAATCTTCAGCCGCTTCGGCGGGCGCACCGGTCGAGCTTTGGATCGTCAGGATCCACACCGCGACGAGAACCGGCGGGACCGCCCGTAGATTGCTCCAGCTGCGAATCCGATGCATGGCCGCCTCCCGCCGCTCGCGCGTTGGTTGGCGCGCACTATGCACCAGGCGGCGTGGATTGGGATCGACTGCCTGTCCTGCGGGTCGCCACACGATCAGCCTGCCGGGCGACGGCCTGCCAGCCAGCCTGCCGGGCGACGGCCTGCCAGCGGTCACGGGTCGCCCCTGCCGGGAGAGCTGGGCGCGGAAGGGGCCGCCCTCGGTGCAGCGGCGGTGTCGATCGCGAACAGTCGCGGGTTGGGCGCTCGCGATGGCCCGCGGGCGGATGGATGGAACAGGATGCCCGGTTTCCCGTACGTCCCGCCGGGCGCTGTTCGACCGGCGGGGCGAGCTCACCGGCTGGCCGACGATCGAGGGGCAGCTGCCGGCGGTGTTTGCGGCGCCGGGCGATCCGTGCGCGAAGCGCCCGGGGTTCGGTCGCGGATTCGCTGGTACCGGTAGTCGACTCCGCCCCTGCACGGGCCGGATGCGGAGATCAGGGCAGTTCGTGCGCGACCGGATACCGCCCCGGGAAGCACTACCGGTGGCCCTCGGCCGCCGGTCCGGCCGCACCGGCGGATTGAGGGAGACGTTTATCCGAAAGAGATGTTATCGGCGCCCAGAGATACGCACAGTTTACGCGGTATCCGCTATAGAATTTGCCGTCACTGCGTCCGGCACGTTTGGTTCTGACGGTCCCGTCAGCGGCTGGCGGGGCTGCAAGGGGCCTATTGAGGAGAGTCACGATTCGGCCCGATCAGTTCTTCACGTTTGCCGCGTTCAAGGCGATCGGTGTCAAGGCTGCCGTCGTTGGTCCTGCAACCTCGGGCGCTGCCTGCACTTCGGCGCGGCGGCGGCAGCCTGTCCGGATTGTGACTCTCTTCAATAGGCCCCTTCGTCGGCAACGCATTCACGAGTACACAGAGGATTGAACGGCATCGGTTCCAGGGCGGTTCGGTGATATTGGACAAGGCCTGCCTGTAGAAGCGGCGGTCACCCCGATGGGGAGTGGAGAGCGCGTGGCCGACCGGACCGATTCCTTTCGGCAAGTCGCGGGTGGGGGCACGACACAGCCGCGAGGTCTTGTCAGGACGCCGTGAGCGGCTGGCCTGGAACTTTCTCCCGCGCGGGTATCGCGGCCGTTGAGCGTCCCGCTCCGGGCGTCGACGTATCGGCCGGGCGGGACTCAACGGCACCGGCGCTCGAACGCACCGAAGGCTCACGGCGGGGAACGGGCCCGGGGTGATGCGGCTGCGATCGCTCCACGCCGACAAAGCCGGCGTTCGACGTGTGGCGGGGCTGGGGGGTCCGCGCCGCGGCACCGTGCGGTTCGGGGCCGGGCTCGACAGTCAGGGGTGCTGGGCGGGCGAGCGATGATGTGAAGCCCGTTCCGCCCCTCGAGAAGGTACGGCTCCGCAAGCCGACCACGACCGCCGGAAAGGTGTATGTCGGCGTGGAGGTCGAGTACCGGGACGTGGCCACGAACGAACCGATGCGGCTTCAGTTCGGGCTCGCCGCCGAGGACGCGCAGAGTCCGACCTGGATGTTCAATATCCGCGGGGTGGGCTACCGCATGCCAAGGCCAGGCAGTCCGTAGCACGTACCGCCGGGCGAGGCTTTTCCAGTATCC
This sequence comes from Alphaproteobacteria bacterium, assembly GCA_022824395.1. Lineage (GTDB taxonomy): Bacteria > Pseudomonadota > Alphaproteobacteria > TMED109 > TMED109 > VXPW01. The sequence continues at coordinate 14,033 of JAJDZX010000064.1, forward strand.
GCGTCGGGAACCTGCTCCGGTCCCAGCAGCGCTTCAGTGTTTCGGCGTCTGGTGTCTTCAGCGTACGTTTGGGTGGTTTCGCAAATTCGCAGGCGTGGGATACGAAGCCGCAGCCGGAACCGTTTTCCTGGGGGTCGGGATGACGGTTTCCTCTGGTGCGTATTCACTTGGTCGGGTCAGGGGCAATCGTGGCCGGCCGGCTTGCCGACGCTGCACCACGCCGAGGAACACAGCCCGTTCCTCTCCTTAAACCATGCTCAGGGAAGGCCGGTGTCCGAACTCCGGCGACGCTTGGAGCTGCCGGAGGTACCGGGGGTAACCTTGCTCGCTCATCGAAGGCCGGAGCCGAAACCCCGGCGACACCAGGCGGCCGCCCATGCGCATAGGCAGAAATTGAACTGCGCTCAACGAAGGCCGGAACCTGGAGCGGATCCCGTTCAGGTAGAACCATGGCCGGCAGGGCGGACATGCAGGCCCCGGGCGAAGACAGCGGGGGCAGCCAGGAGCAGTGTCGACCTGACAGCCACCGACGACGCGGCAAGGCCGCCCGGCAACCCGGCTCTCGAACCCGTGGCCGCGGAGGCCATGTGTGCCGAGCACCTTTGAACGGATGGCCCTCGTGGACGCGTACTCCCTGCCGCCACCCCGGCAGGCGGCGAGGCATGGTACCGGCAGCCTGCAGCAAGCGCGGGCTTCGCCCTCGGCGAAGCTCGCGTGCCGGTTGCCCTTCCCTACCAGAGCATGGTCGCGTTGAGCCCGACCCGGTCCTCCGACGCCGTTGTGGTGTCGGCAGGCTCCCACCGTGTCGCCTCGAGGCCGAGGTTGAAGGAGACGCGCCTGACCCCGGCCAGCCCCAACCTCCAGCCCGCTCGCCATTCATGGCCGACCTCGGAGAGCCCAAGCCCCAGCTCC
>JAJDZX010000098.1 GCA_022824395.1 Alphaproteobacteria bacterium
CCACGCCTGCCGCTCCCCAACGCTTCGCCTGCCGCCTCGCGGCGACCGACGCATGGTTCGCGGAGGAAGTGGTGGTTACCCTCTCTTCCTGCCGGGACTTCCACCCGGCGACATTCCACCAGTTAGCCTGGCGCACCAACCATGATATCCATTCTTACATGGCTACATCTGCACGCACACATAGGCACGCAAACCCCGCCAGCACAAGCGCTTGGCTCGATCATCCGGCAACAATCAGGGGGAACTTCAGTCTAGCCGCCGCAGGACGTACCCGGGCCTCGAAGCTTCGATGAGACACCCTGCGTCAATGTGCTCTCCGAGCCCGGAACGCGCGCCCGCCACCCGACCGCACACCCTGCCTGTGGCCCGCTGCAACTTGCGCACATCCGTCCGCAGAACCTAGTGTCGGGACGATTTCGGCTCTGCCTATGCCCTTGAGGAAATGCCCGGCCCCATGGCTTCACCGTCCGAGCTCACTGTCTATATCGACGTCAAGAGTCCTTACGCCTACCTGGCCGTCGCTCCGACGCGGGCGCTGGCGGCCGAATTCGGCATCGACCCGGTTTGGAAGCCGTACACCCTGGAGATCCCGGAATTCCTAGGCGCGGTAGAGACCCGGAACGAACACCAGTGGCGCCGCGTGCGCTACAGCTACATGGACGCCCGCCGGCTCGCGAACCAGGTCGGGTTGACGGTCCGCGGTCCGCAGAAGATCTTCGACAGCTCCATCGCCCATATCGGCATGCTTCGGGCCCAGGATCACGACCGGTTCGAGGCCTACATCGATCGCGTGTTCGAGCGCTTCTGGAAGCGTGCGCTCGAAATCGAGGATCCGACCGTGATCGCCGCGGTGCTGGAGGAGGCGGGCGTGCCGGCCGCGGATTTCGGGGAATGGGCTGAGGATGAGGGTCGACGGCGCCACGACGCCAATCAGCGGGAGGCGGAGGAGCTCGGCGTGTTCGGCGTGCCCAGCTACCTCTACCGAGAGGAGCTGTTCTGGGGCGGCGAACGCCTGGCGATGTTGCGTGAACGGATCGAGGAGACGCTCGCGCAGTGATCGAGCTGTGGATCCCGATCACGATCTTCGCCGCCTTCTGCCAGAACCTCCGAAGCGCCGTCCAGAAGCACCTCAAAGGTGCGCTGTCGGACACGGGCGCGACGTTCTCGCGGTTCGGCTACGGCTTGCCCGTCGTGTTCGCCTACGTCCTCGCGCTGCGCTACGGCGCCGGCATGGCTTGGCCGGAGCCCAATCCCACATTCGCCATCTACGTCCTCATCGGCGGAGCGGCGCAGATCTGCGCGACGTTTCTCCTGGTCTGGCTGTTCTCATTCCGGGACTTCGCGGTGGGCACCACCTACTCCAAGACGGAGGCGGTCCAGGCAGCGCTGTTCGGACTCGTCATCCTTGGAGACAGCCTGAGCCTGACCGGGAGCATCGCGATCTTCATCAGCCTGATCGGGGTGATGCTGCTCTCGACCGCGAAGAGCGGGCTCGAATGGCGCAAGCTGCTGCTCGGCTGGACCGAGCGAACGGCGTTGATCGGCATCTTCTCGGGCACGCTCTTCGGGATTTCGGCGGTTTCCTTCCGCGCGGCGTCGCTTTCGCTCGCCGGCTCGACCGGTGGAGGCGGGCTGGAGTTCCCGATGCAGGCCGGCTTCACCCTCGCCGGCGCCATCCTGTCCCAGACCTTCGCGATGGCCGCCTGGATGAGCTGGCGCGAGCCCGGCCAGCTCGGCGCCGTGCTGCGGTCGTGGCGGTGGGCAAGCATCGCGGGGCTCGCGGGCGCGCTCTCGTCGATCGGGTGGTTCACGGCCCTGACGATCCAGAACGCCGCCTACGTCCGCGCTCTCGGACAGATCGAACTCCTGTTCACCTTCGCGGCCGGGATCCTCATCTTCAGGGAACGCAGTTCCCGCCTGGAGGTCACCGGCATCCTCTTCGTCACCGTCGGCATCCTCATCCTGGTCAGCGGCTGAGGTTGCTGCCCGACGGGAACCGGCAGCCGCCCCTGCTGGGACAGCTTTCCCGCGCCACCGTGCGGCGCCATCCCCCGCGTCACGCGGGCATCCGCCACCGGCAACCCGCCGCACGATCGGCCTGCGGCGGCCCGCGGGCCCGGATGCCCGGGCGAGATGAGAACCGCGACGCGTGATCACATGATGCGCTAGTACTGTGTTTCCTCGCCCGCCCGGTTTCGTCTGGCAATCGGGGACCGCCGCATGCATGCCATCGACCGCTTCTTCGGTCTTCAGGATCAGGGCACGACGGTTCGGCAAGAGATCGTCGCCGGCACGGCGACCTTTCTCACCATGTCCTACATCGTCGTCGTCAACCCGCTGATCCTCAGCGACGCCGGCATGGACTTCGGCGCGGTCTTCACGGCCACCGTCCTCGCGGCGGCCATCGGCACGGGGATCATGGGGCTCTGGGCGAACTGGCCTGTGGCGCTCGCCCCCGGCATGGGGTTGAACGCGTTCTTCGCGTACGGCGTCGTCCTGGGCATGGGGCACCCGTGGCAGGCCGCGCTTGGCGCCGTGTTCTGTTCGGGCGTCCTGTTCATGGCCCTGAGTGCCAGCGGGCTTCGACGTTGGATCCTCGAGGCCATGCCGACCAGCCTGCGTCTCGGGATCGGCGCCGGAATCGGCCTGTTCCTCGCGCTCATTGGCCTCCGCAACGCCGGCATCGTGGTCGGCCATCCCGACACGCTCATCGCCCTCGGTGATCTCACCGAAGCCACGGTGTTTCTCGCGTGCGCGGGCTTCGTTGCCATGACGCTGCTCGCATCGCGCCGAATCGTCGGGGCGATCGTGATCTCCATCGTCGGGATCACCGCCGTCGGCCTGATCGTCGGCGAGGCGTCCTGGGGCGGCGGCGCCTGGCTGCCGCCCAGCCCAGCCCCCACCCTGTTCGCGCTCGACATCCAGGCGGTGTTCGAATTGGGCCTCGTCGTGGTCGTGTTGACGTTTCTCTTCTTCGACTTCTTCGATACCGCCGGAACCCTGACGTCCGTCGCCGTCATGGCTGGCAGGGTGCGCGGAGACGGCAGCATCGAGAATATCGGCCGGGCCGTGTTCTCGGATTCCGTCGCCACCACCGCGGGCAGCCTGCTCGGGACCAGCAGCACCACCAGCTACATCGAGAGTGGCGCAGGCATACGGGAAGGCGGAAAGACCGGACTGACCGCCGTCACGTGCGCCGTGCTGTTCCTGCTGTGCCTCTTTCTCGCGCCCCTGGTCAAGACCATCCCGAGCTGGGCGGCGGCGGCGGCGCTCGTCTTCGTGGGAACCGGATTTGTCTCCACGCTGAAGGACCTGGACTGGGACGACGCCGGAGCCTACGTGCCGGCCGTCCTCACTGCCATCGTCATGCCATTCACCTTCAGCATTGCCAATGGCATTGCGATCGGATTCATCAGCTACGCGGTGATCAGGATCGTGACCGGAAACGTCCGCCAGCTGCACCCGGCGGTCGGGCTTCTGGCGGCGGCCAGCCTCTTGTACTTCCTGAAGGACTTCTAGCAAACCGCTGACACACCCAGCGTCTTTGTGCTTTCAGGGTTGCGTGGTCGCCATGATGGAAACGCAGTTCGATGTCGAGGAAGCCGTCATCCTCCAGTTCCGCTGACCCGTCGCCCCAGACCTCGTCCATTTCGTCGTATCCCTGCCAGGTAAAGAAGATCGTGCGGCTGGAGTACTCGCAGTCGAGGCTCCCCTGCACGCACCCGAAGGCAAACTTGCCGTGTCCGTTGTCTTCGATGGTGAGGTAGGCAGGTTCGACGAGGTCGAGGTAGTCGCGATCCCACAGATCGGCCGCAACAATCCGCCAGTGGCCGATCAGGGCGCATGCGCGGTCGCGTGTCATGATGGAGCTGCCGCCAGCAGTCTGGGCGACCTCACGAGGTGGCAGGCGGCCAGGGCCGACACAAACGAAGCCTCGACCCGGCGGCACCCCCGGGAAGGCGCCCCCGCGCGGTAAAGGCGTGCGTCGGGATCGGTCGCACTGGCATCGGTCGCCTTGCTGCGCATTTCGCCGCGAAACGCCCGGTCCGCACTGCGGCCCGGCCCGGGGGACCATCGTCTTCACCCCCAACCTCGGGCCTGAACAAGGCAAGGCCCGCGTGTCAATCCCTTCCCCTACCAGAGCATGGTCGCGTTGAGCCCGACCCGGTCCTCGGACGCCGTTGTGGTGTCGGCAGGCTCCCACCGTGTCGCCTCGAGGCCGAGGTTGAAGGAGACGCGCCTGACCCCGGCCAGCCCCAACCTCCAGCCCGCTCGCCATTCATGGCCGACCTCGGAGAGCCCAAGCCCCAGCTCC
>JAJDZX010000124.1 GCA_022824395.1 Alphaproteobacteria bacterium
CGCCAGCATCGCCGCGATCAGCCCCTCCTCCGCCTCCAGCTCCGCCACCGTCGCCAGGAAGCGCGTGAAGTTGTACGCCGAGGGCACCCCGTCGCGGAACCGCGCCGGCTCGAACACCACCACGTTGGCCCGCCCGTCCGGTCCCGTCTCCCGCCGGCACCGCGGCCGACCCTGCCGGCCGAGCGCGTCGAACCCGCACAGCTGCAACAGCGCCGGGTTGCGCCGCAACTCCCGCACCAGCGCCTCGAGCGAGGGGTGCTGCAGGACGATCATCGCCACCACCGCCCGCCACATCGCCCGCACCGGGTAGTCGTCACGGCCGCGACCGCGGCGCTTCTCCAGCGCCGCCACCAGAGCCTCGTCCGGCAGCGCCTCCAGCGCCAGCCGCAGCCGCTCGAGGTCCCCCAGCCGGTCGACAGCGTCCCACGAGAACAATAGATTCTGTCCGGTCGCCATGGCGCTTCCTCCGGGGAGCCCGGTTGCTTGCTTTCGAACCTTCAATCGTACGCCATGGCGACCGCTTCCGCCACGGATAACGCCTCTTACATCCTGAATCTGTAAACGTTCCCGAAGACGCGGTCCGCCGACCGGGAACCCCGGGCTCGCATCGGGCCCTGGGGTGGAATCCGCCGAAGCCGCCGCTCCGCCCACCCGAAAGCCGCTGCTTTCCTCACCCCCCGTGGGGTACTGCCGTCAGACCCTGTCGCGTAAACACTTACACGACAACAGGCAAGTCACAGCGCAGGCGGCTCGGAGAAAGCGCGGATCGGGCATTCGGACAGGGCTGGCTGTATAATGCAGGGTTCAGGCTGTCGCCTGCGGGCGCTGAACGTTGTGGGCCGCCGCACCATGCAACAATCGAATGTTCGCGGACGCCTGCGAGCCGATCTCAAGGCCGCGGTACGTGCGCAGGATAGCGCGCGGGCTGCGACGCTTCGGCTCGTGCTCGCCGCGATCGATGACGCGGAAGCCGATCTGCCGGACGGTGAGGCCGGCCTCGATGACGCTGCCGTCCAGGACCTGATCCGGCGACTCCACTGTCACTGTGAGGAAGCCGCCGGAGCGGCGGGAGGCGTGGACGGCGATGCCCAGGTCCGTGAGTTGCGGCGCGCGGAGCGGGCCGTGCTGGCGGAGTACCTCCCCGAGCCGATGAACGAAACCGAGATGCTGCAAGCGGTCGAGCAGGCGCTCGGGGCGGCGCAGGCACGTTCCATCCGGGACCTGGGCCGCACGATGGCGGAGCTGCGCAAGGTTTGCACCAATGCCGAGGACCTGGCGCGAGCACGGCGCGAGGCCCGTCGCCGGCTCGGGGCCTGAGCCGGGCCGGTTGTGGCGAGACTGTCCGACAGCTTTCTCGAGGAACTGAAGTCCCGCGCTCCCATTGCCTCCATCATCGGACAGACCGTCCGGCTCAAAGCGGCGGGTGCCGGAAAGTACAAGGGCCTGTGTCCGTTTCACGACGAGAAGACCCCGTCCTTCCACGTCGACGAAGCAAAGGGCCTTTACCACTGTTTTGGCTGCAAGGCGTCGGGGACCGCCGTCAATTTCGTGATGGCGGCCGAGAACCTCACCTTTATGGACGCGGTACGGAAGGTGGCGGCACATGCGGGCATGGAGGTACCGCGCACCGGCGCCCGGGTGGACCCGGAGCGTGAGCGTCGGCGGCGACGGGCGCGCGAGGCACTTGACGCGGCCCAGGCATACTTCGAGACCGAACTCCGGGCGCCGAGTGGAAGCGCGGCCCGGAAGTATCTCAAGGCCCGGGGAATTCAGGGGGCGGAAGCGAAAGCATTCCGGCTTGGCTACGCGCCGCGGCACGGCGGCGACCTTGCCAAGCGCATGCGGGCGGCGGGAATCTCGCACGAAGCGCAGCTTGATGCAGGCCTCCTCGGTCGCGACGATCGCGGACGCACCTACCCCTTTTTTCGCGATCGCGTGACGTTCCCGATCGCCGACCGACTTGGCGAGGTCGTGGCGTTCGGCGGACGCGCGCTTGATCCCAAGACTCCGGCCAAGTACCTGAATTCAAGAGAGACTATCGTTTTCGAGAAGGGCCGCACGCTCTACAACCTGCATCAGGCCCGACAGGCCGTGCGGGCGGCGGGCGCACTTTACGTGGTTGAGGGCTACATGGATGTGATCGCCCTCTCGATGCACGGATTCGAGGCCACGGTCGCCCCTCTGGGGACCGCCCTCACGAGTGACCAGATCCGCGTCGCGTGGCAGTTGCACGATGAGCCCGTGCTCTGCATGGATGGCGACGCCGCCGGCCGGGCGGCTGCCGTTCGGGCCATGGAGACCGTCCTGCCGTCGCTTGCGGCGGGCCGTTCCCTGCGCTTCGCGTTCCTGCCCTCGGGCGAGGATCCCGATTCGCTGGTGCGCAGCCGGGGTGCCGACGCGTTCCGGGAGGTCGTCGGGGATGCGCGGCCCCTGGTCGACTTGGCCTGGGAAACCGAATTCGCCCGGGAAGGGCTCGATACCCCGGAACGCAAGGTCCATTTTCAGGAGCGGCTGAATCGACTGGTCCAGGCGATCGAAGATCGCGCGGTCCGCGATGCGTACCACGAGGAGTTCGCGCGCCGCTATCAGGAGACCTGCCAGGGAACGCTGGAGCCTCGCGCGCTGGCCGGCGGTACCGCACGCCGGGCAACCGGCCAATCCGGACGATTCCGCGAACGCTTCGCGAAGCGCGGCCCGGACGGGCTGGTGACCGAGCGCCATCGCGACGCGCAGTTGAATCCGGGAGCCGCCCGCCGCGAACGGTCCATCGTGCAGGCCGTCATCAACGTGCCCGAATTGCTCGACCACGTCGAGGAAAAGTTCGCCGAAGTGCCGTTCCGCGCGGTTCCGGGCCTTGACGCAGTGCGCACTGAACTCCTAAATAGACATGCACACAGCGACCCCGTTGACCCGTCGAGTGTCCGTCCGTGGCTGGAAGGCCGCGGTCTTGCCGGGCTTCTCGACGAAGGAGCCTCGTCCGACCGTTGGGATAGCCGCCGTGTCGTGGAGCCGTTTGTGCTCCCCGACGGCGGCCTCAACGCTGCGCTAGCGGGTTGGGAGGCCGCCGTCGAAATCCAGTTCGCCTGGGTGCACCGCCATGATCCCCCTCCGTCGGCGACGACGGACCAGGCGGTTGCGCCGGGGCCCGACGAAGAGATCCCGTGGAGCCCACAGCCATGAGTAAAGCCGACACCAGTGCCGCGGCGACCCGGGAAGCAGGGATGGAGGCGGTGCGCGCCCTGATTCAGAAATCGATGGCGCGCGGCTGGGTCAGTACGGAAGAGATTGCGGAGGCCGTACCGGCCGATATGGTCGAGAATCTCGACAAGATTCACGGCTACTTCACCGCGAGTTCGATTCGGGTGCTGAAGCCGAACGAGGTCCCCAGCGAGAAGAGCGCACCGCTGTCGGGTGGCGTGATCGACTCGCCGGCGCGTACCCCGGCGCAACCGAACGAGATCACGGGACGGACCGACGATCCCGTACGGATGTACCTCCGGGACATGAACGGTATCGACCTGCTCACGCGCGAGGGCGAGATCGCGATCGCCAAGCGGATGGAGATCGGTCGCAGGAAGGCGGTCGAGGCCTTGGTCGAAAGTCCGCGGACCCTCGACTGCGTGATCGAGTGGCAACGGCAGATCGAGGCCAAGGAAGTCCCGTTCCGTGAGGTGATCGATCTCGAGGCGACCCACGCGCTCATGTCCAATCGGGCTTCGCCCGCCGCCCCTTCGACCAAGGACGGCAAACCAACACCGACCACCGGCGGCGCCAAGCAGTCGGTGGCGTCGATGGAAAAGACGGTCCGGCCGGCCGTCATGACCATTTTGGCGGAACTCGGGGAGCTCAAGGTTGGGCTGGACAAGGTGCATGCGCGCCGGATCCGCTACGCGGCCGAAGGGAAGCCGCTTCCGAAGACCACCGAGCTGCGCTGCCGCCGTGCGCGCGCTCGTTCGGTGGCGCTGCTGAGCGAGTTCTTCCTCATGCCGGCCAAGACGCGGGAGCTCGCCGACGAGCTGTACGATTGGAACCGCGCACTTACGCGTGCCGAAGGGAAGCTGCGTGCCCTCGTCGAGCAGAGCGGCACTACCCTGTCGGAATTCCTCCGGCAGTACTCGGCCAACGAACTGGATGTTGCCCAGCTGGCGAAGCTCATTCGGGTGAAGGACCCGGAAGCGCGCGAGCGGGCGACGGAACGGCTGCAGGCCTCCTGTGCGGCCATTCGAACTGTGGCCGAAGAAAGCAAGCTGGTCCCGAAGGAGTTCCGGGCCATCGTGGGGCGCGTGCACCGGGCGGAGCACGAATCCGAGCAGGCAAAAGGCGAGATGATCGCCGCCAACCTGCGGCTCGTCGTGTCCATCGCCAAGAAGTACACCAACCGCGGCCTGCAGTTCCCGGATCTCATGCAGGAAGGCAACATCGGCCTGATGAAGGCGGTGGAGAAGTTCGAGTACCGTCTGGGGTACAAGTTCTCAACCTACGCGACCTGGTGGATTCGGCAGGCGATCACGCGCTCGATTGCTGATCAGGCGCGGACGATCCGCATCCCCGTGCACATGATCGAGACGATCAACAAGATCATCCGGACCCAGCGTCAGATCCTGCATGAAAGTGGCCACGAAGCCTCGCCGGAAGAGATCGCCGAAAAGCTCGGCATGCCGCTGGAGAAAGTCAGCCGGGTGATGAAGATCTCGAAGGAGCCGATCAGTCTCGACAAGCAGGTCGGCGAGGATGAGGACACCAACTACGGGGAGTTCATCGCCGACGAGAATGCGATGATGCCCGACGAGGCCGTCGTACGCGCCAAGCTCGGCGAGCAGGTGTCCTGGGCACTGTCATCGCTCACGCCGCGTGAGGACCGGGTGATCCGCATGCGATTCGGCATCGGCACCCAGACCGACCACACGCTGGAAGAGGTCGGCAAGCAGTTCAACGTCACGCGCGAGCGAATCCGCCAGATCGAGGCCAAGGCTCTCCGGAAGCTGCGACACCCCTCCCGGCGACAGAAGCTGGAAGGCTTCCTTGACGACCGGTAAATGATTCCTGCGGGGCCCGTAGCTCAATTGGTCAGAGCTGACCGCTCATAACGGTTAGGTTGCAGGTTCGAGTCCTGCCGGGCCCACCACGTGGGTGTCAGCGTCCGTGGTAGGCGCCCGGACGTTTCTCGAAGAACGCTGCGAGGGCTTCGTGGTGGTCATCCGTCTGGTGGGCCACGCCCTGGTACACGGCACAAGTGTCCAGGAATTGGTCGAGCGGCATGGATTGTGCCATCCGTAGGAGCCGCTTGGCGTACCGGAGCGTAACGGGCGGCTTGGCTGCGATGGTGGCCGCCAGTTCAAGCGCTCGATGCCGGAGTTCATCATCCGGCACCACTTCGAGCAGCAGACCGACGGCGAGAGCTTCGGCGGCCCCCACCGTGCGTCCGGTGAACGTCATCTCGGCCGCCCGCTGCACGCCGACGACGCGCGGCAGGAACCACGCGCCGCCGTCGCCGGGGATGATGCCCAGGTTCACGAAACTCTCGGCAAATCGCGCGGAATCGCCGCCGATCCGGATGTCGCACATGCAGGCGAGATCGCAGCCGGCGCCGATCGCCGGACCGTTCACGGCGGCAATCACCGGCACGTCGAGGTCCGAGATCGCGCGCGGCATCTGCTGAATGCCGTGCCGGTATGCATGTTCGATGTCCTGCACGGGACCTTCGAAGTCGCCGGACCGGTCGCGCATGTCCTTCACGTTGCCCCCGGCCGAGAACGCGCTCCCGTTGCCGGTCAGGACCAGAACGGAAACGGCCCGTGACCGGTTGATCCAGGCCGTCACGGCCAGCAGGTCTTCCAGGATCTTCGTACCCGTGAGCGCATTGCGCACATCGTGGCGGTCGAATGCGAGAAGAGCGGCGCGGCCCTGAATCTCGAGCGTGCAGTTGGAGACGGCAGGAGGGTTCGTCGGCGTCTGATGGTCCATGGGTCGGTGTCCTGAGCGGGTCACGAGGCCGGTGCGGTGCCGTATCCTACGCGGAGCGACTTCGATCGTACGTCTGAGTTCACAGGCACCGCTGGCTGACCCGGCGTCCGACCTGAAGTCGATGCAGCGCCAGTGGTCGAGCCAATTGAGGTCATGCTGGCCGGTACACGGGCGGCCGGAATTGCTGTCCTGCGTGTACGCCCGTGCAGGTGATTGCGAGAGCCAACCTGATCGGGTCGGGCACTTTCCGCATCGAACCGGGACCTGAGTCGGGAGGCGTAAACGAGGTTTGACGGAGACGCACGGGATTGGAATGATGCGATGACGTTCTCCCTGTCTGTTGACCTGCCGTGCCTCGAGTCTTCCAGGCCCTGTTGCCCCTTGCCGTAGTCCTTGTCTCGGCGTGGCCTCCGCAGGCGGCGACGCTGGACGAGGTATCGGCCTTGATATCCGAGTTGCAGGCTGCCACCACCCACGATCGCGCCGGCGCTGCAGTCCGGCTGGGCGAGCTCGGATCCAACGCCAACACCGCCATCGACGCGCTGATCGGGTCGGCGTTGCACGATTCGGACCATGTCGTTCGCATTCGCGCCATTCGCGCGCTTGAACGCATCAGTGGTCAGGCAAACGTGACGATCACTGCCCTGATCGAACTGCTTGACGATCCGCACCCGGAGATTCGGTGGGCGGCGGCGGGCGCGATGGAAAGCTTCGGCCTCAAGGCGGTAGTGGCCACACCGGCGCTGGTCGGCTTGTTGGACGATCCCGACCCGGCAGTTCAGGCGTCCGCGGCGTCGACCCTCGGCAAGATGGGACCGGTCGCGGTTGCCGCCCTGATGCAGGTCTTGGACGATCCCGACCGCGTCAAGAGGATGAACGCGCTGAAGGGCCTCGCCGCGCACGGTGCCCGCGCCGGAGTCGCGGTTCCGCGTGTCACGCCAATCACCCGGGATCCCGATCCGGAGATGCGTGCTCTGGCACTTCTGTGCCTCCGCCGCATTGCCGGGGACCGGAATTGGCCCGGCGAGTCCGGCTGGCTCACCGATCCGCAGGCGGAAATCTGGCCCAAGGCGATGACATCGGCGGAACGCCTGCGGGGATATCCTTCGCTTCGGCGGGCGATCGTGGAAGCATCCCTGCAGGTATTCGGTGAGCTGGTGGCCGATCCCGATCCGAGCGTGCGTTACGAAGCGGTCAAGGGTTTCGCGGATCTTGGTGAGGACGGGCAGTCGGGGGCGCAGCTGGTGGCCCCGCTGCTGCGGGACCCGGACTCGCGCATCCGGCGCGCGGCGGCGGATGCACTAGGGGGAATGGGATCCGAAGCGGTTGTCGATCTGGTCCCCGAGCTGGTTTCGGCGCTGGCAGATCCGGACGAGAACGTTCGCTGGGCGGTCATCCAGGCATTACGTAACGTGGGAGCCAGCGCGCTGACGGAACTCGCCATTGTCCTGGAATACGGCGATCGCCTCCTGCTCCCCGGCGTGCTGGCTACCGTGATCGAACTTGGCCCGGTCGCAGCAGACACCGCCGTGTTCCTGTTGCCGTACCTCGCGGCCGAGGATTCGGGGGTCCGAGCGCTGACGGCCGAAGCACTGGGGAGCGTCGGCGCCACCCAGGCCGCCGATGCGCTGCATACGGCGCTCGATGACCAGGCCGAAGAGGTCCGCCTGGCGGCGGCGTGGGCACTGGCCGCGCTCGGCACGGATGTGCCGGTAGCGCGATGAAGCGCTGGTGGGGCCTGCTGGCCGTTGCCGTCCTGGCGGCAGCCGAATGCGCAACTGCTGCGGAAGCGGTGGACATGGAGCTGATCATCGCGATCGACGTTTCGTCGAGCGTGGACGAACGGGAATACCGCCTGCAAATGGGGGGGATCGCCGCTGCGTTCCGCAATCCGTCAGTGCTCGACGCGATCCGCTCGGTCGGGCCGGGGGGATTGGCGGTGCTCGTGATGCAGTGGTCGGACAACCGTGAACAGACGCCGGTGACCGGCTGGCGCGTGATCCGGAGTACCGGGGACGCGGTGCGATTCTCGCGTGAGTTGCGCGCGGCGCCCCGGGCGATACCGGGCGGTCAGACCTCCATCGCCGGTGCGATCGAATTCGCCATGGGGGAATTGGCCACCAACGGATTTGAAGGCAACCGCCGGGTGATCGATGTATCTGGTGATGGCCGCGCTAACAATGGCGTGCATCCCATGGCGCTCCGCGATCAGGCGATCGAGCAGGGAGTGACTGTCAATGGCCTCGCGATCCTGAACGAAGAGCCGTTTCTCGATGACTACTTCGAGCACAGCGTCATCGGCGGTGCCGGTGCCTTCCTGATGGTGGCGGACGACTATCGGGATTTCGCTGCAGCGATCCAGCAGAAACTGCTACGTGAGATCGGTTTGCCCGTCGCCATGCAGGATCGTCCGGCCGGGGGGACGACCGCGTCTTCGGGACGTTTCGAGACCTTCTGAGCCCGCCACACGGAGAGTGACGGGCGCCGGGGATGGGCTCGGCTGCGATAGCTAAGGGAGCACTGCCCGGGTGCCGAACGGGCCGGCCATTACCGTTGCGCTTCCTCCACGATCGGGTTGTAGCCTTCTTCGAACTCGCCTCCGGCGACCCGATCCTTGTACTCCTTACGCAGGTAAGCGATGATCGACCAGATGTCGTCGTCCGAAAGGGTGCGCGAAAATCCACCCATCTGCGTGGGACGGCCGTTGATCGTAAGGCCGCCGGCGATCACGGAATAAATGTCGAGATTCCTGCCGCCGCCCTTCTTGAACTTGTTGCAGCTGAGACAAGGCCCCTTCGCGCCGATGCCGCGGCTTCCGTGGCAGAAACCGCAACGGGCGCCGTAGCGCTCCTTGCCGTGCTCGATCGCCGCCGCGTCGCCTTCCAGCGGGTTCTCGATGTCGTCTTCGCCGCCATAGCCGAGGTCTTCGGCAGCAACCGCGTTCTGCGCCAGCAGCAGGCAGGCGGCAACCGCGCAGACAAGAAACAGGGGGGTGCGGCGTGGGAAGAGTGAATCCATGGAAATCATCCAGGCCTAGCCGGCGTCAGCCAGGGAACGGCGCGAAGTAGGGAATCTGATAGCCGGTGACGATCGACTCGATGGTGCCGTCGGCCAGCATAGTCGCCAGTTGGGAATTGATCAGATCGATCAAGCGGGTTTCGCCGTTTGGGATGGCGGCACCCACGTTCCAGCGGAGCCCCGAGATCGGCTCGAAAGCATCAATCAGCGAATAGTTGACGTTCTTGTGCCGTCGGCGTTCGATGGCAAGGGCGGGTGCCCACACCATGGCGGCCTTGGTCTCGCGGTTGCGCAGGCCGTCCAGGACCCGCCGGTTGCCGAGATAGAGCTCGCGCTCGATGCCGTTGTCGATGAGGTAACCATCCATGGCAGTCGACATGGCCACCCCAATGTCGGTGTGCTGGGCGATTTCCTCAAGGGTGGCAACATTCGCGAGTTCCGGGTCGACCACCGGGATGTACGCGAGTCCGACGTACGGTGCCGAAAAGACCAGGCCCTTTTCACCGATCTCTTCGACGTTGTCCGGATGGACCGCAATGCCCGCGAAGATCTGGCAGCGCCCCTTGGCAATCGAATTGCGCAACGCCCTCCCTAGGCCACCCCGGGTTCCGGTGTTGGACCAGTAAATTTCGGTCTGCCAGCCGTTGTTGGCAGCGATCTGCGAGAAGATCTCGACGTCGAAGCCGCGTGGATAGTCGGTCGACGAACTGTGTGGCCAGTTGTAGGGGTCGGCGCAGATGGTAAGCACGCCGCGCGCCTCGATCTTGCCGAGTGCGTCTTCGGCTTGGGCGGGCGTGCTCATGACGAAAGCTAGCGCGCCGACGGCGGCGCAGATGGAAAACAGTTTCACGGGGGCGACTCCGGATTAAAGGCGGATCAGTCCAGTGCAGATATATAGGTGGAAGAAAAGGGGGAGGGCAGCGCGCTGCCCTCCCCCGGAAGAGTCGCGGATGCGAACTACTTAGTCGAGGCCAAAGGCGAACATGCCGCCACCCTTGGTGTGGTTCTGGAGCCACTCGCCGAAGGTGAGCGGCCAGATGCCACCACCACCCGCACCGACGACAATCGTGACGTACTGCTTGCCACGAGCGGTGAAGGAGGTCGGGTTGCCGTGCACGCCGGTGCCGACGTTGAAGGACCAGAGCTCTTCACCGGTGTCGTCGCGGACCGCGTGGAAGAAGCCTTCGGCGTCGCCGTAGAAGACGAGACCGCCGGCCGTCGCCATCATGCCGCCGGTCGCGGGCGTGCTGTGCGGACGGATCCAGGTCAGCTCACCGGTCGAGGCGTCGTACGCCTTCACTGCGCCGTTGCCCTTGTTGAAGGTCAGGACCTTCGCGCCCAGGTACCATTCGCCGCGACGCCATTCCATCTTCTTCGCCTGGAGGTCCATCGAGAAGTTGTAGGTCGGGACGTAGACCATGTTTACGCGCGGGGAGTAGGCCATCGGGTGCCACTCCTTGCCGCCGTCAAGCGAGGGGGCAATGTCGTTGGTGCGACGGTCGTAGACCACGTCCATCGCCGGGTCGCCACCCTCTTCCCAGGCCATGATCGGACGGCAGTTGTCCTTGAAACCTGTGGTCCAGTTGATCCGGCCGAGCGGCACCACCCAGTTGCACTTCCCGTTGGTACGGTCGATGGAGTAGAGGTGGCCGTTCCGGTCGCCGTGCAGCCAGACCTTCTTGCCGTCGATGTCGGCCAGGATCACCTCGTTCACGCCGTCGTAGTCATACGGGTCGTTCGGGGTGTACTGGAACCAGAACTTGAGCTCGCCCGTGTCGGGATCAAGCACGATAGTGGAGTTCGAGTACAGGTTGTCGCCAAGGCGGACGTGACGGTCGAAGTCGGGGCCCGGGTTGCCGACCGGCCAGTAGAGCAGGTGCAGGTCTTGGTCGTACGAACCGGTGATCCACGTCGAACCGCCGCCGTACTTCCAGGATTCGCCGGCCCACGTGTCGTTGTTGGGCTCGCCTTCAGCCGGAATGGTGTAGGTGTTCCAGATCGTGTCGCCGTTCTCGTGGTCGAGGGCGCGGACCCAACCGCGGACGCCGTACTCGGCACCGGCGGTGCCGATGATGATCTTGCCGTCGAGCGCCATCGGCATGAGAGTGAACGTTTCAGCGTAGGTGTAGTCACCGACGGTCTTGTCGAAGACGACGTCACCGGTTGCGTTGTCGAGAGCGACCAGGTGCGCGTCGAGCGTGGCGAGGTAGACGTTGTCCTTGTACGGGGCGACGCCACGGTTTACGACGTCACAGCACAGCTGCGGGTACACGTCGGCCGGAAGCTCGCGCTCGTACTTCCACTTGATCACGCCGGTCTCACCATCGGCCGCGATCACGCGGTTGAACGACGTCGTCACGTAGAGGGTGCCGTCGACGGCGATGCCCTGGCTGTCCTGCCCTTCAAGGGTTCCGAACGACAGGTACCATTCAGCCTCAAGGTCCGCGGCGTTGTCCTGGTTGATCGCTGTCTGCAGCGCGTACCGGGTGTTCTCGTAGTCGCGGCCGTAATGGAGCCAGTTCATGGGGTCCTTGTCGGCGTTCATCAGCATGTCGTCCGACACGTAGTTCGGCTGCTGCTTCGGTGCCGCAAGGATGTCGATCCCCTGAGCGAATGCAGACGTCGCGAACCCAAGGCTCACCAGCACGCCGATCGTCAGTTTGGTTAGGAGATGCATTAGGTGTCCTCCCGTTCAGCATCTTTGCTTAGGACGGGACCACAACCCAACTGACCGGTCGCGCTTGCGCGCCACCGGCCTCGATCGCTCGTGCCACGCCGCAGCGGCGGCGGGAACTGAGAGGCCCGTCCTTCAGTGCGGCGGACTATAGGCGTTTACGGAACGGTGCGCCACCGCGTGGCGCCAAACGGGCCTTCAGCCGCCTGGCGAGCTGCCGGGAGCGAGTGATCGCCGCAACTGAACCAGCGGCGGGCACCGCCGGTCGTCGTGGTACTCGACCTGGCAGTCGAGGCACTGGAAGCACTCGTTCATGTTGATGGCGCCGCTCGCATGGATGGCCTGGACCGGGCACGCCCGTTCACACAGCTGGCAGGGGTTCCCGCATTCGGTGCGGCGGGCCAGGTTGCCGAAGATTCGGACCTTGCCGAGGACGGCGACCGCCGCCCCGAGGGGGCACAGGAAGCGACAGTAGAAGCGCTCGACAAAGAGCCCCAGCGCCAGCAGCACCCCGGCGTACAGGACATACGGAAGGCTGCGGTCGAACCGGAGCGTGATGGCCGTCTTGAACGGCTCCACTTCGGCGAGGGCCTGGGTGGTGCCCATCCCCTGGGTCACGGTGCTGCCGACCAGGACGGCGAGCACCACGTACTTAAGTGCCCACAGCCGTTCGTTGGCCGTCTCGGGGATGGGCAGGGTGGGCAGCCGTACGGCGCGCGCCAGCCGCGCCAGCAGCTCCTGCAGGGCGCCGAACGGGCACAGCCATCCGCAGAACACACCGCGCCCGAGCAGCACCAGCGACACCAGTGTGTAGCCGGCAATGATGACGATCAGCGGTTCGTAGAGAAAACTGGTCCAGCCGCCGGTGACGACGGCCTGGGCATAGGTCAGCACGTTCACGATCGTGAGCTGGGCGTTGGCGACCCAGCCAAGCCAGCCGATCACGACCGCGAGAAAGACAAGACGGGCCCACTGGTGGACCCGGCGGTTTCGCGAGATTGCGTCGGGCCAGGCCAGGAGCACCGAGAGCACGGCGAGCAGCAGCACCAGCCCCATGATCGCTTCGTCGTGCTCGGCCCAGACCCGCTGCCAGCCGTCGAGGGCACTGGTTCTGACGAACCCGAGGTAGGCGGTCTGCACGGGTCGGAGGCCGGCGTCCTCCAGGGCGATGGGATCGCCGCCGATGAGTTCCTGCGGCAACGTGTACGCCAGGTCGACGCCGCCGCCGCCCGCCTCCGGCGGGACGCGCAGCTCGATGGTCCAGGGCTCGAGCGGGTCGAATTTCCAGTCGCGCGGAATCCGGAACAGGCCGGTCTCGGCAAATAGGGGTCGCCCCTCGGCGCGGACGGCGGTGGCGGTGAGCGATTCCGATTTCGTGAAGTTGAAGGACTGATCGCCCTGGACTAGGCGAAGCCGGTCATACTGCCCGGTTCGCCGGACGGCATTCCCCCGCCACGAGATACGGCCGCTTCCGAGCACGGCGAGGAGCTGGTCGCCGTACCCGATCTGCGAAATGTGGTGGTTGAACCACTGGCCGCCGAACACGTTGCGGCCGACTTCGGCGGGCGTCGCGAGCGCGGCGTAGAACGACAGCGCCGGCTCCCCGGGGCGGTCGGTGTCGTCCGCGATGCCCAGGTCCGCGGCCGTGAACTCGCCACCCACGACTCCACCCCAGTCCAGCAAGTCCTGCCAGCTTCTCGGCTCAAACCGGTCGACGTCGAGTTGGAACGGGCCGGTGTCCTCTTCCTCGCCCAGGAGGCCCTGGATGCGGGCCATCTTCCGTGCCGAAAGGACAATGGCATTGTAGGTCAGGGTGGCGCTGATCGTGGCACCTCGGACCCCGTCCACGCCGCGTCCGGTGAACCGCACGGGGCGGCGCACATCGAGGTTCCGGAGCCCTTCGAACAGATCCTCGAGCTTGGTCTGCGGGATCAGGCTCGGCCCCACCATGGGCTCGTGCAGCTCGAGGACCGCCGATCCGGTGATGCGGCCGGCGTGATCGAGGCCCACGATGATGTCGAACGGCTCGCCGGAATAGCCGCGCGGGTTGACAGTCTCGAAGGTCGAGAACAGCCACCCCTGTACCGAAGCACCGTCCCGCACGGTTGCGGCCGGCGGCGATCCGGCAGGCGACTGCACGTCGCCTGCCCCGGGGAACGTCTTCGCCACCACGCCGGGTGTGAGACGGGTCGAGAGCGGGTCGTACATGTCGGCGTGGGCGTGGTCCGCCGTCGCCAGCCACCCGGCCAGGATGGCCGCGGCGCCGGCCCCGGCCCCCGCGGCCGCGCGTCCCGACCGGCGCGCCGGCTTTACCTCGGGGCAGAAGCCGGGGTCGAAGTACGCCTCCTGGCAGCGCAGGCACTGTATGCACTCCGAGTGGTCGATCGTGCCGTCGGTCCGGATAGCGCGCGTCGGGCAAACCGGCTCGCACTTCGAGCAGGTAGTGCCGCAGGCGCGCCGCCGGCGGAGCCAGTCGAGCATCCGCAGACGCCCGCCGAGCCCCAGCGCGGCGCCAAAGGGGCAGAGGTACCGGCAGAACGCCCGCTCGGTAAAGACCGCGATGCCGAGGCAGGCCAGAGCCCACACCACATAGGGCCACGGCCGCAGGAAGGCATCGCCGATCGCGGTCCCGAACGGTTCGGCAGCCAGCGCGGTGTCCAGCATGGCCGGGACGAAGACGGCCACGGCCACGATGCCAGCGAGCACCGCGTACTTGAGATACCGAAGGCCGCCGTGCAGGCGCGCCGGCGGTTCGTACCGCGGCACCCCGAGCAGGCGCGCGACCCGGTGGATGAAGTCCTGCAGGGCGCCGAACGGGCACAGCCATCCGCAAAAGGCACCGCGTCCCCAGAGGAGCAGCGCCACCAGGGTGAAGACGGCGACCAGCACCAATGCCGGGATGCCGAGCAGCGGGCGCCAGTCGCCGGCGTAGGTCGCGCTCCGGGCGGCGTCAGCGATCTCCTGCAGGCCGGGCTGCACGCCGAACCAACCGCCAAGCCCGATCAGCGTGGCGGCGAGCAGCCCGCCACGCACCACCCGGTACAGGCGCGGGCGCCGGGTCAGCGGGTCCGCCAGGACGATCGTCGCGGTCACGGCCCCAATCAGCAGGACCACCGCGAGGACGCTGAGGCCGGACGTGTGCCAGACGCGTTTCCAGGGAGGCCCCCAGGCGTCGACGAAGCCCTGGCGGTTCGGCATTTGCACGGCGGGCAGCGTGACCGCATCGAGGACCAGGTCGCGGTCGATGATCCGGTTGGTCCAGAGCAGGTAGGCGGTCACCGCATAGGTTTCATCGTCGGTCAGCGTGAGCGGCGCGTTGTGCGGCATCGCGCGGCGGATGTAGTCGAAGAGGGTGGTGGCATAGGGCCAGTACGAGCCCACCGTCTTCACGGGCTGGGCCGTCCCGAGCGTGCCGACGCCCCCGGTCAGCATGTCGGCGTCCGCCCCGTCTCCCTGCGCGCCATGGCAGACCAGGCACTGTGCCTGGTAGACCGCCTCGCCGGCCTCGACGGTGCCGGTACCGGCCGGCAGGGTGGCGCCGTCGGGTCCGACGGAGATGTCCATCTGCCGAACGATTTCGTCCGGCGCCTCCCGCCCGAGATCGGGCGATGCGGGCGGTTCGGCGGCTTGGCCCGGTGAGGCGCAGGCCAGGACCAGCAGCAGGAGCCGGAAGAAGGCGACGGGTCGGATCACGGGTAGCGGGCGTTGCGGGGACTAGAGGTAGACGTTCGTGACGCTGCCATCGGCTTCGATCCGCCAGCTCTGGATGGCGTTGCAGTGGTACAGGTGGCCGTGCGCGTAGCGGGCGGACCAGTCGGCCCGGGTCTCCTGACGATGCCCGGCCCGGTCGGTCGCGCGGGACAGCAGGGTCGTGGGCGCGCCGTCCCAGGTCCAGTTCATGCGGAACCGGACGGGTGCAAACAAGGGGGGCCGGCCGTCGAGTGCGGCGGTCTGCCAGGAGTTGCCGCCGTCGGTCGAGACTTCGACCCGGCGCACGGCACCGTGCCCAGACCATGCGAGCCCCGAGACGTGCTGGAAACCCGGGGCGATCTTCTGCCCGCCGCTCGGACGGGTGATCACCGATTTCACGTCCATGGGGAAGGTGAACTGGAGCGCCTTTCCGTCCAGGCGCAGGTCGCTGTACTTGGAGGTCTCATCGCGGGCGTGGACCGGCTCCTCGACGACCTTGAGGCGGCGCAACCACTTGACGTTGAGGTTGCCCTCCCAGCCGGGGACCACCAGCCGCATCGGGTAGCCCTGTTCGGGCCGAATCCGCTCGCCGTTCTGGTACAGCGCCACCAGGACGTCATCCAGCGCCTTCTCCAGCGGCAGGCTGCGGCTCATCGCGTTGGCGTCGGCGCCTTCCGCGATCAGCCAGCGGGCGCCCCGGCGGGGGCGAGCGTCGCCGAGCAGCAGCGACAGCGGAACCCCGGTCCACTCGGCCGTGGACACCAGTCCGTGGATCATGCCGCACGATTCATCGACGGCCAGCGGAAACGCGTTGGAATTGAAGAAGCTATTGCCGGCGCACTCGATGAACAGGATCCGCGTGACCATCGGGTAACGCAGCAGGTCGCCCGGCGTGAACAGGAGTTTTCGCTCGACTTCGCCGTGGATCAGCAGTTCGTGGCGCAGCGGGTCGATGGCGGGCACGCCGTTGTGGCTGCGCTCGAAATGCAGGCCGTTCGGCGTGATCGTGCCCTCGAGGTCCTCGAGCGGCGTCATGGCCACGCCGGCCCCGGGCGAGACGTCCTCGTACGGCTGCAGGATCTCCCGTCCGACGTCCGTCTCCTGGGGGGCCGGCGCCCCGTACTCCCGGAACGGGCGCCCAGGAACCTGCATCCAGTCGGGCGCGGCGTCGCCCGCCCGTGCCGCCAGCGCCGCGCCGGGAGCCAGGGTGCCGGCGGCCGCGCCGCCCAAGAGCACGCGCCGGTTCAGATGGGGGCCCCTCCGGCGCCGCATCAGGCGACTCCCCCGCCAAAGCGTTCCTGCAGGCGCCGCATGCCGCGAAGCCACCGTTCGGGGTCAGCGGCCTTCCGGCGGACGTACTCCGCGACATTCGGGTGCGGCAGAATCAGAAAGGTGCCTGCGGCCATGCCGTCGAACGCCGCCCGCGCGACGTCTTCCGGCTCGAGGACGCCGTCGAGGCCGGCCACGCCCCCGTCCTCGAGATCGGCGATCATGTCGGTGCGGACTGCCTGCGGACACAGGGCGGAGACCCCGAGGCCGCGTTCACCCCAGGCAATGGACAGCCATTCGGCGTAGGCGAGGGCGGCATGCTTGGTCACTGCGTACGTCGCCGAGCCGATCTGCGACAGCAGGCCGGCTGCCGAGGCGGTGATCAGGAAGTATCCGCCCCGTTCGGCCATCGGTGCGGCCAGGCGACGCGTGGCGTAGGCGTGACTCATGACGTTGACGTCCCAGCATGTTTGCCAGTCGGCCGCACTCGTGTTGACGCCGCCCGTGCGGTGAATCCCGGCATTGGAGCAATAGATGTCAATGGGTCCGGCGAATGCCTCGGCACCCTCGATGAATCTGCCGACCGCCTGATCGTCGCCCACGTCGGTTGCCCAGGCACGTCCCCCGCATGCATCCGCGCAAGCTTCAGCGGCCGCGCCATCGAGATCTGCCACAGCGACGGCCCGCGCGCCCCGGCGGTGCGCTTCCATCGCCAGCGCGCGACCGATCCCGTTGCCCCCGCCAGTGACCGCGACAACCCTGTCCTTCACGTCCATGCTCATTCTCCCCGGGGCGCCGCAATCAACTGGGTAAAGATCCCGCCGATGGTACTGCGATCGATGATCTCTAGATCAGCATCCGCGAGGAGGGCTTCCTGCTGCTTGGCGGTCGGCACCACGTTGCCCCAGGTCATTTCGTTGAACTGGGTCTGGACGGCGAGCGCGGCATCGGGATTCCGGAGATCAGCATCCTCGGGATAAGTTTCGTCCAGGATCACGAGTCGGCCGTTGTCTCGCAGCAGGCGTCGGCAGTGGCCGAGGACATGGGCCCTGGCGTCCTCGGGAATTTCGTGCAGCACTTCGACCATCGTGATGACGTCGACGCTGGCGGTTTCGCCCTGCCATGCGTTCCCGTCGTGAAGCGTGACCCGATCGTTGAGACCGCTGGCCGCCACGGCCCGACGAGCCTGCTCGAGGCCGTCCTGGTGGATGTCCGTACCGGCGCACCGCGACTCCGGAAAGGCTTTGGCCACCTGGATGACGAAGCCCGCAACGCCGCAGCCGTAATCCAGGAACGTGCCGCCGCCCTCGAGGGCGACGCGGACCTCGTCGATTCCCGGGAGGAGGCGGTGGGCCATCAGCGCGTGGAGCCCGGCAGTGGTATCGCCGATGGCCGCGGTGAAGGCGTGACCATGCTCCTGGAAGGTACGGATGGCACCGTCGGACATGGCTGCAGTGTGGGTCGCCAGGTCCGGCTGAAAGTGGTCGAGCGTGGCGACGACGTAGGGGAGGAGGAAACGCGGATCGCCTGGCTTCGCCAGGATGGCGTCAAGATGCGGTGCGAGTCGTGCCCGGCCGTCGTCCACCGGGTCCAGGATTTCCCAGGCGATGGCGGTTTTCCACCAGATCCGGACAAATGGGAGATGGAGTCCCTTGGGGGCAGCGAGGTCCTCCGGTGTCAGGCCGCGGTCTCCGGCCTCCGCAAGGAGACGGAACCAGCCGAGGTCTGCGCCCGTGCGGATGAGATGGAGGACATGGAGGCCGCGGATGTGTCCCCAGAGCTTGTTGATCTGGGCTTCGAACGGGACATCAGGTGCTGGCATGCCGCATGCTCCCTGAGACGGAACACCACCGGGTGGCGTTTACCGGCACGCACTCTAAGGCCGTCGATACCAGGGCGCGCCGGACCATGTGAACGGCCCTTATAGCACCAAAGTTTGTCATGATTTGGGCGAGAGGACGGACGGTTGGTCGCTCCCGTGTCGTTCGGATTAGCAATTGGGCGTTTACCGACAGGGCGTTCGATGACAGGGCTCGCTTGGCGGTGGTCGACAGCATTCGCGTACGGCCGCGGCCCCGCGGCACGGAGAGGCTGCGAACCGGCTTGGCCATCGATGCGCTGGTTGACAAATCGCCGCCCATCCGGTGGCGGGTAGCGGCGAAGCAGAGCGTTCGCGTCGTTGGAGAAACCTAGACCAGCCGGTCCGGCAGGGTCGCCGACAACTCCGCTGACGGAAGCAGGAAGTTCGGACCCAGCCGTTGCGCAGGATCAGCTTGCCGGGTGGGCGGCGTTGGCGCGTTCCCGGTGCGCCCCTTCTCGTGACGAGAGGTTGCCGTCACCGGGGGCGGTGCTGGCCGGGCGCCGATTTGCGGTCGGAACACTCCGGCCAGCTGCCATGACGACTCGGAAGTATGGCGGAGCGAGCACTGCGGGGCCGGCCATCCACGAACCAACGTTACGTCAGTCGGTTCGAGGGTCTGTTGCAGTCGCCAACTACAGACTCATGCCGCCATCGAGAAAGAGGGTCTGCCCCGTCATGTAATCCGACGCGGCGGAGGCCAGATAGAGCGCGAGATAACCCACTTCGCACAACTCGCCGTGGCGCAGCAAGGGAACGCTGCGGGCGGCCATGTCCCTGGTCCGCTGCATCCCGTCGTCGCCGACCGTTACCGGGTCCGGAAAAATGCCCGGCGCGATGCTGTTCACGTGCACCCCGTACGGCGCCCATTCAAGCGCCTGCGCCCGGGTGAAGCCGGCCAGACCGGTCTTGGCAATCGAGTAGACGACCATGTCGCCGCCGCCTTGCCGGGCGGTCCAGGACGAAATGTTGATCACCTTGCCGGAACGCCGCTCCAGCATGTGCGGCCCGACGGCTCGGGTGCACAGTATTGCCTCGGTCAGATTGACGTCGATGACCAGGCTGAGTTCCTCGTCGGTCAGAGCTGGGGTCGCCTCCCCGGGCAAGGCCACCAGCGGTTTCCGAATGGCGTCTCCCAGATTGTTGACCAGGACGTCAATCCGGCCAAAGGTCTCCATGACCGTATCGATCGCCTGTTGCACGCCGGCGTTCCTGGTGACATCCGCGACCACCGGGACCACCCGACGGCCGCTGGTCTCTGCGATCTCGGCCGCGACGCCTTCGACGTAACGCGGAGTCAGGGAATTGATTGCCACGTCGGCGCCGGCTTCGGCCAGCACCTGGGCAATGCCTTTACCGATGCCGCGTCCGGCACCGGTGATCAACACCACTTTGTCGGTCACATCAAAGGCGTCTGGCAGCATGACGGGTCTCGTTTTGGAAGGGTGTCGCCGCTCCACGGCCCGGAAATTGTGATTGTCGAACTTTGCGGCCAGGTGCGGCGGCCGTCGTCGGTCGCAGCGGGCGGTGCGGGCCGCGCACCCGCAAGGCTAGGGCATCAGGACCGTTGAACCGGTGGTCTTGCGCGCCTCGAGGTCGGTGTGGGCCTGAGCCGCATCACTCAGTCGGTAACGCTGGTTGATTTCGACTTTCAGGACGCCGTCGGCGATCAGGCCGAACAGTTCCGCAGCGTTGCGTGCGCGCGCCTCCGGATCCTTGACGAAATAGTACAGGCCGCCGCGGGTGACGTTTTGCGCCTTCATGGCCAGGCGGGCGGTATTCAAGGCCGGGGCCGGGCCAGACGACTGGCCAAACGACACCATCCAGCCACGATCGGCCAGGACGTCGATGCCCTTGTCGAAGGTGTCCTTGCCGACGGAGTCGTAGACTACGTTCACGCCTTTTCCGTCGGTGAGTTCGCGCACCGCTTCACCGAAATCGACCTCGCGATAAAGGATCGAGTGGTCACATCCATGAGCTTGGGCAAGCGCCGCCTTTTCTGCGGTGCCGACCGTGCCGATCACGGTGGCGCCAAGGTGCTTCGCCCATTGGCATACCAGCAGCCCGACGCCGCCGGCAGCGGCGTGCACCAGCGCTGTGTCGCCGGGCTTCACCTTGTACAGATCGCGCACCAGGTAGTGCGCGGTCAGTCCCTGAAGCGTGGAGGCCGCCGCGACCTCTTCAGTCGTGTGGTCATCCAGCTTGATCAGGCGACTGGCGTCGATCAGCCGCTGTTCCGCATAGCTGCCGCGGTGCATGCAATAGGACACGCGGTCGCCGACCGCGAGACCGGCCACGTCAGGCCCGACCTCCTCGATGACGCCGGCGCCTTCCATGCCCAGAACGACCGGAAAATCCTTCATGGGATAGCCGCCGGACCGCTGTTGAACGTCGATATAGTTCAGCCCGACCGCGGTATGCCGGAGGCGCACTTCACCCGTGCCCGGATCGCCGATGGACACGTCTTCCCAGCGCATCACGTTGGGCCCGCCGGTCTGGTGAATTCGGATTGCTTTGACGGTTTTTGCGCTCAAGGTTCTCACCTTCCGACAGCACCAGATTACTGGCCGAGCGGCCCTAATCTAGCTTCCCTTACCTCCAGCCAAAGCAGGTATCGTCATCATGGCCAACCAGATCACTGTAGTCCCGCTTCTGGTGGCTGCGGGAATGCTCCTCCCCGCTCTTGGCGCGATGGCCTGTCCCGACGACCAAATCGTCGCTGCGACCGCCGAGGCCTTTCGCACGAAGACTCCTGGACCGGGGTTCCCCGACGGCACATCTCTGGAGGACGGCGACTGCGCTCAAGGCAAGTACCTGGCATTGCTTGCGGAGGAACTGGGTGAACGGGCGGGGTACAAGGCCGGCCTGACCAATCTGGCACTGCAAGAGCGATTCGGCGCTACCGAACCGGTCGGCGGCGTGCTGTTCGGGTCAATGTTGCTGCCATCGGGATCCGAGTTCGAGGCGGAGTTTGGCGTTCGGTCGGTTTACGAGGCCGACCTCATCATCACGGTCGCCGACGAACGGATCAACGAGGCGCGTACACCGGAGGAAGCCGTCCGTTAACTGGGCGAAGTCATCCCATTCGTTGAATTGCTGGATCTGCTCGTAGCCGAAGGTGAGCCGCTCAACCTTGCGACGATCGTCGGCTACAACGTGGTGTCGCGCTAAGGCGTAGTGGGCGAGGGCATTCCCGTTGAGCCGACGCCGGCGTTCATCGAGGCGCTCGGGGATATGGAGTCCGTCACACTCGACGACACGGGCAGAGAAATCCAGCGCGCCAAGGGCACCACGATGATGGGCCATCCGTTGAACGTTCTGTTGTGGCTCGTCGAGCACGTCGGCGCCCAGGGGCAGCGGTTGCAGGCCGGGGATGTCCTCAGCCTGGGTGCGATCGGAACCTTCCACTCGACGGAAGCGGGGCGCACCATCGCCGTGCGTTACACGGGGCTCCCGGGCGGTGACTCCGAGGCTGTCGTCACGTTTCGCTGAGCGAAAACCGGAGCTTGGTCGGTTCTCCGGAGCGAGCGGAAGCGATGATGCGGCTTTGATTGCAGCCGAAGCCAAACGCTCAGCCGGTGCCATTTCGGATGACGTGATCCCGGTGCGGCCGAGTGGTGGTGCCGCCGGAGTGAATTGAACACTCGACCCCACCCTTCGCACCACTGCCGCTTTCGCGACCGCCATCTGCGCCTGTCGCGGCGCATCCGGCGTTTGGTGGTCCGGACCATCCCTTGACCCGCGAGGGGTCCCGCCCGTCTGGTCTCTACACCTTCTCGCGCAAGCGCGAGCTTGGCTCGGGATTGGCATGGGCCTCCTGGCCCGCAGCGTTCCCCGAATTTGAGCGGTTCAGCCCCGGCGATCGCTCGCCGGGCAGGCAATTCCTACCAAGGGTGTGCTCTACCACTGAGCTACGGCGGCAATGACGGCGAGCACCACGACCCGCAGCCATATCGAAGCCTAACATGGCTAGGGCGCCGGCGTCATGCGATCGTGATTTAACGCTCCTGCACGAACTGCGACCGCCTTCTTGACTCGTGTAGGTTGAATCGCCGCACGGAGACGAGCGGAAGATAAGGAGAAGGCGAGCGCCCGCTAAAGCCTTCCCCCGAACAGGGGCAGCAGCGAGAAAGCGTTGTTGCCTGATCCTCCTGGCTTGAGCGAATCCCACTCGTCTTCGTTGGAGGTGAAGAGCCCCCGCTGTGCTCGAGGCTCTGATTCGCCGTTTCGTTTGGTAGTGGCGATGGGGTAGGTCACCGGAACGTGGCCCAAACGTCGCGGTAAAGGAACATCGTCAATAATGCGAATAAGAATGCGTTGCATTCGCGTTGTATCTGTGATAGTGAAAATGCGAATGCGAGTCATTCTTACTCGCGGTACTGGGGTACCATCATGAATACAATTCCGATCTTGCCCGCGACGTGCCGCGGCGCTGCGGTCGGCGCGGTGTGTGCCATCGTGATTGCGTTCGCGGGGGGCAGTGCTGCTGCGCAGGAGCTGCCGTCGACTGAGGAAATGTGGCGGATCATCCAGCAGCAACAGCAGGAGATCGAGGCATTGAAGGAAAGGATCGGTGCTGGCGAGGCGCAGGTCGAGGAGACGACCCAGGCGATTGAGGCAGTGGTCGAATCCATGGATGCCGGAACAGCGGGAACCGGTTGGTGGGACCGCACCCAGATCGGTGGCTACGGCGAACTGCATTACAACATCAAAGAGGACTCATTGGACAGGGTCGATTTTCACCGATACGTCCTGTTCTTCGGCCACGACTTCAACGCGACGACCCGGATGTTCTCCGAGTTCGAGCTCGAGCACTCGCTGGCCGGCGAGGGCAAGCCCGGCGAGGTCGAACTCGAACAGGCTTACATCGAGCGTGACTTCAGCGACTCCGTCACCGGGCGGGCCGGCATCATGCTGATGCCCGTGGGTCTCCTCAACGAAGTCCACGAGCCGCCGACCTTCTACGGCGTTGAGCGCAACAGGATCGAGAACGTCATCGTACCGACCACGTGGTGGGAAGCCGGCGTCTCCGGCACGATGACTACGGAGGCCGGCGTCCAGGTCGATGTGATGCTCCACAGCGGCCTCAAGGTGCCGACGGACAGCTTCAAGATCCGGAGCGGTCGTGGAAAGGTTGCGAACCACGACTTCGAAGACGGGGCTCTGACCGGTCGGATCCGCTACACGGGAATGCCCGGGGTCGAACTGGCCGCCGCGCTGCAGCATCAGGCGGACCTCACGCAAGGTAGCGACGCGAGCGGCACCCTGATCGTGGCCAACGCGGACGTGACCCGGCCGATCTCCGATTCGATGTCGTTGGGGCTGCGGGCACTCTACGCAGGTTGGGAGATCGACGGCGATGAAGCCGCAGCGCTCGGGGCTGACTCCCAGAACGGATGGTACCTCGAGCCGTCGGTCCGGATGGCCCTGGGCGGCGATGAATCGGTTGGTTTCTTTGCCCGCTACGAGACGTGGGACACCAGGGCCGGCAACAGCGCCGACACCGAGGAGAACCAGTGGGTCGTGGGGATCAACTACTGGCTGCACCCCAACGCCGTGCTGAAGGCCGACTACGCGACGCTCGAGAAGCCCGGCTCGGAAGACGCGAGCACGCTGAGCCTGGGCGTCGGCTACCAGTTCTAGGCAAATGGGTTCGACGGCCCGCAGCCTGGCCTGCGGGCCGTCGTCCCCATTCCGGATCGCCTTGTCGCTTGCCGCCGGAATCCTGTCGGCTGTCCCCGCATGCGCGCTGGCCGAAGACATTTATCTCCCGCCGGCCGACTTCGTGGATTTGGCATTCGACGGCGAGCCGCCTTCCAGCAAGAACCTCTGGCTGAGAGGCGGCATTCAGGACGACATCACGACCATTCTTGGCCACCGGTATGGCGGGTTGCGCATCAAGTACTGGCGGCACGGAGGTCGCACCGCCTGGATCCTGGAGGAGATCGGGAAGTACGAGCCGATCACCGCGGGGTTCATCGTCGATGACGGCAGGCTCGCCGAAATTCGAATCCTCATCTATCGTGAATCCCATGGCTGGGAAGTTCGGTATCCGTTCTTTACCGATCAGTTTCGCGGCCTTGAGTTGAACGAGAACCGGCGCTTGGCCGGACCGATCGACGGAATCTCCGGCGCCACCCTGTCGGTCTCGTCGATTACCCGGCTGGCCGCTCTCGCCCTGTTTCTGGACGCGCGAGTTGCCGCCGATGCCGGAGGCTAACGGAGCCAGGGCAAATTCTAGGAAGCGCTGGCGCCGGTGGGCGGCGACGGCACGCATCTGGCATCGCCGCATTGGACTGGCGATCGCGGCACTCGTGGCGGTGTTGGCGATCACCGGGCTGCTGCTGAACCACGGCGACCGTCTGGGCCTGGACCGAATCAAGGTCGTGACCGGCTGGGTGGTCGACTGGTATGGGCTGACGCCGGTCAACGACCCCGTCCACTTCCGTGCCGGCGAACATTGGGTGAGCTGGATCGACGGGGCGGTTTACGCGAACGGGAGGAGGGTCGGCGAAGCCAGGGGAGTGGCCCGGGGCGCCGTCGCGCTCGACTCACTGGTCGCGATGGCGACATCGGAGGCCCTCGTGGTCTTCACCGGTGACGGAGAGCTGGTCGAGCGCCTGGGTACGTCGTTCCTGCCTGGTGCCATCGCGCGCGTCGGGACGGCGGCATCCCTGGACCGGATCGTCATTCGCACGCCGGAAGGCCAGTTCGCCAGCGATACCGATCTGTTGACGTGGAGTCCGTTCGAGGATGAAGTTGTCTGGTCCCAGACCGGCACTCCGACCGAAGCGGTGCTGAACGTGCAGCTGGCGGCCTACCGGGGACAGGGATTGCCGCTTAGCCGCGTCCTGCTTGACCTGCATTCGGGTCGGTTATTCGGATCAGTTGGGGCAGCCGTGATGGATGCGGCGGCGATCTTCCTGCTCGTGCTGGTTGCCACCGGGATCGTGAACTGGGCCGGTTTCCGGAGACCTCGCCGGTAGGCGCCTGTCTCCGTGCCCGGCTCCCTGTCAGCTGATGCGCCGCTTGCCGTCAAGGATCGGGGTGTTGTCGGCAGGACGCGGCAGCCGAGGTTCAGCCACCGAGGATCGCAAACCCTTCACGGGAGGCGGCCTCGTTCAGCCTGGCGTCAAAGCTGATGAAGCCGATGCTCGCTGGATCGTCGTCAGCTGCTGCCAGCGCGGCCGCCAGCTGCAGGGCGTCGGCGGCACGAAGCGGGTGCACTCGAAGCAGTCGCATGGCGACGCTTTTGACCCGCTGGTCAGGCTGGACTTCGTACCAGGTTTGCGACAGTGCCCGGAGGCGCTCGAGGAGGCTTGAGACCTCGGTCAGCGTGAGGCTTCCCTCCCGTTCCCGCCGGGCAAGTGCCGCGGCATATTCGACCGTGGCGCCCCACCAGACCGCCATTCGGTCATCCCGCTCCAACATTCGGACGGCAAGCTGTCGGTGAAGTTCGTCAACCTCGAGAGCGATGAGACCCGACGTGTCCCAGAAGTTCACCGGCGGCCGTCTCGTCGTTCTTCAGAACGTTCTTCGAGCAGGGCGTCCAGGATTCGGGCGCCCGTGGCGAACGGCTCGCCAAGTACGTTCAAGGGGCTCTCGGGACTGCGCCGCGACAGGGTTCCGGCGCGCTCCAACCGAGCGATCCTCGCGCTTTCGTCGACATCGTCGGTTTCGGGCGTGTTTTCCGGGCCCCGTGCGACCGGGACAATGCGGGCGACCGGAATTCTGCGGTCGAGAACCAGCACCGATTCCCCCGACCGGACCCGCCGGAGATAGGCGCTTAGCCCATTTTTTACTTGAGAGATGGTGGCCCGGATCAAATCAGCCATCCTTCATGCATATTGAAGGCTAAGTTAGCTATATTGCCCAGGCTAAGCAAGCGTAATCAATGCGCAAGTGGCGGCGGGCTCCTTGCAGTCGGTCCGTCGGGCCTCGGTTCAGCGCCCAACTACGTTGCCGATGCCTCCCGCCGGCTGTTCACGAAGGTGGGCAGACAGGCGGCGCTCAAGGCGACGTGACACCAGAACGAATGTGTAGGTGATCACGAGGTAAATCAGGCCTGCCGTGATGTAGAGCTTATAGGGCTCGAAACTCTGGGCCACGATGATCCTGGCCACGCCGGTGAGGTCGAGCAGGGTGATGATCGAGACGAGGGACGTTGCCTGCAGCAGGAACACAGCCTCATTGGTATAGGCGGGCAGCGCCAGGCGGAGGGCCTTCGGCAGGATGATCCGGCGGAAGAGCAGCAGGCCGGACATGCCAAGCGAACGCGCCGCCTCCACTTCGCCGCGTGGCACCACGAGCATGGCGCCACGCAGGATTTCGGCCGTGTACGCGGCAGTGTTCAGCGTGAGCGTGAAAACCGCACAGAAATAGGCTTCCCGGAACAGGAACCAGACGCCCACCTGGTCGAGAAACGGCTGGAACTGGCCCGAGCCGTAGTAGACGAGAAACAGCTGAACCAGGAGCGGTGTGCCGCGGAAGTACAGCATGTAGACATAGGCGGGCACCCGGAGCATTCGTCGGGGCGTAAGGCGAGCCATCGCCACGGGGACGGCCAGGCAGAAGCCGGCCAGGAGGCTCAGGAAAGTGATTTCGAGCGTGAGGACCGCGCCCTCGAGGAGGCGGGGGAGGCTTTCCCAGACGATCGCGAGGTCCATCTCAGCCCTGCCGGGAGCCGCGGTCGGCCCACGCTTCGATTCGTCCCTGAACCAGCATGGAGACGACCGTGATGCCGAGGTACAGCAGCGAGGCTGCGAAGAAGAAAGTGAACGGCAGCCGTGTGGCCCGGGCGGCGATGTCGGCACTGCGCATCAGTTCGTCGAGCTGGATCAGCGAGATCAGGGCAGTTGCCTTGATCAGGACCATCCAGACGTTGCCGAGGCCGGGCAGCGCGAAGCGCCACATCTGCGGTAGGACGACGCGGCGCACCACGAGGACGTGTCCCATTCCGAACGCCCGGGCGGCTTCGATCTGGCCGCGCGGGATGGCGAGAAACGCACCCCGGAAAACCTCGGTGGCGAACGCGCCGTAGATCAGGCCGATCGTGATCACGCCGGCCACGAACGGATTGAGGTCGATGCGCAGATCGTGGCCGGCGCCGGCGGCAAGGTCCTGGACGAGGGTGGGCACGCCGTAATAGACGAGCAGGATCAGGATCAGTTCCGGCACGCCACGGACCACGGTCGTGTACAGGCCTGCGAACCAGCGTGCCGCCCGGTAGCGCGAGAACTTGCCCCACGCCCCGAGCAGGCCGAAGGCCACCGCGAGGCCCATGGCCGCGAGCCCGACCATGATCGTGCGTTCCAGCCCTTGCCACAGCATCCAGCCGTAGCCGTGCAGGTCGAGGCTCATCATCTTCTGCCCGGGATGGCAGCCCGAGCCACGGCGATCGGCCTGTGCCCGATGAGGCTGCGCGGCTGATCAGTCGCCGTACACGTCGAAGGAGAAATAGGCGGCGTTGATGCGCTGGTAGGTGCCATCCGCCCGGATGTCTGCGATCGCCTGGTTCAACGCGGCCAGGAGGTCTGCGTCGCCCTTGCGCACGGCGATGCCGACACCCTCCCCGAACCACCGGGGATCCGTGAAATCGGGCCCGACGAATTCCGCCTCTTCGCCCTCCGGGGTGCTCAGGAAGCCGTCCAGGAGGACCAGCGAGTCGGCCAGCAGCAGGTCCACCCGCCCCGCCACAAAATCAAGGTTGGCGTCTGGCTGGGCCGGGTAGGTCTTGATCGAGACAATGTCTCCGTAGTTGTCGCGCAGGAATCTGTCGTGGACGGTCGCGCGCTGCACGCCGATCGTCTTGCCGGCCAGCCCGGTCTCCGAGATTTCGATGCCCGAGCCCTTCTTGCGGACGAACTTGGCGGGTGTGTTGTAGTACTTGGCCGTGAAGTCCACTTTCTGCCGGCGTTCCTCGGTGATCGACATCGAGGCCACGATGGCGTCGTACTTCTTGGCCAGCAGGCCCGGGATGATCCCGTCCCAATCCTGAACCACCCATGAGCAGTCGAGGCGGGCCGCTGCGCAGAGCGCATTGCCGATCTCGACGTCAAATCCCTGCAGGTCCCCGTTCTCGTCGATCCAGTTGAACGGCGGGTAGGCGCCCTCCGTGCCCAGCCGGACGGCCGAACGTTCGTCTGCGGCTGCATTCAGGGCCACGGTTGCTACCGCACAGACGGCGGCGGTTACGAGCTTCTTCATCGTTTGTCGTCTCCTCCAATCAGGCGGGATCTTGCCCGGTCTCCGCCGGAACTGTTGGACAGGAACCGCTTGAGCCGGTCGGAGCGGGGGTGATCAAGGACCTGCCACGACGGCCCCTCCTCCGCAATCGTACCTTCGTGCAGAAAGATGGTGCGGGAGGATACGGCCCGCGCAAAGCCGATCTCGTGGGTCACGATCAACATCGTGCGCCCCTCCTCTGCGAGAGCGTCGATGACCTTGAGGACTTCGCCGACGAGTTCGGGGTCGAGGGCGGAAGTCGGTTCGTCGAGGAGCATGACCTCGGGTTCCATCGCCAGTGCCCGCGCGATCGCCGCCCGCTGTTCCTGGCCTCCGGAGAGATGGGCCGGGAAGGTGTCGCGCTTGTCGTGGAGACCGACCTTGTGCAGGAGATGTTCAGCGTGCGCGATCGCCTGGCGGCGCGGGATCCCTAGGACGTGGATGGGCGCCTCGATGATGTTCTGCAGGACGGTCAGGTGGGACCAGAGGTTGAAACGCTGGAACACCATGCCGAGGCGGGTGCGGACACGGTCGACCTGGCGCCGGTCGGCCGGCCCGCGCTGCCCGCGCCGGTCGAAGGTCATGCAGATCAGTTCTCCGCCCACCCGGATCTCGCCGGCGTCGGGGATGTCTAGGAGGTTGATGCACCGGAGCAGGGTGCTCTTTCCCGAACCGCTGGCCCCCATGATCGCAACCACGTCGCGCTCGTGCGCGGAAAGCGATACTCCCCTCAGGACGTCAAGCGCCCCGAAGCGCTTGTAGAGATCCGACACGCGGAGCGCCGCCACGGGCTGGTTCTCGTCACCGGTCACGGTCGTCAGGAGCACCTCGCGCCAGGGTCGGGACAGGGCTGGCCGGTTGGGCAGATGCGCCCCACTTGGCGCAATAGATTGTAGCCGCTGCCATCAATGTCGGAGGGAGGTTGGAGACTTGGCCGTGCGCGGCGACGGGGATCGGCGGCGAAGGCCCTGCATTCGCCTGCCGTCACACCGGCAGCTTCCTGATCGCGCGCATCCCGCCCATGGGCCGGGCCCAAGCCGGTAGGCGGCTGTATCCTTTTGCGAGACTTGGCGCGTTCATTCCTTGGACTGCGACGGCGGTGACCGTGGAGGCTCGATTCACGTGGTGACCAGCCCGCCCACCGGGCCGACGCCCGGGCGGCATCCGATCCGTCGCTTGATCCGACGCTGGGGGCCGTCGCACGCTCGCACCTTCGTCATCGCCAACCTGCTGGTCATCGTGATCGCCGGGGCCACCGCCGGGTACCCGCTGCTGATCGATTACCTGGTGGACGCGCTGCAGGCCCGCGATCGCCTGGTGCTGGTCACGGTGCCGATCGCGGTTCTGCTGCTGACCCTCGCGAAGGGTGCGGCCCTTTACGTCCAGACCGTACTGGTCAGCCGCATCGCGCAGAGGATGATCGCGGACATCCGGACCGATCTCTACCTGGCGATCCTCCGGTTCGACCTGGGCGTGCTGGCCGACGACCGAGCCGTGAGCCTCCAGGCCCGGGTCCTCCACGATACGAATCTCCTGAATGTCGCCCTTGCCCAGATGGCCGGCCGGGTCATTCGGGACGCCGTGACTTGCGCGGCCCTGCTGGGTTCGGTCGTGTACCTGGATTGGGTGTTGTCGCTGATCGTCATCGCCGTCTACAGCATCAACGTGCGTCCCGTCCTCTCGATCGGCCGCCGCACGCGCAGCACCACCACCGACGTGCAGGCGCACTACGGTGCGCTGTCGTCCTTCCTTGCCGAGACCTTCCAGGGCATGCGCACGGTGCGGGCCTTCAATCTCGCCGCCGCGCGGAGCGAGCAGGGGAAGTCCCTGATCGAGCGGCTGTACGCGTTGCAGTACGCGATCGAGCGGCGACGGGCGCAGCTGTCGCCGGTTCTCGAGGTCGGCGGCGGGGTGGTGGTCGCCATCATCGTCGTCGTCGCCGGCTGGCGCATTCTGGAGGGCGTGAGCACGATCGGAGCGTTCTCCGGTTTCGTGAGCGCGGTGCTGCTGGCGCTGCGCCCGGCGCGGGCGCTGGCGAACTTCAGCGTGACGTTTCAGCAGGCCGCTTCCGCCGCCGAGCGCGTGTTCGAGAAGCTGGAACAGCCGCCCGGTCTCATGGACCGTCCGGACGCCCGCCCGTGTCCCCGGCCCGGCGGGGAGATTCGCTTCGAGCAGGTGGGCTTTCGGTACGCGGAGGGCGGGCCCGTCCTGCGTGACGTCGATCTCGTGATCCGGCCGGGCGAGCGGGTCGCGCTGGTGGGCCCGAGCGGCGCCGGCAAGACCACGCTGATCAACCTTGTGCTCCGCATGTTCGACCCCAGCGAGGGTCGCATCCTGCTCGACGGCACCGATATCCGGGAGTTCACCCTCGAATCGCTGCGGAGCCATTTCGGACTCGTGGCGCAGGAAGCCACGCTGTTTCACGGCACGCTCCGCGACAACGTGGCGATGGGCCGGCCGGGGGCGGACGATGCGGCTATTCGGGAGGCCTTGGTGGCGGCCGCGGCCGACTTCGTGGATGCCCTGCCCGACGGTCTCGACACCGTGGTGGGCGACGGGGGCGATCGGCTGTCGGGGGGCGAGCGGCAGCGGGTGGCGCTCGCCCGGGCGATCCTGCGCGATCCCGCCGTCCTGGTCCTGGACGAGCCCACCAGCGCTCTCGACGCCGAATCCGAGCATCGCATTCAGGAAGCGCTCGGCCGCCTGACGGCGGGACGGACAACGATTACCATCGCCCACCGGCTGTCGACGGTGGTGCGCGCTGACCGGATCC
This sequence comes from Alphaproteobacteria bacterium, assembly GCA_022824395.1. GTDB lineage: Bacteria > Pseudomonadota > Alphaproteobacteria > TMED109 > TMED109 > VXPW01. The sequence goes on from JAJDZX010000124.1 coordinate 31,471, forward strand.
TGTTGATGGAGGAAGGCACGATCGTGGACCAGGGCACCCACGCCGCGCTGATGGCGCACTCGGCGCCGTACCGACGACTCGTCGAGCTCCAGGAAGTAGGGTCGGGGGAGCCCTCTCTTGGCGCGGCGTGAATCGCGGGGCCCCCGGGACGACAAGCGGAGCGAACGCTTCGAGCGCGAGGCCCGTGCGCTCCGCGCGAACCTGCGACGGCGCAAGGAGCAGGCGCGTCGCCAGGCCTCCTCGAGCATTCGCGAACGACCGGCAAGGAACACGGAACAGAAGTCCGATGGCTGAGCGGACGCCAGGAAGGCAGCCGCGTCGGCCGTCAGGCGGGGAGCGGTCGCGATGACGGTGATGCCGGACACCTGGATCCGCACGATGGCCCAGGAAGAGGGAATGATCGACCCGTTCGTCGAGGCGCAGCGGGCCGACGGCGTGATTTCGTACGGTCTGAGTTCCTACGGTTACGACGCCCGCGTGGCGGACGAGTTCCGGGTGTTCACGAACGTGGACTACGCGCTGATCGACCCGAAGGACTTTTCCGAGCAGAGCTTCGTTGCCCGGTCGGCTGACACCTGCATCGTTCCGCCCAACAGCTTCGCGCTGGCGCGAACGGTCGAGTACTTCCGGATTCCCCGGGATGTGCTGGTCATCTGCCTGGGCAAGTCCACCTACGCGCGCTGCGGGATCATCGTCAACGTGACGCCGCTCGAACCGGAGTGGGAGGGGCACGTGACCCTCGAGTTCTCGAATACGACACCGCTGCCGGCCCGCATCTACGCGAACGAGGGCGCTTGCCAGTTCGTCTTCTTCAAGGGGGCCATGCCGCCGAAGGTCAGTTACGCCGACCGCAAGGGGAAGTACATGGGCCAGCGGCAGGTCACCCTCCCGAGGATCTGAGCCCATGGATTGCATCCGTATCCGGGGCGGCCGGCCGCTCCGGGGAAGGGTCGAGATCGACGGGGCCAAGAATGCTGCGCTGCCGTTGATGGCGGCGTCCCTCCTGACCGACCAGCCGGTCACGCTGGCGCGCTATCCCGAGCTCGGGGACACGCGCTCGATGCTGGCCCTGCTGCGTCGCCTCGGCGTCGAGGCGACGCCCCCGGGGCCCTGCTCCCGCTCGCTGGCCCTGGTGACCAAGAAGGTTACCTCGACCACCGCCGACTACGACCTGGTCCGCCGCATGCGCGCGTCCGTACTCGTGCTGGGGCCGCTCCTCGTCCGGTCGGGTCACGCCGAGATCTCGTTGCCCGGTGGCTGCGCAATCGGCACCCGCCCGATTGACCTGCATCTCGGGGCCCTCGCCGACCTCGGAGCCGTCATTGACCTGGAAGGCGGCTATGTGCGTGCGCGGGCGCCCCGCCAGGGTCTGCGCGGCGCCCGCATCCGCTTCGCGCAGGTGTCGGTGGGCGCCACGGAAAATGCGCTGATGGCGGCAGTGCTGGCACGCGGCGAGACTCGTATCGAGAACGCGGCCAGGGAGCCCGAGGTCACCGATCTGGTGCAGTGCCTGACGGCGATGGGGGCCCGCATCGAGGGAGCCGGCACCGGCACCCTTCATGTCCAGGGCGACGCGGTGTTCCGGCCCGCGTCGCACCGGATTCTCGGAGACCGAATCGAGGCCGGCAGTTACGCCGCCGGGGCACTGATCACTGGCGGCCAGATCGAGCTCGCCGGCGCCCCAGTCGACGCGATGACCGCAACGTTCGACGTCTTCCGGTCCGTTGGCGCCCGGATCGAGCTTTTGCCCGATGCCGTGGTCGTCGGCGGGTCGGGCGCGCTCACGGCAACGGAGATCGAGACGGGCGTATATCCCGCATTCCCGACCGACATGCAGGCACAGTTGATGGCGGTCCTGTGCCTGGCGGAGGGGCGTTCGCGGATCGTCGAGAACATCTTCGAGAATCGCTTTATGCATGTCTCCGAACTGGTCCGCATGGGTGCCGGGATCAGGGTGAGAGGCAGAGTTGCCGAGATTGACGGTGTCCGGAAGTTGCTGGCGGCGCCGGTGATGGCGACGGACCTTCGCGCGTCCCTGTCACTGGTCCTGGCAGCACTCGCCGCCGAGGGCGAATCCGTGATCCGGCGGGTCTATCATCTGGATCGCGGTTACAGCCGGCTGGAAGCCAAGTTGCAGGCGGTGGGGGCCACCATCAGGCGCACGGCCGAGGACGGGAAGACGTGACGGCGCATCCGATCGAACCGGTGGACCCGCTGCGTCTGCGCGCCGCGGACGAGCAGTCGGTCGAGGTCCTGTCCGAGTGCCTGTTCGAAGCGGTCGTGATGGCGGCGGGCATGCGCTTTGACAAGGAAGCCGGTCGGTTCGTCATGGCGTTGGAGCGTTTCACCTGGGAGGCCGCGGCCGGGGACGATGCGCGTCTGCAGCAGGTGCCCTGCGTGCTGACCGTCGAGCACGTCGTGCGGGTGGCGCAAACCGGGCTGGGGCCGCGTGCGCGCGGCCGGATCCTGAGCCTGTCGTCGTTCACGTTCGAAGCGGGCACCTTGCTGGTCGTGTTCGACGAGGGCGCCGCGGTCCGGATCGACGTTGAGGGAGTCGAATGCCGACTGGAAGACACCCGCCCGGGTCGGCTGCCGCCCGTGGTGCCGGGGCACCGGCGGGGGCTCGCGTGAATCGCGACCGCACCGACGATGTCGTGCTGGCGGTGCCGCGCGGCCGCATCGCGCGCGAGGTCGTTCCACTCCTTGCGGACGTCGGCATCGAACCCGAACCTGCGTTCACGGACCCCGATTCGAGGCGGCTGTCGTTCCGGACCAGCGTGGACGGCCTCTCGTTGATTCGTGTGCGCAGTTTCGACGCGGCGACCTTTGTGGCGTTCGGCGGTGCTGATCTCGGCGTGGTCGGGTACGACGTTCTCCTCGAGTTCGACTACGACGACCTGTACCTGCCCCTCGACCTCGGCATCGGCCGCTGCCGGCTTGCGGTGGCCGAACCCGCGGCCGTCGCATCAAGCGACGATCCGCGGCGCTGGAGCCACGTCCGAATCGCGACCAAGTACCCGGCGACGACCCGGCGGCACTTTGCGGCGCGAGGCGTACAGGCCGAGTGCGTGAAGCTGAACGGTTCGCTGGAGCTCGCGCCTCAGCTTGGTCTCTGCCGGCGGATCGTCGATCTGGTGGATACCGGTTCGACCCTGCGGGCAAACGGTCTGGTCGAGGTGGAGAAGATCGCGGACATTTCCTCGCGGCTGGTCGTCAACCGCACGGCGATGAAGCTTCGCCCGGGCCTTCTCAATGCGCTGGTGGACCGTTTCCGGGAGGCGATCGATGGCGCTTCGGATTGACGCCCGGCGCGCGGACCTCGAGATTGCCCTGGCGCCGCTGCTGGCCGCCCGCGTGGCTGTGGAGCAGTCGGTCGGGGAGACCGTCCGCGACATCCTCGCTTCCGTGCGCGAGCACGGGGACGAGGCCCTGATCGAGTTGACCCGGAAGTTCGACCGGTACTCGATCGACCGGACGTCGATTCGCGTGGGTGCCGCGGCGCTGGCCGAGGCCCGCGCCGCATGCGGCGACGACGCACTAGATGCACTGGCGCACGCGGCGGAACGGATTCGGTCGTATCACGCCCGGCACGTGCCGGCGGACACGTCGTACCAGGACGAGCAGGGTGTGACGCTCGGCGAGTACTGGACGCCGGTTGACGCCGTGGGACTCTATGTCCCGGGCGGAACCGCAAGCTATCCGAGCTCGGTCCTGATGAACGCCATTCCGGCCAAGGTGGCGGGCGTGCCGCGGCTTGTGGCCGCAGTGCCGCATCCCGACGGCGAGGTCCTGCCGCTGGTGCTGGCTGCCGCCGAGTTGGCGGGCATCGAGGAGATCTACCGCGTGGGCGGCGCCCAGGCGGTCGCAGCCCTCAGCTACGGCACGGACACGATTGCCCCGGTCGACAAGGTGGTGGGACCGGGCAATGCCTACGTGGCGGAGGCCAAGCGCCAGGTTTTCGGTACCGTTGGCATCGACCTCATCGCCGGCCCGAGCGAGATCCTGGTGGTGTCCGACGCGGCCAGCGATCCCGAGTGGATCGCTCTGGATCTCCTGTCGCAGGCGGAACACGATCCCGCGGCGCAGGCGGTCCTGGTGACCGACGACGCCACGTTCGCGGATACCGTCGAGAGTGCCGTGGAGCGGTGCCTCGCGACGCTCCCTCGGCAGGAAATTGCCGGGGCGAGCTGGCGGGATTTCGGGGCCGTGATCGTGGTCGCGGATCTGGCGGATGCACCCGCGGTCGTCAATCGGCTGGCACCCGAACACGTCGAGCTCGCCGTTGCCGATCCGGCGGCCATGATGCGCGAGCTCCGCACGGCGGGCGCCGTGTTCCTGGGGCGGCACACGCCGGAAGCGATCGGCGACTACGTGGCCGGACCCAGCCATGTGCTGCCGACCTCCCGGAGCGCGCGGTTCTCGTCGGGCCTCTCCGTGCGGGATTTTCTCCGGCGCACGTCCGTGGTCGGATGCAGCGAGGACGGCCTGGCAGCGATCGGGCCGACGGCGTCCGTTCTGGCCGACGCCGAAGGGCTGGATGCCCACCGGCTTTCCGTTGATGTCCGCCTCGGGCGTTGAACGGCCACGCGCCGATCAACTGGTGCGGGTGGTCCTCGGGAACACGGGTACCGCACACGGAGCGACCGAGCTCGCCCGCGAGCGGCAGCTGGCGGTGCAGGATCTCGTGGAGTGCAACCGGTTCGTGCCCGAGAACGGCCCGCCGGGACCGTACGCGGCGGAAATCTCGCTGCAGGGCGAACGGATGCTGTTCCTGATCACACCGGTGGACAGCGATTCTGAACCCACCCGCGTGGCGGTGCCGGTCGCCGACCTGACCGGGCTGGTCCGCGACTACCACGCGATTTGCCAGAGCTACTACGACGCACTGCAGCGGGCGTCGGTGGGCAAGATCGAGGCCATCGACATGGGACGAAGGGCGCTGCACGACGAAGGCGCGGGACTGCTTGCGGAATGTCTGAAGGGCAGGATCGCGACGGACTTCGACACCGCGCGCCGCCTGTTCACGCTGTTGTCGGTCCTGTACCTAACGGCGGACATGCGGTTCGTGCCGATCCGGCTGGCCCCGAGGCCGGGCGCGCGCTAGAAGCCGACGGCGCAGCCGGCCGGTCCCGAGGCGGTGGCGTCGGCCGGCAGATCCCGCGAGTGGGCGCGATTTTCCTTGACCGCCATGCCTGCTATTCGCATGGTACGGGTCCCTGCCACCCGAGGAGTCACTATGGAAAAGGAAGAATTCATGGAGTTTTTCGGTACGGTTACCGAAATTCTCCCCAATGCGATGTTCCGCGTCACCCTCGACAATGAACACAAGGTGCTGGCCCACACGTCCGGGCGAATGCGGAAGAACCGGATCCGCGTGCTGGCCGGTGACAAGGTGACCGTGGAAATGACTCCCTACGACCTGACCAAGGGCCGGATCACGTACCGCCACAAGTAGGTGTGATTGGCGCCGGTCGGCTCATGCCCAGCCAGCGGCCGCCACAGCTGATCCTTGCCTCCCGCTCGCGGGCGCGGGCAGCCCTGCTCGAGCAGATCGGACGGAGCCCGGACGTCATCGCGCCGCAGGACATCGACGAGGCGGTTCGGCCGAGTGAGTTGCCGCGCCGATACGCCGCGCGCATGGCGCGAGAGAAGATGTGCTCGGCGGGACGACGTCACTCTGACAGCTGGATCGTCGTGGCCGACACGGTGGTCGCTTGCGGACGCCGGATCCTGGCAGCGACGGAGCAGGTCGAGATCGCGCGGCGGCACCTCCAGTTGCTCTCGGGTCGGGCCCATCGGGTCTGGAGTGCAGTCCGCGTTCGGGGACCGGCGAACAACGAGGCCGGCCGCCTGGTTTGCACCCGGGTACGGTTCCGCACACTGAGTGCGTTGGAGATCGAGGACTATCTCATGACCGGGGAATGGCGGAACCGGGCCGGGAGCTATGCCATCCAGGGCCGAGGCGCCACCTTTGTCCGTGGCATCAACGGTTCGTTCGAGAACGTCGTCGGACTGCCGCTTGCCGAAACCGAACTGCTGCTCCGTGGGCTTGGAATGCCGCGGGCACCGGTCGGTCCGTGACCAATCGGGAAGAGCGCGATGGCCGGCCTGGAGATGGCAGCGGACAAGCGGCACGCCCCCCGGCCCAACGGCTCCTTGCGTGCCCGGTCTGCGGACGCCCGGCCGTTTCGGGACCAGCCCGGTTTTGTAGTCCCCGTTTCCGCGATGTCGACCTGCACCGGTGGCTGAGCGGCAGCTACGCGATCCCGGGTGCGGAGGACCCGGGCGACGAGGAATGACGAGAACGTTGGCCTAGACAGGACCCGTCCCGATCCCGTATACGGGGGCGGCGCCCAGGTAGCTCAGTTGGTAGAGCACGCGACTGAAAATCGCGGTGTCGGTGGTTCAATTCCTCCCCTGGGCACCATCCCCGCGTCCGCCACGGTCCCCGTTGATCCGCCAGAGACCCAGAGAATTTGGGGGTGACTGGGCTTAAGTGATCCCTTGACGTCCCACGAGTCCCGCCAAGTTCCAACGAAGTACATGGGGAACATTGCGGGGAAGCACGAGCCCAGTTGACGGCTGCCACTGCAAGAACTCTCAGGACGCCGGACCTCCACGGCGACGCCGGGACGCTGCAACCGCACGTTGCTGCGGGTGGATCACAAAGCTGGAACCAGCGCATCACGTTCAGTGACCGGCGTCACGACTTCGGACGCAGTCCGTTCCCGGCGGCGGCCCGCCGCCTCCTCGTCAAGGTCGGGGGCGGCCCGCTGGCAGGCGGGCACCGGGCCCAGGTGCCGACGTTTCGCGAGGCGGCGGAGCGAACCCATCAAGCCAACTTGCTGCGCTAGCGGAGCCGAAAGGTTCCGTCCGCATGTGATATCGGCCGTCAAGAGCGCTCCGTCACCACCTGGACCGTCATTGAGCTCTCGTTTGGCCGGCCCCGTTTGTAGTACGCGCGTTTGATCTAACCAGTACGAATGTATGACAACGATCCAATTAGTACAAGTGTTTATTGCCGATCCGGCCATCCGAGACGAAGCTGATCATTCTGCATATTCCTTGGAGGGGTACGAGAAAGGTAGGCCCAGCATGAGACGAGAACTTGCCGAGACAGGCCAGCCCGCCGACCGCTTTCGTTCCTTGGCCCCCGAGTCATTGCAAGGTGACCGGTGCACGCCGCCCCGTGCTGGCGGATACTCGCTCCGATCCATCCTGGTCCACTGGATGTCGGCTGTAATGGTTCTGGCATTGTTCTTCACCCATGAGGGCGAGCCTGGCAGCACTGCTTACGTTTTCCACGTAAGCGGAGGTGCGATCGCTGGCTTATTTCTCCTGTGGCGGGTCTGGCATCGCATCCGAATCGGCGCCCCCGAAGCACCTGCGCAAGCAGTACTCTTCAATGTGTTGGCAAGGATTGTCCACTGGGGACTACTGTTGGCGATCGGCGTGGTTGTGGTCTCTGGGTATCTGCTGCCTTGGACCCTCGGGCAAGAATTGGATGTGTTCGGGATCGGCCTACCGTCCCCGATCGGGGCCAGCCAAAGTTGGCACGGATTAATGGAGCGCGTCCATGACGTCGCGGGTCATCTTTTCGTGCCGTTGCTCATCCTGCATGTCTTGGGGGCCATGAAACACGCTGTCCGTGACCGGCGGGGTGCGGGAATGCGAATGATCAAGCCCGTTGCTGGCGGTCGTTAACTTCGAACGGAAAGAAGGCACGGGCAGTTTCGTGGACCGAAACAATCAACACCATTTCTCAATTCAGACGGGAAATCGGTCGTTCTGAAGAAGGACCTACCTATTTGAACTGGCGCAAGGACCCGTTGGCGGCGGAAGGGACGGTGTTGCTTCGGCACAGTCGCGGTCGTGACCGTCCCAGCCCCGGAAGTCAGATCAATTTATGGGATTTATATGCCCTGACTACCCGACAGCCTGGCGGCTGTCCTGGAATCCGGCATGCGTTTCCGCGTCCTGCCCCGCCACCGCGGCGGCATGCCGATACGCCCTATCCCCGGACGCGCCGGGACGGGGCGACGCCGCGACCGTCTCCGGTACCGGCGCCGCTCCGATGTCCCACCCGGCAACCGCGCTGGCGCGGTTGAGGATATTCGCCGCCGCGTTGACGTCGCGATCCAGGGACAGACCGCAGTTTCCGCAGCGAAACTCCCGTACGCAGAGCGACATGGGCTGCACGCGGCCGCGGCGCCATCGGGCAGTTCCATCACCAGATGCACGGACGTGCGAAGCGCGGTGCGCACGATGCGCGCCTGCCGGACGACGCCCCCGGGCATCACGGCGAACCGGATGTCGCCAACCCCCTTCACCGACAGCGCGTACCGCCTGCCCTTGCGCCGGATGGCCGGATTCCACACCTCGAACGAATGCACGCCGCGATGCCTGCTCTTGAAGCGGGGAAACCCCGGCTTCCCGCCCGCCTGCACGCGCCGGAAGAACGCCTTGAACGCCCGGTCGAGACGGTGCAGCGGGCTGCGCTGGGCGTGCACGGAAAAGCGGCGAAACGACTCGTCTTCGCCCCGGATGATCGTCAGGGACCTGCACTGGTCGTAGTAGCTGATGGCGTCGCCGGCCCGGCGGTACGCTCCGATCCGTTCCTCCAGCGCACCGTTCCACAGGTCCGTCAGCTGGTGCAGCAGATCGTCCAGCCGGCGATGCTGCGATGGCTTCAGATGCACGGGCTGGACAGACGTTCGCAACATGCCCTGAATGATACACTACTAGAACATAAAGGCATTATTATGGGTGAGTAAGTATATAAGCCCCCAATTCATCGAGTTGAACGGTCCGCACAGTATCGCGAAACCGTCAAGTTATCTTACAAACGTACGAAATCCTTCAATTTAGTACAAATGTCTATTGTCGCCGCCGACGCCAAGCGTGAATCTGACCATCGTAGTCTGCAAACTCGGTGGCGGAATCATGACCCATCGAACAGTGGCTTCGGTGTCATCGGGGGTTCGGAGCTCACGTCAGTGGGTCGTGTCATCCGGGAGGTCAAACGCATTCTGCCGAATCGGCATCCTGCTCTCTGCTGTGTGGGTCGTGGCCGTCATCGTAACGCCAGCCATCGCCGTGTCCGCCGACCCACATGGGGACGACCGTCGGCAGTTCGAGGCGATGAAATGCCTGTACAGCGGTGCGCTAGAGGAACGACCATCGTTCCAGGGCAGCACATTCACAGGAGTCTCGCATTGCCTCATCAATCGGGTTGCGAATACGATTTTGGGCCACGGTTTCGTTGTCGGCCAAGAGCTTCTAGGGAAAGAAGCGAGGTATTTTGGTCGAATGGGTTGGGATTACGAGGAGGGGTTCCGGGGCGAATTGGACACGGTCGTGCCGCTGACGACCTCCCCGGCATCTGCGCAGGGGCTGCGTCCTCCCGGTCGACTTTCTCGGGCATTGTTCCTCCAAACCGGTGTAACGACCTGGAGGGATGACGGCACCCATCGTGCCGATGCGCGCATGGGATTCATTTATCGATTTGGGTTGTCGGATGACCTAAAGGCCGGTGTAGTTGGCGCGATGACATTCCTGCAGGAGGATCTTCGCACCAATCATCGTCGATGGGTAACGGGACTCGACTACCTGACGCGACGATTATCCGGCTCGTTTCACTACTACCTGCCGATGACAGACTGGAGGATCAATCGAGACGGCCTTGAGCAGCGACCGCTTGCCGGCATGAAACTGGATTTCCGGGCCCGCCTCCTGCCCAACATCCATGCCAAGACGTCGTTCAGCCGTTGGGAGACCAGTGACGGACAGCGCTGGGATACCGTAAGTAGTTTGGCAGTGGCGTGGCACCCGTCACCATGGTTCCGGGTGTTTGGCCGTTACGGCTGGAAGCGTGATGACGGCGACGAAATGGTGGGCGGGATTGCCGCGACGGTCTCGTTTGGAGGCGCAAAACGACGGTACGGTCGTCTCTCCGGCTTGGTTCGATTGGCCGACGATGGAAAGCAGACCGGCCCGGATGCACTGTGGCGTCCAGTTGAGGCACTTGAGCCCATTCGCTACGCGGAACGATCACGAGGCGATGAAAATTGCGCTGACGGTGACGCTGGCGCCAGTCTCAGCTTCACCCAGGGTGCGGCCAACACCGGTGACACCATCGGTTTAGAAGCAGAACTTCCGGCGCCTTCGTGCGATGGCCTGACGGTGACGGCGAGGCTCATCCCTGGTGCAGGAAGCAACCCTGCTGCGCCCGGCGTGGATTACGACGACCGCCCCATCGATATCACGATCGTGAAAGGCCGGCGGCGAGGCGTGGCCTATTTCACGCTTCTGAACAACGCAGCACTTGCCGAGGAGCGCTCCTTGAGCGCTGAAATTGTCTCATTCTGACTGGTGAAACACGATGAGAGCCATCAAGAAAAAAGCGGAAACTTTCTGGAGCGAATTCAGCCAGGCAACTGCTTCTAAGTTTTCGTTTGTCGGGAAAGCTTTGATGGCGTTGGCGGTCGCTGCTTGCGGTTCCGGCGGGGGAAGCAAACCAACAATCAACACGGCGTCAACACCGCCTCACTTGGCGATTGTTCCTGCCGGCAACGGTGGCGACGGCGATGGCGACGGCGATGGCGACGGGGATGGCGATGGCGATGGCGACGGCGATGGCGACGGGGATGGCGACGGGGATGGCGATGGCGATGGTGACGGCGACGGAGATGGGGATGGCGGCGGCGACGGGGATGGCGACGGGGACGGAGATGGCGATGGCGACGGGGATGGCGATGGCGACGGCGACGGGGATGGCGATGGCGACGGGGATGGCGACGGAGATGGCGACGGTGGCGTCGTCGGGGATGGCGATGGCGATGGTGACGGCGACGGGGATGGCGATGGCGATGGCGACGGCGACGGCGATGGGGACGGCGATGGGGACGGCGACGGCGATGGGGACGGCGATGGGGACGGCGACGATGATTAGGCTGTTCCAGCTACGTGACGATTACTTCCAACTTGGCGTGTCTTAGTCGATGGGAAGGCACGGCATGCTGAATTTCACACGGATCGTAGAGAAGCTGGATACCGGGTCAGTCCTCGATGAACTGGCTGCGGCGTCCAACGCTTGGGATGTCGATACCAGCCGCCAGCGCAACGTGCGTTGTCAACGCCACACTCGGAATATCTTCTTGCGAGCGCCCGTGAAGCCGTTACCTCCCGGTGAAAGGAACTCAAACAACGTGCACGAGAGCCGCCTGACACGGCAGGCGCAGTACTTTCCGCAAACGCTTGCATTGTGTCGGGGAGTGGCGAAACAACGGGGCGGGGATCTGGGGCGCGCGATGTTGGTGGCTTTGCTACCTAAACGGAAAGTCACGGCGCATGTCGATGTAGGGGCTTACTATCGCATCAGAGACCGGTTCCATCTGGTGTTGACGAGTATTTGCGGGAGTCCGGTCACTTCCGGAAACGAGACGGTTGTCATGCGTCCGGGAGAACTGTGGGCATTTGACAACAAGAAGAGGCACTGGGCACTTAATCCGTCAGATGAACCTCGGGTGCATCTGATCTTCGATGTACTACCGTTGCCAGGACTAGGGCTCTACGTTTACCCGAAGCCGGGGGCACAAGATGATGGAGCCAGGATCGTCGCGGCCGGATAGCAGGTCTCGTGTAGCCAGCTGTCCATTGGATGAGAGTTGGGATTAGGTCAGGAAGAACTTTGCGGGAGTCTCTATGACTAAAGTGTCAAGCGACCGAGGGTACGGAACTACCGAAGAGGAGCCTGTAGCGACAGGCCGGACCGCATGAGCAATCATTCGGAAAAGAAAGTGCGACAACACCAGATGGGCCTTGCCGCGCTGGGCATAGCAGTTGTGTTCTTTGTGTATGACCTTGCTGAGGATGCATTTTGGGCCGGCGAGTTCGGCTCGGTTCACTTCACCATTGAGACGGTCGTGTTTGTTGGCCTATCGGTGGCGCTCGCCATCGGTGTGCGGGATTTACGCCGTTTGCGGGTGGATTTGGAACGAGAAGAGAAACGTAACGAGATGTTCTCGGAGGTGCTCGTTGACAACATCGACGCATTGATGGACGAGTGGCGAATTACCAAGAGCGAGAAGGACATAGCCTGGTTGATCATCAAGGGATACAGGTTTTCGGAGATTGCCAGGGCGCGTGGAGTGAAGGAAACCACCGTTCGGCTGCAGGCTGCATCGCTCTATTCGAAGGCCGGTGTGAGCGGGCGCGCGGAGTTTGCCGCCGAGATTATCCTGCCCCTGCTGACGGCAGCGCCCATCGACGCCGTGCTGGGAGACCAGCAGACCACTGCTTCGTCGGAGCTGAATTGAGCGGATGGCGCCAACCGAGTGGCACCACGTGGTACTGCATCAGGCGGAATGGCTGTGCAGGGCGTAGCGGCTGGATCAACTACCGGTCACTGAGCGGTCTGCGTAACCGTGTCGGTGCGGGGGCGGATGAGTGGGTAGAAGCTTGTGTGGCTCATAGCTTTCGCGAGGTCCCGGCGGATCGATTTGCGCGTGTATTCCTGCAACGTGCACGCGGGGTAATCGGAATGGAAGTCGCCTACGGGGGGGAAGTGGGCAGGATTTCCCCTACCAGAATGCTTGCGGGCAACTTGCGCTTCCGGCGTGCGTTGGAGAGGCGCTTAGCGGAAACACCAGTTAGTATCGAGGACTTTTTTCGTGCTGGCCGCCTTCGAACATTCTCTGCCCGACAGTACCTCTTGTCCGACGATCCCAGTTGCGACCCGATGGAGCTCTATCGCGGCGCTCCGCTTGTCAGCCCGACGCGATCGCTTGACAAGGAGAGAACTGCAGATCTGGCTGACGGTATCGGACGCTGGATGCTTCACAATCAGGCGGCGGATGGTTCGCTGCCATACAAGTACTGGCCTAGCCGTGGCAGCCAATCACATGCGGACAATGCCATCCGACGCTTTCTGGGGTCATTGGCAATGTTCCGCCTCGCGGAATTGCGGAGGAGTTCGGCACTCCTCGAGGCAGCTAGCCGGAATCTGCAATACAACCTGGATCGGTACTTCCGGCCAACGATGGAAGGCTGCGGCGTGATTGTCGAGCGTACAGGCGCCAAATTAGGGGCTGCGGCGGTCGCCGGGCTCGCGATTCTGGCACACCCGGCACGAGAGGAATTTTCCGAGCAGCTGGCGATGCTGTCCAAAGCCATCGAGTCGCTGGCGGATCCCGAACTGGGGTTCAGAACGTTCTTTTTTCCCCGTAGCCGGGATGGAGACAACTGGAACTTCTATTCCGGCGAGGCCTTGCTGTTTTGGGCGGAGTCGGTCCGGCAGGGACTGCCACACGCGCCGTCCGTAGGGCGCTGCACAGCTGCTTTCCGGCGCTGCCGAGCGAGGCATCGGCAAAAACGAAACCCCGCATTTGTACCTTGGCACACGCAAGCCTGTGCGTCTTTGTATGCGACGACGGGTCGGCAGGAATTCGCAGATTTCGCGTTCGAGATCAGCGACTGGCTCTTACCGATGCAGCAGTGGGACGATGCATTGCCCCCCGATCTTGCCGGCCGCTTCTACAACCCCCGTCGCCCTGATTTCGGTCCTCCCCATGCGGCGTCGACAGGAGCCTATATGGAGGGACTTGCCGATGCGTTTGCTCTGGCTCGGGCAACTGGAAATCACGCTCACGCAACACGTTATGAGCGTGCCCTGGCACGAGGGCTACGATCGCTCCGACAATTGCAATTCCGGGGCGATCAAGACACGTTTTACATATTCCGAAAGCAGCGAGTGCTCGGTGCCCTAAGAACTGAGGTTTATGACAACTCCATCAGGGTCGACTCGGCAGCACATGCCCTGCTCGCTGCCGTAAAGATCCTGCAGCCGCTCAATTTTCCGCCGCGTCAGCCTGCAAGCATTAGGGACTTGTATACGAAAGCGCCATCAAGTCAGGCGGCTTCCGATACCGGTTGACCAGTCTGTGGAGTGGCCAGCGCCAATGTTCCTCGAATGAGGCAGATCCCGGCACAACCAAGAAGGAATACGCGAAGATCAGGAATTGAATGCGGGATACCCGGAAGCACGCTGTCGAGGCCACTGGCGCCACATGGAGGACCCGTTCGGCGCCATCGAACCCCACGAATGCCGACACTACATCCTTAACTCCGGGAACGATTCCATGTAAGGCACATGCGGTCTAAGTGGCGATCCTTAGGCCTTCTCGTTCAGCTGCCAATGCCAAGCGAGCGTCCAGACACGCGAACGTGAGCGGCCCTGCAAGCTGCTCTTGAACCAGCAGCGCGGTGCCGAGTTGACCGGCGTCAGCAGCTCGGAGTGGGTGCCTTGCGAGCAGTGCATTGGCACGGGTTCGTGCAGCAAGCACCTCGGTGATCTCGTCCCAACTGTCGGCGAACCGGTCAAATCGCCCAAGCGTTTCCCTGCGCTGCGTCCGGGATAGCACTCCGTCACGGGTCCGGCGCTCGATGGCGCTTGTGATTTCGGTCCGAGTCCATGCCCAGGTGACAATGTGATCGTCTTCCGACAGCCATGCGCGGACCGTTTCGGTGTTGGGCTCAGCGACAACCAAGGGCACCAATGCGGAGGCGTCCCAGTACCTCACAGCCGGTCAGTCCGATCCTCGGCCAAGGCTTCGGACAGGCTTACCGGCAACTTCAACGGCGGCTGGTCCAGCACGGTGGCGGCGCTGCCGTTGCCCGGCCGCATCAGGCCAGCAGCGATCAGCCGGCTGCGAATCCCGTCGTCGTCGATTTCTGCGGGGGGGACCAGCCTCGCGACGGGGGTTCCGCACTCCAGCACCTGAATCTCGCCCCCACGGCGAACCTCCCGGAGATGGCGGGAAAGATTCGCCTTCAGGTCTGAGATGGATACGGCCGTCATGATGACTATTTTGGTCTCTTGCACAGGACTAACCAAGTCATAAAGGAACTTTGGCAGACACAAAGGGGGCCGCCAAAATCCAAAAGTGAAGGAGACCCCTGCGTTGCGGCGGTTTCGGGGGCACGTTCCCTGCAGGCCTCGGCGGCGTGCTCCGGCCGCGCGCTACCTGGTGCGCCCGGGGCGAATGCTCTCCGCGCCTGCCCCTTGCGTGCGTCCTCGACGCGTCGTGGCGATGTCGGGTTCAGGGACTGCCCGCGTCCAGGTCGATGTCCATCGCCGCGAGGGCAGGAACCTTGCCGGGCGGCCCTATTGCCCGACCGGGAGGGGGCGGGTTCCAAGGGGCACCGCGCTTGATTTCAGATGGAGATCGCGTTGCGGGAACGGAATTTCGATCCCATGTGCATGGAAGCCGTCCCATACCCCGAGCAGCACTTGGTCAATGACATTGGCGCGCCCTCGTTGCGGGTCGTCAATCCAGATTCGGAGCTCGAGGTTGACCGAGCTGTCGCCGAAACCCGTGACGAGGCACCGCGGCTCCGGATTGACCAGCACACGCTCCACGTCTTGCGCTGCCCGGAGGCATATTTCGATGGCGCGGCGCAGATCGGACCGGTAGGAGACCCCGATCGGAACCTTGAGGCGCACGACCTGATCGCTGTGCGACCAGTTCTCCACCCGTTGCGTTATGAGTTCCTCGTTCGGGATCAGGTGCTCGGTGCCGTCGCGGGTCCGCACCGAGACATACCGGGCTCCGAGCGATACCACCCAGCCGTAGGTCCCGTTCACGGCGATGACGTCGTTCGGCTTAATGGATTTGTCCATCAGCAGCAGCATCCCGCTCACGAGATTGGCAATGACCTTTTGCAGGCCGACCCCGACCCCCAGACCGAGCGCACCGCCAAAGACCGCGAGCGCCGTCAGGTCGATCCCCAGGCCGTTGATAACCAGGAGAATTGCGACCGCGACGAGTACGATCTTGACCAGCTTTGCGGTGAGCACCCGCACCGATGGGCTCAAGCTCTCCGTCCGCTCTATGCGCCGCTCCAGCAAGTTGGAGACGAATACGGTCGCCCACAGCAGCGCGGCCAGCGCCAACACTCCTTGCACCACCGTCAGCAGCGAAATCCGCACATCGCCGACGTGCAGGGCCAAACCGTCAAGCAATCCGATCGTGGCGTCGAACAGCCCGAGGGCGACGAGCGCAGCCATCCCCCAGACGAACCAGGCGACGAAGCTGGCTACGACCTCGTTTCGGATTGCTCTCGACGCCATTCGGATGACGATCCAGGCGGTGAGCAGGCTGGCCACGGTTCGTACGATCTGATGGCCGAACAGGTCCGTCTGGGCGCTTGCCTCGGCGGCAAGCCAGAGCAGCAGCACGATCGCCGCAGGCGGGACCAGGTCGGCGAGGCGGGACGCGACGCTCCGGAGATCTGGACGCCACGACCGGCGTTGCAAGGCGCTCAGCGTCAGTGCCCGTCCGCGAGAACCCACCCAGCGCCCGACCAGCAGCGCCAGCGCGACCAGGCCAAGCTGGATCGCGTTGTCGAGCGACAGCACGTGGCTGGCGAACCAGGCTTCTAGGGTCTGCAGGTATTCCCCGAGAGGGATTGCTCGAATCGATTCCATGTCGGGTCGATCGCCCAGGCTGCCTCGCGTGATCATAGTCCGCGCATCCCGGTCCCGGGCAGGAAACGCCGCTGCTGCGCGGGTACTGCTATTCGGCACTGGTCCGGGGCGGGCGGTGGGCAGCTGTCGGGTTCGACGCCTGCCGGGCGCATTGCGTCAGGCGGACAGGAAATGGGCCCCGCCCATGCGCAGTCCTGCCGAGGGAACTGACGCATCGGTCGGGTGGGGTGCCCCCACGCACTGTTGCCTCGTGGAGAGTGGTGCCGCGTCGATATGGCGGACGGTTCCGGCGGTGGTCCTTGCCGCCCCATTCGCGGCGGCCGCTCCGCCGGATAAGGTGGGGCCCCCGCCGGCGGGTCTCCGACCGACGTTCGAACATCAGGAGCAAAGAACCATGGCGAGACCCTATCGCGGCGTATGGCCGGTCGTGCCGACCATCTTCACCGAGACTGGCGACCTCGACCTCGAGGGGCAGCGGCGGGTGATCGACTGCATGGTGGACCAGGGATCGGACGGGCTCTGCATCCTCGCCAACTATTCCGAGCAGTTCCTGCTGTCCGACGAGGAACGCGAGCTTCTCGCCCGCGTTTGCATTGAGCACGCAGCGGGCCGCATCCCGGTCATCGTGGCCGCTTCGCACTACTCGACCAGGATCGTCTCGGAGCGCTGCCGGAAGGCCGCGGAGCTCGGGGCGTCCATGATGATGCTGATGCCGCCCTACCACGGGGCGGGACTCAAGGGCACCGAAGATCAGACGCGCGGGCAATTCGCCCGGGCCGCTGAGGCCGGCCTGCCGATCATGGTGCAGGACGCGCCGCTCTCCGGCGTGGAACTCAGCGTGCCGTTTCTGGTCCGCCTCGCCAATGAGATCAGGGAGGTGGCGTACTTCAAGATTGAGACGGCGCAGGCGGCGGCGAAGCTTCGTGCTCTGATTCGGACCGGCGGCGAGGCGATCGAGGGTCCGTTCGACGGTGAGGAGGCAATCACCTTGCTGGCCGACCTCGATGCGGGCGCGACCGGCACGATGCCCAGTGCGCTCGTTCCGGACCTCCTCCGACCGATCGTGGAGGCACACCGCGACGACCGGCGGGAGGAAGCCGCCGCGGCATATGCCCGCGTGCTGCCGCTCATCAATTTCGAAAACCGCCAGTGCGGCCTGCGGGCGTGCAAGGCGGTCATGCAGGCGGGCGGAGTCATCCGTTCGGACCATGTGCGCGCCCCGCTCGCCCCGCTTCCGCCCGAGGTCCGGGCGGGACTGATGGAGCTTGTTGCTCCGCTCGATCCGGTCGCGCTCCGCTGGGGCCGTTGAGGCGTCGGTTGGCCGGCCGCACGGGCCCGAGGTTGCCAGGTCCCCGTTTGGCCATCGTCTCCGCGGATCCCGGCCTGGCGAAGCGAGTTGTCCGGCAGGCTGCTGGATGAGGACGCGGAACGGCTCGGCCGGCGGCGTGCTGGGCATCGCCATCGGGCAGCGGCGCTGCGGTCTGCGTTGGTTGGCCACACCGTCGCGGGCTGGAGGGCATACCCTCCCCACGGGCGGTTTCCGGGGTAGAGTCGCGGCGGAGGCATCTGTGTCGATGGGCCATCTCATTCCGACGGCGTCCGACCGTGAAACCGCACAGGCACGCTCCGGTGGAGCGGGATTCGGGCCCGCGCACTGCGATGCCGTGCCCTGGCCCGGGCCGTGACGTCGCGCCCGGAACTCGCCCTGGCGCCAGCCTCTGCGGCGTGCCCGGACTCAACCGCCCGGCCGCATCTCGTCCGGTCCCGCTCGGCCGCTGCCGTGATCGCAGCAGCCGCAACGCGTATCGAGCAGGAAGGCCGGCTCCCGGCGCCGGTGCTGACGGCGATGCACGATGCGGCGTTGTTTCGGCTGAGCCTCCCTGCCTGGCTGGGTGGCGCCGAGTTGCCGCTCGCCGAGCTAGCCGAGATTTCTGAGATGATTGCCGGGGCGGATGCCAGTGCCGGATGGTGTCTGGGGCAGGCGCTCGGATGCGCCACCGCGGCCGCGTATCTCGATGGGCGGGCCGCCGAGGAGATGTTCCGGCCGTGCGATGCAGTGCTGGCCTGGGGCGCCGGAGCAGTCGGGACGGCGGTGCCGACCGACGGCGGATATCGCGTCAGCGGCACATGGCGCTTCGCCAGCGGCAGCGACCACGCGACCTGGCTAGGCGGCCACTGCACGGTCAAGGAGCGGGACGGGACCTCCCGTACTGACGCGACCGGGCGGCCGGTCACCCGCACGGCGCTGTTTCCGAGGAGCGCTGCCGAGGTCCACGACGATTGGCATGTGGTGGGACTTCGCGGGACACGGAGCGAGGGGTACACCGTGGATGACCTCTTCGTCGAGGACGCCTTTACGCTGAACCGGGATTCGGCGGCCGACCGTCGGAGCGATGCCACGCTCTTTCGGTTCCCGGTGCTCCACGTGTACGCGTCCGTGTTCGCGGGTGTCGCGGTCGGCAATGCCCGGGCCGCCCTCGACCGGCTGGTCGAGCTGGCGCAAACGAAGACCGCGCGCGGCGCCCCGACGGCGATGCGCGACAGCGCGGTCGTGCATTCACGCCTTGCCGAGCTCGAAGCCCGCCTCGGCGCCGCCCGCGCCTTCCGCGCCCAGGTGCTTGACGAGGTCTGGCGGCAGGTCGAGACGTCGGGCGAAGTTACGCCGGCCGAGCGGGCGCCGCTTAGGCTGGCGACGACGCACGCGATTCACGAGGCCACACGGGTGGCGGAACAGGCCTACCGAATGGCGGGCGCGACGGCGGTGTTCACCGACCGGCCGTTCGAGCAGCGTCTTCGCGACGCCTACGCGATTTCACAGCAGGTCCAGGGGCGTCACGAGAACTACGAGCTGGTGGGCCGGCACCTCGTCGGTTTGCCCGTCGATTCCATCTTCTTCTGAGCGGCGACGGGCACGGATGGTCAGACGTCACCCTGGGGCCGGCGGCCGGCGAGGGCGTTTCCGGCCCAAGGGGCGCGCCGTTGAACCGAAGGCCCTGGCCGAAGTGCGGGCCGTTCTCGGAGACCGGCCCCGGCGCCGGGACCTGCTGATTGAGCACCTCCACCTGTTGCAGGACCGCTACCGGGGGCTGGCGCCCTCCCATCTTGCCGCCCTGGCCGACGAGATGCGTCTGTCGATGGCCGAGGTTTATGAGACCGCCACCTTTTACGCGCACTTCGATCTCCTGGACGAGGGTGAGCGGCCGGCTGAGACGACGGTGCGCGTGTGCGATGGCCTCTCCTGCGAGCTTGCCGGGGCGCTCGAACTGAATTCTGCGCTGCGGGCGGCGGCGGACGCCAGCGTGCGCGTGGTTCGCGCTCCCTGCATGGGGCGTTGCGATCGTGCACCGGTGGCCGAGGTCGGGCACCGGCATGTGGATCGCGCAAGCGCCGATGCGGTGCTCGCGACGGTGCAGGGTGGGGAGCGGAGCCCCTGCGTGCCAGCTTACCGAGGTTTGACCGCCTACGTTGATGACGACGACGGCTATCGGGTCCTGAACGCCTGTCTTGGCGGCATGCGTCCGTTCGAATCGGTGGTGGAAGCGCTGGACGAAGCAGGCCTTAAGGGACTGGGCGGCGCCGGTTTTCCTACCGGCCGCAAGTGGCGGATCGTGCGCGGCCATCCCGGCCCGCGCCTGCTGGCGGTCAACGCCGACGAGGGTGAACCCGGGACCTTCAAGGACCGGCACTTTCTGGTGACGGATCCGCATCGATTTCTCGAGGGTGTTCTCATCGCCGCTTGGGCGGTCGAGGCGGAAACGTCCTACATATATCTCCGAGACGAATACCCGGACGTGCGGGAACTGCTGCTGAAGGAAATTGACCTCATCGAGGCGCGCGGGCTGACGCCGCACACGCGCTTGGAGCTGCGTCGGGGTGCCGGTGCCTACATCTGCGGCGAAGAATCCTCCATGATCGAATCGCTCGAGGGCAAGCGCGGACTACCGCGCCACCGCCCCCCGTACGTGGCCGAAACGGGCCTGTTCGGCCGGCCGACGCTGGTGCAGAACGTGGAAACCCTGTTCTGGGTGCGGGACATCCTGGAAAAGGGGCCGTCGTGGTTCGCCAACTACGGGGGCAGCGCCGGCCGCGGGCTGCGGAGCTACAGCGTCTCCGGCCGGGTGCGGAACCCCGGCGTGAAGGTGGCCCCGGCCGGGATCACGGTGCGCGAGCTGATCGACGGACATTGCGGGGGCATGGCCGAGGGTCACGCTTTCCGGGCCTATCTGCCCGGCGGGGCATCGGGCGGCATCCTGCCGGCGAGCCTGGCCGAACTGCCGCTCGACTTCGGGGAGCTCGAGGCCCACGACTGCTTCGTGGGATCACACGCGGTCGTGGTACTGTCCGATCAAGACGACATGCGTGCGGTCGCCCTGAACCTGATGCGCTTCTTCGAAGACGAGAGCTGCGGGCAGTGCACGCCGTGCCGGGTCGGCACCGAGAAGGCGGTGAAGCTCATGGAACGGGAACGCTGGGACGAGCCGCTGCTGCGGGAGCTCGCCGAAGCGATGGCCGACGCGTCCATCTGCGGGCTGGGGCAGGCCGCTGCCAATCCGCTGACGTCGGTGCTCCGGCATTTCCGCGAGGACGTGGAACTGGGCGATGGGTGAGCGGGTCCGGTTCACGCTGGACGGGGCGGCGGTCGAGGCCGGCGCCGGCGAGACGCTGTGGGAGGTTGCCCGCCGCCGGGGCGTCGACGTGCCGCATCTGTGCCTGTCCGAAGCCCGTGGCTACCGCCCGGACGGAAACTGCCGGGTCTGCATGGTCGAGATCGAGGGCGAACGCAGGCTCACGGCTTCGTGCATCCGCCGGCCGGAGCCCGGCATGGTGGTTCACACCCAGAGTCCGCGGGCCAGCCGCGCCCGCGCCATGGTGATGGAACTGCTCGTTGCGGACCAGCCCGCCCGGGCCGAGGCGCCGGACCAGGAGGCGCCGATTTGGCGCTGGGCGGATCGCATGAAGGTGTCCGGCAGCCGCTTTCCTGCGGGCGCCAGACCGGCGGCCGATCCAAGTCATCCTGCCATGCGGGTACGGCTGGACGCGTGCATCCACTGCAACCTGTGCGTGCGCGCTTGCCGCGAGGTGCAGGTCAACGACGTCATTGGCATGGCGCAGCGAGGCTCCCAGTCCAAGATCGTGTTCGATTTCGACGATCCGATGGGGGACAGCACCTGCGTGGCCTGCGGCGAGTGCGTGCAGGCCTGCCCCACCGGGGCGCTCATGGAGGCGACCCGGGTCGACGCAGACGGCACCGACCGCCGGCTCGCGCTCGAGGAGACGCACAGCGTCTGTCCGTACTGCGGCGTGGGCTGCCAGATCACGTATCAGGTGGCCGACGGCGGCATCGTGGCCGTGCAGGGCCGGGACGGGCCGGCCAACCAGAGCCGCCTGTGCGTCAAGGGACGCTTCGGGTTCGACTACGTGAGCCACCCGGACCGCCTCCTCCGGCCGCTGGTCCGCCGGGACGACGCCCCGCCCAAGGGCGCGGATACCGAGGTGGACCCGCGCGCGCCCTGGACTCATTTTCGCGAGGCTTCGTGGGACGAGGCCCTGGATCGGGCCGCCGCCGGCCTGACGCGGATCCGCGACCGGGCGGGCCCGGGTGCACTCGCGGGCTTCGGCTCCGCCAAGGGCTCCAACGAAGAGGCCTACCTGGTCCAGAAGCTGGTGCGGCAGGGGTTCGGCACCAACAACGTCGACCACTGCACCCGCCTCTGCCACGCATCGTCGGTGGCCGCCCTCCTCGAGGGCATTGGCTCGGGGGCGGTCACCGCGCCCTTCACGTCGGTTGCGGAAGCGGACGTCGTGGTCGTCATCGGGGCCAATCCGACCGAGAATCATCCGGTGGCCGCCACGTTCTTCAAGCAGGCGGCGAGGCGTGCGTCGCTCATCGTGATGGACCCGCGCGGCCAGGGACTGGCGCGCCACGCCAGGCACATGCTGCGGTTCCGGCCCGGCACCGACGTGGCCCTGCTGAACGCGCTCCTGCACGTGATCATCGACGAGGACCTCTACGACCCGCAGTTCGTGCAGGCGCGGACCGAGGGCTTCGACCGCCTGACCGCGCACGTCAAGGCGTTCTCGCCGGAGGCCATGGCCCCGATTTGCGGCATCGATGCCGACACCCTGCGGGCAGTGGCACGGAAGTATGCGCAGGCCGAACGAGCCATCATCTTCTGGGGGATGGGCATCTCCCAGCACGTCCACGGCACCGACAACGCGCGCTGCCTGATCGCGCTCGCCCTGATCACCGGGCACATCGGGCGGCCCGGCACCGGTCTGCACCCGCTCCGCGGGCAGAACAACGTGCAGGGTGCCTCGGACGCCGGACTGGTGCCGATGGTGTATCCGGACTACCAGCCGGTGGATACCGATGCGATCCGCCAACGCTTCGAGCTCCTGTGGGGGCGCCCGCTGGACCAGGCGCGCGGTCTCACGGTCGTGGAGATCATGAATGCCATCCACGACGGGGCGATCCGCGGGCTCTACGTCATGGGCGAAAATCCGGCGATGTCCGACCCCGACACGGCGCATGCCCGAGCGGCGCTCGCCGAGCTCGAGCATCTGGTGGTCCAGGACCTCTTTCTCACCGAAACGGCGTGGCACGCGGATGTCGTGCTGCCGGCGTCGGCCTGGCCGGAAAAGGACGGGACGGTGACCAACACGAACCGGCAGGTGCAGCGCGGCCGGCCGGCCCTGCCCTTGCCGGGAGCAGCGCGGCAGGACTGGTGGATCGTGCAGGCGATCGCTCGGCGCATGGGTCTCGACTGGCACTACGACGGGCCGGCCGATGTTTTCGCCGAGATGAAATTGGTGATGGATTCGCTCGACCACATCACGTGGGAGCGGGTGGAGGCGGAGAGCTCCGTCACCTATCCGTGTCCGGCGCCGGACCAGCCGGGCGAGGACATCGTGTTCGCGGACCGGTTCCCGACCCCCGACGGTCGCGGCAGGCTGGTTCCCGCCGGGCTGGTGCCACCCGACGAGAGCCCGGATGCGGACTTCCCGCTGGTGCTGATGACTGGCCGCCAGCTCGAGCACTGGCACACTGGAGCCATGAGTCGGCGCTCGAGCGTCCTGGATTCGCTCGAGCCCGAGGCGGTCGCGAGTCTGTCGGTTGCGGAGCTTGCCCGCCTGGGCGCCGAGCCCGGCGGGCGCGTGCGGCTCGCCACGCGGCGCGGCTCGGTCGACCTGACCGCGCGGGCAGACGATGCAGTGCCGGACGGCGCCGTGTTCGTCCCGTTCGCCTTTGCGGAGGCGGCTGCCAACCTGCTCACGAACCCCGCACTCGATCCGGTGGGCAAGATTCCCGAATTCAAGTACTGCGCCGTCCGCGTCGAGGCGCTGGCGGAACCGCGCTAGCGCCCTCCTGCTTCAGCGCAGGGAATCCAGAAACCCCTGCAGCATCCAGACGGCCGATTCCGCGTCGATGCCGCGGCGGCGGCGGGCCCGCGACACGTCCGCACTAATCAGTGCGCGCTCGACCGCGCGCGTGGACAGGCGCTCGTCCCAGAGGGCGACCGGGAGAGCAAGGGCGTCGCCCAGCATGCCGGCGACGCGGCGGGCGCTCTGGGCGCGGGAGCCGGCCCGGCCGTCAAGATGCAGCGGCAGGCCGACCACGAGGCCGACGGCGGCCCGTTCGCGCGCGAGGACTTCCAGGCGCGGCAGGCCGGCGGTGGGTCGCGTCACGCGGATCGTTTCGACCGCCACGGCAAGCTGCTGGGCCCGGTCGGAGACCGCAACGCCCACGGTCCGGGCGCCGAGGTCAAGGCCGAGCAGCGGGCCGAGCTCAGGAAGGTGCGAAGGCGTCATCGGCGGGGCGCGGGTTCAGGGCAGAGTCCGTTGGGAACCGAACATGGTAGTTTGCGCTGGCGCCCCGGGCGGCCGAGCCGCCGGCCCCGGGGAAGGCGTACCCCTGGGCTCGGCGGGACGGTGGCGGCAGGCCGCCTCGACCGCCTGCCGCAACCCCCGTCCCGGCCTGGAACTGAAAGCATGGCGCTGAGCGACGACGACGTCCGCCGCGTGGCGGAACTGGTGCGGATTGGCCTGGACGAGTCCGAGGTCAAGCCGCTGGGCGAGGAGTTGTCGCGGATCTTCAGCTGGATCGAGGCGTTGCGGGAGGTCGACGTCGCGGGTGTCGCGCCGATGACGAGCGTGGTGGAGATGCAGCTCCGGGAGCGCGACGATGCGGTGACGGACGGAGACTGCCGGGACCGGATTCTCGGCAACGCCCCGGCGGCGGACGAGGGACACTTCGTCGTGCCGCGGATCATCGAATAGCAGTGCCGTCGGACCTCCATCGACTCGGGGTGGCCGAGGCGGCTGCCCGGATGGCAGCCGGCGATTGCTCCGCGGTCGAGCTCGTGGAGGCATGCATCGCCGCCCAGGGGGCCGCAGCGGATCTCAACGCGGTGGTGGCAGCTACCGCCGAGCAGGCGCGCGCCGCCGCCCGGCATGCGGATCAGCGGCGCCACCGGAACGAGGCGCGCCCGTTGGAAGGCATCCCCGTCGCAGTCAAGGACATTTTCTGTACCCGGGGTGTCGCGACCACCGCCGGCTCGCGAATTCTCGACGGGTTCGTCCCGGCATACGAATCCACGGTTGGCGCCAAGCTGTGGGACGCCGGGGCGATTCTCCTCGGCAAGACCAACATGGACGAGTTCGCGATGGGCTCGTCCAACGAGACGAGCTGGTGGGGGCCGGTCCGGAACCCGTGGAGCCCGGCCGCCGGCCCGTCACTGGTACCGGGCGGCAGCTCGGGCGGGTCGGCAGCCATTGTCGCGGCCCGCGCGGTGCCGGCGGCGCTCGGGACCGACACGGGAGGGTCGATCCGCCAGCCCGCGTCGTTTTGCGGGGTCGTCGGGCTCAAGCCCACCTACGGCCGGTGCTCGCGCTGGGGCATCATCGCGTTCGCGAGCTCGCTCGACCAGGCCGGCCCGCTCACGCGATCGGTCGCGGACGCGGCCCTGATCCTGCAGCACATCGCGGGCTTCGATCCCAAGGATTCCACCTCGGCGGATCTGCCCGTCCCCGACCTCCACGCCGCGCTGCACGGCGACGTCAAGGGCCTCCGGGTGGGCATCCCGGCAGAATACCGGCTGGACACGCTGCCCGTTGCCGTCGGCGACCTCTGGGAGCAGGGGATCGCGTGGTTCCGTGCAGCTGGGGCGGAGCTGCTCGACGTGTCCCTGCCCCATACGC
This sequence comes from Alphaproteobacteria bacterium, assembly GCA_022824395.1. Taxonomy (GTDB): domain Bacteria; phylum Pseudomonadota; class Alphaproteobacteria; order TMED109; family TMED109; genus VXPW01. The sequence goes on from JAJDZX010000124.1 coordinate 57,155, forward strand.
GCTATGCCCTGCCGGCCTACTACATCGTGGCGCCGGCCGAGGCGTCTGCCAATCTGGCCCGCTACGACGGCGTGCGGTTCGGGCGACGGTCCGCGGGCAGGGATCCCGATGACCTTTACACGCGAACCCGCCGTGAGGGATTCGGGGAGGAAGTGCGCCGCCGCATCATGATCGGCGGTTACGTGCTCTCCGAGGGCTACTACGACGCCTATTACCTGCGCGCCCAGCAGGTGCGGACACGGATTGCCGAGGACTTCCGGACGGCGTTCCGGGAGGTCGACGTGCTGCTGACCCCCACGGCGCCGAGCTCTGCATTTCCGGAAGGGGCCAAGACCGATGATCCGCTGGCCATGTACGTCAATGACATCTTCACGGTTCCGGCGAGCCTCGCGGGACTGCCGGCCATTTCGGTGCCGGCCGGCCTGGACGACGATCGCTTGCCGCTGGGCCTGCAGCTGATCGGGCGGGCATTCGACGAGGCCACGCTGCTGCGGGCGGCAGCAGCGCTGGAGAACGCGGTGGGCACGTTGCCGTCGCCGATGGGGTCGGCATGACGGGCGCGCGGACGATCGTCGGCGCCACGGGCGAGTGGGAACTCGTGATCGGGCTCGAGGTCCACGCGCAGGTGGCGACCCGGTCGAAGCTGTTCTCGGGGGCCGCCACGGCATTCGGGGCGGAACCCAATGCCCAGGTCAGTCTGGTGGACGCGGCCATGCCCGGCATGCTCCCCGTGATCAACCGTGCGGCGGTGGACCAGGCGATCCGTACCGGGCTGGCGCTGGGGGCTGAGGTCAACCGGTTCTCGGTGTTTGACCGGAAGAACTATTTCTATCCCGACCTGCCCCAAGGTTACCAGATTTCGCAGTACCGGCACCCCATCGTGGGAACGGGGGAACTTCGGGTCGACCTGCCGGATGGCCGAACCCGCGTCGTCGGCATCGAGCGCCTGCACCTCGAACAGGATGCCGGAAAGCTCGTGCACGACCGAAGCGCGACCGACTCCCACGTCGATCTCAATCGGGCCGGTATTCCCCTGATGGAGATCGTCTCCAGGCCCGACCTCCGTGACTGGGAGGAAGCCGGTGCATACCTGCGGAAGCTCCGGGCGTTGCTGCGCGCGATCGGCAGTTGCGACGGCAACATGGAAGAGGGGTCGCTGCGGGCCGATGCGAACGTGTCGGTGCGACGACCGGGCGCGTCCCTCGGCACCCGGTGCGAACTCAAGAACCTGAACTCCGTGCGCTTCCTGATGCGGGCGATCGAGGTCGAGGCCCGCCGGCAGGTGGCCGTCATCGAAGCTGGCGAGGCCGTGCGCCAGGAGACGCGCCTCTACGATCCGCAGCGCAACGAGACCCGCGCCATGCGGAGCAAGGAGGATGCGCACGACTATCGCTACTTCCCGGACCCCGACCTCCTGCCGCTACGCCTCTCCGAGGCTCGCATCGAGCAGCTTCGGGACTCGCTGCCGGAACTCCCCGACGAGATCCGGGAGCGGCTGATCGGGGAGTACGGATTGACCCCGTACGACGCGTCGGTGCTCGTCGCCGAACCAGGTGCGCCGGGGTTCTTCGAGGCGGCGGCGCGGGGCAGGAGCGGCAAGCGGGTCGCCAACTGGATCGTGACGAACCTGTTCGGGGCTCTGAACGAGGCTGGACGCCCGCTGGCGGAATCACCCGTGTCGGCCGAGACCCTAGGCCAGCTGGTCGGCCTCATCGAAGACGGGACTATTTCCGACCGGATCGCACGCGACGTCTTCGAGGAGATGTTCCGAACCGGGGCATCACCCCAGTCAATCGTGGATGCGCGGGGGCTTCGTCAGATCCAGGATACGGACGCCATCGACGCGGCCATCGATGCCGCGCTCGCCGCCAATCCGGGGCAGCTCGAGCAGTATCATGCCGGCAAGACCAAGGTGCTCGGATGGTTTGTCGGCCAGGTGATGAAGGCCACTCGGGGTCAGGCCAATCCCGCTCTGGTGAATGCGCGGCTTCGACAGAAACTGGATGCCGATGGTGCCGGCTGAGCACGTGCAGACGTGCCGGCTATCCTGTGATCGCTGACCCCCGTATCCGGATTCGCGCCCGTGTTCTACCGAACCGATGTCAATGACCATGGCCTGCCGCACGACCCCTTCAAGGCGTGCGTGGTACCTCGTCCAATCGGCTGGATTAGTACCCTCTCGCCGGCCGGCGTCCATAATCTTGCGCCGTACAGTTTCTTCAACGGCGTGGCGACCGCGCCGCCCATGGTGATGTTCGCTTCGAACGGACGACAGCCGCATGGCGCAAAGGATTCGCTGGCCAACGTAGAAGAGACCGGTGAGTTCGTCGCCAATCTTGCGACGTGGGACCTGCGCGACGCGATGAACCGAAGCAGCGCACCCCTGGGGCCGGACGTCGATGAGTTCGCGTTCGCCGGGCTGGAGGCACTGCCGGCAACGCTGGTTCGTCCCGCGCGAGTGGCCGGCGCGCCGGTTCACCTGGAGTGTGTCCATCATCAGACGGTCGATCTGCCCTCGAATGATCCGGGCGGGCGGAATGCCATCGTGATCGGACAGGTGGTGGGCGTGCACATCGACGACAGCCTGATCTCCGATGGCATCCTCGACCTGTCCCGCGTGCAGCCATTGGCCCGGCTGGGCTACTTCGACTACACCGTCGTGAATGAGATGTTCTCGATTTCTCGGCCGAAAGCGCCGCAATCCTGAGAGGCTTCCGATGATCGATCTCTACACCTGGTCCACGCCCAACGGCCGCAAGGTCTCGATCTTCCTCGAAGAGGCCGGGCTGGACTACGAGGTCCACCCGATCAACATCACCAAGGACGAGCAGTTTGCTCCCGAGTTCCTTGAGTTCAGCCCGAACAACAAGATCCCGGCAATCGTCGATCGCGAGTCCGGGGTCCGCATGATGGAGGCCGGAGCAATCCTCCTTTACCTCGCCGAGAAGACCGGCGCGTTTCAGCCGTCCGATGCCGAGGACCACTGGCAGACCATGCAGTGGTTAATGATGCAGACTGGATCGGTGGGCCCCATGCTCGGACAAGCGCACCATTTCCTGAAGTTCAACCGCGGGGTGTCAACCTACGCCGAGCAGCGCTACGGCAAGGAGACCCGACGGATTTACGGCGTACTGGACCGCCGGCTGCGCTCGACGGCCCATCTGGCCGGAGCGAAGTACGGAATCGCAGATATTGCCACCTGGCCCTGGATTGCCAGGTTCGAGTGGCAGGACATCGATCTGCATGAATTCCCGGGCGTCCTTCGTTGGTACCGCGAGATCGCTTCGCGCGAGGCCGTGCAGCGGGGGTATGACGTTCCCAAGATCAACGCGACAGTGCCGGTTCCCTGAGTTCGGGTACGAGCGGTGCCCCGCCTGTTCGTGGCGTTACCGGTACCGCCGGAGTGTGCGGACGATCTGCTGGAGTTCAGAACAAGCGTGCCTGGCGTGCGCTGGCTGGCTCCCCGAACGCTGCACCTGACGCTGCGCTTTCTCGGCACGGTGGATGGCGCTGACCTCCCGGAAATAGACGAAGCGCTGCACGAAGTCCGGCACCAGCCTGTAGCCGTTCGATGCCTCGGATGGGATGTATTTCACGGAGGGGGCGGGCAGCCCCGGGCAATCGTCCGGGCGGTGGAACCTCAGGTGAGCTTGACCGGGCTGCAGCGCGCCGTCGAGCAGGCACTGGGCCCGTACGTTAAGACCGGACGCCGTCGCTTCAAGCCGCACGTCACCCTGGCGCGGATCAACCGCTCGGTCAGGTCTTCAAGGCTGCAATACTGCCTGGAGGGCACAGGCCTGCTGGAGCCGCTGTCCTGGGTCGCCGACAGCTTTTCGTTGTACTCGTCGCATCTCGGGCGCCAGGAAGCGGTCTACACCACCGAGGCAACCTATCCCTTGACGCCTCGATAGCACGCGTGCCCGCTCGATGCATCGCGCCAGCCCGGTTCTCGGGCGGGTTCGGGCGACTTCCCTAAACGGACTGCCAATTATGCGGTTCGACGGGCTCTCCAAGTGGAAATGGCGCAGTCTTTGTGGTTTGCTACCGGGAATCGGCGTCCGGTTTGGCAGGGACTTGCCCGGTTGCCGGCGATGCGGAGCCCCGTGATGAGCGTCGCCCCGGTACGTTACGCGAGATAGGTGCATGCCCCTTAGCTCCCGCTCGGTTGCCGTCGGCGCGGCCGTCGCAATCGCATTGGTCGTTCTTGGAATGTCGGCGCTGTACGACATGGCCAGGGAAGACGCACGGGCCCGGGTCGCGGCCCTGATTGCGGAACAGCAGGTTGGGCAAGCGCAAGAACAAGCAGGCGAATCTGCTGATCCATTGAATGCGGGCAGCTCCGATGATGCTGCCAGCGAAACCATCGTGTCCGACCGAGAAGTTGCACCGGCGCCGATGCAGGCAGAGGGCGAGCAGGACCGCGTGGACGGCCAGGCGGCGGCCGGTGCAGACGTCGAGGCAACTCCGCCGTCTCCCGCGGGCGAAGAAGCCGCCGGAGGCAAGGCACCGGCGGAATTGGCCGCCCAGGACGAGAGTCCCGAAGAGACCTCGCCAGCTGCGACGGCAGAAGAAGAACCCGTTTCCGAGCTAGGCGCGGCTGACGGCGCGCCGAGCGAAGAGGAAGTGGTCGGCCCGGCTGGGGTCCAGGCCGATGCCCTGCAGGCTGAGTCTCCTGCACCGCGAGGTAGTGCGGTCGAGGCGGTCACCCCGCTGGAGGAAGTGGCAGTACCGCCGAGCGGCCAGGAGACACCGAGCCTGCCGGCGGCAGCTGATTCCGATGACGCCGGGGCGGAGGCGGATCCTGCGGTTTCGGTCGCCTCGGACGTCGAGGACCCCCCGGCATCGGCAGGACAGGACGTCGAAGAGCCCGCGCCGGCTGTGGCAAGTTCCACCGGGTCTGCCGAGGATTCGGCGGTGCCATCGACCATGGTCGAATCCGATGATGCCGGAGATGCGGACACGTCGGCAGCGCCGGCTTCTGCGGAGGAGGAGGCTCCCGCGCCGCTGGCGGAGGAGGTCGACGAAGCCATGCCGGTGGTGGCTCCGCCGTCCGTGCCCGTGGAGGACCCGGCGGCGCTGACGATGACCGAGTCCGAGGAACCTGCCGGAGACGCGGATGCGCCGGCAGCGGCGGCTCCTGCGGAGGAGGAGGCCCCCGCGCCGTTGGCGGAGGAGGTCGACGAAGCCATGCCGGTGGTGGCTCCGCCGTCCGTGCCCGTGGAGGACCCGGCGGCGCCGACGACGATGGCCGAGTCCGGGGATCCCGCCGGAGACGCGGATGCGTCGGCAGCGCCGGCTCCTGCGGAGGAGGAGACCCCCGTGCCGTTGGCGGAAGAGGTCGACGAAGCCATGCCGGTGGTGGCTCCGCCGTCCGTGCCCGTGGAGGACCCGGCGGCGCCGACGACGATGGCCGAGTCCGGGGATCCTGCCGGAAACGCGGACACGTCGGCAGCGCCGGCTCCCGCGGAGGAGGAGGCCCCCGCGCCGTTGGCGGAGGAGGTCGACGAAGTCATGCCGGTAGTGGCTCCGCTGTCCGTACCCGCGGATCCTGTATCTCCTTCGGCGCCGGTCGGCTCCGAGGAAGTCGCCGGAGATACGGATACGGTGGCAGCACCCGCATCTGCAGCGGAGGAGGCCCCCGCGGCGGTCGCGGAGGAAGCTGACGAGTCCGCGCCGGCGGAGCCGGCCCTGTCTGTGCCCGCAGCGGATCCAGCGCCGCCGACTGTGACGTCCGAAACCGAAACCCTCATGCCGCCAGCGGAAGCTGCGCCCGCCTCGACTGCCGAGTTGCAAGCCGCCGATGCGGCCGCTGCAGGGTCGGACGATGCCGCTGACACGCCGGTCGGGGAGGCCGTCCTCCCGGAGCCGGCGGACTCGCCGACGTCCCGGCCCGTGGTGGCCGACCAGGAGGATTCTCCCGTGCGGGCGGAGCCAGTGGCTACGTCGGACCCGTCCGAGCCAGCCCCCCCGGCGGGTGCTGACACCGACGGTGTCACCGAGAGCCAGCGCGGAGCGCCCGCGGGTGATCCGGATGAGCCAGTCGTTGCGGAGGCGCCGGCTCCGGTCAGCGTGGAGAGCGCCCCCGGAGGCTCGGCTAACGAAACGGAATCCGTCGCTCCAGCGCCGGAGAACGGGCCGGTCGGGCAAACGGGCGCAGTCGACGACCCCGATGACGGTGTCGCTTCCGCGCCGGCGGACGCTCAGCAGGTGGCAGCGCTGCCGGACACGGTGGTCGATGATCCTGCCCCTGACCGTGTGCCCGCAACTGTTCCCGAGGAGACCCCGTCTCCTGATCCGGCCAGGCCCGTGGCGCCTGCCGATGTCGCGCAGTTTGACGTGGTCCAGGTGTCTCCCGACGGCACGGTTGTCGTCGCGGGCCGGACACGACCGGGTTCACGCGTTGAGCTCGTGATCGACGGTGAAGTCATCACGTCGGCAGACACCAACCGCAACGGCGAATTCGTGTTCGTGCCGGACGTGCAGTTGCTCCCCGGCGTTCGGGAATTGTCGGTCGCAGTGCTGCCGCCGGATGCGCAGGACCGTCGGCTGGCGTCGCGCATCGTCGTGGTGCTCATACCGGACCGGGAGATGCTTGCAGCCCGCGCCACCGAGCCGGCAGAGAGCGTACCGAGCGAGGCACCGATCGCCCTGCTCGTCGACGAGCAGGGCGAGACGGTAGGGGTCATCCAGCCCAGTCCCGAGATGACCGATCCCGACACCGTGCTCTCACTGACCGCGGTGACGTTTGATCAGGAGGGCTATGCCTCGATCACCGGCGGGGGTGAAGCAGGGCTAAGGATCACCGTCTATCTGGAGAATGAGGCGATCGGCTCCGTGATCGTCGGCGAAGGCGGTTTTTGGACGGTTCGCACCCAGCACCCCCTCGCCAAAACCGGCACCTACAGGCTGCGGGTCGATCAGACGGGCGCGAACGACGATGCGGTGACCGAGCGCATCGTCACGACGCTGATTCGCGCTGGCGGGAGGTTGATTCCGGCGTCGGCAACGGTCGTGACCGTGGAAAAGGGCATGACCCTATGGGGGATCTCCCGTCGTCACTATGGGCGGGGCATCCTGTACACGCTGATTTACAACTCCAACAGTTACCAGATCGCTGACCCGCACTGGATCTATCCTGGCCAGAAATTCCTGATCCCCGAACAGCAATAGCCCGGCCTGGCCGGAAGGCATGTTCCCGATGCATGCCTGCTCGGCGATTTTGTGCAGATGGAATGCGCATATCTGGCATTCATTGTTGATATCAGTCTCCCGGCGAGGCCCTGTGCAGGGCGAGCCATGCATACAGAGCATGGCTGATACGATTCTTTTGCACCAGCAAGACCTTGCGCGCGGTCGTCGGGGCCCCATATTGCCAATGCACGGGTTTTCTCGTGCGTTTCCTCCTTCCTGTGGGATCTCGTCTTCGGATGAGGTCCCATTTGGAATCTGCCCGGAATCCGGCCAGAGGTGCCCACGCCGCAACCTCTTGGGCTGGGCCTCTCGCCGCAAAGGGGGAAGCCGCGATCGCGCCGATCGCCTGCCGGACATTCGTCCCCGAACCTATCGCGGTAGGGAACCGGGTTGCCCCGGTCCCCCCGCGCAGTTCCCGGCGTGCGCGCTAACGCACCGGGCTCCTCCCTTGGGTCTTGACGACCAGCCGCTGGCTTGGCCACGGGTGTCGGATCCTGGCCTTGGGCCAGTGGGCAGCGGCGAGGGGGTTGATCTTCTCCCACCCCGTGCGGTCTCGTTGTGACCGTCGCCGCAGGGCCCGGAAGAGCAGCCGCTTGCAGTGGTGTATGAACCGCTCCAGATATCGGCCACTTCCGGGGACGGCGTAGTAGTTGAGCCAGCCATTGATGACCCTGCCCAACCACTTGGCCGTGTCTTGCCGGTGGTCGTGCCACCGCTCGCGCAGCTTCTCCCGGATCCGCCGCAGGGTGCGGTTGACCCGTTTCCGGGATGGTCTGCGACCGACCCTGAACCGTCCCTTTCTCGACTGGTCGCAGAAGTGCGTCATGCCGAGGAAGTCGAACGTCTCCGGCTTGCCCCGCCCCCGCCTCCGGCGGTTTGCCTTCGCAAACCTGCCGAACTCGATGAGCCGGGTCTTGGCCGGATGCAGTTCCAGTCCGTGGTGGGCCAGCCTCTCGCCGAGGTCCCGGAGGAAACGCTTCGCGTCGTCCTCATGCTGGAAGCCGCACACGAAGTCATCCGCGTAGCGGATCATGATCGTGTCGCCTCCGGCGATCCGTTTGCGCCATGTGTGTTGGAACCAGTCGTCGAGCACGTAGTGCAGGTACACGTTTGCGAGGCAGGCAGATACGATTGCCCCTTGTGGCGTGCCCTTGCCCGTGTCCGACCAGTCGGCCCCGTCCATGACGCCGGCGTTGAGCCACTTGATGATCAGCCGCATGACCCGCTTGTCCCCGATCCGTCTCTCGAGCATGCGGACCAGATGATCCCGCTCGAGACGGTCGAAGAATGCGCGGATGTCGGCGTCAACGATCCAGTTGACCCTGCGCCGTTCCACTCCGACCGCGACGGCGTCGAGCGCGTTGTGCGCCCCCCGCCCCGGCCGGAACCCGTAGCTGAACCCGAGGAACTCCGTCTCGTAGATCGGTACCAGGATCGTGTCCGTCACGGCCCGCTGCAGGACCTTGTCCTCCAGCGAGGCGATGCCGAGCGGTCGTTGCCCGCCGTCCTCCTTGGGGATGTATACCCGTCGGGACGGCGGCGCCCGGTACGCCCCCCTGTGCACGCGTCCGTGCAGGTCGACCAGGCGGTCTTCCAGCCCGTCCGCGTACCTCTCCCACGTCACGCCATCCACGCCTGCCGCCGCGTCCTTCCTCAACGAGAAGAACGCATCGCGCAGGCGATCGACCGTCACGTGGTGGAGGAGCGTCACGAGACGCTCACCCGGGTTCCTCATGGCAGCTTGTCGTACCCGGTCGGCCGCCTGTGACTCGCTTCCCCGTTTCTGTGCACGGCACGAGCTTTGGCCTTCCGGGTTGCCCTTGGGTCCGGCCCTTCGCTCCCCCGGTTCCGCCGGCCCCGCGGGGCCCTTGTTCGCCGGTTTCATCGCTACTACTGCCGGATCTGACTTCTCCACTCCGTTCATCATCGGTGTACGGATGTGCTCCTTTCCGTTGCGGCCCCGCACGACACGGGGCGGGTTGGAGATCTCCCAGGTCCCGGTGGACTGCTTCGACGCGTGCCATGGCTCCTTAGACCCCGCGGAGTCCCTCCTCGCCTCACCAACCACGGCTCCGAGGGTGTTGCCTTCGGCGCTTCTGACCGCCTCGGCACTCCGGTTGCTCAGGTTTCGGGGCTCGATCGCCCGACCCACGCCTGCCGCTTGCCAACGCTTCACCTGCCGCCTCGCAGCGACCGGCGCATGGTTCGCGGAGAAAGTGGTTGGTTACCCTCTCTTTCTGCCGGGACTTGCACCCAGCGACATTCCACCAGTTTGCCTGGCGCACCAGA
>JAJDZX010000088.1 GCA_022824395.1 Alphaproteobacteria bacterium
TAACGCCTGCGTGGCGCCATGTCAATACGTTTAGTGACTACAACTGTACGCGCCCCGTGCCGCCCCCGGCGGGACCACGCCCTGAACGTTCAGCAACTTACGGCGAGTGGAGCCCCGAAACTCCCTCAGAACTTCGGTCTAGGCGAGACACGAACGGGGTCGCAGGCTCCGAACGTATTCCGAATCCCCTCGCCGAGGGGGTGGCTCCCCTCCTGGCGTGCGTGTGGATGCCGGACGGTCCCACAGCCAAAGCCGCGATCCCGGGCGGCCGAATCTCCGCTACCGGGTCCCCGAATCCAGCAGGTTGATCAGGCGCAGTCCCGGGTATACGGAGAAGCCGCGGTCGAGCGTCACCCATTCGCATCCGTGCTCGATCGCCAGCGCCGCATGGTACGCGTCGGGGATCCGATTGCCTGTCAGGGAGAGATCGCCAACCAATCCGCGGAAGATGCGCCAGTGACCGCTACCGGGTCGAAGCCGCACGCTCGCGGGTTGGGCAAGCAACGCGTCCATGAAGGTGGTCGCATCCGCGTTCGGAGTGGCGGGATGGAACACCCGCGGGTGCGTCAGCACGCGCAACGTGCCGCTGAGCGCGAGTTCCGACAGTCCAACCTGTTCCCGGCCGGACACGGCGGCCAGCAGCCAGTCGCGGCATTGATCATGATGGGCCGCGTCCTCGCGAAAGGCGCTCACCAACACGTTGACGTCAGGGCTCTGCATCCATCATGTCTTCCAGGGCCGCGTTGTCCGTGAGGTCCACTCCGGCCTGTACGCCGCGGCCACGAAATACCGGAATTGGCGGCGGATCGGATCGCCTGCGTGCAGGACCGGCCAGGAACGCGCGAAGTGCCTGCTCGACTGTCGCCTTTAGGGTCGTCCGTCCGTCCGCGGCGTGCGCCTTGGCCGCCCGGAGAAGTTCGTCGTTGATGTCCAATGTCGTTCGCATGCATAAAAGCATACTCATCGATATGCGTTAATGCAATTTGCCCTGGTTCGCGGACGGGTACGCACCAGCGCGCGCGTTCCGCCGTCCGCAAATGCCGGGCCGGCTGCCGGCGGCATCCGGAAGTCGGTCACAGCACGTTGATCGGCACTTTCAGATAAGCGGTTCCGTTGCGCTCCGGCGGCGGCAGGCGGCCGCCGCGAATATTGACCTGCACGGCGGGCACCATCAGCCTCGGCACAGGAAGTTCCGCATCCCTCGCCTGACGGGTTGCCATGAAACTCTCTCGGCTGATCCCGTCGCGGCAATGGATGTTGCTCCGACGCTGTTCCGCCACCGTGGACTCCCACGCAATCTCACGCTGTCCGCCCGCACCATAGTCATGGCACATGAACAGCCGCGTTTCCGGCGGCAGCGCGAGTATCCGCTGCAGCGAATCGTAGAGCTTGCCGGCAGAGGCGCCGGGGAAGTCCGCGCGCGCCGTACCTGAATCGGGCATGAACAGCGTATCGCCGACGAACGCCGCATCACCGAACACGTAGCAGGAGCACGCAGGCGTGTGGCCCGGAGTCGAGAGCACGCGACCAGCAATACTGCCGATCGAAACGGCCTCGCCGTCAGCTAGCAGGCGGTCGAATTGCGAGCCGTCCGCGGCCACCTCGCGCTCAACGTTGAACAGCGCACCGAACGTCTTCTGCACCTCGACCACACCGGTGCCGATCGCAGTCCGTCCGCCCAGCCGTTCCCGAAGGTATTGCGCGGCGGACAGGTGATCCGCGTGGACATGCGTCTCCAAAATCCACTCGAGATGGAGCCCGCCGGACTCGACCGCAGCAACCAGCTTGTCAGCTGAACCGGTCGTCGTCCGTCCCGCTTCCGGATCGAAATCCAGTACCGGATCGATGATCGCCGCACGTGTCGTCTCCGGATCGGAGACGACATAGGAAATCGAATTGGTCGTCGGATCGAGAAACCCATCGACCTTGGCTGTCATTGGCCCTGCCCGGATTCATCGTTGCAAACGCCGAGGACTTTACAACAACACTACCGTCCTTGGCCCTGGTTCCCATGCAACCAGGATTTGACCGCACCGGCCCAACCTCCTATTCGTTCGCAGGCACCCACGCGCCCCGCAGACGGGAGCTCCGATTGTCCACGATCAGCGACCGCGCGCGCGTCGACACCGCGCCGAAGATCAGCGACGAGGTCAAGGAAACCACCTGCTACATGTGTGCCTGCCGCTGCGGGGTGCGGGTACACCTGCGGGATGGGCAGATTCGCTATCTGGAGGGCAACCCGCGTCATCCGGTGAACCGTGGCGTGCTCTGCGCCAAGGGCTCAGCCGGCATCATGCAGCACAGCTCGCCCGCCCGGCTGCGGAAGCCGTTGCGGCGGGTCGGCATGCGCGGCGAGGGGCGGTTCGAGGAAATCGAGTGGGGAGAGGCGATCGCACTTGCGGTCGAGTGGCTGGGTGCCATACGCAGCTCCGATCCCAGGAAACTCGCCTTCTTCACCGGCCGCGATCAGAGTCAGGCGCTCACGGGCTGGTGGGCGAGCCAGTTCGGCACCCCGAATTACGCGGCCCACGGTGGCTTTTGCTCCGTCAATATGGCGGCTGGCGGCATCTACACGATCGGCGGATCCTTTTGGGAGTTCGGCGAGCCCGATTGGGAACGGACCCGCCTGCTTCTCATGTTCGGGGTCGCCGAGGATCACGACTCCAACCCGATCAAGATCGGGCTGTCGAAACTCAAGGCGAATGGCGCCAAGTTTATTTCCGTCAACCCGGTCAGGACCGGCTATTCCGCGATCGCCGACGAGTGGATTGGGATCCGGCCCGGCACCGACGGTCTCTTCGTGCTCGCCCTCGTGCACGAACTGCTGCGCGCCGGCAACGTCGATACCGAGTTCCTAGTCCGCTACACCAACGCGCCGTGGCTGGTGATCCAGGACCCGGGCAGTCCGGAGGACGGGCTCATCGCGCGCGACGAGGACGGCGCCCCGCTGTGCTGGGATCTGCGGGCGGAAGGCCTGTCATCCGCGCTTGCGACCGAGATCGCACCCGCCCTTGCCGGCCGCTACCGCCTCCCGGACGGCCGGACGGGAACGCCCGTCTTCGAACTCCTCGCCGACCGCTATCTGCGACCTGATTTCGCACCCGACTCGATTGCCGCGACCACCGGGGTGCCGGCAGCAACCGTCCGCCGGATCGCCGCCGAGCTCGCCTGCACGGCGTTCAAGGAAACGGTGACGATCGAGCAACCCTGGACCGACTGGGCCGGACGCCGGCATGAACGGATGACGGGGCGTCCGGTCGCAATGCACGCCATGCGCGGCATCTCCGCCCACTCCAACGGCTTCCATAGCTGCCGGGCAATCCACCTGCTGCAGATGCTGCTGGGCACCGTCGACGTGCCGGGCGGCTTCCGCTACAAGCCGCCGTTCCCCAAGCCCGTGCCGCCGATGCCCAGGCCCGCGGGGAAACCCGGCGACGTCGTCCCCGGCACCCCGATGCCCGGACCGCCGCTGGGCTTCCCGGCCGGACCCGAAGACCTGTTGGTGGAAGCGGATGGCAGCCCGGTCCGGATCGACAAGGCGTTCTCCTGGGAGGCGCCGCTCGCTGCCCACGGGATGATGCACATGGTCATCGCCAATGCGTGGCGCGGCGACCCCTACCCGGTGGACACCCTGTTTATCTACATGGCGAACATGAGCTGGAACTCGGCGATGAACACCGCCGAGACCATGCACATGCTGACCGATCGGGACGAGGCCGGGCACTACCGCATTCCGCGAATCATCTGCGCCGATTCCTATGCTTCCGAGATGGTCGCCTACGCCGACCTGGTGCTGCCGGACACCACCTATCTCGAGCGCTGGGACTGCATCTCGCTGCTCGATCGACCGATTTCGAGCGCTGACGGCGCCGCGGATGCGATCCGGCATCCCGTGGTTCGGCCCGACCGGGATGTCCGGCCCTTCCAGGACGTCCTGATCGAGATCGGCGCGCGGCTTGGCCTCCCCGGGCTGCTCGACGACGATGGGGCACCCCGCTACCCGGGTGGCTATCCCGATTACCTGATCAACCATCAGCGGACGCCCGGTATCGGCAGCCTCGCGGGTTGGCGCGGCAGCGACGGCACCCTGGAGGGCACCGGCGAGCCCAACCCGGACCAGCTGAGCCGCTATATCGAAGCCGGCAGTTTCTGGAAGCAGCCGCTGGCGCCCGAGATGCGGTTCTTCAAGCACGCCAACCGGGACTACCTGGACCATGCGGTTGCGATGGGCTGGATCGGGTCGCCGGACCAGATCATCCTGCAGCTCTACTCGGAGCCCATGCAGCGTTTCCGCCTGGCAGCGCAAGGCCACGGGCCCATCCAGCCGCCGGCCGCCCTGCGCGAGCGGATCCAAACGTATTTCGATCCGCTGCCGATCTGGTACCGGCCGCTCCAGGAAGCGACCGGCGACGGCGACGCCTACCCGATGCACGCGCTGACCCAGCGGCCGATGGCGATGTACCACTCCTGGGGGTCGATGAACGCCTGGCTCCGGCAAGTCCACCCATCGAACCGGCTCTACCTGTCACGGCAACGGGCGGCAGCGCTCGGGATCCAAGACGGCACCTGGGTCGACATCGTGAGCCCGCACGGGCGGGTCCGCGCGCGGGTCAAGCTGATGGAAGGCGTCAACGAAGACACGGTCTGGACGTGGAACGCGATCGGCAAGCGCGCCGGGGCGTGGGCACTCTCCGACGATGCCCCCGAGGCCCGTGAGGGCTTCCTGCTCAACCACCTGATTCCCGAACTGCTGCCCGCGCAGCCGGACGGCTGTCGTCACGCCAACGCCGACCCAGTGACCGGGCAAGCCGCGTGGTACGACCTGCGCGTCCGGATTGAACCGGCGGCGGATGGCGAGAAGGCCAGCGCGCCCCGCTTCGATCCGCTGCCCCGTCCGCCCGGGCAAGCGGCCCCGCCGACCGTCCTCCGCTTCGGCGCCGGCTTTCGGCCCGGCCGCCCGGGCCGCGCATCGCGATGACCTCGCTCCCCCGCGATCCGGGACCGAAGAAGCTTGGCCTCGTCATTGACCTCGACACCTGCGTTGGCTGCCATGCCTGCGCCCTGAGCTGCAAGGAGTGGAACGCGGGCGGGGTCGCCGCCCCGCTGCCGGACTGGGACCCCTACGGTGCCGAACCCGACGGCGTCTGGTTCAACCGGGTTCACGCCTTTGAGGCTGGCGACGGCGCGGATGGGCGGACGGTGCATTTCCCCCGGTCGTGCCTGCACTGCGACGAGCCTGCCTGCGTGACCGTCTGTCCGACCGGCGCCTCGTACAAGCGGCAGGAGGACGGGATCGTCCTGGTCGACGAGGACCTCTGCATCGGGTGCAAGCTGTGCTCCTGGGCCTGCCCGTACGGGGCGCGGGAGTATGACCACGACGCGGGCGTGATGAAGAAGTGCACGCTCTGCATCGACCGCATCTACAACACGAACCTCCCGGAGGCCGAGCGCGTCCCCGCGTGCGTGGCGGCCTGCCCCACCTCGGCGCGCCATTTCGGGGATCTCGGAGATCCGGAGTCCCCCGTTGCACGCCTGGTGGCCGAGCGCGGCGGCTATGACCTGATGCCGGAAATGGATTACCGACCCGTCAACAAGTACCTGCCGCCACGGCCGAAGCATGACCATGCGGCCAGCGGGCCCGGCAGCGCGGTCTCGCCCGTGACCGAGCCGGAACCAGAGGGCGAAAGCCGGTTTCTGCGCTGGCTCGACGCCACGCTGTCGCGCTAGGACGAGTCCGTGCACCCGGCCTACTCGGTCATCTTCTTCACCACGGCCTCGGGGATGGGCTACGGCCTCCTGATTCTGCTGGGCGTGCTCGCACAGGCGGAGATGCTTCCGGCCAGCCGACTGCTGGGTCTGGCCTCCCTGGGAATCGCTCTCTCCGCCGTCACCTTCGGCCTGCTGTCGTCGATGCGGCACCTCGGGCGCCCGGAGCGCGTACTCCGCGCCTACACGCAGTGGCGCTCAAGCTGGCTCTCCCGCGAGGGCGTGCTGGCCACCATGACCTACGTGCCGGCAGGACTGTTCGCGGCCGGCTGGATCGGCTTCGGGGACGTCGGCGGGATCTGGCGTTTCTGCGGCCTCGCCGCGGCCGTTCTGGCCGGGTGCACCGTCTATTCGACGGGCATGATCTACGCGACCCTGCGCCCGATTCATGCCTGGTGCAATCGATGGGTCGTCCCGACCTATCTCTCTCTCGCCCTCTTCACCGGTGCGCTCTGGCTCAATGCCATCCTCCTGCTGTTCGGGCATGCCACTGCCGCAGCCCCGCTGGTCGTCCTTCTGACGCTGCTCCCCGCGCTCTACATCAAGTGGCGATACTGGCGTTTCATCGGAAGCACCCGGGCCACTTCAACGCCGGAAACCGCGACCGGGCTGGGTCCCATCGGGAAAGTACGCCTGCTGGACCCGCCCCGAACCCAAACGACCTATGTGACCCGAGAGATGGGCTACCGGATCGCCCGCAAGCACGCGGCAAAGCTCCGGCGCTACGGGTACGTCTTCCTGTTTGCAATTCCGTTCGTGCTCACCGTCGCGGCTGCGGGGACCGCCTCCTGGATGGCAGCCGGCGCGGCAGCGGCGGCCGCGCTGTCCGGGTCCGTGGGGGTCGTGGTGGAGCGTTGGCTGTTCTTCGCCGAGGCCAAGCACGTCGTGACGCTCTATCACGGCGCCCAGGCTGCTTGAGCTGGCCATTCGCATTCGGGTTCGTTCCGACGCGACTGCGTCATCGTTTCCGGACCCGAATACGCGGCCGCGCTTGCCTCCCGGAGCCGCTTCCAGGGAGCCCGGCAGCCACTATCAGCCTGCCCGTCGGTCAAGTGTCAGTCCGTCTGCGGGGTAAGTCGCCGGTCATGGTGGGGACCATGGGAGGGCTCCTTCGGGTCTGGGCCGCCCCCCCGGGCGAGCCCTGCTCGTGCGCCCGTCCCAATCCGTCCGGAGACCTGACCCTGTTGCCGCGGATCCTCCCCCCGCGCGGTGCCACTCCCGCTCCACTCGATCTCGCTTCTGGAGCTGCGGCCGTGATGTTCGGGGCCGCAACCCGTTGGATCGTCGACACTGGCGGCGACGCGCGTGCGCCTGTACCGGGCCAGCGGTTGATTGCATTTCTGATCCGTGAGCTGCCCCTCAAGCGTGAGGGCACTCGCGGGTGGAGTGACTCCCTCCTTCGGGCGAGCGATGACGCACCCGCCCGGTGACCTCGGTCGCCCTTTGGACGCAGGTGCGCTTGGTGCCGACGCAAGCCGGATAGTCTCCATCGCGAACGGAGTCCAGAGCCAGGGCCTTCCTCGTTGCACTCAAGGAGACTTCGATGCTTCGGTTGTACGACAATCATCTGTCCGGCAACGGTTACAAGCCCCGGCTGCTGCTCGCCCATCTGGGCCAAACCTACGAGCGTGTCGAGGTCGACATCCTGAAGGGCGAGACCAGTACACCCGAGTTCCTCAGTAGAAATCGCAACGGAAGAATCCCCGTCCTTGAGCTGGAGGACGGCACGTGCCTGGCCGAGTCCAATGCAATCCTTTTCTACTTGGCAGAAGGCACACGGTTCCTCCCGTCCGATCCCTTGGCCCGGGCCATCTCTCTCCAGTGGATGTTCTTCGAGCAGTACAGCCACGAGCCGTTTATCGCGGTCGCACGCCACTGGATTCAGCACGTCGAGATGACGGCGGCGCAGCGCGCCCGGCTTCCAGAGAAGCACGAGGGAGGAAACGCCGCGCTCACTGTCATGGAGGGACACCTGCGCGACAGCAACTGGTTTGGCGGAGATGCAATGACCATCGCTGACGTGGCGCTGTACGCGTACACCCATGTTGCGGATGAGGGAGGGTTCGAAATTGAGTCCTATACGGCCGTCTGTGACTGGCTCACCCGCGTTCAGAGAGAACCCGGACATGTCCCGATGGAGCCCGCACCGGAGGGTGTCATTGTCCCCAGGAAGCCATGACGGGCGCTCAGAGCCCTGAGGGCGTCGCTCGCACGATGCTTCTGCACCATCCGCGCCACGCGAGGGCGCCCAGCACGACGCTACCGCCGATGACGGACCCGAGCACCGCCTGAAGGCACGTGGCGCTTTGCGCTGTGACACCCTTGGAGCGGGGCGCGGGAGACACTCGTGCCCGGCGTTCTGGCGAATCCAGCACCGGGCGACTGCGGCGGCAACGGGCGGATCAACGCCGTGGGGCACGTTTCGATCATCAAGCGGCGCGAAATCACTTGACGCCGTGACGGCCGCGGTATCCGTTGGGCGGTGCGGGCCGCCAACCGGTCAGGCGGCCCTCCTGCGGCCGAAAGATCTCCACGCCCAGCGGATGACAGGTGGCATGATCGCTGGAATGACCGGCACCGCAATCACCGCCGGGGCAGGCCGACAGCGCGACCAGCAGGTCGATCTCCGCGAACAGTTCGACGAAGTCGCCGCGCCGCGCCGGGCTCGCCTTCATGAAGTACTGGTTGGTGCCGCGCCGGTAGCCGGTACACATGAACAGGTTCACGACGTCGTGCACGCGCGACTCGGCTTCCGCCAGCGGAAGGTCCCGCGCCGCGGCGACTGCCCGGGTTAGGTTCGAGTGGCAGCAACGGTGATAGTCCGCCCCGGTCAGCAGGTGGTGGGTATAGGGATCGCAGCGCGTGCCGATCACGTCGTGGACACCCGCGCCCGACTGATCGAACCCGTACCAGTCGAGGGTGTCGTGCGTGATCGTGGCCATCGCGCGGAGCCAGGGAAAGTTGCTCCACAGGCGGTCCCCGGTGCTCACATGGGTGGCGTGCAGGGCGCGGGTCTTCCCGCTGTAGAACCGTTCCGAAAGGTCAGCCGCGTTCCACAGATTGAGGTCTCCCACCTGCGGGCCGGCGACGTTGGCAATGCGAAAGAGATGACCGGCAGGCACCTCGAAGGCACGTGCGTCGCGGGGTGGCACGGTGATCGTGTCGACCCGAATCATGCCGTCGCGAACCGTCTCGTAGAACGCCCGGTCGTACGGCGGCAGCTGCTCCGCCGGGTAGACCGTCACGGCTGCAGCTGATCGGCGTTCGGCGGCGTCCGCAGGCTCCCGATTTTGCGCTGGAACTGGCATCGCCTGCTCCTTTCCTGGTTCCGGTCGAATCACGTGACCCGTCCCGTCAAACGGATGGGCGAGCGCGACCGCAGCCACGCCGCAGCGCCCGCCCGGCCAGCCGTGGCTGCCCGCCGCCGGATCGACCGGCCGGAAGCGAAGATAGAACGCCCGATGTGCCTGCAGCACAGTCAGAAGCATGAGGGCCCTACTGTTCCGCCGGCGCCATCCCGGCGGGCGTGGAGCGGTAGCCCTGTGCGGCCTGGAGCAGCTCGCGCGAGTACTCATGCTGCAGGGCATGGGCGCGCAACGCCTCCACGCCCACCATTTCGATGATCTCCCCGGCCCGCATGACCGCCAACGCCTCGCACATGTGGCTCACCACGGCAAGATCATGGCTGACCAGCACGAACGTGAGAGCGTGTTCCCGCCGGAGCCGCTGCAGCAGGTTCAGGATCTCCGCCTGCACCGAGACGTCGAGAGCCGATGTCGGCTCGTCCAGCAGGACAATGGCGGGTTCGATGATTAGCGCGCGGGCGATCGCGATCCGCTGGCGTTGACCGCCCGACAGCTGGTGCGGGAAGCGGAAGCGGAACGACGCATCGAGACCCACGTCCGCGAGCGCGTCGACGATCCGGTGATCGATCGAATCGAGGCCATGGATCCGGGCCGGCTCACCGAGAATCCGGTCGACCGTATGGCGCGGATGGAGGGAGCCGTAGGGGTCCTGAAACACCATTTGCAGGCGGCGACGGAGTGCGCGCGAACGGGCGGGTCGAAGCGGATCGCCGCCCAGCCGCATCTCCCCCCGGATCCCGGCGGCCGGCGGCAGGAGCCCCGCCAGCGCCCGCAAGACGGTCGTCTTGCCCGAGCCGGACTCGCCAACGAGCCCGAAGCTGCCGCCGGCCGTGACCGAAAAACTGGCGTCGCGGACGGCCCGAAACGCGCGCCTGCCACGACCGAAAACAACGTCCAGACCCGCGACCTCGATCGCCGATGCCCGGCTCATCGCAACCACGCCGGATCCCGGTTGAGCGTGGGCAGGTCGCTCCCGTCGCCGTCCACGCGAGGCTGGCAGGCGAGGAGGCCGCGCGTGTAGGGGTGGCGCGCCGACTGGAGTTCGTCCGCCCTGAGGGTCTCGACCACCCGGCCCGCATACATCACCAGGACCCGGTCGCAGAACGATCCCACCAAACCGAGATCGTGGCTGATGAAAATCAGCGCGGCGCCCCGCCGCGCGAGCATGTCGTCAAGCAGTGCGAGGACCTGGAGGCGCACCGTGACGTCGAGTGCCGAGGTCGGCTCATCCGCGATGAGGAGATCGGGCTCCGGGACCATCATGATCGCGATCATGACCCGCTGGCCCATGCCGCCCGAAAGCTCGTGCGGCCAGGCATCGAATACGTGCCCGGGCTCCCGAATGTGCACCGCCTCGAGCATCGCGAGCGCCCGCAGCCGGGCCTCGCGCCGGGACACGTTCGCGTGCACGCGGAAGGCCTCGACGATCTGCTCGCCGACCGTCATGACCGGGTTCAGCGAGAACTTGGGATCCTGCAGGATCATCGCGATGCGCCGGCCGCGGAGCGCCCGCCGCTCCGCTTCGCCGGCGCGCAGGAGATCCACGCCGTCGAAGGTGAGCCGCCGCGCCGCCGCGCGTCCGTTCCGGGCCAGGAGACCGAGCAGCGCCCGGCCGGTCTGCGACTTCCCCGATCCGGACTCGCCGACGATGCCCAGCTTCTCCCGCCCGAGGACGAAGCTCACGTCGCGCACGGCCGCCACGGGCCCGCGCGGCGTGTCAAACGTCACGCGCAGCCCGTCGACGACGAGAAGCGGGTCCCGGCGCTTCACAGATCCCTAGCTCCTGCTCTTCGGATCCAGCACGTCACGGAGCCCGTCCCCCAGCAGGTTGAAGCCGAGGCTGACCACGAGGATCGCGAGGCCGGGAAACGCGGGCACCCACCACTGGTCCAGGAGGTAATCGCGTCCGAGCGCAATCATGGCGCCCCACTCCGGGGTCGGCGGCTGCGCCCCCAGGCCGAGGAAGCCGAGGCCCGCGGCCGTCAGGATGATCCCGGCCATGTCGAGGGTGAGACGCACGATGACCGACGACATGCACATCGGGGCCACGTGGCCCGCGAGAACTCGGTGGTGCGGGATCCCCTGCGAGCGGGCGGCGACGATGAAGTCACTGTGGCGGAGCGTGAGGGCTTCGGCCCGAGCGATGCGGGCGTACGGCGACCAGGCCGTGAGCGCGATGGCCAGCACCGCGTTCTCGAGTCCCGGCCCGAGGGCGGCCACGAAGGCGAGCGCCAGGATCAGCCGAGGGAATGCGAGAAAGACATCGGTCAGACGCATCAGGGTGCTGTCGAGCCAGCCGCCGACGTAGCCCGCGACCACGCCGACGGCAAGCCCGATCGGCACGACGATGAGAGTTACCAGCCCGACGATGTAGAGGGTGATCCGGGACCCCCACACGATCCGGTCGAAGATGTCGCGGCCCAGTTCGTCGGTGCCGAACCAGAAAACGGGGCCCGGCGGCTGGAGCCGATTGCCCAGATCGGGTGCGACGCCGGTCGAACCCGCGATCCACGGCGCGAGCAGCGCGACGGCGACCAGCGCCGCGATGATCACGAGGCCGGCCACGGCGCCGGCGTTCTGGCGGAACGCCAGCCACGCGAGAAAGAAGCGCTGGCACCGGGCCTGCCAGCGCGACCGCGGAACGTCGACGAGGAGCCAGGCCCGGACCGCGCTCATCGCGCTCTCGGATCGACGAGGCGGTAGAGCAGGTCGGAGCCCATGTTGATCCCGACGAAACAGACGCCCACCACGATGGTGCCGCCGAGGACCGCGTTCATGTCGTTGTTGAAGAGCGAGCTCGTGATGTACTGCCCGATTCCGGGCCAGGCGAAGACCGTCTCGGTGAGCACCGAGCCCTCGAGCAGAGACGCATAGGTGAGGCCCACGATCGTGATGAGCTGGACCAGCACGTTGCGAAATGCATGGCGCCAGATCACGGTCCGCTCGGGCACCCCCTTGACCCGCGCGGCGAGGATGTACTCCTGCCCCAGCTGCTCCAGCATGAAATGACGGGTCATGCGGGCGAGATAGGCGAGCGAATGGATCCCCAGGATGCCGGCAGGCAGTACGAGGTGCCCGAGCGCGTTGCGGAAGATCTCCCACTCGCGCGCAAGGGCCGAGTCGACCAGGATCAGACCGGTCACCGGCTCCACCATGCCGTCGAAGAAGATGTCGATCCGCCCCGGCCCGGCCACCCAGCCGAGCTTCGCGTAGAGCACGAAGAGCGCCAGCATGCCCAGCCAGAACACCGGCACGGAATAGCCGAACAGCCCGACGGTACGAATCAGGTGATCGAGCCACCGGCCCTGTCGGACTGCCGCCAGCACGCCCAAGGGAACGCCGACCAGGACACCCAGCAACGTCGCGACGGTAGCGAGCTCCAGCGTGGCGGGGAAAAACCGCAGCAGATCATGGAGCACCGGCTGCGCCGTCATGATCGACACCCCGAGATCGCCCTCGAAGAGCTGCCCGAGATAACGCAGGTACTGCACGAAGATCGGCTGGTCGAGGCCCAGTTCCCGGTAGACCGCGTCGTAGACATCCTGATGAGCGCGGTCACCGACGATCGCCAGCACCGGGTCCGCCGGCATGACTCGCGCAATCGCGAAGGTCACGGCGGTCAGTCCGGCAAAGGTCAGGACCAGGGAGAGGGCCGTGCCGGCGATGCGACGCGGCGCCAGAACCAGGAGTGAGTTCCGGTTCCGGTCCAGCTGGCTACCGGTCCTCCCCTCGGGCATCTGGCTGCCTCCGTTGACGGCCGGCTACTTGGTGACCATCCGGTAGTAGACGTGGTCGAAATTCACGCCCGACACGAAGCCCTTGACATGCCGGCGGCGCACGACCTGATCGATCTGCTGAAACATGATGGCGTACGGCCCCTCGGTCTGCAGACGCCGCTGGAGTTCCAGGTACATCTGTTCGCGTGCGTCGAGGTCACGCGTGTCCCGCGCCTCGATCGTCATCGCATTGATGTCCTCCGACGCCCACGCGTTGCGCCAGGCCAGCACGCCGGCGAGCCCGGCCTCCGGCCGGTTGTCCGGGTTGCGGGCGAACGCATCGGCGTTGGAATGGGGGTCCATGTAGTCCGGCGACCAGCGGGCAATGATCAATTCGTGCTTCCTTGCCCGGTACCGGGGCCAGAGCGTCCTGCCGTCCTGCATCACGATCCGCGAATGAATCCCCGCCTGGGCGAAGGTCGCCTGCAGGGACTGCGCGATTTGCGGAAAGGGGGAGCTGGTGAGGGTGTCAATGCGCACGTCGAAGGGCTCGAGGCCCGCGTCCTCGAGCAGGGATCTCGCCTTCTTGATGTCGAGTTCGTACGGGGTCGACGCGTCGCCGGCCCAGAGGCCAGCCGGCCAGAAGGCTTGATGCACCGCGAACTGACCGGCCAGGAACGAATCGGCCATGCCCTGGTAATCGATCGCGTGCCGCAACGCCTGGACAACCGTAGAGTTGCCGAGGACCGGATGGGCGGCGTTCGCCGCCAGATAGACGATTGCCCCCTTCGGATAGCTGTCGACCGCGAGATCGTCGTGCCCTGCCAGCGCCTCGATCTGGTCGGGTGTGAGATTGCGGGCCATGTCGACGTCGCCCCGTTCCAGCAGCAGGCGCTGGGCGGATGGTTCGGGTACGTGCTGCAGGAACACGCGCCGCATCGCCGGCGCTCCGTGCGGGTAGTGGGGATTCGCCTCCAGCGCGATGTACTCGTTCGCCTTCCACTTCCCGAGCCGGAATGCGCCGGAGCCGGCACTGTGCGTCTTCAGCCACGCGTGGCCGAGATCACCGTCCGCCGCATGCGCCAGCACGAGCTCCCGGTCGACCACCGATGCCACGCCAGCGGACAGGGCGTTCAGGACCAGGCCCGGGGAGAGCCCCTCGGTGACCTCGATGCGCAGGTGACGGGCGTCGACGACCTGAATCAGGTCCTCGACATTGTCGGCGTTCCAGCCGAACTGGGTGACGATGAAGGCGGGAGTCCGGTTGAGCTTGACCACCCGTTCGAGCGAGAACTCGACGTCCTCCGGGCGCACCGGGTTGCCCGAGTGAAACCGGAGCCCGTCGCGGATCCGGAACACGATGGTCCTTCCGTCGTCGCTGATCGCGTAGCTCTCGGCAACCCCTCCGGCAATTTGCCCCGGATGTTCGGGTTCGAACATCATCAACCGGTCGTACACGTTCGCGACGATCTCACCGGCGGTGAACTCGAAGACCTCGGCCGGGTCCAGCGTGATGACGTCGCCGACGTCCTTGGCCATGACGAAGATGTCGTCCGGAGGCGCGGCCGCTGCCCGGACCAGGCCAAGGGCGACCACGCACCACATCGCTGCGACCAATCGAACGACACGGCTCATGACGGTTTCCTCTCGTTGCGGGAGCTGCCCAGACCAGGCGACGCACGCCCGTTGTGCTGACCGTCCGGAGCCCGTCCGGTTGCCGGAAGCCGGCGCCGACCCGGAGCGCAACAGTACCCCAGGAGCACGCGATCGGCGGCGTGACACCCCCCCTCTCCGTGCTTGCCCCGGCGACACCGGGGGGCTATAGACACCGCCAAGCGGAGTGTGGGCTGAGCAGCAGGCCCGCCCGCGCTGGGAGCCCTGATCCATGTCCAGACAGCGCCGTCGTCTGGTCTACGAGGGCAAGGCCAAGGCACTGTTCGAAGGCCCTGAACCCGGCACGCTCGTCCAGCACTTCAAGGACGACGCCACGGCGTTCAACAATCAGAAGCGCGGCACCATCAGCGGCAAGGGCGTCATCAACAACCGCATCTCGGCCCACCTGATGATGCGGCTCGGCGAAATGGACATCCCGACCCACTTCCTCCGCCCGCTCAACATGCGCGAGCAGCTGGTGCGCGAGGTCGAGATCATCCCCGTCGAAGTGGTGGTTCGCAACGTTGCCGCCGGCAGCCTGAGCAAGCGGCTCGACATCAAGGAGGGCACCCCCCTGCCACGGCCGCTGATCGAGTGGTACTTCAAAAACGACGAACTCAACGATCCGCTGGTGCTGGACGAGCACATTCTGGCGTTCGGCTGGGCCGCCGAAGACGAACTCGATGAAATGTTCGGCTACGCGCTGCGCATCAACGACTATCTCTCCGGCCTGTTCCACGCCATCAACATCCGGCTGATCGACATCAAGTTCGAGTTCGGTCGCCACTTCAGCGACGAGGGCATGCACATCCTGCTGGCCGACGAGATCAGCCCGGACACCTCGCGACTGTGGGATCTCGAGACCGACGACAAGCTGGACAAGGATCGCTTTCGCCGCGATCTTGGAAAGATCGAGGAGGCCTACCAGGAAGTCGCGCGCCGCCTCGGCGTGCTGCCCAAGTCCGACCGTGCGGAAGCTTCCGCATGAAGGCCATCGTCCATGTCGTCCTGAAGAAGGATGTACTTGATCCACAAGGGAAAGCCGTCGAAGCCGCGCTGCGGACGCTCGGTTTCGGAGAGGTCTCCGAAGTCCGGCAGGGCAAGTTCTTCGAGATCACCCTGGACGGCAGCCGCGACGATGCCCGCGCGCGCCTTGCGAGCATGTGCGAAGAGCTTCTGGCCAATCCGGTGATCGAGGACTACCGCGTCAGCATCCCCGACGCATGAGAACGGTCGTCGTGGTGTTCCCCGGTTCGAATTGTGACCGGGACGTCGCCGTGGCCCTTGCCCGCTGTACCGGGCGTGCCCCCGATCTCGTCTGGCACGGCGCCACCAGCCTGCCCGCGTGCGGCCTGGTTGTCCTGCCAGGCGGGTTCTCCTACGGCGACTACCTGCGCGCCGGCGCGATCGCTGCCCATTCACCCATCATGCGCTCGGTTCACGAGGCCGCAGAGCGGGGCACCGCCGTGCTCGGCATCTGCAACGGGTTCCAGATTCTCACGGAGACGGGGCTGCTGCCGGGAGCACTGGTCCGGAACGCAGGGCTCCGGTTCGTCTGTCGGCCGGTCGACCTCCGCGTCGACGGCGACACCCCGTTCCTGGCGGCATTCGCGCCGGGCGAACGCGTTCGCTTCCCGGTGGCCCACATGGAGGGAAACTACCAGGCGGACGCGGAGACGATGGCTCGGCTGGAAGGCGACGGACGGGTCGCGCTGCGGTACGTCGACGAGGCCGGTCGCGCGACCGAGGCCGCGAATCCCAATGGCTCCGCCGCCGGGATCGCAGCGATTACCAGTAACAGCCGCCGGATCTTCGGCCTGATGCCCCACCCGGAACGCGTGATCGGTGATGAGCTCGGCGGATCGGACGGCCGCAGATTCTTCACCGCCCTTGCAGACGCCTTGGCATGAGCGCCGCAGCGACCACCACGGACGACGCCATCCGGCTCGGCCTCTCCGCAGACGAGTACCGGCAGATCCTCGGCCACCTCGGGCGCGCGCCAAACCCGACCGAGCTTGGCGTGTTCTCGGCCATGTGGAACGAGCACTGCTCGTACAAGTCGTCCCGGCGGTGGCTCCGCTCGCTTCCGTCGTCCGGTGTGCACGTTGTGCACGGTCCGGGCGAGAACGCGGGCGTTATCGACGTGGGCGACGGCTGGGCCGTCGCGTTCAAGATGGAAAGCCACAATCACCCGTCGTTCATCGAGCCCTACCAGGGGGCTGCAACGGGGGTCGGCGGGATCCTCCGGGATGTCTTCACGATGGGCGCACGGCCCGTGGCGATCCTCAACAGCCTGCGGTTCGGCACCCCGGAACACCCGAAGACGCGCCATCTGGTAGGCGGCGTGGTCGGCGGAATCGGCGGCTACGGGAATTGCATGGGCATCCCGACCGTCGGCGGCGAGTGCTCCTTCGATGCCGGCTACAACGGCAACATCCTCGTGAATGCCATGGCCGTGGGACTGGTCCGGAAGGACCGAATCTTCCTGGCCAATGCCGGCCGTCCCGGCAATCCGGTGCTCTACGTGGGGGCCCGAACCGGGCGCGACGGAATCCACGGCGCCAGCATGGCCTCCGCCGGCTTCTCGGACGGTGCCGAAACCCGTCGGCCCACCGTCCAGATCGGCGATCCGTTCATGGAGAAGCTGCTGCTCGAAGCCTGTCTCGAGTTGATGGCCACGGGCGCCGTCATCGGCATCCAGGACATGGGAGCGGCCGGCCTGACGTCGTCGTCGGTGGAAATGGCGGCGCGTGCCCAGGCCGGGATCCGCCTTCACCTCGAACGTGTACCGGTGCGCGATGCGGCCATGTCTCCACTCGAGCTCATGCTGTCGGAAAGCCAGGAGCGGATGCTGATGACCTTGCGGCCGGGGGCCGAAGCAGATGCGGCCACCGTGTTCCGGAAGTGGGGGCTCGAAGCCGTCGTGATCGGCGAAGTCACCGATACGGGCCGCTTGGAACTCGCCATGCACGGTACCGCCGTGGCCGACCTTCCAATCGAACCCCTGGCAGAGGGGCTGGTCTACGAGCGGCCCGTTACCGACCCGCCCCCGCCCTCGCCGGTTGCGGTCCCCGATCAGGACACTGGCATCGACATCCTCCTGACCCTGATCGGCTCTCCCAACCTGTCATCGCGCACATGGATATGGGAACAGTACGACCACGGCGTGATGGGCGACACGATCACGCCGCCGGGCTCGGATGCCGCGGTCGTGCGCATCCATGGCACCGATCGAGCGCTGGCCCTGACGGCCGACTGCACCCCGCGGTACTGCAAGGCGAATCCTCGGCTCGGGGCGGCTCAGGCGGTCGCCGAAGCGTTCCGCAATCTCACGGCCGCCGGCGCGCGCCCCCTCGCCGTCACGGACTGCCTCAACTTCGGCAGTCCGGAGGACCCGGCCGTCATGGGAACGTTCAAGGCGGCGGTCCAGGGTCTCGGGGAAGCCTGCCGCGCGCTGAACATGCCGGTCGTGTCGGGCAATGTGTCCTTCTACAACGAAACCGATGGCTGCCCGATCCCGCCGACTCCCCAGGTCGGCGCCGTCGGCCTCGTGGAGCAAGTCGCGCACCGAGGGCGGATCTCGCCGTCGCCCGGCACCACGGTCCTCCTGATCGGCGACACCGAAGGCCACCTGTCATGTTCGCTGTATGCACGAGAGCTGCACGGCCTGACCGGCGGCGCCCCGCCCCCCGTCGACCTCGACGCCGAACTCCGGCACGGTGAGTGGATCCGTGCGCAGATCGCCGGCGGCCTCGCCGACGCCTGCCACGATGTCTCGGACGGCGGGCTGGCCGTCGCCCTCGCGGAGATGTGCATGGCCTCCGGGGTCGGCGCATCCGTGGAACCGCCGGACCGGACGTTGTCGCCGGCGCGCTTCTATTTCGCCGAGGACCAGGCGCGATATCTGCTGGCCGTGCAGTCCGACCAGGTAGACGGCGTCCTGCGGACGGCGTCAGCCGCCGGAATCCCGGCCCGGATCCTCGGCCGGTTCGGCGGCACCAGATTGCACCTGGAGCCGCTCGGCAGCGTGACAGTTGACACGCTTCGGCGTCGGCACGCAGGATGGTTTCCGTCGTACATGGATGGAACTACCAGGGAGACCGGCTAATGGCGATGGACGCTCAGGAAATCGAGTCGCTGATCCGGGCTGCGCTGCCGGACGCCAGGATCACGATCGAAGATCTACGCGGCGACGGTGACCACTACGCCGCGCACGTGGTCTCCGAGGCCTTCCGGGGCAAGACCCGGGTTGAACAGCACCAAATGGTCTATGGTGCCTTGCAAGGCCGGATGGGAGGGGTGCTGCACGCGCTTGCGCTCCAGACCGCCCCGCCCGACGACGTCTGACCTTACCGCTGGAGGAGCATTCGATGGACAGTGACATCGCAAACCCGGTTCACGGGAAGATCCAGGCCGAACTCGACACCAACGATGTCGTGCTTTTCATGAAAGGAACGCCGGTATTCCCGCAGTGTGGCTTCTCGGCGATGGTGGTGCAGATCCTCAACCACCTGGAAATCCCCTTCAAGGGAATCGACGTGCTGGCCGACTCCAGCCTCCGGGAAGGGATCAAGGAGTTTACGAACTGGCCGACCATCCCGCAGCTCTACGTCAAGGGCGAGTTTGTCGGTGGCTGCGACATTGTCCGGGAAATGTATGAAAACAACGAGTTGAAGGACCACGTCACCACCAAGGGCGTCGCCTCTACGAGCTGATTCCACGTACGTCTCCGACTGCCGCTGGTACCCGTGACCCGGTGACAGCGGTCACGGGCCCGGCCACGCCGGGCGAGCCCGGGCCGAATCCGGCGCTCCAAAGATCATCTGCATAGAGAGGGATGCAAGCCACCCGGACGCATCCCGATTACCCGGCCGGCCACCGTCGCGGACAGCGCCGCTGCCGAGACGGGCCCCCGTAGGCGTGTACTACCGCGGGATCAGCACGTGCGAATGAACGGCTCGCCCCGTCCCGGGCCGTCGGAACCCCGGTGGCGGGCACGACGGTGCAACCGGACGGCACGGCCGGGCGGGGAGCATGATGCGCGGGTTGGCTGGCGGTCTCGAAAGGCCTGCCGGTTCAGCGGGAGTAGTACTCGATGACCAGCTGCGGGTTCATGCGGACCGGGTACGGCACGTCTTCGAGCTTGGGGGTGCGGGCATAAGTCCCTGCCAGCGCCTTCTCGTCAAACCCGATGTAGTCCGGCAGATCCCGTTCCGGGTCCTGGATCGATTCCAGCATCAGCGGGTGCTGGCGGGACCGCTCCCGGATCGACACGACATCCCCTTCCCTGCACAAATAGCTCGGGATCGTCACCCGCTTGCCGTTGACCGCAATATGCCCGTGGTTGATCACCTGCCGTGCGGCAAAGACGGTCGGAACGAAATTGAGCCGGTACACGATCGCATCGAGGCGGCTCTCCAGCAGGCCGATCAGCTGTTCGCCGGTGTCGCCGCGCATCTGGGTCGCTCTCCGGTAGTAGCGACGGAACTGGCGCTCGGAAATGTTGCCGTAGTACCCCTTGAGCTGCTGCTTGGCCATCAGCTGCTCGGCGAAGTTGGACGGCTTGCTCTTGCGGCGCCGACCGTGCTCCCCGGGCCCGTAGTCACGCTTGTTCACGGGGCTCTTGGGGCGCCCCCAAAGATTGCAGCGGAGGCGACGGTCGATCTTGTGATGCGGATGCTTGCGCTTGCTCATGCCCAGCCGGGCTGATCGCGCCCGGCCTCCGAAAGTGCGGCGAAGGATGCGTCCCGACCCAAGTCGTACGCAGCGCGCACCATACGCGCCGGTGCGCCGCTGTCAAACCGGATCGGCCCGTGAGGGCCGGAAGGAACTCAGAATTCCGTGGAGAGTACGCAGTTCCTGATCGCTCAGACGGTTCCGCGTAAAGATGGCGCGCACACTCGCAGCCATGCGCGGCGCTTTCTCCGGCGGGTACAGGAATCCGGACTCGCTCAGCATCGCGAGCAGGCGCTGCAGGAAGAACTCGAGATCTTCCCGGGCGGCCGGTGGCGCCAGGGACGAGCCGGGCGGCGATCCGCGGGCATGCCCGCTCCGATGCCATTCATACCCCATGAGCAACACCGACATGGCGAGATTCAGCGAGCGGAAATCGGTCGCCGGAATGGAGACGATCGTGTCCGCCGCCCCGAGCTCATCGTTGGCGAGGCCGGCATTTTCCGGCCCGAAGACCAAGCCCGTGCGCTCGCCTCTCGTGGCCGCGACACGCAGGCGGGCCGCGGACCCGGCCGGGTCCAGCGTCTCCCGCGCCAGCGCGCGGGGGCGCGCTGTCAGCGCGTGCACGGTCTGGAGGTCGCGGACCGCCGTCGGCAGATCGGCGTAGACGTCGACCGTCAGCGCGGCCCGTTCCAGCGCCCCCGACGACGACGCCGTTGCCGCGGGGTCGGGCCAGGCATGCCGCGGCCCCGCCAGCCGCAGTTCGCCGAGGCCAAAGTTGGCCATGGCCCGGATCGCCATGCCCACGTTCTCCGGCAGCTGCGAACGCACCAGCACCACCGCAGGCGGGCGGAGCTCGGTCACGGGCGTCGCCAGACCGTCCCCGACGGCGTGTCCTCCAAGACCACGCCGGCCTCGGCAAGTTCGTTCCGGATCGCGTCTGCCGCAGCGAAATCGCGCTGTGCCCGTGCCTCGGCGCGCGCGGCAATCTGCTCCTCGATCTCCCGGTCGGACAAGCCGCCGCCGAATGCACCCTGGAACCACGCGTGGTCGGTGACCTCCAACAATCCCAGCATGCGCAGTCCCGCATGCAGCTCCGCGCCCCTGAGTTCGTGCAGGGCGGCGATCGCTCGGGGCGTGTTGAGGTCGTCGCCCAAGGCCTCGAGCACGGCCGGCGGCGGCACCGCGGCGGGCGGCACACCGGCCACGGCGCGCCGCCACCGGTCGAGTTGCCGCCGGGCCCGCCGCAGCCCCTCCTCCGTGAAGTCGATCGGCTGGCGGTAGTGCGTCGACAGCAGAAGGAGACGAAGCGCCTCACCCGGATGACGCCCGAGCAGGTCGCGCACCGTGTAGAAGTTGCCGAGCGACTTGGCCATCTTCTCGCCTTCGGACAGCAGATAGCCGTTGTGCATCCAGTAGCGGGCGAACTCGGTTCCGGGATCCGCCGAGCACGACTGCGCGATCTCGTTCTCGTGATGGGGGAACGCGAGATCGACCCCGCCGCCGTGGATGTCGAACTCCGACCCGAGATATTCCCGGCTCATGGCCGAGCACTCGATGTGCCAGCCGGGTCGGCCGCGTCCCCAGGGACTGTCCCAGCCGGGCAGGGAGGGATCGGAGGGCTTCCAGAGGACGAAATCGGCCGGGTCCCGCTTGTAGGATTCGACCTCGACCCGCGCGCCGGGCTGTTGCTCCCCCCGGTCACCGCCGGCCAGCCGTCCGTACTGCGCCAGCGAAGGGACGTGGAAGAGCACGTGTCCGTCGGCCACGTAGGCGTGGCCGTGCCCGAGCAGTTCCCCGATCATGCGGATCATCTGCGGAATGTGCTCCGTCGCCCGCGGCTCGACATCAGGCGGGCGGGCGTTCAGCGCCGCCATGTCCTCCCGGTAGCGCGCCAGGGTCCGCTCGGTGAGGTCGCGAATCGTGACCTGTTCCGCCGCGGCCCGGTCGTTGATCTTGTCGTCCACGTCCGTGACGTTCCGGACGTATGTCACGCGCGGATACAGGGTGCGCAGGAACCGCACCAGAAGATCGAACACCACGACCGGACGGGCATTCCCGATGTGCGCATCGTCGTAGACGGTCGGGCCGCACACGTAGATTCGGACGTGCTCTGGGTCGCGCGGCACGAACGGTTCGCGGCGGCGCGTGAGCGTGTTGTAGACCGACAGCGACACGGGTTCGCGCTGCGCTAGTCGGCGAACCGGTTCGTGATCGGGTAGCGCCGATCCCGGCCGAACGCGCGCGTCGTGATTCGAACTCCGGGGGGCGCCTGCCGCCGCTTGTACTCGGCGCGGAGCAGCATGCTCCGGACACGTTTGACCAATGCGGGATCGAACCCGGCCGCGACGACCTCGGCCACCGACTCCTCGTCCTCGACCAGCCGTTCGAGTACCTCGTCCAGCACGTCGTAAGGCGGCAGCGAGTCCTGGTCCGTCTGATCGGGGCGGAGTTCGGCCGACGGCGGCTTGGTGATGCTGGCTTCCGGGATGGCCGGCCCCGCCGGGCCCAGCAGTTCCGGTGCGCTGTGGTCGTTCCGCCATCGCGCGAGCGCGTAGGCGGTGGTCTTGTAGACGTCCTTGAGCACCGAGAAACCTCCGTTCATGTCCCCGTACAGGGTGGCGTAGCCAACCGACATCTCGCTCTTGTTGCCGGTGGTCAGCAGCATGTGCCCGAACTTGTTGGAGAACGCCATCAGGATGGTGCCCCGGAGCCGTGCCTGCAGGTTTTCCTCCGTGGTATCAGATTCCCGTCCAGCGAACGCCTCCTTGAGCAGGTCGCCAAGGGCCTCCACCGCACCCGCGATCGGAACGGTCTCGAGATGAATGCCCAGCAGGTCCGCGCTCGCCGCCGCGTCGTCCAGGCTGCCGGCCGACGAGTAGGCTGACGGCATGCGCACGCCGATCACGCGCTCGGCGCCCAGCGCGTCGACCGCCACGGCCGCTGACAACGCCGAATCGATCCCGCCCGACAGGCCGAGCACGACGCCGGGGAACCCGTTCTTCTGCACGTAATCGCGAAGCCCGGTCACCAGCGCCCGCCAGATCGCTTCCGGGCCCCCGGGCACGGGTTCGAGGGTCCCGGCCTCGGGTTCCCAGTGATCATCAGCGTCGCGCCGCCAGCGTGTGACCGTCAAATCCGGGCGCCACGAAGGAGCCTGCGCGACCAGCCGCGCATCGCCGGTCAGCACGAACGATGCCCCGTCGAACGCCAGCTCGTCCTGCCCGCCCACCTGGTTGACGTATGCGAGCGGCAGGCGAGTCTCGGTAACGCGGGCAACCGCGTGGGCCAGGCGCTGATCGCCCTTGCGGGCATCGAACGGCGACCCATTGATCACGACGAGCAGATCCGCCCCCGATTCCTGGTGCGTTTCCGCGATGTCCGGAAACCACATGTCCTCGCACACCATCAGCCCCAGGCGCACGCCCCGGAACGCCACCGGGCCTGACGGTGGACCCGGACGAAACACCCGCGCCTCGTCAAAGACGCCGTAATTGGGCAGGTGGTGCTTCAGGCGCTGCGCCCGCACCGTACCGCCGTGGAGCAGGAGCGCCGCGTTGCCGGCGGCGCCGTTGTCCAGCGCAACCGGCGCGCCCAGCACGACCGCCGGGCCGGTGTCGTCGATGCTGCCGGCCAGCGCCTGGACCGCCTCGCCGGCGGCCGCCACGAAAGCCGGACGCGTGATGAGGTCCTCCGGCGGGTACCCCGTCAGCACCAGTTCCGGCAGGACTACCAGGTCAGCGCCGGCGGCCCGACCCTCCCGCCAGGCATCCAGAATCAGGCGGGAATTGTGCGCGAAATCGCCCACGGTCGGATTGACCTGGGCCATCGCGAGCGAGAACGTCGCCACCGATGCAGCGCTTCAGGCAGCCGGCGCCGGCTTGCGGAGCAGGAACTCGCGTCCGACCTTGACCCGCTCCTCGCTGCCGTACCGGACGATGTCGGCAGTGGCATAGGTCTCGGACCAGTCGTCCGGCAGGTACGAACCGGTGCCGATCAGGTCGACGGGCACCGAGGCGCTTGCCATCACCTTGCACTTGGTGGCACTGAAACCCGAACTCGCCGCGATGCGGACCCGATTCCAGCCGGCCTCGTCGAGCGCCAGCCGGACATGCCAGAGCGCCGCCGCGCTGACACCGGTCCCGACGAGCCACCGCAGCTCCTGCTCGGTCCGGTACGTACGGATCGCCGCCGGCGCACAGCGGTCGAGAATGTCGTACGAGCGGGCGGTGTCGAGCCCCTCGACGAACCGTCCGCCATGGGTGTCGACCCGGAGCGACAGCTCTCCGTTCCGGGCCCGCTCAGCGAACCTTTCGCAGACCGCGAGGCCATCCGTGATCTCCCGGCCGAAGTAGTCCACCAAGACGGTCAGCGGCTCCGTCGGGTACTGATCCGCAAACATCTGCGCCGCCCGAACCGTCGAGCCGGCGTACCCGATCAGTGCGTGCGGCATGGTGCCCCGCCCACGGTCCGTGTCCAGCAGCGCCGCCGTCGCATCATTGGCGGTACCCACGAAGCCCACGGCATTGACTTCGCGCCGGGCCCGTTCCGATCCCACGGAAGCGCCGTAGACCATCAGCTCCTGCATTTCGGCACCGGCGCAGTGCCGCGCGTCCATGGCCAGAAACGCCACCTTCGGGAGGTCGCTGCACATGCTGTACGCGTTGTAGGCGGCTACCGAGGGCGGACCCAGCTTTTGCAGGTAGATGGTCTCGAGGTCCACCAGGGCTGAAAACGGCCCTTCGAGGTAGAGGAGCGGTTCCCCCGCCCCCACCCAGGCGCCTTCTTCGTGGCACAGCTCGATGCCGAACTCGACCCCGCGTTCGGTGGCAGCCGCTTCCAGCCACTCGACGGCAAGGCGCGGACAAAAGAGGACTGGCCGGCGCATGAATACCGCGTACGTCACGGAGAGATCGCCATACTCGCGGACGATCCCGCGCGTGAGCTTGAAGTAGTGATCCGTGCGCCGAGCCACGTCGTGTTCAAACACAGACATTTCCGCCCCGCGGCACATCGGCAACAGGTGGAAACGTGCCACAGCGCCTGCGGGGCGGCAACCGAACATTGCTCGTATGGAGGCTCACGCCAAGGAACCCCCGGCCCTGCCGGGCGCGTCGCCGGGCGGACGGTCAGGCCACGGGGAGACGCGACTTGGGAAGTGCACGAGCCGCAGGCATTCCATGCCCTATCCTACGCGCCCTCCGCCAAGCGCCCGCCACGTAGCGAGGCGCGAGCTTCGCGGTATGTTGGACGATGATCGTGTGGCATCAGATGGCTGAGTCGGCATCTAGGAATGCGGCCAGCATGGCCGAGCCGGGGATTTGGTGTCATGGAGATTGATACGGCCGGCATTGACTTCGCGCCCATCTTCACGCTGGACACGAAGCTCAAACTCCAGTCGCAGGTGGAGCTCGCCGGGGCAAAGTGCGCCTACCAGACCTACGGCACGCTGAACGCCGAGCGCTCCAACGCCATCATGATCTGCCACGGTCTGACCGGCGATCAGTACGTGTCCGGCACCAACCCGCTGACGGGGCGGGCAGGATGGTGGAACCATGTCGTCGGCCCGGGGCTGGTGTTCGATACCGACCGATACTTCGTGATCTGCGCCAACGTGCTGGGCGGCTGCCTGGGAACAACGGGCCCGTCCACGATCAATCCGGACACCGGGCAGCCATGGAACATGAATTTTCCCGTCTTCACGGTGGCCGACATGGTGGACCTGCAGGTCCACCTGATCGACGCGCTCGGCATCGATCAGCTGTTCGCCGTCATTGGCGCCTCAATGGGCGGGATGATGGCGCTCGACTGGGCTGTCCGCCATTCGGAACGGGTCTTTGCGGCCGTCCCGGTCGCGGCGTCATGGCGCCACACCGCCCAGAACATCGCCTTCCACGAAGTCGGTCGACGCGCCATTGCGGCCGACGCGAACTGGCACGACGGCGCTTACCGCGAACACGGTGTCAAGCCGGAAAAGGGCCTCGCCGCCGCCCGCATGGTGGCCCACATCACCTATCTCTCGGAAACCGCCTTCCAGGAGAAGTTCGGGCGCGACCTACCTCGGGACAGCAAGCTCTCGTTCGTCCTGGACCCCGAGTTCGAGGTCGAGCGGTACCTGGATCACCAGGGCAAGACCTTCGTCAGGCGCTTCGATGCGGCAAGCTACATGTATCTGACGCGGGCCATGGACTACTTCGACCTTGCGGCCCGCCACGACGGCGACCTGGCCGCGGTCTTCAGGGGCGTCGGCACCCGTTTTCTCGTCGTATCGTTCACCAGCGACTGGCTGTTCCCGACGGCCGAGGCACGCACCGTCGTCCGGGCGCTCAACGCCAACGCCGCCGACGTGAGCTTCATCGAGATTCCGGCCGATTACGGACATGACAGCTTCCTGATCGAAAGCGCCACGGACTTTCACGACGTGCTCGAAGGATTCCTGGACGGTACGGCCCGGCGCCGGGGCCTGAAGCCTTGAGCAAACCGCTGCCGCGCCGCGCCGATCTCCGGTTGATCGTGCAGCTCGTGCCCCCTGGCGGACGGGTGCTCGATGTCGGCTGCGGAGACGGAACGCTCCTGCAGACACTCGAGACCGAAAAGCGGGTCGACGGGCATGGCATTGAGATCCGGAACCACCGGGTCGAAGCCTGCATGCGCAAGGGACTGTCCGTCATCCAGGGCGATGCGGACGCGGACCTCCCGGACTTCCCCGACCGCTCCTTCGACTCCGTCATCCTCAGTCAGGCTCTCCAGAACATGCACCGGCCGCGGGAGGTACTCGACCAGCTGCTCCGCATCGGCGAGCGTGCCATCGTGTCGTTTCCCAACCTCGGTCACTGGCGCGCGCGGCTTACGCTCCTGTGCCGGGGCCGCATGCCGATCGTGGAGACCAGCGACACGCCGCGGACCTGGTATGACACGCCCAACATCCACCTCTGCACGATCCGCGATTTCCTGCTGATGTGCGAAACCCTCGGGATCACTGTCGAGGAAGGACACGCCGTTGGCAGGGACGGCTCGCTCCGGCGGCTCGGGAAAGTTGCCGCCTGGGACACGCTCTGGACACACCAAGCCGTCTACGTGCTGACGCGTCCCCGTCGGTCCGCTAGCGGGGAATGAGGGACGGCCGAAGCTGCCTCGCCGTCTGCTCGGTCGGGATCTTTGTCGGCACGTGCAGGCGTTTCAGCCCTTCCGCCAGCACCACGCCGGGAACCGGGAAGCGTAACCGCTCCCACACCGCCGCCACCCGGACGTAGAGCGCTGCCGGCAACGGCGGCGCGTACAGGGCGCCCCACACCTTCTGCGGCTCGAACGCGGCCGCGGCCAGTCGCCGGCGAAGGCCGGCGGCGGTCAAGGGCCGACCCCGCCGAAACGGATTCCGGCCGCACCAGGCCCATGGGCCAAGTCGGTTGGGAACGGCCAGGAGGACCCGTCCCTCTGGCGCCGTCATGCGCCACACCTCGCGCAAGGCGGCAGTGCCGTCCTCAGCGTTTTCCAGGGTGTGCAGCAGGAGAACCCGATCAAACACACTGTCGGCGACAGGGAGCGTTTCCGGCTCGACCCCGATCCGCAGGCGCGAGGACCCGGCCTCCGGCGCCGGTACGCCGGGGTGGAGATCCACCACCCGTTCCGCGTCGCCGGCAAAGGTCGCGAGGGCGGCGCCGGTCGGTCCGAGCACCGCTACCCGAAGCCCGCGGTAATCGCCCCAGCCCGCGTCCGCTGCAGCGGTCAGGAGACGCGCCGTCTCCAATCCCCGGGGCGTCCGGTAGAAGCGAGCCGTCGCGTCCGGCGACACCGGTCTGCCCGCTGCGTTCCTACTGCGCCACCTTGAACCCTTCGTCGACCGGTACCTGGTAGCCGTTGGCCAGCGCGTTGGTCTCATTGGCCATCGCGGCCACCGCCAGCAGCTCCCCGATCATCGCTTCACTCGCACCCAGCTTGCGGGCAGCGGCGGTATGCGAATGGATGCAGTACTCGCAGGCATTGCTCGCGCTCACCGCGAGGTACACGAGTTCCTTGACCAAGGGATCGAGCGCTCCATCGGCCATCACCTCCTTGAGCGACTCCCAGGTCCGCTTGAGGGTTGGCGGATGGTTGGCGAGCGCCTTCCAGAAGTTATTGACCCGTTTCAGGTCGCGGGACCTCATGATGTCGTCGTAGACCGCCCGCACGTCGGCCGGCGCATCCTCGTACTCGATCAGCGGAACGGTTGCCATGGTGACTGTCCTCGCGCCGGAACCACAACTCAGTCGGTCGCCTCGATGGCCGATCGGAGCGTGGCAAACAGGTGCTCGATCTCCGAGCCAGAAATGATCAATGGCGGCGACACGGCAATGATGTCACCCGTATAGCGGACCAGCACCCCGGCCTCGTAGCAGCGCAGGAACACCTCGCGCGCGCGCTCACCGGGAGCTTCGTCCCGGGGTCGCAACTCGACGCCGGCCATGAAACCGAGGTTGCGCACATCCACGACGTGCTCAAGCGAATCGAGTGTGTGCGCCGCCTCTTCGAACGCGCTGGCGCTAGTCGCGGCTCGCTCGAAGATCTGTTCATCACGGTACAGGTCCAGCGTGGCGAGTGCGGCCGCGCAGGCGAGCGGATGTCCGGAATACGTGTACCCGTGGAACAGCTCGATCATGTTCTCTGGGCCCGTCATCAGGGCGTCGTGGATCGGCTTGCGCACTCCCACCGCCCCCATCGGAACGGTCGCGTTGGTCAGGCCCTTCGCCATCGTCATGAGGTCCGGCTGAACACTGAATCGTTCCGCGGCGAATGCCGCGCCCAAACGCCCGAAGCCGCAGATCACCTCGTCGAAGATCAGCAGGATTCCGTGATCATCGCAGTGCGCACGGAGACGCTCCAGGTACCCGACCGGCGGGACCAGCACTCCGGTGGAGCCGGCAACCGGCTCGACGATCACGGCGGCGATCCGGTCCGCCCCATGCCGTTCGATGATTTCCAGCAGCCCGTCGGCCCGCTCAGCCCCATGCTCCGGCTGGCCGCGGCTGAAGGCATTCTGCTCGGGCAGGTGGGTGTCGGGCAGGTGGTCGACCGCCGTCAGCAGGTTCGGGAACTGCCGCTCGTTCGCCGCAATGCCGCCGACCGACAGGCCCCCGAAGCCGACCCCATGGTAGCCCCGGTGACGTCCCACCAGGACGGTGCGTTCGGTGTCGCCGCAGGCCTGATGGTAGGCCAGCGCGATCTTCAGGGCCGTGTCCACCGATTCCGACCCGGAATTCGTGAAGAACACGTGATCCATGTCGCCGGGAAGGAGTTCCCGCAGGCGGCTGGCGAGCAGGAACGTCTTCGGATGGCTCATCTGGAACGCGGTCGCGTAATCGAGTTCCGCAACCTGGCGCTGCACGGCTTCGACGATTTCCCGCCGGCAGTGACCGGCGTTGACGGCCCACAGCCCCGCGGAGCCGTCGAGGACCCGGCGTCCGTCCGTGGTCCGGTAGTACATCCCTTCGGCGGCCTGGAGCAGCCGGGGGGCACGCTTGAACTGCCGATTCGCCGTGAACGGAAGCCAGAAAGCCTCGAGGTCGTTCGGGACGGCCGTCTCCGGTGCGGCGGTGTCGGCAAAGGATTGCACAAGCTTGGGGACGATGCTCATGGGAGTTCTCGCAAAGTTGGTCTCCTCATTCTAGGGCTCCCGCTCGCGTCCGCGCAGAGGGCCCGTACCGAACGGGGGCAGTGATGCGCATTCCGGCATGAATTCCATTGCTTATCCCCGGCCCGATGGCGCAGGTTCGACGCCTCCGGGGGCCCGACCCACCGCCTCGGCGGCCCTCGCCCCGCGTTCCGGCCGGTCAGCAGCGCGCGGTCACACGACTGCTGCCAGACCGCCATCCAGATTGACGGCGGTGCCGGTGATGTAGGCGGCTCGATCGGAAACCAGGAAGGCCACCAGGTCCGCGTACTCGGCCTCCTCGCCGATGCGGCCGAGCGGCACGCCCGCTGAAAGCTCCCGGTAGAGCTCCTCCACGGGACGCGCGCCGGCGCGACGGACCCATTGCTCGCTCTTCAGCAACCCGATGCAGATCGTGTTCACCCGGATCCGGTCCGCGGCGTACTCGTTGGCGAGCGACTTGGTCAGGTTGATGCCGGCGGCGCGGGAAACACTAGTCGGCAGCTGGCGCGCCCCCGGGGCCTTGCCCCCCACGATGGTCGCGTTGACGATGCTGCCTCCGCCGCGCGCGCGCATGATCGGCACGACCAGCCGACAGACGCGCACCGCCCCCATCACCTTCAGATCAAGATCTTCCCGCCAGGCTTCATCGTCCACTTCCTCCAGCGAGGCGGCAGCGGATTTCCCGGCGTTGTTCACCGCAATGTCGACACCGCCGAACCGGTCAACGGCCGCCGCGACGAACCGTTCGATGTCCGCAGCCTTCGAAACGTCGGCGGGTACGGCCAGGATCTCGGCTCCGGTCGCGGACGCGATCACTTCCGCGACGTCCCGGAGATGGGCTTCACGGCGGGCGCAGATCGCCACCTTGCACCCTTCCGCCGCCAATTTCTCCGCCGTGGCGCGGCCCAACCCGTCGCTGGCGCCAGTGATGATCGCAACCCGATCCTCGAGTCCCAGTTCAAGCATTCCGCTCGCTCCTTAGCTGCCGGCCTTCCGGCTTGCTCGTGGCCTCCACGCTCCAAGCCGGCAGCGAACAGTCCTACCCGAAGAACGGCGATGCCGACAAGGGCGGAGACAGGCCCGACCAACGTGGAGGGTCCGGGCACAGGACTGAAGATGCCGGCCCTTGCCCGCACCTGACCGGGTACGTGGCGCTCCTCGGCATACGGGGCACGGGCCATGTGTTCAGGGTGGCCGGGCTCAACGCCAAGTGGCTGTCGACGGTGGTTGCAGTGGACAACCGGCGGTCGACGTGAACGATGGCATGAAGTCTGACCACGGAAGGGGCGTCACGATGTCTGCGAAGAAAATCATCGACCTCGAGCGGAAAATCGGAGAGTTGACCGCCGAGCTGACGGCGCTGCGCCGGGCCAACCCGGGCAGGCCCGTTCCGGACTACACGTTTCAGACGCAGGACGGCGAGGCAACGCTTCGCGATCTCTTCGGGGACCGCGACCAGCTGCTCGCCATTCACAACATGGGTGAGGGCTGCCGCTACTGCACCTTGTGGGCCGACGGCTTCAACGGCCTGCTGCCGCATCTGGAGTCGGCGGTGGCGGTGGTACTGGTGTCGAAAGACGCACCCGAGGTGCAGCGGAGGTTCGCCAACTCGCGCGGCTGGCGGTTCCGACTCGCCTCCCATGGCGGCGGGGACTACATCCGCGAGCAAGGCGTATTCGAGGGAGGCAGCAACGACCCGGGGGCCGTGTTGTATCACCGCAATGGCGACGCCATCCTCCGCCGGAATGCGTGCGTGTTCGGCCCCGGCGACCTGTACTGCGCGTTGTGGGGACTGCTTGGCCTGGCGGGGCTGGACGCGACCGACTGGACACCCCAGTACAGCTACTGGCGGCGTCCCGCACAACTCGACGACGGCGGCCAGAACGTGCTCGACTGAGCCAGCGGGTCCCGGCGGACGGCCCGCGGTGCGACGTCATCGTCCCGCTCCGGCTGCAGGAAGACCCGTTGCTTCCACGGGTTATGAAGGAGAAACCGCGATCGTGTCCGGTCACCGGTCTACCGCTGTCGTCCCCCCGACTGTGTGTCGCGGCACCGATATGCTTGGATGATGCGAGAACCCTGTGCAATGACGGCCCTCCTGACCCATGGACCGGGTGCAGCGCCTGCGCTCGTCGAGCCGGGCCGGGCCCCTCTCACGTACGCTGCCTTGCAGCAATTGATCGCTGCCACCCGTGCCGACCTGCACCGGTCCGGGATCGGCAGGGGCATGCGGATCGCGCTCCAGCTCCCGAACGGGCCCGTCATGGCAGCGGCGTTCCTGGCCGCCAGCGCCACCGGGATCGCTGCGCCGCTCAACCCCGCACTCCGCCGGGAGGAGTGCGACTTCTACCTCGCCGACACCCGGGCGGCGGCATTGATGGCCGAGGCCGGCGCGGACGGCCCGGCGGTCGCCGCCGCGGAGGCGCTCGGCATTCCGGTCCTGCGCGTGCACGCCGATGCGGCGACGGCCGGCGGGTTTCGCGTGGACGGCCCGGCAGGAGCCGCTCCCTCGGACGCGGCACCAGCGACGTTCGACGATGTCGCGCTGCTCTTGCATACGTCGGGCACGACGGCGCGCCCCAAGCTGGTGCCCCTGACGCACGCCAACCTGCAGGCATCCGCCCGCCACATCGCGACCACCCTCGAACTCACGGCTGCCGACCGCTGCCTGAACGTGATGCCGCTCTTTCACATTCACGGTCTCGTTGCCTGTCTCGCCGCGCCGCTGGCCGCCGGCGGCTCGGTAGCGGTACCGCCGGGCTTCGACGCGTTCGCCTTCTTTCGCTGGCTCACCGACGCCGCCCCGAGCTGGTATTCCGCGGTCCCGACGATGCACCAGGCGATCCTTGCGCGCGCCGCGCGCAACCGCGCGGCCATCAGCGCCAGCTCGCTCCGCGTCATCCGCTCGAGCAGCGCATCCCTGCCCCCGACGGTGATGGCGGAGCTCGAGGAGACCTTCGGGGTGCCGGTCATCGAGAGCTACGGGATGACCGAGGCGGCCCACCAGATGGCCTCGAACCCGCTGCCGCCGGCCGTCCGGAAACCGGGCTCGGTGGGACCCGCCGCCGGGCCGGACGTCGCCATCATGGACCCGGACGGCAACCTCCTGGGGCGCGAAACCGTGGGCGAAGTGGTGATCCGCGGCCCCAACGTCACGGCCGGCTATCTCGAGCGTCCCGAAGCCAACGCCGAAGCGTTTACCGGCGGCTGGTTCCGGACCGGTGACCTCGGCCGTCTCGACAGCGACGGCTACCTCTTCCTCGCGGGGCGGATCAAGGAGATCGTGAACCGCGGCGGCGAAAAGATCAGTCCGCGCGAAGTCGACGAGGCCCTGCTGGCGCATCCCGACGTGGTCCAGGCGGTCGCGTTCGCGGTGCCGCACGCCAGGCTCGGCGAGGATCTCGCGGCCGCGGTGGTCGCGGCCGAGGGCGCGGCGCCGGCGCCCGAGGAGCTGCGGCGGTTCGTCGCGGAGCGCGTGGTGGCGTTCAAGGTGCCGCGGCGGGTGCTGGTCGTCGACGAGATCCCCAAGGGGCCGACCGGCAAGCTGCAGCGAATCGGCCTCGCCAAGCAGCTCGGGCTCGCGCCGTGAAGGTCTGCGTGTTCGGAG
The DNA here is from genome assembly GCA_022824395.1 of Alphaproteobacteria bacterium. Lineage (GTDB taxonomy): Bacteria > Pseudomonadota > Alphaproteobacteria > TMED109 > TMED109 > VXPW01. The sequence goes on from JAJDZX010000088.1 coordinate 33,409, forward strand.
CTGGCGCCATCGGCGGACTGGTGGGGGCCCGGCTCGCGCGCAACGGCGTCGACGTCTCGCTGATTGCCCGGGGGCCCCATCTCGCGGCGATGCGCGAACGGGGCTTGCGCTGCACCGGCATTGACCCCGACGACGATTTCACCGTGCAGCTGCCGGCGACCAGCAACCCGGCGGAACTGGGAATCCAGGACGTCGTGTTCGTAGGCCTGAAGGCGCATTCCGCGGCCGAAGTCGCGGAATCGATGACTCCGCTCCTGGGGCCTGACACGGCGGTGGTGCCAGCCGTCAACGGTTTCCCGTGGTGGTACTTCCACCGCTTCGGCGATCCGTACGAAGGGCACCAGGTCCGGGCGGTTGACCCCGACGGAGCGCAGTGGCGTGCCCTCGGTCCCGAACGGGTGGTGGGCTGCGTCGTATATCCCGCAGGCGACCTGCCGGCGCCCGGCCACGTGCGTCATATCGAGGGGAACCGCATGCTGGTCGGTGAGCCGGACGGCACCGTGAGCGAGCGCGCCCGCTCCATCGGGCGCATGTTGAGCGAGGCGGGCTTCAAGGCGCCGGTCCGCCGCAACCTTCGCGCCGACGTCTGGATGAAGCTCTGGGGCAACCTGGCGTTCAACCCGGTGAGCGCACTCACCGGCGGAACCCTGGCGGAACTGGCCGCCGACCCGCCGGTGCGAGCGGTCATCCGCGCGATGATGCGAGAAGGCGAGCAGGTGGCGAACGCGCTCGGCGTACGATTCGCGCTGGACATCGAAACCCGGATCGACGGGGCGGGCGCGGTCGGGGCGCACAAGTCATCGACGCTGCAGGATCTGGAACAGGGCCGACCCCTCGAGATCGACGCCCTCACGCTCGCGATCTCCGAGGTCGGGCGGCTGGTCGGCGTCGACACGCCGACGATCGACCTGGTCTACGCGCTCGTCCGGCAGCGCGCGGTCACGCAGGGATGCATGCCGGCGTGACGGTCGCCGGTCGCCCGCCGGCCGCCCCGTCCGAGGTTCCGCAGCTCTTCGACCGGCGCGCAGTCCGGCGGCGGCTGGCGCGCTGTGCCCACCGGGAGCCGCCCGGCCTGCTCGGTGAACTGGTCGAAGCGCTCCTCGAACGGTTCGACGAGTTCCAGCAGCCGTCCGAGGCGTGTCTCCTGCTCGGCGCGCGCCACCATGCAATCGTCCGCCTCGTCCAGCGGCGGAGGCGCCTCAACGACCTGACGGCCCTCGTGCCGGATGCGGCCTGCCTGGCCGGCGTGCGGGGCGCGATCGGGGATGAAGAACTCCTCCCCTTCGCCGACGAAGCCTTCGATACGGTGCTGGCACCCCTCGCACTGCACCGGGTGAACGACCTGCCCGGCACCCTCGTGCAGATCCGCCGCCTTCTCCGTCCCGGCGGGCTGTTCCTTGCATCGTTGCCGGCGGAGGAAACGCTGTGCGAGCTTCGGGAGGTTCTGCTCGAGGCCGAAGCGGCTGCCACCGGCGGGGCCGCGCTCCGGGTGCCACCGTTCGCGGATGTTCAGACCCTGGGCAACCTGCTGCCCCGCGCTGGCTTCACCATGCCGGTCGCCGACATTGACCGGCGACCGCTCGCGTTCGACAGCGTGGGGGCCCTGTTGCGGACACTGGCCCGCGCCGGGGAGCGCGGCGGCCTGCAGGCGACAGCCCGCGGACGGCTGTCGCTGCCGACATTCAGGCAGGCGTGCCGCCTCTACGAAGCGCGGCACCAGCATGCCGGCGGCGGCATCGCGGCGTCGTTCGATCTTGTGACGTTGACGGGTCGCGTGCCGACGGGCACGACCCGATCGGCGGCATCGGGCGGTCGCCGGTCCACGTGATCGCCGGAACGGGCGGAGACGGGCTGCCAAACAGCCCTTTGGATCCATCTGGAGCATGGTTGTCAGTTGTGGCAATCAGCTCACTTTGACACCCACTTATCTCTGCCCGGTCGGTCTATCTTATTGTAACCACTCCAGTTTATCGTGTCGTCCGGTTCGTGCGGCCGCGGTAACCGAATTCGAATCGGTCGGTTGTCAGGTCCCATTGCAGCCCCGGCGATTGCCGTCAGTTCGGGGCCGTTCCCGCAGGCTGCTCATGATGACGGCTTTTGCCTGGCTTTGCGCTGCCACAAGCCGGTCGGGGCCGGTTCGCTGCTTACTTGGTTGCAGGCGGTACGTTTCCGGTAAGTATTGGCCTCAGCTGCGCCCGCATTTCACCACCACCGATGTTGCGCCGGGATGACGCGGAACGGTGCTAGAGGTACCTGATCGCTCCCAGAACGATCAGGACGGCAGCCACGAGGTAGCCGATCAAGCGCCGTCCAAGGCTCACAATCGTTGCCTGCAGATCGGCCCGGAGCGCGGTCAGGTCGACCTTGGTAGCTAGCTGGGCGTCCGCTTGGCTGACGGTCTTGACGATTGCCTCGGCGAGCGTCGGATCGGCGCCGGCGGCCTCGAGGTCCTGGATTGCAGCGTGCGTGTCGATGGTGATGGTCATGGGCGGATTCTACCAGTTGGAGACCGGGGTCGATGCAGGCGTCGCTGCAACTCGTCAATGACCGCGGCCACAAGGGCCTGACAGCCGCCCAGCGCCGCCGGAGTTTGCTCGATCTTGGGATGGTGCACCACCTGCGCGAGGCGTCACCCCTGCGGGCGAAGGAACCGCTCCAAAAATACTGGCGGACCAACGCACTCCGTAAGGACGCGGCCGTGATTCTCCCGGCCGAGCAGCAAGGTCCGACGCTGCCGCGGACGGCATCAGTGCGAGAGCAGGACTTTGAGGAACGGAGCCAGCGGCCGGTCGGCGGCCGGCATCGCCAGGGAATCGAGCTGGGCGGCTGACACCCAGGCCAGCTCCTGCAGCTCCCGCGCCTTCGGCTCCCCGGTCCAGCGGCGCAGGACGAACACCGGCATCAGAAGGTGCATGGCCTCGTACCCGTGGCTCGCGAATGTGAGCGGCTCAAGGTTGGCAGTCTGGGCCTGTAGCCCCAGCTCCTCGCCCAGCTCGCGCACCAGCGCGGCTTCCGGCGTTTCGCCCGCTTCCACCTTGCCGCCGGGCAGTTCCCAGAGCCCGGCCATCGGCTTCCCGGGGGGGCGGCGCGTCAACAGCAACCGCGAGTCCGCATTGATCAGCGCGCCGGCGGCAACCAGTACCAGCGGCCGATCAACTCCGGTAATCGGCATTGATCGCGATGTACCCATGCGTGAGATCGCAGGTCCACACCGTGGCCTGCTCGGTACCGGCGCCCAGGGACACCTCCAGCGAGATCTCCGGCCCCTGCATGTGGCGGGCGACGGGCGCCTCGTCGTAGCCGGCCACGACACTTCCGCCGTGCGCGACCGGAATGCCGCCAATGCTGATGCCGACGCGTTCCGCGTTCACCGGCACTCCGGCCTTGCCGACCGCCATCACGATGCGGCCCCAGTTGGCGTCCTCGCCGGCCACGGCCGTCTTCACCAGCGGTGAATTGGCGATCGAAAGCGCCACCGCGCGAGCGTGCGCCGGGCGGGCGGCATCCCGCACCGTCACGGTCACCAGCTTCGTGGCCCCCTCCCCGTCCCGAACAATCTGTCGCGCGAGATCCGCCATCACGACTTCCAGCGCTCCCCGGAACGCGTCGAGCCGGGGATCGTCCGCCGATTCCACCGGCGTCTCGACCGGCATCCGCCGGGTCGCGAACAGGGCGCACGTGTCACTGGTGGAGGTATCGCTGTCGACGGTGATGGAGTTGAACGTGCGATCGGTCAGCGGGCCAAGCAGCCCGTCGAGGACGCTGCCCGGAAGATCCGCGTCGGTGAACACGAAGGCGAGCATGGTCCCCATGTCCGGGGCAATCATCCCGGACCCCTTCGCGATGCCGCCGATGCGCACCGTTCGGCCGTCGATCCGGGTCTCCGCGCCGGCCCCTTTCGGAAACGTGTCCGTGGTCATGATGGCCTCGGCGGCGGCTTCCCACCCGGCATCGCCGGCCCCTGACGCGATCGCAGGGATCGCGTCCAGGATTTGCGGCAGCGGCAGCGGCTCGCCGATGACCCCGGTCGACGCGACGTAGACCTCATGCACGCGGCAGCCGACGGCGTCCGCGACCGCTTCGGCCGTGGCCCGAACCGCGGCCCGGCCCGGCTGGCCCGTAAAAGCGTTGGCGTTGCCTGAGTTGACCACGAGGGCCCGGGCCTGCCGCCGCCGCCGGATGCGCTTACACCAGAGCACCGCCGGGGACGCCGTACGCGACCGGGTCAGCCGGACGGCGGCACTGGCCGCGTTCGGCAGGCTGGCAATCAGCAGGTCCCGGCGGCCCGGCGTGCGGATCCCGCAGTGACCGGACGCGAGCACGAGGCCGGAGATGTCCGGCAGGTCCGGAAAGCGGGGCGGGGCAAGCGGGGCGCGATCAGACATCACAACAACAGAGCGGCGGCCGGAGCAGGGAGCCCGGCTCGGCAGCGGGCCTGTGGCCGGAGTTCCCTTCCGGGTTCCCGGACACCGTCGTCGCCCACCGAGCGGGCGCGCATTGTAGGGGCTTCGCATGGGCGAGTCAGAAACATGATACGATCGCGGCGTCCTGCAACGGGTTCGATTCGACCCGTTCACGGGTGGGACTGGGCGGAGACATCCGCCTCCCGTGGCGGCAGCAGGACACGGGCTGACGCCCCGGAGGCAAGCCGAGCGCTGCCTTCGCGTGTCGCCAGAACGGTATCGGAAATCGCGCCGGGCGTTCCTATATATAAGTCCCCATCGAAAGCAGTTGCCGGGGCACGCGCTCCCCCGGAAAGGCCGCCATGCTAGGTGCTGTTGCCCAGCGCATCTTCGGGACACCGAACGAGCGCACACTTCGGAAATACCGCGAGACCGTCGAGCAAATCAATGCGCTCGAGGCCGATGCGCAAGCCTGCACGGACGACGCCCTGCGGGCCCGGACGGACCGGTTTCGCGAACGGCTGGCGGCCGGCGAAACCCTCGACGATCTTCTGCCGGAAGCCTTCGCGACCGTCCGTGAGGCGGCGCAGCGGACGCTCGGACAACGCCCCTTCGACGTGCAGCTCATCGGCGGCATCGTGCTTCACCAGGGCAGCATCGCCGAGATGAAAACCGGCGAGGGCAAGACCCTCGTCGCGACGCTGCCCGCGTACCTCAACGCGCTCGCCGGCAGCGTGCACATCGTGACCGTCAACGACTACCTGGCACGCCGGGACGCCGGCTGGATGGGTGCGATCTACGCGTTCCTCGGTCTCGAGGTCGGCTGCATCGTGCCGGGTCTCGGCGACGAGGAACGCCGATCCGCCTACCGCGCCGACATCACCTACGGAACGAACAACGAATTCGGGTTCGACTACCTCCGCGACAATATGAAGCACCGGCTGGCTGACATGGTTCAGCGGCCGTTTCAGCTGGCCATCGTGGATGAAGTCGACAGCATCCTGATCGACGAGGCCAGGACGCCCCTGATCATTTCCGGCCCGGCCGAAGACACATCCGAACTCTATCGCGGTGTCGACCATGTTATCCCGAAGCTCCGGCCCGAAGACCATGACGTTGACGAGAAATCACGGGCCGCGTCGTTCACCGAGACCGGCAGCCAGCACGTCGAGGAGCTCGCCCGGACGGCCGGGCTGATGAAGGAAGGGGGACTCTACGACCCCGACAACGTGAGCGTCCTGCACCACCTCCATCAGGCGCTGCGGGCACATCTCCTGTTCCAGCGCGACCGCGACTACATCGTGCGCAACGGCGAGGTCGTGATCATCGACGAGTTCACCGGCCGGATGATGGAGGGACGGCGGTACTCGGACGGCCTGCACCAGGCAATCGAGGCAAAGGAACGGGTTGAGGTCAAGCGCGAGAACCAGACCTTCGCCTCAGTCACGTTCCAGAACTATTTCCGCCTGTACCCGAAGCTCTCCGGGATGACCGGCACGGCCGTCACCGAGGCCAGCGAATTCGGGCAGATCTACGGTGTGGACGTCGTCGAGGTTCCGACCCACCGGACCATGATCCGTGACGACTGCGATGACGAGGTGTACCGGACGGCCGCCGAGAAATGGCAGGCGATCACCGACGAGATCCGGGCTGCCCGAACCCGTCGGCAGCCGGTCCTGGTCGGCACCACCAGCATCGAGAAGTCCGAGGACCTGTCCAAGCGCCTGAAGAAGGCCAAGATCCCGCACCAGGTACTGAACGCCCGCTACCACGAGCGGGAAGCCGCCATCATCGCGCAGGCCGGCGTCCCGGGCACGGTCACCATCGCCACCAACATGGCGGGCCGCGGCACCGACATCCAGCTCGGGGGCAACCTGGAGATGCGTGTCGCTGCCGTGACCGACGACGACGGCAACGCGGACGAACAGCGGGTTGAGGCGATCAGAGAGGAGATCGAAGCCGCCAAGCGGCAGGCGCTTGCCGGCGGCGGTCTGTACGTCCTGGGGACCGAACGGCACGAAAGCCGACGCATCGACAACCAGCTTCGGGGCCGCTCGGGACGCCAGGGCGATCCAGGGATGTCGAAGTTCTTCCTGTCGCTCGAGGATGACCTGATGCGGATCTTTGGCGGCGAGCGGTTGGACAACATGCTGTCACGCCTGGGCCTGGAGGAAGGCGAGGCGATCGTCCACCCCTGGGTCAACCGCGCCATCGAGAAGGCTCAGGTGAAGGTCGAGCAGCGCAACTTCGAGATCCGCAAGAACCTGCTGAAGTTCGACGATGTCATGAACGAGCAGCGGAAGGTGATCTACGACCAGCGACGTGAACTCATGGAGGGCGGCGATGTCTCGGACACCGTGGTCGACATGCGTCGCGACATCGTCGAGGAACTGCTGGAGCGGTTCGTGCCGCCGAAGGCATACGCCGAGCAGTGGGAGATCGATCCCCTGACGCAGACCCTCCGGGCGCTCTCGGGTCTGACGCTACCGGTCGCCGATTGGGCGGCGGCCGAAGGCGCCGACGAAGACACGCTCCGCACCCGGATCAACGAGGCGCTGGACGCGCACATGGCCAGCCAGGAGGACAAGATCGGTTCGGATGTCTTTCGCACGCTGGAAAAGCAGCTGCTCCTGCAGATCCTCGACGGCCTCTGGAAGGAACACCTCCAGGCGCTGGAGCACCTGCGCCAGGGCATTGGCCTGCGCGCCTATGGCCAGCGTGACCCGCTGAACGAGTACAAGCGCGAAGCCTTCGAACTCTTCGACCGCATGCTGAATGCCATGCGGCACACACTGACCCGCATTCTCCTGTCGTTCCCCGTGGAGCAGATGCAGGCGCGCGCGGCTCCGCCGCCCCCACCGCCCGTGGCCCCTGCCCCGGCGGGCCCGGCCCTGGCGCGCGGCGACAGCACGCCCCGCGCCCGCCGCCGGGTCGGTCGGAATGACCCCTGCCCCTGTGGCTCGGGACGCAAGTACAAGCACTGCCACGGACGGGCCTAGCCAGGACGGACTGCAGCGAGGATGTAGTTCACCGACACATCGTCACCGAGCGCCCATCCGCCGCCGAGTGCGCGGTAGTGCAGTCCCCGGATGGCGGTCACCCGTAGACCGGCCGTGGTCAGCGGGGCTGCGAACTCGGAGGGACGGACAAACTTCGAGAACCGGTGCGTGCCCCGGGGCAGCAGGCCCAGCACGTACTCGGCCCCGATGATGGCCTTGACCAAGGCAGGAAGCGTCCGGTTCAGCGTGGATCCGACCAGTACGCCGCCCGGCGCCACGCAGGTCGCCGCCTGGCCCAAGAACGCTTCCGGATCCGGGACATGTTCCACAACCTCCAGCGCGGTCACCAGATCGAACCGGCGCGCGCCGGCGGCGAGATCCGCAAGATCCGCGGCCTGGTAGTCGATCTCCAACCCCTCCATGGCGGCATGGCGGCGCGCCGCGTCCAGTTGGGCCGAGGCCGCATCGATCGCCGTAACCCGGGCGCCCATTCGGGCCAGCGGCTCCGCCACCAGGCCGGCTCCGCAGCCGATGTCGAGCGCCCGGACCCCATCGAAGGGGCGGCGCCCGCCGCGGTCGGCAGCAGCCTGATCGCGGATGAAGGCCAGCCGCACGGGGTTCATGGCATGGAGCGGCGCCATCGGGCCCGCGGGGTCCCACCACTCGGCTGCGAGCCGGTCGAAACGGGCGATTTCGTCCGGGTCGACGGCGGCAGGGGAAGCGTTGGCGCGCGCCATGAAGGAATCCTCCGGCAACGGTCTTCGCCCCCGCCGACGGGCAATCTCCCGGCAGGAGTCGAATCCACCGCCCGACTATGCCATTTTCTGCTGGCGCGGCCCTGCCAGCGGACTCGGCCGTCCCTTTGACAACAGTGGTTCGGGCCGCGGGACCCGCGGTGCCCGGCGGGGCCTGCGTACATGGCGCGCATCGTCTTCAAGTTCGGCGGAACCTCCGTATCCGACGTGGCGCACGTGCAGCGGGCAGCGGCCCGGGTCGCCAGGGCATTCCGCGCCGGCGACGAGACCGCGGTCGTGGTCTCGGCGATGGCCGGCACGACCGATCAACTGGATCACTGGACCCGCGAGATCGGCACCATGATGGATGCCCGCGAGTACGACACGGTGGTCGCCGCCGGGGAGCAGATCACCGCCGGCCTGATGGCGCTCGCCCTCCAGTCGGAAGGCATGACGGCCCGCTCGTGGCTCGGGTGGCAGCTGCCGATCGAAACCGACGACGCCCATGCGCGCGCGCGCATCCGCCGCATCCGCGCCACCGAGATCGAGGACCGGCTCGCCCGCCGTGAAACCCCGGTGCTGGCGGGGTTTCAGGGCGTCGCCTCGACCGGCCGCATCACGACCCTCGGGCGCGGCGGCTCGGATACTTCCGCGGTCGCCGTCGCCGCCGCGCTCGCCGCAGACCGGTGCGATATTTACACCGACGTCGAGGGGGTCTTCACCGCGGATCCGCGAATCGTGCCGTCGGCGCGGCGAATCGAGCGCATCGCCTACGAGGAAATGGTCGAGCTGGCTTCCCTCGGGGCGCGGGTCCTGGAGACGCGGGCCGTCGAGATGGCGATGCGCAACGGCGTGAGTGTCCAGGTACGCTCAAGCTTCCGCGACACGCCCGGCACGTTGCTGGTGGACGAGGACGAGATCATGGAACAGGACGCAGTCACCGGCGTCACGTACAGCCGCGACGAAGCCAAGCTGACGCTGACGGGGGTGCACGACAAACCGGGCGTCTCGGCCAGCATCTTCGGACCGCTCGCGGCGGAAGGCGTGAACGTCGACATGATCGTGCAGTCGGGTTCGCACGGGGGTGAGCGGATCAATTACACCTTTACCGTCGTCGAACGCGACATGGAGCGGGCGGTGCGCGCCATCAAGGACGCGCGGGACCAGATCGGCTTCGAAGCGATCGTAGCGGACGCGAACGTGGCCAAGGTCTCGATCGTGGGGCTGGGCATGCGCACGCGCCCGGGCGTCGCGCAGACGATGTTCGCGACCCTGGCTGAACGCAACATCAACCTGCAGGTCATCTCCACCTCGGAGCTCAAGATCAGCGTGCTCATCGACGAAGCCGCAACCGAGGAAGCCGTTCGTGCGCTTCATGCCGCCTACGGGCTCGATTCGGCGTAGCGCGCGGCCACCGGCGCACGGCCGGTGGATCAGGGGCACAATGGGGCTCCAGCCGTGACCGGCATCAAGCGCTCCGACGCGTCGGGGAAACCAACCATGCCGCAGCCGCCCGAACCGCGCCGCCTCCTGGCGCGCGTGCAAAAGGTCATGAGCGGCCGCAGGTCAGCGAACGCGCGGCTCCGGCAGGTGGTGCGGGAAGTGGCCGAGGCGATGGGCTCGGATGTCTGCTCCTGCTACCTGCGCCGGGCCGGTAACCTGCTGGAACTCTTCGCAACCCACGGGCTGAACCGCCGGGCCGTCCACCGGACCCGCCTGCGCCTGGGCGAAGGGCTGGTGGGCGCGGTCGCGGCAGACGGGGAGCCCTTGGTGATCGAGGATGCACCGGCGCATCCGCGCTTCGCCTTTCGGCCGGAAACCGGCGAGGAGCCGTTCCATGCGTTCCTGGGCGTGCCGCTGCTGCGCAGCGGACGTTCGGTTGGGGTCCTGGTCGTCCAAAGCCGGGAAACCCGCACCTACGCCGCTGCTGATATCGAAACGCTGCAGACCGTCGCCACGGTGCTCGCCGACCTGGTGGGCAGCGCGCGCCTCGTGGACCCGGTCGAGCTGGCGGAGGCCAGCGGGAACGTCATGCTCCCGCGCCGGTTCCAGGGCACGCCGCTCGCGGGAGGAGTCGGGCTCGGCCAGGTGGTCCACCACGGCCCGGCGACGGCATCGCGGAACCCGGTGGCCGACGATCCCGAGGTCGAGCGGGCGCGCCTGCGGACCGCGATCGCGGAACTGACCGCCGACCTCGACCACATGGCCGCCACCGTCGAATCGAGCGGAGGGCGCGTCGAGCGCGAGATCCTCGACGCCTTCCGGTTGTTCGTGGCCAGCTCGGGGTGGATCCGGCGCATGCACGAGCACGTCGAAGCGGGGTTGACCGCGGACGGCGCCGTCATCCAGGTGCAGGAGGAGACGCGCGCCCGGATGCTGCACCTGCCGGATGCCTACCTGCGCGAGCGCCTGGCCGACTTCGACGACCTGGCGAACCGCCTCCGGTCCCTGCTGGCCAGCGAGAGCGAGCGTGAAGCCTATCCGGATGACCTGGTGGTGGTGGCCCGAGACATCGGGCCGGCCGCCCTGCTTGAGTACGGGATCGAGCGGATCCGCGGACTGGTGCTCGAGGGCGGGTCCCCGTCCATGCACGTCTCCATCCTTGCGCGCAGCCTCGGCATCCCGGTCGTCGGCCAGGTGCGGGAGGCCACGCTGCACTGCGAAGAAGCCACCCTGCTCGCCCTGAACGGCGACACCGGCGAAGTGTTCATCGACCCGCCGGAAGACGTGCTGGAGCAGTTCCGTGGCCTGCTGCTCGCCGGCACCGCCAGCGCCGAGTGGCATGAGCGGATCCGACTCTTTCCGGCCGCCACCCTGGACGGGGTGTCGGTGTCACTTCTGATCAATGCGGGGTTCGTCACGGACGCCGACCAGATTGCAACCACGGGCGCCGACGGCATCGGGCTGTACCGCACCGAGCTGTCCTTCCTGCTCCAGCGGACGCATCTCGATGCGGATCACCAGCAAGCGCTCTACAGCGAAGTGCTGCGACGCGCGGGGGACCATCCGGTGACGTTCCGCACGCTCGATCTGGGGGGCGACAAGCGTATTGATTCCCTCGAAACCTACCGCCAAGGGGCCCGCAACCCGGCGCTGGGCTGGCGCGGGGTCCGGACGGCCTTCGATCAGCCGCAGCTCCTGAAGGAACAGCTCCAGGCACTGCTCCGGGCACACGGGGGCCGGCCGATGCGGGTGATGTTCCCGATGGTCGCCAACCGCACCGATCTCGATCGCGCGCGGGCGGTGCTGAACCAGGCGGTCGCGGCCCACGAAACCGGCGGCGGCATCCCTCCAACCCGCATCGAGGTCGGGGTCATGATCGAGGTGCCGGCGTTGATCTGGCAGGCGGAAACCGTGCTGCGCGACGTCGATTTCGTATCGGTCGGAACCAACGACTTCACGGCCTTCCTGTACGCCCGCGACCGTGGCGATCCGGAACTCACCCAGCGCTATTCGTTTCTCTCGGGCCCGCCGTTGACCGCGCTACGGACACTGGTCAGGAGCGCGCACAGCCGCAACGTCGAGTTGTCGGTCTGTGGCGAGGTGGCCGGCCAGCCGCTGGCCGCCCTGGCGCTGGTCGCAATCGGCGTGCGCAGCCTGTCCATGAATCCGGCCTCGGTCGGCCCGGTCAAGACCGCCATCCGGAGCTTTCGGACGGGCAGAGCCGAGTCCTATCTGGACCGCCTCATCCGCACCTCGCCCGGCAATTTCCGGCCCCAGTTTCAGAATTTTGTGCGGGACCACGGCGTTCGCATCTAGCGGCCCGCTGCTGTATGCTGGTGCCCCGACACGGGCGGTAAACGCCGACCTGTAGAGCCGCGAACGCTTTTCCCGGCGGCTGCTGCGCGTGCACGTGGGTGATTGGGCGGCGATCGGTCATTATGCCGGTAAACTACCCTGCCATCGTGGCAAATCAGCTCCAGTTGCGGCTGCCCCGAACCCCTTCGACAGCGAACGAAGACACCCTCGCCGAAGCGGGCAAGTTGCTGCGGACGTCCCGCGAGCAACTGGGGCTGTCCCTGGTCGAGGTGAACCGGGACCTGCGAATTTCCCGGACCCAGCTCGCGTACATGGAGGCGGGGAAGTTCGACCGGATTTCCACCGTCCCCGCGCTTCGTGACGGCCACGTTCGCACGTACGCGCTTTACCTCGGGCTAGACGTGCAGCCGATCATGGACGCCGTCCATAGCCACGCCGTGGATGAAACGGCCGCAGAGCATGAGCCCCTTTATCCACCACCGCCTCGCCGTAACCCGCTGGCCTATGTGATGATGGGGGTCTCGCTGGTCATCCTGGTCATCCTGGTCATGGCCTGGGACCGCCTGTCGACGGTGGAGGCCTACTTGCCTGCGGACGGCGTCGAGGCCGCCGGCCTCGATTCACCCACGGCCACCGTGCCGTCGAGCTCGCTGCAGCGGATAGGGACCCAGAGCGAGTTCAGCGAGTGATTTCTCCCGGCCAGGGAAGCGCGCCACCCGAACGTCGTCGGTCGCGCCCCATCCAAGTCGGCACGGTGACAGTCGGCGGCGACGCGCCGATCTCCGTGCAGTCGATGACCAACACGCCGACGGCAGATGCCGCGGCCACGCTGGCGCAAGTACAGGCACTCGCTGCAGCCGGCGCGGACATTGTCCGGGTGTCGTGCCCCGACGAGCCGTCGACGGAAGCACTCCGAACCATCGTCCGGGAATCGCCGGTTCCCATCGTCGCCGACATTCACTTTCACTATCGCCGGGCCATCGAGGCGGCGGAAGCGGGAGCAGCGTGCCTGCGGGTCAATCCGGGAAATATCGGCGGCCGCGCGCGCGTGGCCGAGGTGGTGCAGGCCGCCCGCGATCACGGATGCTCGATGCGGATCGGCGTCAATGCCGGCTCGCTTGAACGGGACCTGCTGGAGCGCTACCGGGAACCCACGGCACCCGCCATGGTGGAAAGCGCGATACGGCACGCCGCCATGCTGGATGACCAGCATTTCTTCAATTACAAGATCAGCGTCAAGGCATCGAGTGTCCGCCTTGCGGTCGAGGCCTACCGCGCCCTGGCGCAGGCCACTGACGCGCCTCTGCACCTGGGGATCACCGAGGCCGGGGGCCGTGATGCCGGGGCCGTGCGGTCCGCGGTGGGTCTCGGCATGCTGCTGGCCGACGGCATCGGCGACACCATCCGCGTCTCGCTGTCCGCGGATCCGGTCGAAGAGGTGCGCGTCGGCAACGAGATCCTCAAGTCACTAGGTCTCCGGCACCGTGGCGTGACGGTCATCGCCTGCCCAAGCTGCGCCCGCCAGCAGTTTCCCGTCATCGACACGGTTCGCCGCATCGAGGAACGGCTGCAGCACATCGCGCAGCCGATTACGGTGTCCATTATCGGCTGCGTAGTCAACGGTCCCGGCGAGGCCCGCACCGCCGACGTCGGCGTGACCGGGGGCGGTCGCGGAGTGCACCAGATCTACGTCGGCGGCGAGACCCAGGCCCGGTTTCAGGGAAACGACTTCGTTGAACACGTCGCGCACCTCGTGGAGGAGCGCGCCCGAATTCTCGAAGAACATGCCGCGCAAACCTGAGAGACCGCTATGGCTAATGCGTTGCGGCCGGTGCGCGGGACCCATGACTTGTTCGGAGACGACAAGCGCCGGTTTGACCATATCGTAGTCACCGCCCGATCCGTCGCCGCTGCCTACGGCTATGCGCCGATGGCGACGCCGGCATTCGAGTTCACCGAGGTGTTTCGCCGTACGCTTGGCGAGACATCCGACATTGTCACCAAGGAGATGTACACCTTCGCCTCCGGCTCCGGGGAGGAGGTGACGTTGCGGCCGGAAGGCACCGCTCCGGTGGCTCGCGCCCTGGTCTCGGGTGGGCGGCTGCAGGTGCTGCCGGCGCGGCTCTTCTACGACGGGCCGATGTTCCGGCGTGAACGGCCGCAGAAGGGCCGGATGCGCCAATTCCACCAGGTTGGCATCGAGTTGATCGGCGAGCCATCGCCGGTCGGCGATGTGGAGGTGATCGCTGCCGGCGCGCGCCTGCTGGAGGAATTGAGTCTGACCGACTCTGTCGTGTTGCGCCTCCACACGCTCGGCAACGGCGCCAGCCGCGACCGATACCGGAGCGCGCTCGTCGGATATCTTGACCAGCGGCGGGAGGCCCTGTCCGCCGATTCGCGGCGGCGGCTGGACCGCAACCCTTTGCGCGTACTGGATTCGAAGGCTCCGGAAGACCGGCGGGTTGCAAACGAAGCCCCCCGCCTGCTTGATTTTCTCGATCAGGAATCAGCGGATTTCTTCGGAACGGTGCGGCACCACCTCGACGCGCTGGGCATCAGCTACGAAATCGATCCGCTGCTGGTACGCGGCCTCGACTACTACATGCACACCACGTTCGAGTTCGTGACGGATCGGCTCGGGGCCCAGGGCGCCGTGCTGGCCGGCGGCCGCTACGACGGCCTCACCGAACGGATGGGCGGGCCCGCACTGGCCGGAACTGGCTGGGCCGCCGGGATCGAACGCCTCGCGCTACTGGCCGGCGATGCGCTGCCAGCCGCGATTCGTCCCGTGCTCGTAGCCTGCATCTCCGCCGCCGCAACGGCCCAGGCGCTCCGGTGTGCAGAGGCGTTGCGCAACACCGGTCTCGCCACCGAACTCGCGCTGCAGGGAAGCCTCAAGCGCCAGCTACGGCACGCGGACAGGATCGGAGCCCGGGCCGCGGTGCTCCTGGGGGATCGTGAACTCGAGGCGGGTCAGGCCCTGGTCCGGGACCTGGACACCGGGCAGCAGTCCGAGGTCCCGTACGCGCTGCTCCCTGATCACGTGTCGGAGATCTCCAACAATGGGTGAGCCACGCCTCGAGGATGCGTTCGAAGGCATCCTGCTGCGTCGGCAGGAGCTCGAAGCGGCCCTCGGCGACCCTGCCCTGGACCACGAGCGCCGGGTGCAGCTCTCGCGCGAACATGCCCAGATCCAGCCGATCGCCGAGAAAATCGACGATTACACCAGCCTGGCCACGGAGCGCAGCGGGCTCGACGAAATCCTGTCGGACCCGGACACCGACGCAGCGCTGCGCGCGCTGGCCGAAGAGGATCAGGCGCGGATCGAGCGGAGCATCGACGCCTGCGGAAGGGACATTCGCGAGCTTCTGGTGCCGGCAGACGAAGCCAACAAGCGGGATGTCATTCTCGAAGTCCGCGCCGGCACCGGCGGTGACGAGGCGGCCCTGTTCGCGCGCGATCTCTTCCGCATGTACGAGCGATACGCCGAAGCTCACCATTGGAAGTTTCGGGTGCTCTCCCTCAGCGAGAACGCCCTCGGGGGGACCCGCGAGGCCATGGCCGAGGTGGTGGGCCGGGGGGCGTACGGCCGACTGCGGCATGAATCCGGCGTGCATCGGGTGCAGCGCGTTCCCACGACCGAGGCGGCCGGACGCATCCACACGTCGGCCGCGACAGTGGCCGTCCTGCCGAAGGCAGAGGACGTCGACGTGGTGATCGCTCCGGGAGACCTGCGGATCGATACATTCCGCGCCCAAGGCGCCGGTGGCCAGCACGTCAACAAGACCGACAGTGCCGTCCGGATCACGCACCTTCCCACCAATACCGTCGTGGTGTGCCAGGACGAGAAGTCCCAGCATCGGAACCGCGAAAAGGCAATGAACGTCCTGCGCGCACGCCTCTACGAGCAGGAGCGCCAGGCACAGGAACAGATACAAGCCGATGCGCGTCGGACCCAGGTCGGTTCCGGTGATCGCTCGGAGCGCGTGCGCACCTACAATTTTCCGCAGGACCGCATCACCGACCACCGGATCGGCCTCACCGTGCACCGCATCGAGCAAGTGCTGAGCGGAGAAATGCTGGACACGCTGGTCGATGCACTGATGGCGGAAGAGAAACGCCAGCGATTGGCTGGCGGCGTCTGAACCATCCGGTGGATCTCTCGGCTGAGGCGGCGATACAACGGGCACAGGTTTCGCTGCGAAATGCCGGTATCGACGGGCCACGGCGCGAGGCCCGGCTGTTGGTCGCCCTTGCCAAGGGTGCAGAGCCCTCACTCGCCGCCGACGCACGGCTGACGCCAGAGGCGCTGGGACGGCTCACGGCCCTGGTCGCGCGGCGGGCAGCACGGGAGCCGTACGCCTACCTGGCCGAGGAACGGGAATTCATGGGCCTGCGTTTCACCGTTTCCGGGGCCGCCCTCATCCCCAGACCGGAAACGGAGAGTCTCGTCGAGGCGCTGCTCGAGGACCAGCCGGCGCAGTGCGTTCTCGATCTGGGCACTGGAACCGGGGCGATCCTGCTGTCGCTCCTGGACCGGTGGCGCGGCACACATGGGGTCGGCGTGGACCGTTCGCCGGCCGCGGTAGTCGTCGCCAGACACAACGCGGACGCACTCGGGCTCCGCGGGCGGGCGTTACTGCTGGCTTCCGACTGGAGCAGCGCGCTCCGACCCGTTCCGACCTTCGATCTCGCGGTCTGCAATCCGCCCTACATACCAAGCGACGAGATTTGCGGGCTGGATCCTGAGGTTCGCGATTACGAGCCCCGCCTGGCTCTGGACGGCGGGGCGGACGGCCTCGATCCCGTGCGCGCGCTGCTGCCCGGGCTGGTCCGGGTCCTGGCACCTGGTGCCCGCGCTGTGTTCGAAACCGACCCACGTCTCTGGAACGGCCTGGCGGCGCTCGTAGATCAATCCGGCGGTACCGACATTGCCTGTCTCCGGGACCTGACGGGCCGCCGCCGCGGCCTGGTCGCGCGGTTTGCGGGCACCCGTGCGTAAGACCGCTGCCAGGGTTGCCTCCGTCGAGGATTTAGGTCTTCATGTATAGTGTGGACCACTGGTCCTCGAATCGGCGCTGGCCGCCTTGCTGTTGAACGGCCTCGCGAATCCCCGATCGACACGTCTGCGCTGAGCGTATGTGCCTCGCGCACGGACGACGCCATCAGACTTCATCCGCCGGACCTAACTGGAGAACCCCGACCCCACATGTACGATCGATCTAAACCCCCCACCGGCCCCCGCCGCCATCGCGGCCGGCCTCAGGCTCGACGCGGCAGCGGTCCAAACCAGACCTTCGAAAGCAATGGTGGCCCCGGCATCAAGGTTCGGGGTACCGCCCGCCAGGTGGCGGAGCGCTATCACGGGCTGGCTCGCGATGCCCTTTCCTCCGGGGACCGAATTGCCGCAGAGAACTTCCTGCAGCACGCCGAGCACTACCAGCGCATCCAGGCCACGCTGAACGCCCCCGCCCCGACCAACCAAGTGCGGTCCAACGGCCGCGCTGACCGGCGGCACGAAGGGGAATCACGGCCGCACGGCGACGAGCCGTTTCCGGCCGAGGGCCCGTTCCGCTAACCGACCGGGAGGCTGCCGCCCGCTCCGCACGGCCGTGGGGGTCCACAATCGGCCCGATCGAATTGATCGGCGCAAAGGGCCGCCGCTCGATGTACTCAGCCCGCCTATCACGGCGCGGGCCAGCAGGGGAGATGGACCGGGAAGCGAGTCATCACCCCTCGCCATCGGCGCCCGTCACAATCTGCCGGTTCGCCCGCCTGCGGTTGCCCTGACCCTGAAACGGAAGCGTGCGCCGGCACGGACAGAGCTGCACTCACCAGCCTGGTAGGCCCGCGTGTCCGGCCACGTCGGGGACCGTGCGTCGCCATCGCCAAGCTGCCGTAGCTGCCAGCCCGGGGCCTACCGCCGGGGCGCGGCTTAAAGCCCATCCAGAGGCCGGGCGCGAGCGCTTCGTCGGGGCCCCCCTGAGGGCGCGGCATCCGGACGACAGGCGAACCCTGCCCGGCGCCGTCCGCCCAGACGCGGCGACGGGTATCAATCCAAGACCCCGGGACCTCCTGACAGGATCGAGGCGCGGAGACCCGCCCCACGACGAAGCGTCCGCCGGCGCGGGGGCGGGGCGAACATCCCGGCCGGCCAGATCTACCCGCGTTGCGAACGGGCGAATTCTCCCCATATGAAAGGCGCAACCCCTTGAGGGTTGCACCAAGTGCCACGTGCCAGCACCCGAGGGAAACGCATCATGGATCTTCAGTCGCTAAGCGAACGCTGCCAGGGTCTCGTGCAGTCGGCGCTGACGCGCGCACGGACGGCAGGCCACCAGTCGTTCATGCCCGAGCACGTGCTGCGGGAGTTGCTGGCCGACCCGGACGGACTGGCCGCCAACATCATGCGAAGCGCCGGTGCTTCCCCGGAAGGGGCGCTGGCGGCGTGCGAAGAGAGGCTCGCGGCGTTGCCGGTCGTGGAGGGACCCGGTGCCGGGCATCTCGTGCCGCATCCGGAGACGTTGCGGCTGTTGGAGCAGGCCACGAAGATCGCGCGGGCAGCGGGAGATCGCTTTGTCACAGCGGAACGCCTGCTGGCTGCAGCGGCCGCGCTGAAGCAATCGTCGGTGGCCCAGATCCTGAGCGCGGCCGGCCTCGAAACCTCGCGCCTGGAAGCGGCGATCGCGCAATTGCGCAAGGGCCGCACTGCCGACAGCGCCCACGCGGAAAGCAGCTATGACGCTCTTCGCCGGTTCACCCGGGACCTGACGGACGAGGCCCGTGAAGGGCGCGTGGACGCGGTGATCGGCCGCGACGAGGAAATCCGTCGCGTGATGCAGATCCTGTCGCGCCGGACCAAGAACAACCCGGTTCTGATCGGCGAGCCGGGTGTCGGCAAGACCGCGATCGTGGAAGGTCTGGCGATGCGGGTGGTCAATGGTGATGTCCCCGAATCCCTGCGCGACGCCCGGATCTATTCGCTCGACCTCGGGGCGCTCGTCGCGGGTGCCAAGTACCAGGGCGAATTCGAGGAGCGCCTCAAGGCCGTGCTGAACGAAGTCGAGCACGAGACCGGTATTGTCCTGTTCGTCGACGAGATGCACACCCTGATCGGCGCCGGGGCGCCGTCCGGTTCGACGGACGCGTCCAACCTGCTGAAGCCGGCGCTCGCCAGGGGGGTCCTGCACTGTATCGGCGCCACGACGCTCGATGAGTATCGCAAGCACGTGGAAAAGGACGCGGCGCTAGCGCGCCGGTTCCAGCCCGTGTACGTCGCGGCTCCATCCGTCGAGGACACCGTTTCCATTCTGCGCGGCATCAAGGAGAAGTACGACCTCCATCACGGCGTGACGATTTCCGATGCGGCACTCGTCGCGGCCGCGACCCTCTCCGACCGCTACATCAGCGACCGCTTCCTGCCGGACAAGGCCATCGACCTGATCGACGAGGCCGCCGCGCGCAAGCGCATGGAAATCGACAGCAAGCCCGAGGCCCTCGATGAGCTCGATCGGCGGATCGTGCAACTGAAGATCGAGCGTGAAGCGCTCCGGAAGGAAACCGATGCCGGCGCGGCAACGCGGCTCACGAAACTGGAGGACGAACTCGGCGCACTCGAGGAGGAGGCTTCCCTGCGCAAGGCGGAGTGGCTAGCTGCCAAGGACGTCATGGCCGCCAACCACAGGCTGAAGGAGCAGCTCGACAAGGCTCGATCCGATCTTCAGCTGGCCCAGCGGGCCGGCAACCTGGCGCGCGCCGGCGAACTGGCGCACGGGACCATCCCGACACTGGAAGCCAGCCTGACCGAATCCGATCAGGCGGGCGCCGGCAAGCTCGCCGGGACCGCGGTGCTCGATTCCGATGTCGCCGCAGTTGTCGCGCGCTGGACTGGCATCCCGACGGAGAACCTCCTGGCAAGCGAGGCCGAGCGGCTGGTGCATCTCGAATCGGTGCTGGAGTCCCGTGTTGTGGGACAAGACGACGCGCTGCGTGCGGTCGCCAGCGCTGTCCGGCGCGCCAAGGCCGGTCTGCAGGACCCCCACCGACCGCTGGGATCGTTTCTCTTCCTGGGGCCCACCGGGGTCGGCAAGACAGAGCTTGCCAAGGCACTGGCAGAATTCCTGTTCAGCGACGAGCGGGCACTGCTCCGTTTCGACATGTCCGAGTACATGGAGAAGCACTCCGTGGCGCGGATGCTCGGGGCACCGCCGGGGTATGTCGGCTACGAAGACGGGGGCACGCTGACGGAAGCCGTGCGGCGGCGGCCCTACCAGGTCATCCTGTTCGACGAGATCGAGAAGGCCCATCCGGACATCTTCAATGTGCTGCTCCAAGTGCTCGATGACGGGTGCCTGACCGATAGCCAGGGCCACGTGGTCAACTTCCGCAACACCCTCGTGATCCTGACGTCGAATATCGGCGGAGAGTTTCTCGCCAACGAGGCGATGGACGAGGTGGCCAAACGGCACGCCGTGATGGAGGAGGTCAGGGCCCGGTTCCGGCCAGAATTCCTGAACCGGCTGGACGAGATCATTCAGTTCCGCAGTCTCGCCGCGGAGCACATGGATCGGATCGTCAACATTCAGCTGGACCGTCTCGTCAAGCGCGCATCCCGGCAAGACCTCGCAATCGACGTGACGGAGGATGCGCGGGCATGGTTGGCGAACCGGGGTTACGACCCCGCGTACGGAGCCCGGCCGCTCAATCGGGTCATCCAGCGCGAAGTGGAAAATCCGCTGGCGGAACTCGTATTAGCGGGCGGCGTCCGGGCGGGCGACCCGGTTCGCGTGTCCTGCGACGGCAATTCGCTCCGGCTGCAATAGCGGGCCCGTCCCAGGCCCGCCCTGCAGCCCCGGGCGGCAGGGCCCTAGCCTCGATTCCCAAGCGAAGGGGTGGTGGTGACATGGTCGGTTCAGGCGAACCGGATGTTGAGGCGTCGTTGATCGAGCCACGGGATGGGGGTCCGGCGCTCAGCGAAGCCGGCCTTGAGCAGGTGAGGGTTGTAGGCGCGGCGTCCGAGGGTGACGATGATGTCGGTGGGGGTGATGTCGATGGTGGCGCTGGCCTTGACGAGCTTGCGGAAGAGGCTTCCGGGCTTCTGGGTCTCGAAGCCGTCGCCGAGGCGTGCGGCGAGGGTGCGGTAGAGGGCGCTGGCCATGACGGTGAGCTGGACGTCGACGTCGATCTTGAGGGGGACGGCGGCGGACAGGGCGTCCATGTGGAAGAAGTCGATGGCGTCGGCGATGGTGTTCTCGATGACCATGCGCCGGGCGTAGCGGTCGATCAGGTCGCTGGCCCGGGCGGTCATCTGGTTGGTGAGGAGCAGGGTGGGCCGGTCGTGGCCGAGATCGGTGATGGCGATCTGGCGGATGGGTTTCGGGTAGTCCCGGAGCGGCACGGTCTGGTCGAGGATGCGCGGCGTCCGGTAGGCGCGGCCGACATTGTGGAGGGTGATCCGGCGCCACTGTGACGGTGGCGCGGCGAGCAGGGCGTCGACCATCCTGGCGGTGCGGCGGCGGAGCGTCAGGAAGGCGATGCCGGCGGCCTCGAGCCGGGCGAGGTTGGCGTAGGTGGACAGGCGGCTGTCGAAGACGAGTTCGGCCGGCGCCGCGCCGGTGCGCTGCGTCCAGGCGTCGACGAAGCGCAGGATGGCGTCGTGCTGGGTGGCCCGGGTGACGGTGGCGTTGGCCCACACGAAGCTGCGCGCCCCGGCATCGCGGGCGAGGAAGGTCAGGATGCCCTTCTGGCGCCGGGAGCGCTTCGAGACGTAGTGCTTCTCGATCAGCGCCTCGTCGCCGTGATAGGGGATGGTGTGGAAGTCGAGGTCGAAGGACTGCCCGTGCCCGAGGCGGCGGTCGAGGCCGGCCAGGGCGTGATGCCAGCGTTCCATGACGCTCGTCAGGTGGCGCGGGTCGACCCGGCAGGAGTAATCGGTGAGGGTGGCCCGCTTGGGCATGGCGTTGAGGCCGGCGAACAGGGCGATGCCGGCGTCGAGGACTTCCGGCATGACCCGGGACGGCCGGCCGATGCCCCACAGCTTGAGGGCCAGGAGCGCCCGGATGGCACAGCCGGGCGGGATCATGCGCGAGCCGAGCAGGTCCCGGACCAGGTGGTCGAGGTCGAGCTGCGCGAGGTCGTGGGCGAACAGGAACAGGCCGCCGAAGTCGGTGCGCAGGCGCCGGGGCGAGAGGTCGAGTTCGCGGCGGTCGGCCACCGGGGCGGCGAGAACGGCCGGGCGCTGGTCGGGCGGGCGTCGCGCCAGGCGGGTCAGGCCGGCTTCCTTGAGGACCTTGTGGATGAAGCCGATGCTGGCGCCCTGCCCCTCGCGCTGCAGGGCCCGGTGGATGTCGTGGATGGAGAGCTGCGAGGCGCGGAGTTCGCGGATGCGGGCCCGGCGCCGGTCGGGCGGGCGGGTGTCCGGCGCCCGGCGCGGGCGCGCCGGCGGGTCGGGGAACAGGAAGGCGGGGTCGGCCTGGTTGAGGAACCGGGAGCACAGGTTGCGGAAGGAGCCGGGGGTATAGCCGAAGCGCCGGGCGGCCTCGGCGGTGGAGCATCCTTCGACGAAGCGGGCGCGCAGCGCCTCGTAGCGCCGCTGGTGCGGGGAGGCCGGCTTGAGGAAGCGGTCGGCGGGGCCGGTCATATCACACGATATCGTGAACCATGAACAGTAGGGCACAATATGTTGTTGCCACCGCGCGGTCAAGCCCTGGCCAGGCGGCCTGCGGGCTGTGCGGGTGATCGGCTGGAATCACCTGAACAAATCAGCGGAACATGTGCCCCGGCACGCGGACGGCCCTGGAGGCGACCGTGGCGCGGCAGGGCTATGCGGGCTGGTGGTAACCCATATGGCAGGATGGAGTAGCGTTCATATATTCATCAATAAAGTGACAGCCAGGCGCAAGATGGCACCAGCTGACGCAGATCCTGCCGTGCCGCTGCAAGAAACCTCTCATCCTCGCTCCTCGCGTGGGCATCGAGGCTAGTTGAAGGCCGGCCCGCCGCCCGACGAGCGGCCGGCCACCCAGGCGACACCCGGGCCGAAATCGTTCCATGCCTGATCGAAGCGGTTGCGCTCGCTCAGGAACCGCGCGAGGTTGTCCCCCTCAAGGAACACCGGGCTCGGCAGGTTGATGGTCTGCGGATTGACCTGCTTGTTCCGATACAGGACCTCGTAATGGAGATGCGGGCCCGTCGAACGCCCGGTGGAACCGACGCGCCCGATCACTTGCCCCTGCGCCACGCGGCTTCCCCGGCGAAGGCCCTTGGCATATCGGGACAGGTGGGCGTAGGCCGTCTTGTACTCACTGTTGTGTCGGATCCGGATGTACTTGCCGTACGCGCCATACCGTCCGATCCGCTCGACCACCCCGTCCCCTGCGGCATAGACAGGTGTACCGGTCGGCGCCGCGAAGTCCATGCCCCTGTGCATGCGATTGAAGCCCAGGATCGGATGCCGCCGCATGCCGAACCGGGAGGAGATGCGGGCCCCGTCGATCGGCGTTCGCATGAGGGCCCTGGCGGCGCTCCGGCCTTCGCCGTCGAAGTAGCCGGCCGCCGCGCTGACAGGGTCAAAATAGTACAGCGACCGCTTCTCTCCTCCGACCACCATCGCCGCGTACACGATCCGCCCATGGTCGACCATTTCGCCATCGACCACCTGGCCCTCGTACATGACCTCGAATTCATCGCCGGGCTGCAGGTCGCGCTGGAAGTCGACGTCGAAGCTGAAGATCCGTACCAGCTGTTCCAGCACCGGAATCGGCAGCCCCATGCTTTCGGCAGCCTGGTAGAGACTGGTATCGATGGCGCCGACCGTACGATTGAACACCACGTGGAACGTGCGTTCCACCAGGTGGGTGACGTAGGCGTCATCCTCGAGGACCGCCTCGACGCTGCGCAGCGGGTCGAGCTGAATGGCGAACCCCTCCAGAGGCCGGGCTCCCTTGTCGCCGGCCCCAACGGCGATGTGCAGAACCTGTCCGATATCGAGAGTGCGCGGGTCGAATTCCCCGCTGATGGCCCGCACCGCCTTGTCGACCTGCGCCCGATCTGCGCCCGCTGACACCAGGATCTTCGCCAAGGTGTCGCCGGACTTGGCCGCGACCTTGAGGCGCTCCACCTGGCTGCCTGCGGGAAGGCTGGACTCCGAGCGGACCGGATCGGTGTCCGGTGGCGGGTCGAGGCCCAGGTCGGCCGCGAGCGCCGGCTGGGGTTCCGGGGCGAGTGCGGCAAGCTGCGCTTCCGCGTCGGCGGTATCAGCCCAGGCGGCCCGGTAGCGCCCACGCGAGTCCCTGAGCACCAGGACGCCCCGTTTCCGTTTGGCCCGGGTTTCCAGAAAAAAGCCCGTCAATGGCAGGTCCGCCGCTGCGCGCGGAAAGATGAGTTTCTGACCAGGCTGGAGGCGGTCGGCGCGGGCCACTTTTCCGAAGGCGGCGGCGGCGGCATGCGCGTGGGTGCGTCGCTCCCCGATGCCCGCCAGCACTGACAGCAGGATGTCTCCCGATCGAATGTGGGTCTGGTCAAGCGCACTCTGCAGCCGTTCTTCCTGAACCGCCGCCCGCTGGTTCTCAAGGTCCCGTGGCCACGCCCGGCCCGCGAGCCGTTCGGCCGTGACGCCGATGTCGGACCATTCGGTCCGCTGCGCAGTCCATTCCCCGGTTGCAGTGCGCGCAACCAGAACCGACTTCCGGCGACGGTCCGAGACCGCGAAGTACGTCACCGAGCCGCCGTCCACGCCGTACGCGAAGCGCTGGCCAGCGATAATGGCGGTGGGCCGCATTTCCTTGGCAAACGCGCGGACAGCGCCCCGAATCTCCGTGAGCGACATGCCGGCACGCTGCAGCCGCAACCCCAAGGTGTCACCGCGCTTGAAGGTGTCGTCGAAGCGGCTGCCCGGCCCCCTGGAGACTAGGCGGTCGCCGATCTGGGCGAACTCATCGGCCTGACCGGGCGTTGCGGTCGGCGTCTGCTCGACCGGCGGCGGTGGCGGTGGTTGGAGTTCGGCAGCAGCCATGTCCGCCACCGGTCGGAAGACACCGAATGCGTCTCGGCGCAAGTCCGCGTTGCGACCGCGGTTCGGCAACGCGACCGCCTCGAGAACGGCCTTGCCTCCGCGCGTCGAAAACTCCACGTCGATCGGTTCGCCGATGGCCAGTCGGCGCAAATTGACGTGGTGTCGCAGACCCGTCGCGGCGCGGTGGGCGTCATCGCGGGTGGCACCCGCCCGCAACAGCGCCATCACCAGGTTGTCGCCGCTTCGGAGCTTGAACCGCCGTGGCCCTGGCAGCGCGGCTTCAGTGCCCGTGCCGATCGCCGTCTCGATCCAGTCGGCCGCTTCCTCGTCGCCGTAGACGCCACCACGCACCCGGTCGCCGTCCCGGACCGCGACCACCGAGCGGGCGCGACGAAGCGGAATGGCGACGGCACGCAGCGCAACGTCGCCCACCACAGGCGCGGACCGGTACAGGATCACGGCCTGGCCGGCAGCCATGCGACGCAAGTTGAGGTGGCGCCGCAAGGTGCGGACGAACAACTCGCCCTCTTCTCGCGATATCCCCTCGCGCGTGAACAGACGTGACAGGGTTTCGCCGGGTGCCAGCGCATCCTGGTGCACCGCCATGCCGTCGATGTTGGTGAGCGGCTCGCGCGCAAACGTCTCCGTCGAGGCCAGTGCAGAAGCACAAAAAACAGCCGCCGCGAAAAGGAGCTGGATGCGCATGCCGAACCCGGGCTGGAAAGCAACAACACGGGCGCACGGTTCCAAGTCCAAACGGACGCCGGAACTATCGTCTAAAGCCCCAATGGATCATGCGAATACGTGGAGGCTGTGTCAACGGTCCCCGATGCCGCCTGATGTGTGCGCTGGTGTGCGCACCAATGCGAACGCACAGGTTTGCCGGAGCACCCGCGCGGAGACCCGCGAGAAAGGCCAGCATCCGTGCACTCGCCAGGTTCGGGAGCTCGCAATGCACGAAATGCCCGCCCCATCGGCAAGTTCGACGGTCAGATTCCAGAAGTAGTCTTCGAGCCCCTCGGTCCGTTCGGACCGCAGGACAGGATCGTGCCGTCCCGAGGGGACGTAAGGCGGCCCGTGGATGATCTCCAGTGCTTCGCCCGCGATTGCGCGCTCAAGCTCACCGGCGTTCGAGCGGCACCAAGGACAAGCCGCAAAGAAAAAAGATACAGACGGCATATATCGCGGCTGGTGCCGACAAGTTCGGCCGCCCGGTCAAGCTGGCGGAATGTCTGGTACCAGGTCTCGCCGAACTGTCCGCGCCGCACCCAGCGTCCGCCGATCCCGTCATGCGGACAATCGAAAAAAAGAGTCCGCGCACTAGTGTCGTGTCACAGAGGTTTTGACTCTTTGGCCTGAAGCTCGGAAGTATCGGTTTTTGGGTAGGCTTTGGCCAGTTTCTCTCTGGCTTTTTCGGTGGTGAACATCCAGTTGATGCGGGCTTGGCTGTCGTTTCTCTG
>JAJDZX010000017.1 GCA_022824395.1 Alphaproteobacteria bacterium
AGGGGCAGGCCCGGATCCTGGCCGAGCAGCGGCTCGCCGCGATCCGGATGGTCGCCGCCGCCCGGCAGGATCGCGTTCCGCGGGACGATGAACACGCCGTGATGGCGCTCCCACACGAACCGGCGAAGGCCGACCTCGCCGGCGACGTCACAGCCGACGGAACGGCGACCGCGGTCCCTCGACCGCCACAAGGTCATGCCCATCGCAAGCGCGCCGTCGGGGACGCTCGCGAAGCAGGCCTGGATCGCCGGGATTCCTGAAATGTCGCGGATGCTGCCGTCGGCGCGGGACAGCTGCCGCGTGGCCGTCACGACGTCGGGCACCTGGTCGATCGCGATGAACCGGTCGCTCTGGCTCGCCAGCCAGACGCGCGCGGTGCGCTGCACCATCTCCGGCGTCCAGCGGTCCCGGAGCACGGTCGGATCGAGCCACACGAGTATCCTGGCGCCAGGCAGGATCACGCCCCCCGGCCCGAAGCCGCAGGCCCGCGCCCGGACGAGGCCGCGCCAGTGCGCGCCGACGCCGCTCCCCTCCAGGATGCCGCCGTCCCAGTGCTGCGCGAGGCCGAGGGCGTGCTGCGAAGTGGCGATCTCTCTCGGATCGCCCGGCGGAGCGCTGGCGCTGAGAGTCCGGAGCCGCGACATGATGTCGGGATCCGCGTAACTCCAGCCGCCGATCGCGTCGTCGGTCCGGAGATGCTCCACCAGGTCGTCCCAGACAGGCGGCGGCAGCACGGACAGCGCGGCACGCAGACGGTCGCGGGTTTCCCGCACCACCGCCGCGTAGTTCAGCGCCGTCGCGCGATCCGCCTCGCACAGCGCCCGCCGGCTGCCGTCGTCGCCGAGGATCAGTTTCCCCTCCGCGGTGCGCCGGGGCTTCTCGCAGTCGATGCCCAGCGTTCCGCCGGTCTGGTTCTGGGCGAGGCCTGGGGACGGGATCGTGCCCAGCGGCGCCGCCAGGACCAGCGCCACGGCGGCGGTCAGCCCCAGCCGCCGAACTCCGGCCGCCTTGCGAAAATCCCCTTTCGGGCATAGATTGGACCGCAGGGAACAGGAGGACAGGCGTTGGCGAACGCGTCGGAAGGGACCAGGCACGGCTTCACGCGGGAACAGCTCGAGTTCCTGCGGGAGGAGTTCGGCCGAAAGGCCGCTGAAGGCTTCGACCGGCCGACGCAGATGTGGCTGATCGGCGGACTTGTCGTGCTCGGCATCGCGGCGTCCAGCTTCATTTGGGCCGAGATCGGTTCGGTCCGCGAGGATCTTGGTGCTGAGATCAGCTCTGTCCGCGCAGAACTTCGCGAGGAGATCCGCGAGAACCGGGCCGCGATCACCGCGAACCGGGATGCGATCGCCGAACTGGCAGAGGGCCAGGCCCGCATCGAGGCGATCCTGGAGGAGCGGCTGCCAAGGGGCCCGTGACGGCTGCCCCGCGCGTCCCTGTTTCTGACCGTTGCCCTTGCCTGAAGCGGCGTCCGGGTCTGAACCGGCCGTCTTGCGAAAATCCCCTTTCGGGCATAGATTGGACCGCAGGGAACAGGAGGACAGGCGTTGGCGAACGCGTCGGAAGGGACCAGGCACGGCTTCACGCGGGAACAGCTCGAGTTCCTGCGGGAGGAGTTCGGCAGAAAGGCCGCGGAAGGCTTCGACCGGCCGACGCAGATGTGGCTGATCGGCGGGCTTGTCGCGATCGGTCTCGCGGTCGCCGGAATGATCTGGGCACAGATCGGCGCGAACCGAGTCGAGATCCGCGAAAACCGCGCCGCGATCGCCGAACTGGCGAAGGGCCAGGCCGAGCTGGCGAAGGGCCAGGCCCGGATCGAGGCGATCCTGGAGGAACGGCTGCCAAGGGGCCCGTGAAAACCGTCCCGTTCGGGGATCCGTATCCAGCGCGACGAATTCCGGCATGCTTCCGGCTCCCGGACGTCCTGAACGACTGCCCCTCACTGCGAAGGCCCTCCCCGGAAGGAGTCAAAGAGTGTCGCCGGCAGTTCGCGCGTCAGGACCGGCCCGACGAGCAGCTCGCCTGCGCCCTCCTCGATCTCGACGAGCCTCGCGGGGGCGATGCCGGGGATCTGGCCCGCCCGCGAGAGATTCGCGCCGGCCGACGT
This sequence comes from Alphaproteobacteria bacterium, assembly GCA_022824395.1. Taxonomy (GTDB): domain Bacteria; phylum Pseudomonadota; class Alphaproteobacteria; order TMED109; family TMED109; genus VXPW01. The sequence continues at coordinate 2,108 of JAJDZX010000017.1, forward strand.
GCCGTAGGCGGTGACGATCCGGACGTGGCCGGCGCCCGGACCCTCGCGCTGGAGGGTGACTGCGCCCGGCGTGTGCGCCCAGAGCGCGGCCAGCCGCGCGTGGATGGCCTCGGGATCCCGCCGGGATGCGCCGTCGCCAGAACCGTCCGTCGGTGTCAGTGGCAGCGACGCCGTGCTCCACAGCGCGAGGCCGGCCTCGTCGAGCCGGGATTCGTGCGGCCATGTGGCCAGGATCTGGCCCGCCGCGGCGCGCGCAAGAATGATGTTGCGGCCGCCTTCCGGAACGAGGTGCCGCCACACGACCATGGCCCTGGACGTCCGGTCCGTCGCCTGCGGCTCGGGCAGGACCGGCTCCCCAGGCAGATGGCCGGCCATGGCGCAGCCCGCGCTGTACAGCCGCCAGCCGGTGATCCGCGGCCACCAGGCGTCCAGCGCGGTCGTGCAGGCCGCGCCGAACGCATCCGGCGCGACCTGCACGCTCACCATCTCCGGCGGCGGCGGCGGTGCCGGCCGGAGCGCCACCTCGATCAAGGGCACGACGATGAAGACCGCCGCGACCATCGCCCCTGCCCCGATCCCGAGCCCGGCGAGCAGGCGCACGGGCAGCCTGCGCGGCGGGGCGAAGACCGGCAGGCTCGCGTCGAGTGCCACGTCCCTGTCGATGCCCGGCGGGGCCGGTACGTCCGGCCCGACGTCGTGCATCTCCACGGTCTCGGAGATTCCGGCGATCCCCGCGATCATTTGACCGCGATGCGTGTCCGCCGGCGTCATCCCGGCCTGGACGGGCAGCCACCTCATCGCGATCCCGGCGATCTCGGTGATGTTGAGCAGCTGCTCCAGCGCCTCCAGCGCTTCCTCCGGACTTTCGAATTTCAGCTCCGGTCCCGGACGCGGCGTTGCCGTGCGCGGGCCGGTCTCGTCGGCCGAAGGCCCCCCGAACTCTCCCGGAGCGGCGATGTCCGCCAGCCCCATCCATAGCGTCGGAGGCCCGTCCTGTTCCGGAATCTCGGCGAAGAACGCCCACGGACCGGTGGCTGCCGGAAAGAAGATCGTCGTGAGTTCGGCCGCCATCTGCAGCAGGAGCGATCCGCACGGGGCGCTGCCCGTGTCCGCGAGCCGGGCGCGCCGCGTCGGCAGACGCAGCACCGACGGAGCGTTTCCGCCCAGGACCGGCCTTTCCGGACCGGTGGCGACTTCCCAGGTAAGCCCCGTGGCCAGCAGCGTGCCGTCATCCGCGACCAGCCCGGCCGGACCGGTCCGCGCAGGAACGGGAGGAGTGAGCGCCAGGGCGTGTGCCGCGCCCTCGGGCACGTCCGCCGCCTCGACGGCCTCCGGCCACGGCTCTTCGCCGACGGCCCCTTCGACCGGACGCCGATCGCGGAATGCGGGCATCTCGGTCATCGGCCGACCGTGCGCCCGTGATGCGCCCCGGCGACGTTCATGACCGGCCTCCCGGGCGACGGGCAGGAATCAAGGTTGGCCTGACCAGTACCACCATCCGCACCTTGCGGCGGGACGCCTCGGTTCCGCCGCCGATGCCGAACCGGCGCAGGAACCCGACGCCGCGGTCGGCGCGGAGCACGACGTCCTGCTCGTAGCCCGAGAGCACCAGCGTCTCGCCGGGCGAGAGCACCGTCTCGTTCCGCAGCTGCCGGTTGTCGACGTCGGGCAGCGTGAGCGCGACGTCCGGGAGCGGCTTGTCGAAGCGGACAAGCGAGCGTTGGGAGAGCGTCAAGCCGAGCTGGATGCGACGATCTCCGACGAGGCGGGGGAGCGCGGCGATGGAGATCCCGGTCTCCAGGTCGGCGATCTCGTACGTCACGGTTCCGGGATTGTTGTCGTCCGCACGCTCCCTCGTGACGTTGCGGATGTAGCTCCGCTCGTTCGTGAGCGCGATGGGCGTGATGACGCCGGACTGCGCGACCGAGGACGCCAGCCTGTAGTCGACGACGGCGCTGTCCCGCGCGAGCGCAAGAAAGGAGACGTTGTCCGCGTTGCGCGAGACGACCAGGCCTCCTGCGGCATCGCCCGTGGCGGCCGCGGCGACGGTCGCGCGGAATTCCCCGATCGATCCGTCGGCCACGACCCCGACGCCGAACTCGTCGGCCTTGTCGCTGTCAACGAAGTAGACCCCGACATCCAGCCCGATCCTGATGCCGGCCGTGGCCGTCACGTCCTCGAGCACCGCGGCTGCGGCCTTCTGCACCGAGGGCGGCCCGAAGACCTCGACGCGCCCCGCGTGTCGGGAGATCGTCACGGTGGCCGGCGGCGGGGCCACGGGTGCGAGCCGGTCCTGCAGGTCCTGCCAGGGATCGATCGTGCGGGCGGTCTCCATGGACACGGCTCCGTCCGAAAGCGACGTGCTCTCTGTCACCTCCGTGCGGCCGAAG
>JAJDZX010000080.1 GCA_022824395.1 Alphaproteobacteria bacterium
GACGGCGGCTCCCAGCAAATGCCCGGGGATGATTCGATGGATCAGCAGGAGCCGGACGACGACCCCGGGACGGCAATCGGCGACGACAACGGGCCGGCTACCGGTGGCGGCAGCGGGGCGGCAACCGGCGGCGGCAGTGGATCCGGCGGAGGAAGTCCGGTCCGGACAAGACAGCCCAGTCTTTCAGCCAAAGGGGTGAGGGCCGTCATAACCTACTTAAGCAGCGGGGCCCTGATCGATATCCGTGAGGCCAGCGGGATGTCCTGGACGGAAGATCCTTCCGCTCGCCTGGGCGCGCCGGCCGGCTGGACAGCGGAAACGAAACTGGACGGTAACTCGAGCCTGTCGACCACAGCGCGCTTCCATGTGGTCACGGACTACGGGAAGGAAAACGATGACGACTACCTCGCCTACGGGTTCTGGAGCAAGAACATTCCCGACACCCAGGCCGCGGACGGGTTCGTGTCGTTCTTCTACGGGAACATGCCCTATGCCGGCAATGTCGAGACACTGCCCGTGACCCCCCAGTACGTGATCTACCAGGGCGGCGCTGCAGGCGTATACAGGATAGTGGGTCAGGATGACTACAGTCATTTCAAGGCGAATGTCGAGCTGTTGGCGAGCTTCGGTCGGGATGGGGGGGTCGAGGGAAAAATAACTGACATCAGTGCGCTGCGTCCCAACGATCACTCCTTCAGCTTCAGTAATTTGACTACGTTGCACGCCGATTTCTCGGGCAACAGCTTCGTCGGAGGCGGCCCTACCTGCAGATCCTGTTGGGGGGGGCAATTCTACGGTCCGTCCGGCAACGGGCAGGTTCCGACCGGGGCGGCGGGATGGTTCGAGAAACTGGTCAGCAACGAGGAAGGCAGCGGCACTCGTCAGGCGTTCCTGTACGGATCCTTCGGCGCAGTGGAGGAATAACAGCGACCATTCATCGCGGGTCCTGCCGGTACGGATCCTGTCCGGGAAAGGGGTGGCCCGCCGGCGGGACTCCTGCCGGCGGAGGCATCCGTGCGCATCGGCACCGCATCCGAGACGCCGGGGATGCATGCAGGCGCATCATTGCGGGCCCCTGTTTGCATTCGCTGATTTCACGATACCTTCCATGTCGAAGGATGGCAGGGGCTCCCGGACACGCGTGGGCTTGGAGCGGATTCCGGCCGGCCTGGCCATTGCGGGAGAATCGTCGACCGAGGCGCCGGTCCCGAGCAGTCCGGTGACGGTTCGCACGGACCGGGGTGCTGAACGGGGGGTGCAGGCGGCATGAACCCGGACGCTGCTTTCGGTCGCCGCCTTGAACTGCTGTTACAAACCCGCTCTCGACGCCGCCCGCTGGCCGGCCCCCAGCGCTCCTCTGTCGAGGAAGCGGTCCGTATACTTCGTCCCCACGATAGGGCACTGAACCAGGCATCGTGCAGCAGGCCAGAACAGCGGAATTGCCCGATACGCGAGTACGCTGTCGTTACCCCAGTTTCCGGATGAAAACATGGCCACGCCATACATCGTTGAAATCCATTCGTGATTTCCCGGGACCGCATCCTGCAGTGTGCCAGGCGAACTGGCAGAAGGTAGAGGGTGAAAGTCCCTCGTGTCGAAGGTCTAACCAGCCACGACTCTCCGCGAGCCGTGCGTGTGTTCCCGCGAGGGGGCAGGCGAAGCGTCGGTAGCGGTACGGGCGGGCAGGGCTATTGAGCATCGATAAGCGATTCATCTGGAGTGCCGAGACTCTTGCAGTTGTTGAAGGCAACACCCCTGGCCTCGTGTTGGTGAGAGGCCGGGAGACTCCACGGTGTCGAAGAACCCATGCACGTCCGCACGCCTTCTGCCGGGACCCTGGGAGGTCTTCATATCGCCCCGCGTCGAGGGGCCGCATGAGGAAAGAGAAAACTGAATCTTATGGTGAACGATATGAAGAAGTCGGATGAGTCCGTACGAGCGTCGAGGCCGGCGAACAACGGGGGAAGGCTCCCTGCGGAGTCGGCGGAGCAAAGGGACTCAACCAAGGAGAATCCGGGAAGTCAAACCACGTGCCGGACGCAGTGCCGGGAAAGCGTGTTGCCTGCGGCGGACCGGATACGGCAGGCAGCCAAGAGAAACCGGAAGGAGCGACTGACTGCATTGCTGCACCACATCACCCCGGAAGCCCTGAATGCTGCCTTCCACGCCCTGCGGCGTGACGCGGCTCTGGGCGTGGACGGAAAAGCGTGGAGCGAGTACGAGGAGGGGTTGGAAGAGTATCTTCTCGACCTTCACCGCCGCGTACATGCGGGAACGTACCGGGCGCTGCCGGTTCGGCGGGTGAACATACCCAAGCCGGACGGCGGAACACGACCGCTCGGGATCGCTGCGCTGGAGGACAAGATCGTCCAGAGAGCGATGGTTGACGAAATCCTTACACCGATATACGAGGTGGAGTTTCTCGGATTCAGCTATGGGTTCCGACCGGGGCGCAAGGCGCATGACGCGCTGGATGCTCTGGCCTATGGGATCGAGAGGAAGAATGTCAACTGGATTTGCGACGCGGATATCCAGCGCTATTTTGACACGATCCCGAGGGATGCGTTGATCAGGATGCTGGAACACCGCATCGGTGACAGGCGGGTCATCCGCCTGATCGCGCGATGGTTGAACGCCGGGATCATGGAAGAGGGAATCCGGTCGGATTCGGGGATCGGCGTCATTCAGGGGTCCATCGTTGGGCCTTTACTGGCGAATGTATTCCTGCATTATGTATTCGACCTGTGGTTCCACAGGAAATGGCGTCCGAACATACCTAAGGGCGAAGCCATCGTCGTTCGCTATGCGGACGATGTGGTGGTCGGATTTCAGTACAGGCAGGATGCGGAGCGGTATCTAATGGATGTTCGGGAACGGTTGGCCAGATACGGCCTTGAACTGCACCCGGATAAAACCCGAATTGTCGAGTTCGGAAGGTTTGCACAACGTAACCGGAAGGCTCGCGGAGGGAAAAGGCCGGAGGCATTCGAGTTTCTGGGATTCACGCACTTTTGCACGAAGACCAGAGACGGGAAGTTCAGGCTGGGACGCAAGCCGGCGAACAAAAGGATGACAAGGACGCTGAAACGGATTGGGGAGATACTGCGTAAACGTATGCACTGGGATACATGGGAAGTAGGCAGGTGGCTCGGCAAGGTCCTTGAGGGCTGGCTGAACTACTTTGCCGCGCCCGGGACATGGAGGTGGCTGGAGAAATTCAGGCACCGGTTGATGAGATTATGGATGAAGACCATTCGCAGGCGGTCGCAGCGAGCCAGCTTCAGTTGGCAGCGATTGTCCCGTATGGTGAAGTTGCTATGGCCCAAGACCCGCATACGTCACCCATGGCCGGAACAGCGGTTTGCCGTCAATATCCGAGGTAGGAGCCGGATGGATTAACGTCCATGTCCGGATCTGTGCGGGGGGCGCCGGGTGACCGGCGTTCCTACCGCGACCATGTAGATCACAACCGGAAACGGGCCGATACGGCGCAGACCGGCAGCCGCGATACAAGACCGGAGCATTTCGGTCGGGCTTCGAAAGAAAACCATCATCGGGCAGCCGGTCGACCCCGGGGCCGAATCACTGCATCGGCCGTCCGGCCCACGGAGCACTCAACACCTTCACGGTGCCGGCCACTGGGCGCATCGTCACCGCACCCAAACCGCCGGGGAATCGGATCCCATATTTTCATCTTCAGAATATGGATACCTTTAATTATCAAGGTAGGAAGAATTCCTGGTTTCGCGTGGATTATGAGTGGATTCCGGCCCTTTCCACCGCCCTAATCCGCTCACTTGGGGGAGTTAGATACCTCATAAATTGAAGGAATTACAAATTCCATTGACTTCTTCTAATATTTAAAAAGGCCGATGGAGGCTGAAGAAAAATGACCACCGAACGACATCTGACGGCCATCACGACCATCAAGCGCCGCAAAGGCGGCCTGCCTGCCGCACTGGTGGCGATCACATTGTTGCTGGGCGCTGCGGCGCCGGCGGCGTACTGTTCCACCGCGACGGAGCCGAGTTTCGATGAGGACGATGCAGAGCGCCTGGCGCCTCCCGGCACCCTGGTCTCTGTCATAGCACATCCCGACTACGGCTCGTTCAACAATGCGGGGACGAACCCGAAAATCACCGATGCGGTTTTCTCCACCACGGAGTACTACAGCAGGCACTCCATCGACGAAGAGAGCGGCATACTTTTCATTATGGCCAAGACCGACGCGCAGTTGAGGGCCCTGGCGTCGCCGCCTCCCAGTCCCTTCTTTGTCACGGTCGATGTCACGATGGAAAATGACGAGGGCCAGACGGCTTCCGGCACGACCAGATTCGAGACTATTTACGAACAAACCTCCGCGACGCCGGAAACCCCCGAGCCGTCCTTCAAGGTGGGACGACCAGTGATCATCGCGCCTCCCGGTGTCCAGGTCTACGCTCTGGCCGGTAACGAATTCAACAACGCGGGGACGAACCCGATCTTCACCGATGCGGTTTTCTCCGCCACCGAATACTACAGCCATTACGGCATCACGGAGGCTCGCAAAGACATACTTTTCGTACGACCCAAGAAAAATGCGGAGCTGAACGCCCTGGCGTCGCCGCCTCCCAGCCCCTTCACGGTCGATGTCACGGTGACGATGACCAATGACGAGGGCCAGACGGCTTCGGGCACGCTCAAATTCGAAACGAGTTACGAGCGAATCATCACAACGCCGGACCCGACACCGGCGACTTTCTCGCAGACGGACGCGGTATCCGCAGCGCCCGGCGCGACGATTACCCTTACCGTCGGGGACCTGTTCGACAATGAGGGGCCTGGCGCGCGATTCGCGTCCGTGGTCTTCAATAGCACGACCTATCTTGAACATCTCAACGTTCCCGAGGATGCGCCCGAGCGGTTCACCCTGACGGTGCTGAGCGAGGCGGACCTGGCCGACCTGTCGCCGCAGCCACCCGCCTCCTTCACCTTCACAGCCGACGTGACGATGACCAACGACGAAGGCCAGAAGGTTTCGGGAACGGTCACGTTCTCGACGGAGTGGACGCCCCCCGACTCGGGCCCCGCGCCGCCGGCGGACGAGGCCGAGGGTGGGGGATGATGCACGGCGCCCTGCCCAACAACTTGCCCCACAAAGGGAGTAATGCCATGACTGCTGAACAACGACATCTGACTGCCGCCCCTGCCGTAAGGCGTTGCCAGGGCGGCCTTTCGGTCGCCCTGGCAACGCTGGCGCTGATGCTGGCCACCGTGCCGGCGGCGTACGGCACCACTGCCCCGGAGCCGAGCTTCAGGGACTCGTCCAGTCCGGCGAACGCGCCTCCCGGCACCCTGATCTCCATTCAGGCCGACTTGTTTTTCGACAATGCCGGGACAAACCCGAAGATCACCGACGCGGTATTCTCCACCACGGAGTACTACAGCACGCACTCCATCGGCGCGAACGATTTCCTGTTCGTGCAGACCAAGACCAACGCGGAACTGAACGCCCTGTCGCCGCCGCCTCCCAGCCCCTTCGAGGTCACGGTCGATCTGACGATGGAAAACGACGAGGGCCAGACGGCCTCGGGCACGCTCACGCTCGAAACGAATTACGAACGCAACGCCGCAACGCCAGCGCCGCCGGAGGACGATCCCGGGACGACGCCCACCCTCTCGCAGACGGAGGCCATAGACGCGCCGCCCGGCGAAACGCTCACCATTACCGTCGACGACCTGTTCGACAATGCGGGTACGAACCCGGTATTCGTGGGCGTGGGATTCCATACCACGTCGTATCTCGGCATCAACACGGGTCTTCCCATTTCGGAACCGTTCGACATATTGACCGTGGAAATCCTGACGAACGCGGAACTGAATGCCTTGGCGACGCCGCCCGAGGACAACCCCTTCACCTTCAAGGCCGATGTGACGGTGTCCAACGACGAGGGCCAGTCGGCTTCGGGCACGATCACATTCTCAACGACATGGATCCCCGATGACACGGGTCCCACGATCCAGAATTGGAGGGTTCCTGACATTGTTGATCAGCCGCCGGATGGCGGATGACGTTCGCGGTTCCGGGCATGACGACACGAGGGCCGGGCGGGATGCGGCCGCGGCCGGCCTTCCCGGAACGGGACGGACGCGATGCTTCGCCTGAGGGACATTCGCAAGACCTACCGCGTCGGCCCGGCGACGGTGGAGGTGCTGCGCGGTGTCGATCTGGAGGTGAACCGGGGCGATTTCGTGTCGATCATGGGCGCTTCGGGGTCGGGCAAATCGACCCTGATGAACATCATCGGCCTGCTCGACAAGCCCAGTAGCGGCTCCTACTCCCTGGACGGGCGCGAGGTGTCGTCCATGACGGACAACCGGCGGTCCGCCATCCGCAATGCCAGCATCGGATTCGTGTTCCAGTCCTTCCACCTGCTGCCCCGGCTGACGGCGCTGGAGAATGTGCGTCTGCCGCTGATGTACCGCGACACGGGCGCCGCCGAGATGGACCGCTGCGCCCGCGGGGCGCTCCGGCGGGTCGGCATGGAGGACCGGACCGGCCACAAGCCGAACGAGCTGTCCGGCGGACAGCAGCAGCGTGTGGCGATCGCCCGGGCGCTGGTCGGGGAGCCGGCCATCGTGCTCGCCGACGAGCCGACCGGCGCGCTCGATCCCACGACGGGAAACGACATCATGGAGCTGTTCGCCGAGCTGAACGGGGACGGCACGACCCTCATCGTCATCACACACGACCCGGAAGTCGCCCAACGGTGCGCGCGGCGCACGCATATCGGCGACGGCGGGCTCCGCGAAGAGACCGCGTCCGCTCCATGAGCGGAGTCGCCGTCCCGGCCCGGGAAGGATGAGGATAGAGCCGTGGCGCTGAAAGCCAATGTCAAGGAAGCGGTCGTCAGCCTCTACGCGGCCAAGCAGCGCAGCCTCCTGGCGCTGATCGGCATCGTGATCGGTATCGGCTCGGTCATCGCGATGCTCTCGGTGGGGACGATCGCCAAGCACCAGGCCCTGGAGCGGTTCCGGGAACTCGGTACTGACTACCTCACCATCCGTACGCGGAATGTGGACCAGGGAACCCCGTCGGGAATCCGGCTGGAGGATGCGGTCGCGTTGCCGGAAGAAACCAAGTCGATCGCGGGAGCCGCTCCCTGGAGCCAGGGCCGCGCAGCAGTCGTGTATGGCGGGAAGAAGATTGCGGATGCCCCGGTTCTGGGGGTTACGGGCACGTTCCTGGATCTCAACCGGCTGCGGCTGGTGGATGGCCGTGCGATCTCGGACCTGGACTTCCGCCGCGCCCATTGCGTTGTAGGGGCGCAGGTCGCCGCCTCCCTGCAGCGCGCCGGCGCGAAGAAACCGGTCGGCGAACCGATCAGGCTGAAGGATCGCATCTGCACCGTGGTGGGCGTGCTGCGCACCTCGCCGAAATCGAGCATGCAGCCCTTCGAGGCCGACCGGTCGATCCTGATTCCCGTCTCCACCGCGCTGCGCCTGTTCCCGCGGCGGGGGGTGAACCAGGTCGTCGCCCGCATGAGACCGGAGGTCCACCACACGGCGGCCACCAAGGAGGTGAGTGACTATTTCCGCCGCAAGGCGCCGCGCCTGGCCGTTACGGTGCGGAGCGCCCAGAAGCTGATTGAGCAGATGCAGCGCCAGACGCAGACCTTCGCGCTGCTGCTGGCGGCGATCGGCAGCATCTCTTTGATTGTCGGAGGGGTAGGAGTGATGAACGTCATGCTGGTCTCGGTGACCGAACGGCGCAAGGAAATCGGCATCAGGCGGGCGCTGGGCGCGCGGCGCCTCGACATCCAGAGCCAGTTCCTGATCGAGTCCATCGTCCTTTCTCTGATCGGCGGGGTGTTCGGCATCCTGCTCGGGGTCGGGGGCACCCGGATCTTCTGCCATTTCTCGGGCTGGCAGTTCCTGGTCGATCCCGTCGCGGCGGCGCTGGGGTTCGCGGTGTCCTTTTGCGTCGGCGTGTTCTTCGGGTTCCAGCCCGCCCGCCAGGCGGCGCGGCTCGATCCCATTGCCGCGTTGAGATCGGCATAGGCATGGGCATCATGGCACAGGTCCGGAACCGGCCGGCAATCGTTGCAGCCGCGGCGGCGCTGGCGGGCTTCCTTGCCACCGCTGAATCCGCGTCCGGCGACCCGCTGGAACGGGAGCTGACGCTGGCCGAATCCATCCTGCTGGCGGTGCGGAATAACCGGGACCTCGCCGGGAGCCGTCTCGGCCGGTTCGCCGACAGGCTGACTCTCGAGGATGCCGAGGACACGTTCCGCCCCAGGCCGAGCATTGGCCTGTCCGCGACGCGCGACTCGAGGGCGTCTGTGTCCGGGCGCGATGAAGCGACGGCGCTGGAGATATCGCCTACCGTGTCCGTGCGGATACCCACCGGCGGGCAACTCAGCCTGAAGTCCAGCAACACCGCAACGTCCGAAAACAGCGCCAGCCAGTCGGTGACGTTCGAGTTCAGGCAACCCTTGCTGAAGGGCGGCGGAACGACGGTCGGCACCGCCGGGCTGGTCAACGCGAGGCGCGCGGAACGGAGCAGCGTTCTCGCCTTCGAGACGGCGGTCGCCGACCTGGTCACCCGGACCGTCCGGGCTTATCGGAGCCTCATCCAGGCCACCCGTTCGGTGGAGATTGCGAAGCGCTCGCTGCAGCGGGCCCGCGACCTGCTGGCGGTAAACCGGGTCCTGATCGAGACGGGAAGGATGGCGCAGCAGGACATCATCCAGACGGAAGCGAGCATTGCGGAGCGGGAGTTGAGCCTGGCCGAGGCCGAGGGCGGTTTGAATGACGCCCGACTCGCCCTGATCGATATCCTCGAAATCGACAGCCGGACCCGGATCGTGCCGACGGAATCCCTGCGCGTCGAGCCGGCGGTACTCGACCGCGAAGGAATCGTCGAACGCGCGCTCCGCAGCCGGCCGGACTATCTCCGCGCCCTGATCGACGTCGAGCAGGCGGAGACGGCTGTCGCACTGGCCGAGAACGCGCGCAAGTGGGATCTGAGCCTCACCGCGTCGGCCGGGCTCGGGCATAGCGGACGCTCGCTGTCGGAGGCCTACAGCCGGTTCGACGAGGATTACAGGGTCGGATTCACGCTGGACATCCCGGTGGGGGCGAACGTGGATGCCTCGCGGCGCGCGCATGCGAAAGCAGAGATCGCGCTGCAGCGGTCGCGCCTGCGGGTCGCGGAGATGCGCCAGTCGATCGAGGTCGAGGTACGCGGCGCGCTGCGCAAGGTCGAGGTGCAGTTGCGGCGCGCCGAGCTGTCCCGGCGAGCGAGAGATCTCGCCGAACGGAAGCTCGAGACCGAGCGGATCAAGCTGAACGCCGGCCTGTCCAGCAACTTCCGGCTGGTCAGGTTCGAGGACGACCTGGTGCGAAGCCAGAACAGCGAAGTCGGTGCGACCATAGCCTATCTGGATGCCTTGACGGCGCTCGACCAGGCACTGGGGACCACGCTGGACACCTGGCAGATCGATGTCGGCCTGCCGGGCGACGGCGGAGTGGAGCAATGAAGGACGAAGGGCCGCAAGTCCTCTCTCTCGGGCACGAACCGGGAGTGCGCGGGGACACCCTGCTTCACCGCAACGTGCTGGAAAGCATGAGCGAGGGGGTGCTGACCGTCTCCGCCGACGGCCGCATCGGGATCCTGAACCCGGCGGCGTCGCAATTGCTGGGCCTGGACGGAGCCGAGGTGCGGGGCAAGTTGATCGGCCAGGTTCTCATGGACCGCGAGGATCTGGAAGCGTTCAACAATGTTGTGCTGGCGGCGGTCTATGACGAGGCGGTGGGCTCCCGATCGACGATCCGTTTGCGGCTTGCGGACGGCACGGAGCGGTCGGTCGCCGTGACGACATCGTACCTCGTCCGCCGCGAGGGCGGCGAGAACCGGAAAGCCGGCCTCGTCGCCGTCCTGGATGATGTCACCGAAGTCGAGGCGCTGCGCAAGACCGAACGGGAGATGGCCGAGGCGACCGCGGCGCAGAACGTCGAGCTGCGGGACGCCTATCGCGAGATCGAGGACAAGAACAAGGCGCTGGATTCGGCCCTGAAGAAAGTAACGGCGGTGCGGGCGCTCGCCATGCTGGTCGTGGTCGTTCTGTTCGCGGGCGCCGCATGGTTTGTCTGGAACGAGGCGGGCACGGCGCTGTCGCTGGGATCCGCGGCGCCGTCCGCCAAGTCCTCGTCGGAGGCGCTTACCGTAACCGTCGCGCCGCGTCGGCTGGTCAGTACGGTCTCTTTCGTCGGGAGGCTCGCGCCGCACAAGGAGGTGTCGGTGACCAGCCAGGTCGCGGGCAAGGTGGCGCGGGTGCTCTTCGAATACGGCGACCGGGTCGTGGAAGGCCAGCCGCTGGTCGAACTGGATACCGCCGAGACCGATCGCCGGTTTTTCGAGGCCCAGTCCAGATACTTCGATGCCCAGGACAAGCTCCGGGAGCTGGAGAACTGGGAGAGCAGCCGGGAAATCGCGCGGGCCCGGCAGTCGCTCACCCTGGCCGGCATGGATCTCGAAGCGCGGAAGAACAAGCTCGCCGAAACCGCCCTGCTGCTTGAGCGGGGCGTCATCCCGGCCTCCGAGCACAAGGCCGCGGAGCGGCGATATGAGGTCCAGCGCCTGAGATACGAGGCGGCGCAGCGGGATCTGGAGGCGGCGCGGGAGAAGGCGGACGCCGACGCGTTGCGGATCGCCCGGCTCAGGCTGGAGAACGCGGAAACGCGCATGCGAGCGCTGGAGAAGACCCAGGAGGACGCACTTGTCCGCGCGCCGATATCGGGGGTCGTTCTGCAACCCGGCAGCGAGAGCAGGCCGAGGTCCGACGGCGACGGGGGCCCGGTGGTGGCGGGACGGCTGGTGAGCGAAGGCGGCTATCTGCTGAGCATCGCCGACCTTGGGGGGCTTGCCGTCGTCGGCACGATCGACGAAGTCGATGTCGTGAAGGTGAAGGAGGGCCAGCGGGTCAGGATCGGCGGAGACGCCTTCCCCGACCTTGTGTTCGAGGGGCAGATCGCGCGGGTATCGCCCCAATCCCGGTCGAAGGCGAGCGCCCGCGTGCCCATTTTCGACGTGACCGCGGTCATCGACCGCCTCTCCAACGAGCATCTCGCCCAGCTGCGCCTCGGCATGTCGGCCAATGTCACGGTCGTGACCCGGGACGAGCCGGCCGCCCTGCTCGTGCCCCTGGCCGCCGTGCAGGGCGGCCGGGGGAGCTACCGCGTCCGCGTACAGGACAAGGACGGCGGCGAGCCCCGGACCGTGCGCGTGGAGGTGGGCGAGACGACTTTGTACGAAGTGGAAATCCTGGACGGTCTCAAGCCCGGTGACGAAGTGATCGTCGCCGGATCGTGAACATGGCAGAAAGAGAACGGTGTCATGCAGACAATCGGTAAAACTTCCAAAAAAGGGAAATCAATATGATCACAGTCCTTCAATCTACAAGCCGGATGGCGTCTCTGGGGGCGTTTGCGGCCGTATGCGTCCTGTTCGCCGCCGTATCCCCGTCGCAGGCGTCCGAACAAACCGGGTCCGCACTCTCGGAAGAATGCCGGACGGCCTGGGACGAGGCCACCGCCAGCGAGCACTGCGTACTGGACACAGGCATATCGTTCACGGAGGAGAACGGCGACTGTGCTCTGCGGGCGCAATGCTACCTTACGGTGGCGGTGGGAGAGACCGACAGGGAATTTCGGAACCACATCTTTCAATACGATCCTCACAGCGTCACCAATACCGCCACCCTCGACCTGTGCTTCAGCATCGAGACTGACGAATCGCGCACCTCGGATACCCACATCAATATCTGGGAGAGGTGGAGAATGGATGTAAAGACGTGATGCGATGCCGATGACATCGATTCCGAGACTGCGGAATCGGACGGTCTTGAGTCAAACGAGTGAATCGGCGGGCGCAGCCGTTTCATGGCGAGGCCGAATGCCCATTGGCCTCCCGCCGTCATTTCCGCTTCAGCCGGAATCCGGGGCGGCATGCGTGCCGGAGACAATGGCTTTTCGTGGCGAATTCATGGGTCCCAGGCGACTGGCATCTCCGGATGCCTGTCGGGAATCGGCAGCCGGACGTGAGGCGATGCGCCGACGTTTTCGGATATCCCCGCCGGTCGGTCAGCCCAGCCGCCATCGTGACGCCCGGCCATTTCGCACCGCCAGGCGGGCCGTGACGATTTTCCCGTACGCACGGGTCCTGCGGCTCCCGTCTGTTACCGTGGGGGTCCCGTACCTGCGGGTTTGCATCGGCCGCCACATTGGCTGCTGTTCAAATCTTTGGATTAATGGCAGTCCGGCAGCCCGGTCCAATTCTTCGTGCCGCAGTTCCGGTTGAAGCTGTTTCAGCAATTGCCATCGTCAGACTCGTTATGACGCCGCCTGTGCATTCGTGTGCAGGCGTATTTTTCTTCCGTTGCTGGCATTCCGGCTTGTGCCCCCGGAACCATCTTCCCGGCTGTGGAGCCCGGTGCGCAATGCCGGGCATGGCAAGTTCCCGATCACGTGGTTACCTGACGACCATCATCGGGACGGCTCACTGACAGGAGTATCCATATCCGCGTCTTCGTTCCGGGATCCCAAGTCGCCCATAGGATGTCCGTGACCAAGCGGAATCGGGTCCCATTATTTTCAAATTCTGATATCGGGCACCTTTAATTATAAGGGCTTAAGGAATTCCCGGATTCGCATGGATTCTGAACGGATTACAGCCCTTCCGTCGCCTTCATCCGCTCTCCAGTCGAAGCTTGGAAACCT
>JAJDZX010000057.1 GCA_022824395.1 Alphaproteobacteria bacterium
TGTAAGGCTTTGTTTGGAGCATGTCAAGGTCTTCTTATGTAAGCACCCGTACAGGCAATAACGCCCCGCCGGCTGCAAGAAGCCATTGCTGTTCAGGGAGTTGGGCGCGGGAACGGGCCTATTGCCAGCTTGAAGTTCCGACTAAAAGTGCGTTACGAGCATCACGATGACGGGCTCCAGCCCGACCTCGCCGGCAGCCTGCATCAGCGACTCGGCCTCAAGCCAGTGCTCGAGGTCGTGGCCCCGGGAACGTTCGGACGGTTCAGTGCCAAGGCCAGCCGGGTGATCGACCATCGGGAGCCCTGAGCGGTTGGGCGTTAACGTGCGGGGAGTGCGCCGTTCGCCCGCGTGTTCCGCCTTCTGTCCGACCGCCTTCGGGCGCCGGGCCGGGGCACCCCGCCGCCCGCCGGACCCGACGCGGCCGGTGCATGCTGGCGGCGGCTAGCTTCGTCCCGCGATCGCCGGGTCGGTCGTCGCGGGTGTCACCGCGCGGACATGCACAAGCGGCCCCGCCATGCGGTTCGGGCCACCGTCGCTACCCGATGTCCGCCTTCGCCTGAAGCCTGCCGGGATTTCTCCCGGCCCGTGCGCCACGAAGCCGATGCGCACCGGCATCTGCCGCCCGTCTTCCCATAAGATCGTTGTCCCCGCCGCACGCCTTGCGAGGACCACATGAAGTTCAGCGCACTCTGGAAGACGGTCCTCGCGGCCAGCGTCGCCATGGCCGTCGCCCCGGTAGCCCAGGCGCAGGACTTCACGTTCAAGCTGCATCATTTCCTTGGTGCGAAGGCCCCGGCCCAGACGCAGATGCTGGAGCCTTGGGCCAGGGCCGTGGAGGACAATTCCGGCGGCCGCGTGAAGATCGAGATGTTTCCTGCGATGACGCTCGGCGGCCGCCCGCCCGAACTGGTCCAGCAGGCGCGCGACGGGGTCGTGGATCTGGTCTGGACCGTGAACGGCTATACGCCGGGTGCGTTCCCCCGGACCGAGGTCTTCGAGCTGCCGACCGTCTTCAGGAACGATCCCGCCGCCGCGAATCTTGCACTTCACGACATGTTTGAGGGCGACCTTGCCCAGGAGTACAAGGGCCTTGAGGTCATGTTCCTGCACGTCCATGCCGGCATGGGCATCCACATGCGGGACCGGGAGGTTCGCCGGCCCGCGGATCTCGTCGGCGCCAAGCTCCGCATCCCGTCCCGCACCGGGGCCTGGGCCATCACGGCGCTCGGCGCGATCCCGGTGGCCATGCCGGTCCCCGACCTGCCGCCAGCCCTGCAGAAAGGCGTCGTCGACGGCGCGTTCATTCCCTGGGAGATCATCCAGCCGCTCAAGATCGAGGAGCAGACTCGATACCAGATCGAAGGCATCGGGAAGGAACGGTTTGGCACCTCCGTTTTCCAGGTGTCGATGAACAAGCGGCGGTGGGACGGCCTCCCGGAAGATATCCAGCAGGCCTTCCGCGCTGCGTCAGACCGCAACTGGTGGCGTGAGGTCGGCAACATCTGGCGTGCTACCGATGATGTCGGAATCGAGCTCGCGGTCGATGCAGGAAATGTGCACATCACGCTGGGAGAGGAGGAGACGCAGGCGTTCCGGGATGCTCTGGCCCCGGTCGTGGACCGCTGGATCGAGGAGGTCTCGTCCAGGGACATCCCCGGGGCCGCGCTGGTGCAGCGGGCCCGCGCGCTGATTGCGGCCAACGCCACGGCCAGGTAATGGCCCTCGCTGCGCGCAGGGGCCGCTCGGGGCTTGCAGGGGCGGCGGCCGCCGTCATCGATGCGTGGGCGCTGCTTGGCGGCCTCACGCTGCTGGCAGTGGTCGCGATGAACGTTGCTTCCGTGATCGGGGGCGCGGTCTGGGCGCCTTTCCCCGGCGACTTCGAACTGACGCAGATCGGCGTCGCTGTCGCCGCCTTCGCGTTCCTGCCCTACTGCGAGTTGACGGGTGCCAACGTGACAGCGGACATCTTCACCGCCCGTGCGGGCCGGCGGATGCTGGCGATGTTCAAGCTGCTGGCGTCCGTCGTCGCGTTCCTCTTCAGCCTCCTACTGCTCTGGCGGATGTCCGGCGGCCTGCTCGACCAGAAGGAGTACAACTACATCACGGCGATCGTGGAATTCCCGATCTGGATCGCCTTCGTGCCGATCCTGATCTCGCTCGCGCTGCTGGCAACCGCAGCGGCGATCACGTTGGGCGAGAACGCGCGCGGCATCACCGGACGACCGTAGGGTGACGGAGCCCATCCTCCTCGGCCTCGGCTCTCTGGCCGTCCTCGTCGCGCTGATCGCCATCCGCATGCCGATTGCGTATGCGATGATCCTGGTGGGCGGTGTCGGCATCACGATCGTGGATGGGCCGGCGCTGGTCCTGAACCAGCTCAAGACGCTCGCCTACGGTCAATTCTCGATCTACGACCTTTCGGTCGTGCCGATGTTCATCTTGATGGGCGCCCTAGCCGGCAAGGCCGAGCTCTCCACGGCGCTCTTTCGCGCGGCCAATGCCTGGCTGGGATGGCTCCGGGGCGGTGCTGCGATGGCGGCAATCGCCGGCTGCGCGGGCTTCGGCGCAGTCTGCGGCTCATCCCTGGCCACCGCCTCCACCATGGGCCGTGTCGCCCTGCCCGAGCTTGAGCGCTACCGCTACTCGGGGGCGCTGGCGACCGGGTCGCTCGCCGCGGGCGGCGTGCTCGGCATCCTGATCCCGCCCTCGGTCGTTCTCATCGTCTACTCGATCATCGTCGAGGCAAACATCGTCACCATGTTCGCGGCCGCGCTGCTGCCGGGTCTGCTGGCGGTGGCGCTGTTCCTGCTGACCATCGCCCTGTACGTCACGATCCGCCCCGACGCCGGCCCCCGCCATGATGGAGTCGACGCCGCAGAGTTTCGCGCCGCGACCATCGGCGCGATTCCCGTCCTCGTCATCTTCGGGATCGTCCTGGGCGGCATCTACGCAGGCCTCTACAACCCGACGCCGGCCGCGGCCGTCGGCGTTGCCCTGGTGTGGCTTTACGGCGCCTGGACGCGGGAGATCGGGCTATCGGAGATGATCGCGGCGCTCCGCGAAACTGCCGGCACGACCGGCATGATCTACCTGATCCTACTCGGTGCCGAGCAGATGAAGATCTACATGTCCCGGATCGGATTGCCGCAGGCGACTGCCGAGTGGGTTCTCGCGACGGGCATGGCGCCGATGGTGGTGCTGCTCCTGCTCCTGCTGGCACTGATCTTCCTCGGCTGTCTGATGGACAGCCTGTCCATGATCCTGCTCGTCATCCCGTTCTTCTGGCCCGTGCTCGTGGACCTCAATGGCGGCCTCTACATGGCCGCGGATGGTGCCGGCTTCGGCATGTCGACCGAGCATCTGAAGATCTGGTTCGGCATTCTCGCGCTCATCGTGGTGGAGCTTGGCCTGATCACGCCGCCGGTGGGTATGAACGCCTTCGTCATCTCGGCGCTCGCCCGCGACACGCCCATGCGCGAGACCTTCAAGGGCGTCGCTCCGTTCTTCTGCGCCGAGCTGCTGCGCGTCGGCATGATCCTCGCCTTCCCCGTCCTCACGCTCTGGCTTCCCCGGTTGCTTTCCGGGTAATCGGGAGGGGCTGGCTCAGGCACCGGCCGGCGTTGTCCCGGGGCGCTCGCCCGCCGCGCCGCTGCCCGTTGCGTACCGGGAAGGCCGCCGCCGGCAAGCAGAAACCCCTTGGTAGTCTGCCGCCGTTTGCCGCGACGGGTCATGGCGCCGGGGCCTGGTCAACATGAGAGTTGTCTTCAGCCGAAAGGGCCTCGACAGCAGCCCGCAAGGAGGGCGCGGGGTGTCACCGATCGTCGATGGCCGGCCGGTCAGTATTCCCATTCCGACCCGGCATCGCCCGTCCCGGACGACCTACCGAGATCTGGGGCTCGGCGACCTCGTGGCGCAGGCCACGAGGGGACGACTGAACGGGTCGAGTTTCTGCCACCATGATCCGATGTTCGAAGGTGGCCGATGCGCCTTCGGTCAGACCGGCGCCGCGCAGTCGCATCTCGCCAACAATGGGGTTGGTGTCGGCGATGTGTTCCTGTTCTTCGGGCTGTTCGGCAGCCGCGACGGGACCGACCGGCATCATCGTATCTTCGGGTACCTGAAGGTCGAAGGCGTGATCGCGGCGGGGTCCCGACCCGGTCCCGACGATCGGCTCCGGGGGTTCTCGCAGCAGCATCCCCACACGATCGGCGACTGGCCGCCGAACAACACCATTTACTTGGGGCCAGGTGCGACTGCCGTCGCCGTCGGGTGCACGCTCCGGCTCTCCGTGGCTGGCGGACCGGTGAGTCGGTGGTCGGTCCCGCCCTGGCTGCGCCGTGCCGGACTGACCTATCACGCGAACGCCGAGCGGTGGGGTCCCGATCACTCGCTCCACGTGGTCGCGCGGGGCCAGGAATTTGTCTCGGACATCTCCGGCGTTACCGGGGCCGCCCCGTGGCTCGATGGTGTCCTGGCGGCCATCGCCGGCGCGGGCGATGCGCCGGGAGCTGCGGGCCGATAGCACAGTCCGGGCGCCGCGCGGTTGCGGGGCTCGCCGGGGCGTTCGATCTGCAAGTCCCTTGATACGTGATATGAACCCGTTCGGGCGTCGGGCCACCGAGCTTGCGACGATTCGGACCTGCTCGCGCTCGGGCTATCACGCAACTTCGGTACGGCCGGATGGCGGCATGCACTGCGCGGATGCGGTATGGAGAAACCGGGTGTCGACCGGGTTCGTGTCGCGTGCCGGGTGGTGGCGCAACGCGGACGGTCTGGTCCCCTTTGGGATACGTCAGCGATAACGAAAGAGCCGGACATGGTGGCGGGTGCGAAGAATTTTACCGTGGGCGTCGAGGAGGAGTATCTCCTCGTCGACCGTGACAGCCGGGAATTGATTCGCACCGCGCCGACGGCGGTTCTCGAGCAGTGCGTGGCCAGTCTCGGGTCCCAGGTCAAGACCGAGTTCCAGCAGTCCCAGGTCGAGGTCAATACGGAGGTCTGCGAGACGATCGGGGAAGTGCGGGATGATCTCCGGCGGCTGCGCGAAACCGTTGCCCGGTGCGCCGAAACGGAAGGACTGGGGCTGGTTGCCTCGTCCACGCACCCGTCAGCAAAATGGGAGGACCAGCAATCGACCCCGCAGGATCGATACATCGGCCTGGCGCGCGACCTTCAGGGCGTGGGCAGGCGGCTGATTACCTGCGGGATGCACATCCACATCTGCATCGACGAGGATGACCTGCGGCTCGACCTGATGAATCAGGTCACGTATTTCTTGCCGCACCTGTTGGCGCTGAGCACGTCCAGTCCGTTCTGGCACGGTGAAGACACCGGCCTCGCATCCTACCGGTTGTCTATTTTCGACAATCTGCCACGAACCGGGCTGCCCGAAACCTTCGCGAGCTGGGCCGAGTACCAGCGTCACGTCAATGTCCTGGCCAATACCGGGGTCATCGAGGACGCCAGCATGATCTGGTGGGATATCCGGCCTTCCGTGCGGTTTCCGACCATCGAGATGCGCATCTGCGACGTGTGTACCAGGCTGGAGGACGCGGTGGTGATCACGGCGCTGTTCCGGTGTCTCGTGCACATGCTGTTCCGCCTGCGCCGGCTGAACCAGCGGTGGCGGGACTACGCGCCCATGCTGGTTGCGGAAAATCGCTGGCGAGCCCAGCGGTACGGCATCGACGCCGGTCTCATTGATTTCGGTCGCGGCACGATCGTGCCGTTCCCGGACCTGCTCGACGAAATTCTCGACCTGGTTGCTCCCGATGCCGACGAACTGGGGTGTACCGGCGAGCTGCTGCAGGCACGGGAGATCGTGGCCCGAGGCACGAGCGCGCATCGCCAGCGCCGGACCTACCAGACGGCGCGCGCGGAGGGCGCCAGTTCCGATGAAGCGCTCCGGGCCGTGGTGGACATGCTGATAGCCGAGAGCAAGGCGCAAACCTAGCGAAATCGCACAGGAGGGCCCGGGCACGCGACGTCCCGAAGTCCGGCGGCCGGACGCCCGCGAACGCGCCAGCAGGTATTGCCTTACTCAGAGTCAAGCACTGTGCGGCAGACGCCCGGCAGGTCCGCAAGCGTGAGTTCCGGCGGCACGTCCCCGGGTGCGGGTGGCGGCGGGTTCAGCGCCTCGTCCGTGAACCACCACGCGAGCGTCTCGTCGCAACCATCGCCAGCAGGCGGCAGTTTCTGCTCGACACAGCCGCTTCTTTCCGGGCAGCGCAGGCGCACGTGAAAATGGGAATCGTGCCCCCACCACGGCCGGACCTTGCGCAGCCAGTCGGTGTCTCCGGGTTCTCGCGTTTCGCAAAGTCGGCGCTTGATCGCGGCGTTCACGAAAATCCGTGCCACCGCGGGGTCGCTGGCCGCCACCTTCAAGATTTCGGCATGGGCCGGGGTCCAGTGCTCATTGACGGCCAGACGGTTCGCGGCAACGACCGAAGGGGAACCGATCGTCTCGCGGTCTTCCGTAGTCAGATCAAGAGCGCGGCCGGGGCGAAGCCAGATGTCCGCGTCGAGCCCGATCTGATGCGATCGGTGGCCCGAAAGCATGGGACCGCCGCGCGGTTGGCTGATGTCGCCGACGTACAATCCGGCCCAGCCCACGGAAGGGCCATCTCGGGCTAACCGCTCGATGAAAGCGATCATCACCGGGTGCCCCCAGTAACGATTTCTGGACAGGCGCATGGCCTGCCAGCCGGGACCGGATTCCGGGAGTGGCACGGCACCGGCGAGGCATCCAGCCGCATACCGGCCGTGCGCCGCCGCGTTGCCCGGCGTCGGCGCAGCAATCGCGCCGAAGGTGAATTTCGCCGGCTCCGCGGCAGCTGCGCTGCAGATGATCAGCGCCAGTGCCGGTGCGGCGCGGACGATGGTCCGCCACGTTGCGTCGCCGGAAACGCGTTGCCTGGACATTGGCCTTCGTCCCGTGTTTCCGAGCGGGTGGGTGAACGGCCGTGCGCGCCATTCCGGGCCAAACCTAGGCGGTGCGCACGCTTACCTCAACGGGTGCCGAGAAGGCGTCGCGCGGCCGGCCCAAGCCGCACCTGCGAGCCGGCCCTCGCACGGGAGACTCCCGGCGGGCTCAGTCTTCGCGCGAGGCGGGTATCGTGACTGGCACTCCTAACGGGATTGCCACGGCGCGGCGGGGCGATCTGACCGCCCCCGGGCGGAGACCATCCAGGTGCTGCGGCGCGCGCGTCCCGCCGGGTGCTCGGGCCAGCCGCCTGCCGCCGACTGGTTGCGCTGGAGGATCAACAGCGGCAAACTATCCCATTCGGCCACACGACCTGATCGAACGGCAGTGATATCAGTGGGTTAGAATCAACGAGGTCGCGACAGGCTCGGACGCATCATGGGATCAGCGCAATGGTACGAGAACGCCCACGCGAACGGCCGGCCGGACGTATCAAGTTCCTGGTCTGCATCGACGACAGCGAAGAGTGCCGGACGGCGCTGCGGTTCGCCTGCATGCGGGCACAGAATACGGGCGGCAAGGTCAGCCTGGTCTACGTCATCGAGCCAGACAACTTCAATCTGAGCGGATCGGTCCAGGAAATCATGACCGAGGAAGCTCGCGACCGGGCGCGGGCCGCGCTGGAGGAGTGCGCGGGCGAGGTCTTCGAAGAGTTTGGTGTCCGTCCCGAAATGGCGGTTCGGGAGGGGGAGAAGGCCAACACGATTCTGACGACGATCGAGGATGACGAGAGCATCAATATTCTGGTGTTGGGCGCCGCCCCCGAAGGTGCCGGGTCCAATCGTCTGATCACCTACCTGTCGGGTCAGGTGACCAAGCGCCTCCATATCCCGCTTACCATCGTGCCGGGAGACCTGGACGATGAGCGGCTTCGCTGGATCACGTAGGGACCAGCGGTTCCCGGCCACGGGAGCACGTTTCCCGATCCCGTAACAATTCTGTGAATTCTCCGCTATTCGGTGATCTTGCGTCTAGCGTGCGATTGGAACCGAATGTGCATCGTCCGTTGCCCGTGTCGGTCCGCGGATCCACGGCCGCACGTTCGGCGGAAAGGGGGAATGGATGGAGCAAGCACCCCAGAGCCGGAATCGCTCAACGACTACCAAGAATATCGTGAACTATGCGATGCGCGCTCCCTTACTGACGCAGGAACGCGAGCGCGAACTGGCGTTGCGGTGGCGGGACCATGGCGACGTGGCCGCGATGCACGAACTGGTGGAGGCCCACGCTCGGCTAGCCATTTCCATCGCCAAGCGTTTCCGCAACTACAACGTGCCGATGTCTGATCTGATCCAGGAAGCCCACATCGGCCTGGTCCAGGCGGCTGATCGTTTCGACCCCGACCGGGGCGTGCGGTTTTCCACCTGCGCGAGCTGGTGGGTCCGCGCGGCGATCCAGGACTACGTGCTGAGGAACTGGTCCGTCGTGCGGACGAGTACCACGGCCGCGCAGAAGTCCCTATTCTTCGGATTGTCGCGATACCGTGCCCGGCTGGCCGAGTACGGAGATGCCGAATTGACCCCGGAGCACCGCGACATCGTCGCCCGCTCGCTCGGCGTGAGCGAAGCCGAAGTTGAGCGCATGGAGCATCGCCTGGGTGCTGCGGGCGATACCTCGCTGAACCAGGCCCTTTACGAAGACGGTACCGAGGAACGTCAGGACGCGGTGGTCGATGAACGCGAAGGTCCCGAGGCCGAGGTGGTGCAGCGGGTGGAGTACACGAAGCGGATGAGCTGGGTCCGCAAGGCGCTTCGGTCGCTGACGCTGCGTGAGCGTCGCATCGTCAGGGCGCGCCATCTCGCCAAGACCCCGCGCACCCTCGAAGAGCTCGGCTCCGAGCTGGGTGTCAGCAAGGAGCGGGTGCGCCAGATCGAGCACCAGGCCATTTCCAAACTGCGCCGCAAGGTGCTTGCGTTCCAGGCTCTCTCGGCGGCACCTGCCTAGACCGACCCGCCGGCCTTGCATTCGGGCCGGGTCCTCTCCATATCCGCACAGCGGGCAGTGGCCCGCCGCGCGCGTGGAGGGTTGTGGGCATGGCAGCAGCCAGCAAGGAATCATCGCCGGCGGAACGGCACCAATTCGAGGCGGAGGTCGGGCAGCTTCTCGACCTGATGGTGAACGCGCTGTACAGCCAGCGCGATGTGTTCCTGCGGGAGCTCGTGTCCAACGCGGCCGACGCGGCCGACCGGCTTCGCTATGCCGCGCTGTCCAAGCCGGAACTTCTCGGCGACAGCCCGGATCCGCGGATTCAGCTGACGGTTGATCCGGAAGCCCGGGTTCTCGAAATCGAGGACAACGGCATTGGCATGTCGAAGGCGGCGCTCGCGAAAGACCTGGGCACCATTGCGCGATCGGGTACCCGGACGTTTGTCGAACGGATGGCCAAGTCTGCCGACGGCAAGCAGAAACCCGATCTCAGCCTGATCGGGCAGTTCGGCGTCGGCTTCTATTCCGCGTTCATGGTGGCTAAGCGTGTCGAGGTCGAAAGCGTTGCCGCCGGCACTTCCAGGGGCTGGGTCTGGTCTTCCGATGGCCGCGGTTCCTACGAGATCGCACGCGCCCGGCGGACGCAACGGGGGACCTGCGTGCGGCTGCACCTGAAGGAAGACGCCAAGGAATACCTCGAGGAGGTCCGGCTGCGCCACGTGGTGCGCACGTGGTCGGATCATGTGTCCGTGCCCATCGAGCTTCGCGTCGGTCGGGATCAGCAGCCGCAGGTGGTGAACACGGCCGCCGCACTGTGGACACGGCCCAAGAAGGACATCACGCCCGAACAGTACGTGTCGTTCTATCGCGATGTCGGACATAGCTTCGATGAGCCCTGGATCACCCTCCACAACCGGGCGGAAGGCAAGCTCTCGTACATTACGCTCCTGTTCGTCCCGACCGAGCAGCCGCTGGATCTCTACGACCCGGAACGGCGGCGGCAGCTGCGGCTCTTCGTCAAGCGCGTGTTCATCACCGACCGGACCGACGCGCTCATTCCGCCATGGCTGCGATTCGTCCGGGGGGTCGTCGATTCCGAGGATCTCTCGCTCAACGTCAGTCGCGAGATGCTGCAGCAGGACCCCCACGTCGCGCGCCTTCGTCGCAGCATCACGAGGCGCGTGCTCGATGCGCTGAAGAAGAATGCGGAGAAGGAGCCCGAGGAGTACGCGCGCTTCTGGAGGATCTTCGGACCGGTGCTCAAGGAAGGCGTCTACGACGACGACGAGTGGCGCGACAAGCTGCTGGAGCTTCTCCGGTTCCGTACCGCCGGCGGAGAGGCCACGGACGCGCTGGTCAGCCTCGCGGGCTACGTCGACCGGATGAAGGAGGGGCAGAGCGAGATCTACTACATCTCGGGAGATGACCCGGCGCAGCTCGCCGAGAGCCCGCAGATCGAGGGTTTCCGGGCGCGCGGCCTCGAGGTACTCCTGCTATCCGACGCGGTGGATGACTTCTGGGTGCCACGTGTCGGGGAGTATCAGGGCAAGCCGCTGCGTTCCGTGACCAAGGGAGGCATCGACCTCTCGGGTTTTGAGCCTGAGCAGCAGGATGGAGCCCCGGACGAGGCTCCTGCAGGCGATGTGGATCGGCTGATCACGCGGTTCAAGACCGTTCTGGGCGACGAGGTTGCCGATGTGGTGCGATCCGATCACCTGACGGAATCGCCGGCGGTGCTCGTGGCTCCCAAGGACGGCATGGACCTGCAGGTGGAGAAGCTGCTGCAGCGCCACGGCCAGCTCCGGGAGCTGTCCCGCAAGGTCCTGGAGATCAATCCGGCCAACGAGCTGATCCGGGCCATGGGCCGCGACGACGTCAACGACCAGGAATTCGCCGATGCCGCGCACGTGCTGCTTGACCATGCCCGCCTGGTGGCAGGAGAGCCGGTCTCGGATCTGGCGCAGTTCGGGCGGCGGACCAACCGGCTGATCGGTCGCGGGCTGGGATAGCTCCCGTGCGCGGCTCGGCCCTAGCTAATCGGCGACCGCGGCGGCCAGCACCTCGCCCTGCCCATGGCGCTGGGCGAACACGGCCGTGATTTCGCCGGGATGGTCACGGAGATCCCGCGGCAAGGGTATCCGTTGCGCGCTTCCGTCCCAGTCGACGATCTTCCGGTAGGTGCGGACCACGTTGAACGTGAGGAGATGACGCCCTGTGTTCTCGCCCCGGAGGACACGGGTTTCGCGCACCGGGTCAAACCGAACCAGGTAGATCTCGGCGGGAGTGTCGCTCCGGTGGGCAACGATCTCGCTCCTGCCGTCGGTTTCCACGATCCGCAGCAGCGGTGTCGAAGGTGCCGTCTCGAATGCGCGCTCCAATTCCCGCATGACCTGCGGTGCGCGGGATCCGACCACGTCGACCTTGCCGGAGATCACCATCTGCGGCGTGTAGACACGCCCGGCTGACAGCCGTGACGCGTACTCGCGTTGCCGGTGGGTCGCCCAAGGCGCGGCGAAACTGTCCTTCCAGCCGATGTAGTCCCAGTAGTCGACGTGAAATGACAGCGCGAGGATGTTCGGGTTGCGGGCGATCCGGCCGATCACTGCGTGCGCGGGCGGACAGGAAGAGCACCCCTCCGACGTGAACAGCTCGACGACGACAGCGCGTTCGCCGGCTTGCCCCGCGATCGGAGCCAGCAGAACTCCTGCCGCAATGGCAGCGGCAGTGAAGGCCGGGCAGCGTTTCATTCGTCGGTTATAGGGTGACACCCGCGCACTGGCTAGCGTGACCGGCTCCTATCCGAACCGGATCAGCATGGGCGATCGCGCCCCGGTACGCGCGTGCCGGCGTCGAGGAGGCGGACGGAGCGCACGCGACAGCTGGTGGCAAGGCTGCGCGGTTCTGACCGTTGACCGTGGCCGAAGCGTCAGGGTCCGCCGCTGAACGACCGGCGCCTGCCGGCGCTGACCGCGGCCTCGGGCTCACAGTGATCCCGCCGGACCGGACGCCGAAGCCGCGGAACATGGATCAGGCGGCAAGCGCCATGCGCCGGAGGACAGTGAGGAGGATTCCGCCGTTGCGGAAGTGTTCGGCCTCTTCGGAGGTGTCGACGCGGCTGCGGAGCGGGAACTCCTGTCGGCTGCCGTTGGTCCGTTGCACGGTGAGTGTCAGGCGGGTCCCGGGCACGATGCCGGCCTTCTCGCCTGACACCTGGAACAGTTCCGTGCCATCGAGGTCGAGCTGCCGGCGCGTGACGCCGTCCTCAAACACCAGCGGCAGTACACCCATGCCGATCAGGTTGGTTCGGTGGATGCGCTCAAAGCTTTCTGCGATCACGGCCCGAATTCCCAGTAGCCGCGTCCCCTTGGCTGCCCAGTCGCGGGATGATCCCGTGCCGTATTCCCGTCCGGCGATGACGATCAGCGGCACGTCATCAGACCGGTACCGCTCCGCCGCGGCGTAGACCGAAAGAACCTCGCCACTGGGCTGGTGCCGCGTGAACCCTCCCTCGGTGCCCGGAGCGAGTTCGTTGCGAATGCGAATGTTGCCGAAGGTGCCCCGGAGCATGACTTCGTGGTTGCCGCGGCGGGCGCCGAACGAGTTGAACTCGACCGGTCGGACTTGCCGCTCCTGCAGCCACTCTCCCGCCGGGCCGTCGGCCCGGATCGCGCCGGCCGGCGAGATATGGTCGGTGGTCACGCTGTCGCCCAGCACCAGGAGGGCGCGGGCGTTGCGCACGTCGCAAATCGGCGCTGGATCCGGGGTCATCCCGTCGAAGAACGGCGGCCGCCGCACATAGGTGGATTCGTCGCGCCAGTGGTAGGTCGGCTCGCCGGTGGCCGCAATCGTCTGCCACTCCGCGGAACCCTCGAAGACTGCGCCGTATCGGCGTTGAAACATCTCGGGCTTCAGCGATTTCGCGATGGTCGCCTGGATGTCCGCGTTGTCCGGCCAGAGATCGCGGAGATAGACGTCATTGCCGTCGGGATCAGTGCCGAGAGGCTCGGTGGTGAGATCGAGATTGAGCGACCCAGCGATGGCGTACGCCACGACCAGAGCTGGCGAGGCCAGCCAGTTGGCCCGGACGTTAGGGTGAATCCGCCCTTCGAAGTTCCGGTTGCCCGACAGGATGGCCGACACGGTAAGGCCGTCCCCGCGCTCGATGGCTTCGACGATCGCCGGGTCAAGTGGTCCGGAGTTGCCGATACACGTGGTGCAGCCGTACCCGACCAGGTGAAATCCGAGTTCGTTGAGCGGCTTCGTCAGGTGGGCGGCGTCAAGATAGTCCGTCACGACCTGACTGCCGGGTGCGAGGCTGGTCTTGACCCAGGGCTTGCGCTCCAGGCCCCGTTCGCGTGCAGCCTTTGCGAGCAGACCGGCGGCCACCATGGCCGAAGGATTCGAAGTATTCGTACAGCTCGTGATGGCGGCGATCACCACGGACCCGTTGGCGAGCGCATAGTCGGTCCCGGAGACGGGAGCCGGTTGGCCGGAGACGTCTGCCAGACTGGCCATGGCCTCCTTTGCCGCGCGCAGGGGGACCCGGTCCTGGGGCCGCTTCGGCCCGGCAATGCTTGGCTCGATGGCACCGAGGTCGAGTTCGAGGACATCGGTGAATGCGGGTTCCGGGCTGTCCGGATCCTGCCAGAGGCCCTGCGCTCGGGCGTACCGTTCGACCAGGCGGACCCGGTGGGGCTCGCGACCCGAGAGTTGGAGATAGCGGAGCGTTTCCCGGTCGACCGGGAAGAATCCGCAGGTGGCACCGTACTCCGGCGCCATGTTCGCCAGGGTCGCCCGATCGGCAAGGGGCAGATCGCCGACGCCGGGCCCGAAGAACTCGACGAACTTTCCGACCACCCCGTGCTCCCGCAGCATTCGCGTGACGGTCAGCACGAGATCCGTGGCCCCGGCCCCTTCCGGAAGCCGTCCTTGCAGGCGGATCCCCACGAC
Source organism: Alphaproteobacteria bacterium (assembly GCA_022824395.1). Lineage (GTDB taxonomy): Bacteria > Pseudomonadota > Alphaproteobacteria > TMED109 > TMED109 > VXPW01. The sequence continues at coordinate 13,859 of JAJDZX010000057.1, forward strand.
GTCCGGCACCAGCATCGAGATGGCGTTGCCCAGCATGGCGGCCTCGGCTTCAATTCCTCCGACTCCCCAGCCGAGCACGGCGAGCCCATTGACCATGGTTGTGTGGCTGTCCGTGCCGACCACCGTGTCCGGATAGGCCGTCTTCCGGCCGTCCTGCTCATTTACCCACACCACCTGCGCGAGGTGTTCGAGATTGACCTGGTGGCAGATGCCGGTGCCGGGCGGCACGACCCGAAAGTTGTCGAACGCTCCCGCTCCCCAGCGCAGGAACTCGTAGCGCTCGCGATTGCGCTCAAACTCGAGATCAACATTCCGTGCGAAGGCGCTGTCGGCGGCAAACCGGTCGACCATGACGGAATGGTCGATCACAAGGTCCACGGGAGTCTGCGGATTGATGCGCTCGACCGGGACCCCGACGGATTGGGCCGCATCGCGCATCGCCGCCAGGTCGGCCACTGCGGGAACGCCCGTAAAGTCCTGCATCAGGATCCGCGCCGGCCGAAACCCGATCTCGCGCGGATGAGCGGGCGTCTCGTCCACCGCCGCCAGCTCCGAAAGGGCGCTGGCGTCGCCTTGCCGGAGGAGATTCTCCGCAAGCACCCGTAGCGAGCGCGGGAGACGGGTGACGCGCGGGAACGCTGCGGCCGCTGCCGTCAAGCTGTAGTAACGGTACGACTCGCCGTCGACGTCGAGCGTGCGAAGCGTCTCTTCGGTATGCAACGGATCCCCCCCACCGCCGGGCCCTGACCGCAACGAAGCTTCAGGTTGCCCTTCGCAGCACGCTTTCCAGCCGCTGCGCGGCTTTTTCCTCGGTTAAGTTCTTTTCGGCGGCGGCGATTTCTCGGGAAAACCGGTCGAGGGCATCCTTGTACAATTCGCGTTCGCTGAACGATTGCTCAGGGCCATCCGGGGCCCGGTACAAATCTCGCAAGACCTCAGCAATCTGAACGAGGTCCCCGGAATGGAGCTTGCTTTCGTAGTCCTGGGCCCGCCGGCTCCACATGGTGCGCGAGATGCGGGCGGGCTTTTTCAGCGTGCTGGTTGCATCCTGAATCTGGGCCTTGCTGCTGATCGGCCGCAACCCAAGTTCCTGGATCCGTGTGACGGGAATCTTCAGCCGGGCCATTTCGCGGCCGTACGCGATAGTGATCAGTTCCAGTGTTTCACCATCGACGGACAGGCGCTCCGAGCCAACCACACGGCCGGGTCCATGCGAGGGATGAACGACCCAGTTGCCGTTCCTGAAGCCCTCTGGCCGGGGCGTGGCCCGTTTGCGGGAAGCGGTCCGTTTCGGCTTGGGAGCCGGCTTGACCTTGGCGGCAGGCTCCGCCGCGGTCTTGGTCGGCCGTGCCGTGGCGGCCTTCTTGACGTTGACGCGTGCCTGGCCGTCCGGCTTTACCGGGGCGGTCGCCGCGGCCGCAGCTTTCGACGCTGTCGTCGCGCGGGCGGCCTTGACCTGAGCGGTCGACTTGGCAGGGGTCTTGGCGGTCGCCGGCTTCGCCTTGCTTGCAGCTTTGCCCTTAGTGGAGGCGCTCGCCGCTTTCGCGCTGGATGCGGATGCCTTGGTCTTGGCAGTGGACACCGGCTTGGCGCGCGCCGACGACTTGGCAGCAGTGGCCGTTTTCCGAGTAGCCGCCGCGGCTGAGTCCTTTGACCGCGACGAAGTCTTGGCCGCCCTGGATGCGGTCTTGGCGCCCTTGGTCGGCGGTGTCTTGGCTGCCGGCTCGTTGTCAGTGCGAGCGGCGGACGTCTTGGTTGACCGTTTTGCCGGAGATGCGGACTTGGAAGCTGCGCGCGGCTTGCGCCGGGCGCTGGTGGATGTCGACTTGCCCGTGGTTGCTTTGGTTGCAGTGGCGCTCATGGATCTTGGATCCTCGGTGGTGGATCAAACCGGTCGGCGGAATGGAGGCCGGGAATGCGGGCTCGGATGGCAGCGACCGGTGTGCAGGACTGATTCCCTGCCTAGCCAGCCGAAGTACCGGGATTTTTGCTGAAGAATTTCTCGAACTTCCCGTCCATGCCTTCATACGTCGGCCCGTCTTCGGGGCACTCGCCCTTCCGGATGATGTTCGGCCAGACGTTCGAATACTCGGTGTTCAGATCGAGCCATTTCCTCGCTTCGTCCTCGCTGTCGGGAAGAATGGCCTCGGTCGGGCATTCCGGTTCACACACTCCGCAATCAATGCACTCCTCGGGGTTGATCACCAGCATATTTTCGCCTTCGTAGAAGCAGTCGACTGGACAGACTTCCACGCAGTCCATGTACTTGCATCGAATGCAGGCTTCGGTCACGACATAGGTCATGGACAATCCTCGGTCGGCTGGGAATGTTCCGGTAGCGATGCGACCGCGCGTCGCCGGGCTTCGCCCCGGGCGCGGTCCGATACGTGCAGGAGTCCGGCGACCCGACGAACAAGCATGTCCTCGTAAGGATCGATCCGTCCATCGGCGCAGGCCACGGACCATAACAGGTAGATGAGTTCGGTGCGAGCCTCGTCGCCCCAAGAATCGTTGATCGCACGCGTGAAACGATAGTACGACGAAGCCTCCGCGCTGGCCGCCTTGCCTTGTTCGAGCAATCGCTCCGCCGCCGGTCCGTCGATCTGGAAACGGCGCTCCAGCAGGGTCAGGATGGTCCTCCGCTCCACCGGGTCGAACCGTTCGTCCATCCCGGCCGCCTCCGCCAGGAGCGCGGCACAGGCGATCTCGACCGGGCTGCCCTCGTCCGGTACTGGACCGGCGTCGGGCTTGGGCACAGATCCGGCGAGTGCTGCTCGAATGCGGTCAAATAGCATGCTGCCCCTCGCAAATGGCTCGGTGGACGGTGTGGGGCTGGGAGTCAACCCGGGCCGCACGTCGATGCAAAGCGGTATGGACCTAGAGGCCGGCCACCGTCATGCCATCGATGCGGAGGGTCGGTGAATCAATCCCCGTCCGGAAAGTGAGATCGTTGGCGGGTGTCAGGTTCCGGAACATGTCCGCCAGGTTGCCGGCGACGGTCACCTCACTCACTGGGTGGGTCTTTTCGCCGTTCTCGATCCAGTATCCGGTGGCCCCCCGGCTGTAGTCCCCGGTGACCAGATTGAAGCTCATCCCCAGCATTTCCGTAACGTAGAATCCGTCACGGATGTCGGTCAGCAGTTCCTCCGGCGTAACGCTCCCCGCCGCGAGAAACAGGTTGCTCGGTCCTGGCTCCGGCACGCCGCCCGGTGCCCGTGCCGCGGACCCGGTGGAGACGAGGTCCAGTTTCCGCGCCGAGTGCGAATCAAGCAGCCATGTCTGCAGCACGCCATCGTCGACGACCAGTCGCGATGCCACGGCAACCCCTTCACCGTCGAATGGGCGGGACCGGTGGCCGAATGGTCGCAGCGGGTCGTCCGTGACGGTGACGCCTTCCGGAAACAGGCGGCTTCCCATCCGATCCTTCAGGAACGTGGTGCCGCGCGCCACGGCAGTTCCGGAAATGGCGCGCGCGAGCAGGGACAGCATCCCCGCGCCGACCCGGGGCTCGAACACGACGGGAACTTGGGCGGACGGCGCCTTGCGGGGCTGCAGCCGCGCAACGGTCCGGGTGCCCGCGCGTCGCCCGACTTCGGCAGGATCCGCCAGGTCCGCCTGTCGTACGGCGCTGGAGTGGTCGTAGTCACGTTCCATCCCGGTACCGGTACCGGCGACGACGCTCACCGCAAGCGCGTGCTGGGTGCGCCGATAGGCCGCATTGAAGCCATCGCTCGCACTCAGCGTGACCGAGGTCTCGGCGGCACCTGCGTGTCCTCCCTCGGAGTTGGTGATGCCGGTGACCGCCAGTGCTGCTTCCTCCGCAGCCGCCGCCCATTCGCCAAGCGTTTCGGTCGAAGGAATGGCCGCGTCGCTCAAGGGGAGGGACACGCGCCCGACCGGCCGGCTGTCCGCTGCAGGGAGCCCGGCATGCGGGTCCTCGGGGGTCACGCGGGCCATGGCAATGGCCCGTTCGACCAGTTCGGTCCGCGCGGCGTCGTCCGTCACATCCGACATGGCGACGGAGGCCTGGCGCCCCCCGACAATCACCCGAAGGCCGGCCTGGAGGCTGTCCGAACGCTCAATCGATTCGGTCTCGGCCTTCCGGACCGACACGTCGAGCGCTGTGCCCGAGGCGATTAGGGCATCCGCTTCGTCCGCCCCGAGGCGGACGGCCGCCTCGACCAACTGCGCAGCCAACGGGTGTGGGGCGACACGGGTCACTCGGGATTCTCGGGCAAGTCGAGGCGCACCTCATCGTTATAGAGCAGCAACTCGCAGGTACAAATCTCGATCAGCTGGAGTCCTCCCCGCATCCGTTCGCATCCCTCCATGGCGGCCCGGGCAGCGACTGGTTCGCCCGCCACCTGCCAGGCGTAGCCAAGGGCTTCGAAAATGCCCTCCTCCAGGAACGCGTCATCCAGCGACTCCCACGGGATACACGCGGCGCCGGCCCGGTTGGGCCGAAGCGTGTCGTAATCGATGCTCCAACTGAGCATGCTGCGCTTGAAGACCTCGATGAGCTGCGCGGTGGGGTCCGCTTGGGCCGGGCTGACGAGGGCCGTGGCCAGAAGGGCGACGACAAGGAATGCCGGCAGACGGCGGTCGGACATCAGGGCGACACCTTCCAGGTTGAGGTACGACGCAGGAGGTCGGGCAGGGGAAGATCGCCGCGCTCCTCCACCTGGCCACGGACTTCCGCCTCGAAGACCGAACCTGTCTCGGCGAACAGCACGCCGATCGCCAGCGGCAGATCCGGGCCTTCCATGGTCGCGAGGAGCGTGGCGAGGCCGCGGTTCGACTGGTCGTGGACGAGAACCTCCTCTTCGGGCACCCCGTCCGGCCCGACCGGCACCGCCCGCAACGCAAACGCATCGCGATCTAGGATCAGTCCGCGGTTCAGATCCGGGCCGAAGCGCAACGGCTCCCCGTGGGTGACGTGAATCTGGCGTTCCGCTGCGACCGAGCGCCCTGTGAAGTCGGAAAAGACGCCATCGTTGTAGACGATGCAGTTCTGCAGGATCTCCACGAACGCGGTACCGGTAAAGGCGTGGGCCGCGCTGAGAGTCGTCTGGAGTTCTGCAATCCGCGTGTCGATCCCGCGGGCGACGAATCTCGCACCGCTGCCCAGCGCGAAGCGGCACGCGGACACAGGGTGGCCGACCGAACCGGCCGGGGACGAGGGCGTCACGGTGCCGATCCGGGATGTGGGAGAGTACTGGCCCTTAGTCAGGCCGTAGGCTTCATTGTTGAATAGCAGGACTTGGCAGTTGACGTTGCGGCGCAGCAGGTGCAGCAGGTGGCCGGCGCCGATCGACAGGCCATCGCCGTCGCCTGTCACCAGCCAGACATCGAGATCGGGGTTGGCCAGCTTGAGGCCGGTCGCGATCGCCGGCGCCCGTCCGTGAATGGTGTGGAACCCGTAGGTGGCGAGATAGTACGGCAGCCGCGCTGCACAGCCGATTCCCGACACGAAGACGGTGTTCGACGGATCGGCGTCGAGCCCGGCGAGCGTCTTTTGCACCGCCCGCAGGATCGCGTAGTCCCCGCAGCCCGGACACCAGCGGACCTCCTGCCCGGAATCGAAGTCTCGCGGCACTCGGAGCGGCGCATTCATGCCAGCGCCTCCGCCTTGGCGGTGATCGCCCCGACCAGCTCGTCGACACGGAACGGCTTCCCGGTCACCTTGGGCAGGCTTTCGGCATCGACCACGAAGCGGTCGCGGAGCACGCGCACCAGCTGTCCGGAGTTGACTTCCGGAACGAGGATTCCCCGGTAGGCGGCCAGCAGTTCGCCGAGGTTTGCCGGCAGTGGGTGAAGGTGTCGCAAGTGGATATGGGCGGCGTTGGTGCCTTCGGCCCGGCAGCGGGCCAGCGCCTCCCGCGCGGCGCCGAACGTGGATCCCCACGTCACCACGCACAGAGAGGCGTCATCGGGTCCTTCCGCCACCGCAGGGGGCAGGGTGCGCCCGACCCGTGCCACCTTGGCGATCCGGGTATCGTTCATGAGCTGGTGATTGTCGGGGTCATAGGAGATGCCGCCGCTGCCCGCACTCTTCTCCAGGCCGCCGATTCGGTGTGCGAGGCCGGGCGTGCCGGGCTTGACCCAGGCCCGGGCCAGCGTGTCGGGATCGCGCGCAAAGGGTTCGAAGTTTTCGGGGTCGGTCAGGAACTGAGCCGGGTTGGTGCCGGGCGCGTCGGGTTCCGGCAGGCGCCACGGCTCCGAGGTGCTCGCGATGAATGCGTCGGACAGGATGATCACCGGCGTCATGTACCGGATCGCAATGTCGGCGGCCTCGATGGCCGTTGCGTAACAGTCGCTGGGGCTCTTGGGCGCAAGGACCACCAGCGGGGCTTCGCCGTGCCGCCCATACAGGGCCTGCAGCAGATCCGCCTGCTCCGTCTTGGTCGGCATTCCAGTCGACGGCCCGGCCCGTTGCGAGTTGACGACCACGAGTGGGAGCTCGACGGCGACCGCGAGGCCGAGCGCTTCGGCCTTCAGCGAGATTCCCGGCCCGGAACTCGATGTCACGCCGATCGCCCCTCCGTAGGAGGCGCCGATCGCGGCGCAGGCCGCGCCAATCTCGTCTTCCGCCTGAAAAGTCACGATGTTGCGCCGGCGCATGGCCGACAGGTGGTGCAGCAATGTTGACGCCGGCGTGATCGGGTACGCGCAGAAGACGACATCGACCGTGGTGCGATCCGCTGCTGCAGCGAGCCCGAACGCCAGGGCCTCCGCACCCGTGACCGTTCGATAGTCGCCGGGTGGCCAAACGTGGGTACCTGTACGCGTCTGCAGGAGCTCGAGGCTGGGCAGCTCGGTGGTCTCACCGTAGGCATGCCCGGCCTTCAGGGCCGCGAGATTCGCGTTGCCCACCGGCGAATCGCCGAAGCGGCTGCGAATCCAGTCCTCGGCCTCGATGGTGTCCCGGTCCAGCAACCACAGCGTCAGCCCGACGGCCCACATGTTACGGCAGCGGAGCGATCCCTTCTGCCCAAGGTCGAACTCCTTGACCGCGTCCAGCGTGTGCCGCGAGATGTCGGGAGTGAGTGTCCGCACGCCGTTCAGGGGTCCGGTCTCCAGCGGATTCTCGTTGTAGCCCGCCTTTTTCAGGGAGCGCGCGGTGAAGGTACCAGAATCGACGACGAGCAGACCGTCGCGCCCCAGGTCGCCGATATTGGTCTTGAGCGAAGCGGGATTGAACGCGACCAGCACGTCGGGCGTGTCGCCGGGGGTGAGCACCTCCCCCTCTCCCACGCGCAGCTGGAAGGCCGATACGCCGTACGTGGTCCCCGCCGGCGCCCTGATTTCGGCAGGGAAGTCCGGCAGCGTGGAGACCCCCTTGCCCCCCAGCGCAGCAGCCATGGTCAGGCGCATGCCGGACAGCTGGATGCCGTCCCCGGAATCGCCGGCGAACCGGACGACGACGCCGCCCGTACTTGGGGTCAAATTTGCTGGAGGCTGCAAGGTCGTTTCTCTCTAGCGGGATCGCACGAAACGTGCAGAACCCTACGGAGGGCCGGTCGAGGAAGCCTGAAAAAGAGGATACAGTATGTGGCCTTGCGGCTACGTCAACGGGCGGTCAATGCTCGCTTCCTCGCCGCCCCCTTCCGTCCGAGGCCCTGTTCATGCCGGCCATGCTCATCGACGGCAAGGAGCTGGCGCGCCGCACGCGCGAGCAGCTCGCGCTCGCCGTGGCCGAACTCGCTGCGACGTTCGGTTCCGCGCCCGGTCTCGCCGCAATCCTGGTCGGAGACGACGCGGCCAGCGAGACCTACGTCCGGACGAAGCGCCGGCAGGCCGCCGAATGCGGGATTCGTTCAACCGCGCACCGGCTGGCGGGGGATACAACCGAAGCCGACCTGCTCGAGGTCGTGCAGGGCCTGAACGCGGATGATGCCGTCGATGCCATCCTCGTGCAGCTGCCCCTGCCGCGGAACATCGTGGTCCGTCGGGTGCTCGACAGCGTGCTGCCGGACAAGGATGTTGACGGGTTTCATTCTCGCAACGCAGGGCTCTTGGCCGTGGGTCAGCCCGAAATGATTCCCTGTACGCCGCGCGGATGCCTCGCGCTGCTGCGCCACGCGCACGGCGACGATGAGGCCGGGCGCCTCGGCAAGCTGGCCGGGCAACATGCCGTGGTGGTGGGGCGAAGCAGCATCGTCGGGCGCCCGATGGCCGCACTGCTCACCGCGGAGAACTGCACGGTGACGCTGGCGCACTCGCGAACCCGGAACCTGCCGGAAGTCTGCCAGCAAGCGGATGTGCTCGTGGCCGCGGTCGGCCGCCCGGAAATGGTGCGCGGGGAGTGGGTTCGGCCCGGGGCTACTGTGATCGACGTCGGGATCAACCGGGTCGAGCGCGATGGCGCCAGCCGGCTCGTCGGCGATGTGGCGTTTGACGAGGCGAGGGAAGTAGCGGGTGCCATTACCCCCGTGCCCGGAGGGGTCGGACCGATGACCGTCGCCTATCTCCTGCACAACACCGTGGAGCTCTATCGGCGGCGGCGGGCGGGCGAGTCGGGATCGGGCTGACGCCGGGCCGTCAGCGCCGCCCGAACAGGCGCTCGAGGTCTGCCCGTTTCAATTCCACGAAGGTCGGCCGACCGTGATTGCATTGCCCCGAGTTCGGGGTCCTTTCCATGTCGCGCAGGAGCGCATCCATCTCCCCGATGCTGAGGACGCGACCTGCCCGCACGGAACCGTGACAGGCCATCGTCGAGCACACGTGCTCGATCCGGTCGCGAAGAGCGTACGCCGTACTGTGCTCGAGCAACTCGTCGGCCAGGTCCTGCAGGAGGTCGGCGACCGCCACGTGCCCAAGAATGGCCGGGGTCTCGTGCACGGCAACCGCTCCCTCTCCGCTTGCCTCGAGGACGAGGCCGAACGAGCGGAGTTCCTCGGACCGGCGGCTCAGGACGTCAACTGCTGACGGCTCCAGGCGCACGATCTCGGGCGTCAGCAGGATCTGGCTCTGCGGTTCACCCCGGTCGAGCGCGGCCTTGATGCTCTCGAGGACGATACGCTCGTGCGCAGCGTGCTGGTCGACCAGGATCATCCCGTCGGTCGTCTCGGACACGATGAAGGTGCGGTGCAGCTGGGCCCGGGCGTAACCCAGGGGAGGCTCGGTTCCGGGCTCCGCCGGCGGTGCGGTCCGGGCTCGGGCGTGTCCGGCGCCGGGTGCCGGTTCGCCCGGAAAGCTGTCCGCGGGCCGCGCGGGCGGCAGTTCGATCCCGGACTCCGGCCCCGGTGACGCTATTGGGGGGCGGCGCCCGGCGGGAGGCGAGCCAGGTGTCCGGTCGAAATGGAGCCACGGCGCGGGCTGCGCCCGCCTGACGGTCTGATCCGCCAGCGTGGTGGCGGGTCGGGGCCCTTCCGCCCGAAGCGCTGCGCGGATCCCTGCCACGATCACGCTCCGTACGGTCTGCGGCTCGCGGAACCTGACCTCTGTCTTGGCCGGGTGGACGTTGATGTCGACATCCCGCATGGCGACATCGATGTAGAGCGCGACCATCGGCTGGCGATCGTGCGCGATCAGCCCCTGATAGGCGCCCCGGAGCGCGCCGTAGAGAACGCGATCCCGCACCACCCGGCCGTTCACGAACAGGTACTGGGCACGGGTGTTCGCCCGGCTGACGGTCGGAAGCGCCGCCAGGCCGGATACCCGGGTCGCGCCACGCTCGTAATCGACGGCAACGGCATTGTCTGCGAACGCGTCGCCCAGGACCGCGCGCAGCCGCTGGTCCCGAGCGCCGTCGGGCGCTGCCGGTGCGCGCAGATCCAGCCGGGTGTGGCCATCGGTCTGCAGTTTGAAGGCGGTTCGCGGGTGCGCCATCGCCAGTTCCCGGATCATCTGGGTCACGGCCATCGCTTCTGCCCGATCGGACTTGAGGAACTTCAGCCGCGCCGGGGTGGCCCGGAAAAGGTCGGCAACCGTGACACGCGTGCCCTGCGGGTGGGCGGCGGGCGTCACGGGGCCGGCCGTTCCGGCATCTACGGTGATTTCGAAAGCCTCTTGCGCGCCATTGGCCCGCGAAGTCACGGTCAATCTGCTGACGGAGCCGATCGAGGGAAGGGCTTCACCGCGAAAACCCAGCGTCTGGATGGCGAACAGGTCATCGTCGGGGAGCTTTGAGGTGGCGTGCCGCTCGACGGCCAGGGCCAGATCGCCGGGATCCATTCCGCGACCGTCGTCCGCGACCGATATCTCCGTCTTGCCACCGCTCGCAATGCTGACGGAAATCGACCGCGCGCCGGCGTCGAGCGCATTTTCGACCAGTTCCTTGACGACCGAGGCCGGGCGTTCGACGACTTCACCGGCGGCAATCCGGTTGACCGTTCCTTCCGGCAGGCGGCGGATTGGCATCAGCGCGCCTCTTTGGTCAGGATCTGGACGATGCGCTCCTTGGTTTCCTCCACGGCGGGCTGCCCGAAGGGATCGATGCCGAGCAGGTCGGCGATCAGTACGGTTTCCAGCATGAGGTGGGCCATCAAGGCACCGTAGGCCGCCAGGCTCCGGCGCGCGAATGTGAACGTTCGCACCGGCCGCCCGGCCGCGGCGAGGCTCGCGCAGGTGGCATCGGCATGGGCGTGCCAGAGGGTACCCAGACGGCGGGGAAACCAAGTGGGGTAGCCGGGGAGATCAACGGGTAGCTTGACGTCGCCGTCGCGGGCAGTGCCGGAACGCAGCAACGTGAACATTTGTCCAGGCGGCCCGTCCAGCCAAAGCTGCAGCTGGCTGTGCTCGTCGTCGGTGCCCCGCGCGGTGACGGGGGTGAAGCCCCGGCGGTCCTTCCCCAGACTTTCCGCCACCAGCTGCCGGTACCAGGTTTGCAGCGGCTCCATCGTGCTGGTGTATGCCAGCGTAACCAGCGTTCCGGTCCCGTGGCGCTCGTGGAACGCCGCCATGGCGGCAGCGGATTGCGCCGCGGCACTGAGACCTTCACGGGGGAACGCGCGCGCGAGGACGGCCCTGCCGCCGGCCAGGACATCGGGTTCGTCCGGCCCCGACCCGTTCGCACCAATGGCGGCCGGCAGGAGCCCGGATACCGTGAACGCCGCGAACCTGCCCCCCACGTCTGAAGGCACTTCTAGGATGGGGATCCCGCGGGCCTGGGCGAGGGCCCGGAGCGGAGATGGTCCGGCTTCAGTCAAGCAGATCGCCCGCTTGCGGATGGCATCGAGCTCCAGCGCCTCGCCGTACCACTCAAGAAGCATCGCAAACAGGGCGAGCGTCTCGGTGGTGTGGCCGGACTTGCTGACGATCACCGAGTAGACGTGTTCCTGGCCAACCTGGTCGAGCGTCTTTCGCAGTCGGGCGCACGAGTCCGGGTCGATGCTCTCGGCGAACACGACCGGAGGCCGGGTCGTCTCCGGATGCGAATTCGCCCCGGCTGCAGCGGCGACAAACACCCTGCCGGCGTGCAGGGATCCGCCGCAGCCGCAGTGCACGATGAGCCCGGCATCGCGGGAAAACCGCTTCCCGACGTCGAGATAGCCGCGTGTGGGAGGGCCGCTGTGCAGGCCCGAGAGAAAGGGGAGTGCTCCGTCCCGGTAGCGTTCTTCCAGTCGGGTAAGCGCGGCGCGTGCGGCTTGCCGGTGTGCTGCCCGCCCGCCCGCTGGCTCAAGCCAAGCCACCGTGTCGCAGCTGATCCCGAAGGCATCGGGCGCGTTGCAGCGGCCTGCATGTGGTCCCTCGGGATGGACCGGTCTTGTCAGGGCAGTATGGCTCACGGGTCGGTCCGCCTGGCGACCGGCTTATGCGGTCAGCCGCCCGAGGCCGACACCCAGGCCCGGCGCGGACCGGGCCATTTCCCGCGGACGCTCGGAGTGATACAAGACCGCGGCAATCACCCTCAAACGAGTTGCGGAGCGCCGAGGATGGACACGGTGATCTACCACAATCCCAAGTGTAGCAAGTCACGCGCGACGCTCGCCCTGCTCCGCGAGCGCGGGATTGAGCCGGAAATCGTCGAATACTTGAAGGATCCGCCTGACGCCCTCGTGCTCGCGGAGATTCTTCGCCGGCTCGGGCTGGGGCCGCGCGAATTCATGCGCAAGCGCGAAGCTGTCTACCGAGAACGCAATCTTGCCGACCCTGGTCTCGACGACCGGGCCCTGATCGAGGCCATGATCGCGGATCCGATCTTGATCGAGCGCCCGATCGTGATCCACGGAGGGCGCGCTAGAGTAGGGCGTCCGCCGGAGTCGGTTCTCGAAATCCTTTGACGCCGGCAGCTGCGCTTCGCTGGCGGCGACGGCACAGCAACGCGCGCACCGATCCTCGCGTGAAGGAAGATGGTCGCCCGGACGGGGGGTGTAGTGAACGAAACGGCTGACCCGCACGCCTGGCTTCGCTGCGCGGATTGGCCGTCCGTCCTGCGCGATCCGGGCACCTTGGAACCCGCCATTCATTCGCACCTGGTACAGGAGAACCGGCGCACCGAGCGCGCCCTTCTCCCGGTCGCCGGATTGCAGGATGAATTGGCGCGCGAGCTGCGCGCGCGGGTGCCGGACGAAGACACCGACGTCCCGGTGCCGGACGGGCAGTACGCCTATTACCGGCGCTTCGCAGAGGGAGGCGAATATCCCGTTCTCTGTCGGGTCCGTGCGGACGAGACGAGCGAGGAAGTCTTGCTCGACGGCAACCGGGAAGCAGCCCAGGCGAAGTTCTTCCGGATCGGCGGGTCGCGCCATTCGCCCGATCACGCGATCCTCGCCTACGCCGCCGATCGCAAGGGGTCGGAAAAGTACGAAGTGCGGTTTCTCGATCTCCCGGACCGAGCGGAGCTCCCGGACCGGCTGCAGGAGACCCAGGGGGATCTCGTCTGGTCGCTCGATTCCCGGCAGCTGTATTACACGGTCCTGGATGATCAGCATCGACCATGGCAGGTGCGCCGACACCGCCTCGGAGACCCGCCCGGGTCGGACGTGGCCGTATTCACCAGCCCGTCTCCGCAGGTGTTCCTCGCCGTCAGCCGAACTGAAAGCGGTCGCTTCGTTCGCATCGACTGTCATGAGCACGCCGATGCCTCCGAGACGTACCTGATCGATGCTTCCCGGCCGGACTCCGAACCTTTCCGGGTCTGGGGGCGACGAGAGGGGGTGCGCTACACGGTTTCCGATCACGGCGAACGGTTGATTCTTCTTACCAATGCCGATGGCGCAGTAGACTTCAAGATCGTCGAGGTCCCCGTGCACGGCGACCGCACAGCATCGTGCCAGATTGTGCCGCATCGTGCCGGTATCTACATACTGGACGTGCAGGTGTTCGCCGACTGGCTGGTCCGGCTGGAACGCGTAGGCGGGTTGCCCAGGATCGTGGTGCACAGTCTCCGTGATGGCGATGAGTATGCGATCGATGCAGGCGGTGAAGAGACGTTTAGTCTCCAGCTGGTCGCAGGGATGGAATACGAGAAACATGTGGTCCGCTACGTGTACAGTTCCCTGACGACACCCAGCAGAACGTTCGATTTCGATATGCGCGATCGGACGGCTGTGCTCCGCAAGGAGCAACAGATCCCGGGCGGGCACGACGCTGGGCAATACGTCGCCAGGCGCCTCACGGTGCGCAGCGAGGATGGCGCGGAAGTCCCGGTATCGCTGGTGCATCGAAGGGACCTGACGCTTGACGGCCGTACGCCGCTTCTCCTCTATGGCTACGGGGCGTACGGGCATGCCACGCCGGCGTCGTTTGTCCACACCCGTTTCAGCCTGCTGGACCGCGGTTTCGCGTACGCGATCGCCCATGTTCGCGGCGGCACTGAGCTGGGCTACGGGTGGTATCTAGACGGCAAGCTCGAGCACAAGGAGAACAGCTTCTCCGATTTCGTCTCCGCAGGCCGGGGGCTGGTGGAGGCGGGATACACGAGTCCCGGCAGGATCATTGCGCACGGCGGGAGCGCGGGAGGCTTGCTCGTCGGTGCGTCGCTCAACCGGGACACCGAACTCTTCGGCGGCGTGATCGCCGAGGTGCCCTTCGTCGACGTGCTCAACACCATGCAGGATGCCACGCTCCCGCTGACACCGCCGGAGTGGGCGGAGTGGGGCGATCCAATTCGCGACGCGGCGGCACGCGCTCGTATCGGGTCGTACTGTCCCTATTCCAACGTATCCAGACGTCGCTACCCGGCCGTGCTTGCGACCGCCGGCCTGACGGACCCGCGCGTCGGCTACTGGGAACCTGCCAAGTGGATCGCGAGGCTCCGCGAACACACGACCTCAGCGGAACCGGTGCTCCTGTGGACCAATCTCGAGGCGGGCCACGGGGGGGCAGCCGGCCGCTTCGCGCGGCTTGACGAGGTCGCGCTCGTCTACGCGTTCGCCCTGATGACGGCGGGCCCATGAGTTCCGCTGCTGCGAGCAATCCGCACCGTCCGACCGATCCGCTGGAACTTGCCCGGGCCCTGATTCGCTGCCCCAGCGTGACGCCGGTCGATGCCGGTGCGCTGGGAGTTCTGGAAGCGGCTCTGGGACGCCTCGGTTTCACATGCCGGCGTCTCGCGTTCGGGGAGCCCGGCACGGAGGGGCCCGACGCACAGGTGGAGAACCTGTACGCCCGAATCGGGGTGGACCGCCCGAACTTCTGCTTCGCAGGTCATACGGACGTCGTGCCGCCAGGCGCCATGGACACATGGGACAAGGATCCGTTCGGGGGGATCACCGAAGACGGCGTCCTGTACGGCCGGGGCGCGTCCGACATGAAGGGAAGCATTGCCGCGTTCGTTGCCGCCTGCTCGAGGATTCTGGACAATGGACGATTGTATGGCTCGATTAGCCTGTTGATCACCGGCGACGAGGAAAAAGACGCACGACACGGCACAGTGCGGGTTCTCGACTGGATGAAACGGCACGACGAGCACATCGACGTCTGTCTCGTGGGTGAGCCGACCAATCCGGAGCGCCTCGGGGACATGATGAAGATCGGCCGCCGGGGCAGCGTGAACGGCACTTTGACCGTGTACGGCACGCAAGGGCACGTCGCGTACCCGGAGCTTGCAGATAACCCGATTCCCCGGCTCGTCGCGCTGCTCACCTCGCTCCTGTCCGAGGCGCCGGACGACGGGGTCGACCATTTCCAGCCGTCCAATTTGGAGATCACGTCGGTGGACGTGGGGAACCGCGTCACGAATGTGATACCGAACTGTGCCACTGCGAGCTTCAATGTGCGATACTGCCCGGCACACACCCCTGCATCGTTGGAGGCTTGGCTGCGCGCGTGCCTTGATCGGGTGGCGGCCGGCAGCTACAAGCTTGACCTGGACTGGAGCGGGCCGGCGTTTCTGACCCGGCCGGGGCGCCTGACAGACGTGGTCGCAACCGCGGTGAGGGCCGTCACGGGACGGCAACCCGCGGCATCGACCAGCGGAGGGACGTCCGACGCGCGGTTTATTCAGGCTGTCTGTCCGGTCGTGGAGTTTGGTGGGGTCGGGAAGACGATGCACCAGGCGAACGAGCGGGTCCTGGTGGAGGACTTGCTGACGCTGACGGATGTATACGAGCGGATTCTGACGCTGTTTTTCGAGTCCGAAGGATCTGATCGCGCGACCGGGCGGGGAAGAGCCCATGACCCCCCGGGAGGGTAACCGCGGTCCGGAAACCGACACCGCTTTCGACGTGGTTGTCATCGGCAGCGGGTTTGGCGGGATGTACATGCTGCACCGCCTGCGCAGCATCGGCATGTCGGCCCGCGCCTATGATGTTGCAGACGATGTTGGCGGCACGTGGTACTGGAATCGCTACCCCGGTGCGCGCTGCGACATCGAGAGCATGCAGTACTCGTACTCCTTTTCCGAGGGTCTGGAACAGGAGTGGAGCTGGTCAGAGAAATACGCATCACAGCCGGAGATCCTCGACTACGCCCGATACGTCGCCGACCGCTTCGATCTGCGCCGCGATGTCCGGTTCCGGACTCGTGTCACGACGGCGAGCTTCGACGAGCGCGTCGGCCGGTGGGTCGTGGAGACCGATCGCGGCGACCGGGTGACGGGACGTTATCTCGTGTCGGCCGTGGGCTGCCTTTCTGCCGCCAATCTTCCGGCCTTCGCCGGGATGCAGGATTGCCAGATGCCGATTCTGCACACCGGCAGATGGCCGCATGAGGGCTTCGACTTCACGGGTCTTCGGGTCGGTGTCATCGGGACCGGTTCGTCCGCTATCCAGTCGATTCCGATCATTGCCCGGGATGCCGAGGCGGTGGTGGTGTTTCAGCGTACCCCGAACTACGCGGTCCCGGCCCGCAACACGCCCATGAATCCGGACTATGAGCGCGGAATCAAGGCGAACTATGCCGATTTCCGTGCGTTGGCGCGCACCCGCATGCCGGCGTTCCTGTTCCAGTACGACAAGCGTTCGGCGCTGGAGTTGTCGCCGCTCGAGCGGGAACTGCACTACGAGGACTACTGGCGTCGCGGCGGACTTGGTTTTCTCGGCGCGTTTTCGGACCTGCTGCTCAATCAGGAATCGAACGACAGCATCGCGGAATTCGTGCGCGGCAAGATTCGCTCGGTCGTCAGGAATCCCGAGGTTGCGCAGTTGCTGTGCCCCGACAACGTATTCGGTTGCAAGCGCCTGTGCGTGGATAGCGGCTACTACGAGACATTCAACTTGCCGCACGTGAGCCTGGTCGACGTATCCGAGACACCGATTCAGGGCTTCACTGAGACCGGTTTGGTCGTGGCGGACCAGCGCTATGACTTCGATGTCATCGTGTGTGCCACCGGCTTCGCGGCGATGACGGGATCGCTCGACCGCATTCGGATCACCGGTCGGAAGGGCATGACGCTGAAAGACAAGTGGCGGTCAGGCCCGCGAACCTACCTGGGTCTGATGTCCGCCGGGTTCCCGAACCTCTTTACCGTCACGGGTCCCGGGAGCCCCTCGGTGCTGGCCAACATGATGCCGGCGATCGAGCAGCACGTCGATTGGATTGCACACTGTTTCACGCGACTGGATGACGCTGGAGCCCGCACGATTGAGCCCCTGGCGACCTCCGAGAACGCCTGGATTGGCCACGTCAACGATGTCGCGAGCGAGTCCTTGCGGTCGACGTGCAGTTCTTGGTACGTCGGTGCGAACATTCCCAGCCGCCCGCGCGTGTTCATGCCCTACATCGGCGGATTTCCGGCATACCTCGACCGATGCAATGCGGAAACCGAATCAGGTTATGCCGGCTTTGCGATAGACGGCGGAACAGCCCTGGCACCGCCACGGATCTTCCCATGGACGACGAGGTGGAACCTGGCGGCGCCGACTTGATGTAGGCGGTGGAGCGGTCGAGGTTGGCCGAATTCTCGACTGCGGTATGTTCGCCGGAAAACAGGCGTACAAGGATATCTGGGGGCACCGGACGGCTAGGCGGCCGGTATCGCTGGACCGCACTAAATGACACTCCGCTGTCCGGCCGCGGTGCGGCGTCGCGGGCGGCACCGATTTCGTTGACCCATCCAGGGAGTTCAATTATGTCTAACCCCATGCGCGGCCGATACAGCTTGACCGATCCCGCCGGTGCTCGGCGCAACTTGTTTGGCGACCCGAATGGGTCGGTGCCGGAACCGAACGCGGAAATCGCTCCGGGGACGGAGGTCCTTGCTGGTGGCCGGAGTGCCGAGGGGCAGATTCGCGCCGCGGTGCTGTACTGGGGAATTCCGTCGGAACGCCCTGATTCTGCAGGTCTGGTGGCGAGTGCCCGCGCCGAGAGTGTTGCCCGGAATCCGTCCTTCAAGGAGTCCTTCCAGCGCCGTCGGTGTTTGATCGCGGCGGATGCGTTCTACGAATGGGGGATGCCGGAAGAAGGCCCGCAGATCGTTTGGAAATTCCGGGCCTCTGACGACGGCTATCTGGCCTTTGCCGGCATTTATCAGCCCCTGCGCTCGGCCAACGGGGAAGGTCCGGCGACGGGCTGCGTGGTTGTGACGACGGCGGCCAATGGCCTTGTGGGCCGCGTTCACGATCGCATGCCGGCCATCATCGGTCGCGCTGATTTTGACGCTTGGTTAAACCCCGACACTTCTAGGGAAGACTTGCAGGAACTGCTTCGACCGGTGTCGGAAGCCGCGTTACAGGCCGAAGAGCTGGCCCCGGTCGCTTAGCCCTGGCTCTTCCGGCTGGCAAGACGGTGCCAGCACGAAGGCGCGCGTGTGCTGGTGGGGCGGGCTAGACATTGAAGCGGAATAGCACGACATCGCCGTCGCGCACCATGTAGTCGCGACCTTCGCTCCGAAGGCGCCCCGAGGCGCGCGCTGCCTGCTCGCCTCCCGCCTCCACGAACGTCTCAAGGCTCGCGGTTTCCGCGGCGATGAAGCCACGCGCGAAGTCGCTGTGGACGACGCCCGCCGCCGAAACCGCCGTGGTGCCCGTCTTGACCGTCCAGGCGCGAGCCTCCTTCGCGTTGGCAGTGAAGAAGGTGATCAGACCGAGTAACGCGTAACCCGCGCGCGACACCCGGACGAGTCCCGACTCCGCCAGGCCCATGCTGGCAAGGAACGCCTCGCGATCGGCGTCGCCTTCAAGTTCGACCAGTTCAGCCTCTAGCTGCGCCGACACCAGGACCAGTTCCGCCCCGCGTGCTGCGGCATGTGCCGCGGCCGACTGCGTCAAGGCGTTGCCGCGGTGGATGTCGGTGTCGCCGACATTGGCAACGAACATCACCGGCTTGGCCGTCAGCAGGCCGAGTTCCAGAAACAGTGAGCCGTTCTTCCCGCCGGCGAGTTCTCGTGCCGGCCGGCCGCTTCCCAGATGCTCGATGCCGTGTTCGACCATCTGGAGTTGCTGTCGGCTGCCTCGATCGCCGCTCCGAGCCGTCTTGACCAGGCGATCGCGGGCCCGCTCCAGCGTCCCGAGGTCGGCCAACAGGAGTTCGGTTTCCACGACCTCGGCGTCTCCCGCCGGGTCCGGCGATCCCGCGACATGCGTGATGCGATCATCATCGAAGCAGCGCAGGACGTGGACGACCGCGTCGACCTCCCGGATGCTTGCAAGAAAACGATTGCCAAGTCCCTCCCCGCGGCTCGCTCCCTTCACAAGGCCCGCGATGTCGACGAAGTCGATCATGGCGGGGATCCGGTCGGCGGATCCAGATATCTCGGCCAGCTGATCGATCCGCGGGTCCGGAACGGGGACGCGGCCAACGTTGGGCTCGATAGTGCAGAAGGGATAGTTCGCGGCCTCCGCGGCCAGAGCACCGCTCAACGCGTTGAACAGCGTCGACTTCCCGACGTTGGGCAACCCCACGATGCCGCACCGAAAACCCATGACCTATCTTCTAGGGTTCCGCAGCTGCGGGCGGCGGCGCCTCCAGCACGATTCGATTCATGAAACGATCGTCTTCGCCGGCCACCAGCAGCGGCGCTGCCGCTGCCATCGCGATAAGCAGCGGTTGCAGCCACTCCAGTTCCGAGCGGCTGAAATCCCTGAGGACGTATCGTTCGGCCACTTCTTGTCCGGGCGGGCGGCCGATCCCGATCCGGACCCGACGATAGTCGCGCCCGAGACAGCGATCGATGCTGTCGATGCCCCGGTGACCGCCACTGCCGCCACCACGTCGGACCCGGACTTTGCCGGCTGCGAGATCGAGGTCGTCGTAGAACACCGTCACCTGCGCCGCGGGCACCTTGTAGTAGCGGCAGGCCAGGTTCACCGATTCGCCAGACAGATTCATCCAGGTGAGCGGGCACAATGCCAGGATGGCCGTGCCTTCGATTCGACCGGAGCGAACGGCGCCGCGGAACCGCCGCCCCGTCCGGCCGAAGCCGTGCTCCGCGGCAATTGCTGCGAGCGCCATGAAGCCGGCATTGTGTCGCTGGCGAGCGTGCTTCGTGCCCGGGTTGCCGAGCCCGACGAAAAGCTGGTCCACAAGATCGGCCTCGCGACCGGGCGGTTACTCCTCGGTCGGCGTGTCTTCCGGCTCGTCCGTGGTCTCGAGCTCCTCCTCCTCCGCTTCCTCGTCTTCCTCGTCCTCGGCGGTGGCGGCAGAAACCAGGGCGGAAGGGGCCACGATGCTGGCAACCGTGAAATCCCGGTCACCGATCGTGGGTGTCACGGCGGGGTCCAGCTGGGTATGGCTGATGTGAAGACTGTCGCCGATCTCGAGCTCCGAAACATCGAACTCGATCGCCTCGGGGATCAGGCCGGCCGGGCAGCTAACGTTGATGGTGCGCCGGACAATGTTGAGCACGCCGCCGCGCTTGAGGCCGGGGGAGACTTCTTGATTGAGGAATGCCACCGGCACCTCCACGGTGACCATTGTGTCAGGGCCGACGCGGAGAAAGTCCAGATGGATCGGATCATCGGTGACCGGATGAAATGCGACGGCGTGCGGCAGCACCCGGATCGTGGAGTCCCGGTTGACATCAATGTCGTACAACCGGGTCCGGAAACCGGGTCGGCGGATTTCGCGACGGCTGAAATCGAGATCAAGATCGATGGCCAGAGGCTCGAAGTCCCTGCCGTAGATGATGGCGGGCAGCCGCCCCTGTCGGCGCAGGGCACGTGCACCGCCCTTGCCGCGAGGTGTGCGCACTTCGGCTTTGATGGTCGACGTGTCTTGCATAGGTCTGTCCCGGGGCGAACGGCGCCCCCGCCTCAGTCGAAGAGGTTGGAAACCGAGCGATGATCGCTAATCCGCCGGATCGCCTCGGCGACCAGCGGGACGACGGAGAGTGTCCGGATTTTCCCCGAATTTGCAACCTCGTCACGGGCAGCAATGCTGTCAGTGACCAGCAGCATGTCCAGAGAGGAAGCATCGATCCTCTGCACGGCCGGACCCGACAGTACCCCATGCGTGGCGTAGCAGGCGACCCGACTGGCACCGGCAGACGTCAACGCCTGCGCGGCGTTGCACAGGGTCCCGGCAGTATCCACGATGTCATCCACGATGATGCAGACCCGGTCGCGAACCTCTCCGATGATGTTGACGACCTCCGACACGTTCTCGCGTTCGCGCCGCTTGTCGACGATGGCGAGGCTGCTGTCCACCCGGGCAGCGAGATACCGTGCCCGCGCGACGCCGCCGACGTCGGGGGATACCAGCACGTAGGACTCGTTGTCGAATCGGCTACGGATGTCGGCGGCGATGACCGGTGCCGCGTACAGGTTGTCGACCGGTATGTCGAAGAATCCCTGGATCTGGTTTGCGTGCAGGTCGATCGTCAGTACCCGACTGGCACCGGCCGTGGTGATGAGGTTTGCGACCAGTTTGGCCGAGATCGGCGCGCGGGGGGCGGCCTTCCTGTCTTGGCGGGCATAGCCGAAGTAGGGGATGACCGCGGTGACGCTGGCCGCGGACGCGCGTCTCAGGGCGTCGATGCAGACCAGCAACTCCATGATGTGGTCGTTGGCCGGCGGTGACGTGGACTGCAGGACGAATACGTCCTGCCCCCGAACGTTTTCGCGCACCTCGACGAACACCTCGCCGTCGGAGAACCGGCGGACGTCGGCCGCTGTGAGCCTCAGGCCCAGCTCATCCGCAACGGCCTGCGCGAACTGCTCGTTGCTGTTTCCTGCAAGTAGGCGCATGGGCCGCGGCATCCCCGGTGTACCCGCGCCCGCCGTCATCGACCTGCGCAACAAAAAATCTACCCGTGCACCGCTTTGGGGTAAAGAGATGGGGGTTTATATCCATGGGAGAACATGGACACGGTCATGCCACGAGCGGAGCCAACACCCCGCTGGACGGGACGGACGTCCCGCCTGCACTGGACGGGCGAGACGCATCCGGCCCTGCCGTGGCCACGGGAGGCTGAACATCCGCCAGGCCCTGCCCGTGGGCGGGCCAGGCCCGCCGCAGGATGCAGATCGCTGCATTGTGATCGCGATCGAGGTCGAGCGCGCGGCGCGGGAAGCCGGGCGCCTCACCGGCCCGGCAGTGGCGGACGAACCCCCGGAATGCCCGGTCGACCCGTCTCAGCGGGGCGCGCTGGATGCGGAGGTCGAGGGTGCGGAAGTCGGTGAACAGCGGATCACGGCGCAGCGCGGTGAAGCTCTTGCACTGGTCCTGCCAGGTGACCGGGCGGCGCCAGGCCTCGACGCGCTCCTTGAGGGCCGCGTTGTAGAGCTGCCGCGTGAGCGCGAGCACCTCGCCGAGGCGACGGTGGCCGGCCGGCGTGATGCGGGCGCGGCAGACGAACGTGCGGTGCAGGAGGACGGGTCACGTGCCAGTGGTGTCGCTGTCGTTCCTGTCATGACCGTAACGCGTACTGTTAGTGTTCCTTATTAATCCGTAGGTGGAACAGATCGGCACCTGCTGTCAACCCGGGGATACAAGTTCCAAGAGATGCGCGACCGTGCCGTTGGTCCGACGGCTGGCCGTCGTGGCCCTGTCCGGGAATCGGCTGGCTGCCGCGGTGTCACGGCGGGGTCAGTCTGCGACACTCGGACCCTTGGCATGACAGCTTCCGGGCGCCTCGGAGCCCCCTGCGTTGTAGCGGTTTCGGGGGCATGTCCCCGCGCTGACGCAGTGGCGGCGGCCGCTGGCAGCCCTGCGTGACGCTTTGGCCACGCCGATTCAGGCCGGAACGGGCCTGGCGGGCGCTTGGTGGCGCCGGT
>JAJDZX010000118.1 GCA_022824395.1 Alphaproteobacteria bacterium
GACGGCCGTGGGCCGAAACCGCGCCCACCGCCGCATGAAGGCGTCCAGCCTGTGGATAACCCGTGGAACTTCTGTGAAGAACCGCCATCAACACCAGTTCACGGGCGATTCCTTGCTTGACCCGAGACATGGGTGCTTGTAACTTGCCGGTACAATCCTAAATTGATCCCAAGAAATCGTACCATCGTGCGATCATTCGTGTCTGCTTGCGTAGTCACGACCCCCTTGATGAGGCGCCCGCCATGACGGCACCAAAGCCACTGCGGAAAACAATCATTGATCCGGCTACCGGCAAAAAACAGACTGGCACCCTGATGGATGTTGTTAGAGCCGAAGAACCATTTGTCAAATTATTTTTGGCAAATGGGGTTTCCATTCAAATCAAGCCATCAATTAGTGAAGTCCTGCTACTTGATGAACTAGGCAAGGATGGTAAACCTGCCTACAATTTTACCATCAATATGGCGCTTAATGTACTGGATCCGAGCGACGAAGAAAGCACCTAACATGAACACGCGTGAAGACATAGTAAAGCAAATTGAATATTTCGGGAGTTTACCTGACGGGTGGCACTATGGAACAGGTGCAGCCGCAACACCGGAAGCTTGCCGTTACGCCAAGATTGTTGATGGCCTGTTCCGTAGATACGGGTCAGACGAGGTCGAAGTATTCCCGGATATTGACGGTGGAATCTTAGCATCCGGTTACTATGGGTCCAATACCATCAATATTCTATGTGGTCCTGATGGCTCAATAGATCTGGAGCATGATGACGAGGCAATTCGTAAGACTGTCGAAGAGCAGCCCAATATACAATTGCATCATCTTCAACGCTATTTGAAGAAAATTGCCCGGAGTGTATCGCAACCATGCTGGTTCGTTTACTACATCCAAAACACTACAGTACCAAACTCGGGCGATTTAAGAGTACCGCATTTCAGCCATCATCCAATACACGAACAGTTTCAGTATTCGACCGGAACTGCGCAAAGGCTGAAGGTAACGACGAATGTGAGCACGCTAGGATCTACTACCCAGGAATCGCGGGCGACCCCATCATTTTCTGGCGATTCCAGACTGATATCCTACCTGATGGATTCCACATCACGTGCGAGCCGTCATCAACCGGCGACACATGCCATAGAAACATCAGAGGAATATCGAAGAATCAGTGTAAAGGTTTAATCAATTCAGTCGGCATAGGTGATTTGAACATATGTGATGAGGCCGGTCCAAGACCCATGACTACAGACGACGCAAAGCACCTTGGAATTATGGTTGCAGGCGAGATTCCTGAGAACGCGAAGTTGCATTAGGGCAGCAAGGGAAACTTATGCCCTGGCTCCACTATCCAACCCATTGTGGGCAGTCAGTTCCCGGTACAGCAGGTTCCGACCGACCAGCGAGGCAACCGTGTCGCGCATTTGTGCCAGCGTTCCGAGTTCCCGGACGTTGTGCTTGCCAGCGAACTCGGCAACGTAGCGGTTCAGGTGCTTTGGGCTGATCTTGTGAAACGTGCCCGCCTGCGCCCGCTTGAGCATTGACCAGAACGATTCAATCCCGTTGGTATGGGCCGTGTCGCGGACGTATTCCGAAACCGAATGCTTCACGGCTTCGTGGTGGAAGGGCATGCCCTTGTAGGCTAGTGCCTCGTCCGTGTAGACCGTGGCGCCACGCTTGGCACTGTCGGAGACGAAGCCTTGCAACGTGTCCTTGTCCGTGGATGTCACGACCTTGGCCTTCACCTTGTTGGTCGCCCGGTCCTTGGCGCCGACCACGGCCGTCTTACCAACAGGGCCGCGGCCTGGTTCGGACTTTGCAAGTTCCTTGCGCTTCCTGTTGGACATGTTCTTGCGCTTGCCGCCGAAGTAGGTCTCATCGACCTCTACAGGGCCATCGAACGGGCCACAGCGCCATGCCCATGCCTCACGAAGCCGGTGGAGCATGAACCATGCCGACGATTGCGAGACGTCGAGGTCGCGGTGCAGCTTCATGCTGGAGACGGATTTGAGACTGGTGAGGCACAGGTAGATGGCGATCGCCCACTTGCGCATCGGAATCTTGGTCCTGGCGATCGGCGTGCCCGTACGGACGCTGAAATAGCTGCGGCAGTCGGAGCACCAGTAAGGCTGCGGTTTGGCGTTGGGTACTGCTTTGGTGCGTGTGGAACCGCATTTACGGCAATGGCGGTTGCCATCCGGCCAGATGATGGATTCGAACCAGTCGTTTGCAGCTTCCTCGGTCGGGAACATGTCGTAGAGTTCGATGAGACTAACTGCTTCTCGGTGTGATTTGCCTGAGCCTTTGGCTTACGTCATATAGAATATAGTCTCCATTCTGCGGAGACTATATTTGATCTGTGGGCAACTGTCAAGCGTTCCGATAATTCCCAATATCTTTGACAAGTCCGATCCGGAAAAAACGTAGAATCGGTTAGAGAATACCGGTGTTAAATTTCCGAAATCGCTAAGGTCGAGGTCTTTTGTGTTGCTTTCCTCTGTTCGGATGTTGTCAGCCATGAACTTCTCCCGTTGAAGGTTGGGACACGTAAGCTGTGGATGCGCTTACATCAATGGGACAGGATTACAAGATCAAACAGATCCTCATTTGGCAGAGATCTAGTTGACGAGTTATCTGCGGTCGCCATCAATTCAGTTACCCGGCAGCGTATCAGTTTAGGACATTCTTTCTGTAGTTGCCTTCGCGAAGCAGAGGCCATGCTCTCTCATAGGGCATAATGTGCTCATGCTTGGATCGCCAATGGGCATCGATACCGTCCCAACCGTTCCCCTGAAATACATGGCCACACTCAGGACATACCTTCCTGCCGGAAGGCTGGCTTGAAGTCCTTGACTCCTGTCTACTTGGCTGCGCCCGCATCCGCATTCTTCTCAATTTGACCGCTTGGCCCTCATCGGCTCTATTCCATTCCGCATGAACGATGCATGCAGAAAGCTGAACTCGCCTGACTGTGATCTTTGCGTCCGAGCGGTCGATGGCAACCACGGCCGCGACCTGGTTTCCGACATGGCAATCAATCACCGGTGCATCGCGTTCAAATACGCTCAGCGGCACCCCCTGTATTGAATTGAAGATCTTTACCGGGATCTCAACCAGCTGATATTGGCTGGGGATTTCATCACTACCCTCGCGGAACGCTCGAAGCATGATGATCTGACTGACGGCACGCTTGTATTGCCGAAAGAGCTTGAGCGTGTGTTCTCGTCGAGCTTTCGCGGTACGCGCGTCCTGAACCCACGCTGCTTATGTCAGCTTCGAAATATGCAAGGACGTCTTCGACATGTTCTTGGCGGCGGTCGATTTCAGAGACAAGCGCCGTCTTCGACGGGAACCTGGTTGAACGGACAAATCGACAAATCGCTGGGTCATGGAGCCGGGTGGGCTAACTGACCATTGGACGTGTTCGCAAGCGTTTCTGAAAACTGTCTCAAAGGATGAGAGTCCCAGGGGCTCTGTAGTGGCACCATGATGGACAGACAATGCGAGCCCGAAATACTCAATCCAATCCGGCTCGCTTGTCAGCCAGGTGCCCTTGGATCGAATGTCTGCGCTCGGAGGGTTGGCCAGGGATTCCATCACCCTCGCCACGAATTCCACTTTTGCGGGAGAGAATGTGTCGAGTGTCGCCTTGAGTTCGTCCAGCGTCACCATGAGCGGAAGCGCCGCTCGATCAAGTCCACGAACGCGGGTTTGATTTCTACCCCCACCCATCGCCGCCCAAGCTCGCTGGCAGCAAGCAGTGTGGTTCCCGAACCGGCATAGGGGTCGAGCACAACGCTGTCATCGCGACTGGTGATCCCAATGCAGCGCCGCGCGAGCGACAACGGCATCATCGCGGGGTGATCATCCAGTTCCCCGTTTACACGCTTGACGGGTTCGGTGGGAATCTCCCAGATAGTCCGCAGGCGGCGCGCGTGCGGGCCCTTAACCCAGTCAACGTCATAGAAATAGTCTTGGTTCTTTGACAAAAGGAACACCGTTTCGTGCGCCTTTGTCGGTCGATCGCGCACGGATTCCGGGTGCGCGTTTGGCTTGTGCCAAATCACTTCACTGCGAATCCACCAACCCGCATCCTGAAGGGCAAACGCAATGCGCCATGGAAGGCCGATCAGGTCTTTTGGCTTCAGCCCTTCCGGTGTGGGTGGCCGTACCCCCATGGCGCGGGCGCGATTCTTTCGGTCGGGCGCTCGGTACCTGCGGTTGCCTGAGGTGTAGCAGTCTCCCACATTCAACCAGACGGTCCCGTCGTCCCGCAGGACCCGTCTGACCTGGTCAAACGTGCGTACAATGCTGTCAATGTAGACACCCAGCCGGTCGTCCCTGCCTATCTGATCCTCTATTCCATAGTCGCGCAGTGACCAATAGGGTGGCGAAGTGACGACCGTCTGGACGGACTCGTCGGGCAAGAGCCCCAAAGCGCCCTTTGCATCTCCACACAGCAACAACGGATCCGACGATCGCGTCAAATGGCGATCTGTTCAGGTTGTCCACGCGAGTGTGGCGTTGCGGAGTGCGCTTCTCTTTTTCCTGGTGCACAAATGGGAGCGGCAACGTCAGGCCGCGATCGAACTCTTCAAGATGAAAGGCTTTGTCGTTCACACTTCCCCCGATGTGGGGCATCGTTTCAATTCTTCGGACCCCGGAAACTGCAAGCAATCAGTATCGCACAGCTTCCGTTGAATCGCTAAGGCCACCCGCTCGACCGCCTGGCTCAGCGTGGCGTCGTCGAGGTGAACGTAGCGGTTGGTCGTGCTTGCCCGCCGATGTCCAAGCAGGCGTTCCGCGACATGCAGGCTCTCGCCATTCATGACTGCGTGCGAGGCGTGCGCGTGGCGCAGGTCGTGCAGCCTCGCATCCGCCACGATCCCCGCCGCATCACGCGTTTTTGTCCAGAACTTCCAGAGGTCATTCTTGTTCAGGGGTTCGTCCCCGCCGTTGCGGGGGAATACCCATTCTCCGCGCTCAGTCACGGTGAGGCGGTCCAGCAGTTCCCGCGCCGCCACGCCGAGCAGAACCTGTCGCGGTCCGGTCTTTGAATCGCGAAGCCGCATCTCGCCGGTGTCGAAGTTGAGGTCGTCCCAGCGCAGCCCGAGGATTTCGTTGCGCCAGCGATTGCTGCAGCCCGGCCTCCCGCTTTCGAGCGTCCGGCGGCAGCTCTGCCCGCCTGCTCTCCATTGCGCGCAAGACGCTGATAGTTGCCAGCGCCTCCACCGTCGAGCGCCTCACCGGAACCGACGAATACTGGAGGATCTCGCGTTGAATGAGGTCGGGAACGCCGGCCCTCAACCACCGTTGACGGAACTTCTCGAGCTGCCGCCTACGCGCGTATCTCCTGATTTCCCGACCGTGCTTTATTTCGTTCGGGAGGCATGAACATGACACGCTCGCAACGCGTCCAAATGTCTTGACCTTCTATATCCGGTAGTGTTAAATCAATTTCGCACATGATGTAGCGCACGCGACCATATTGGAGCGTGCCGGAGCAACGTCCCATGGACAGCTAGTCTCTGTCGAGACGACCACCAACCCTTCTCGGGAGCCGGCCCCTACCGCATCGGCAGCAGGTTTTCCTCCTGATCTGCTCCGGGCAGCCCACGGTCAGCGGTGCCAAGACGAGAAGGGGCTTTGGTCGCGGTCGGCGGCTTCACCCCTCATAGGTCTTGTGCCAGCCTGTGAGCCGGCAGTTTTCGAAACAATCGTTCGGAATGCCGGATCGGGTGGCCGCCGGGTTTCCAGGCGGCAACCGCCGACCGTTTTTTTGCCAGTACGTCGCCAGACTTAAGACCGTGGTGACCGAGCAGTGTGCGTGCTGGGCCCGCGCTCCCGGCAACGCCGGGCGCAGATCATCGTCGGCGTGCGGGCAGCGGCGCTCGCTCGCCAGGTCGCCGCTTGGCGACGACTACTCGTCGATCACGTTCGGGCTCAACGCCACGAACGTTCCGACGAAGACCCCCTCGACGCCGTTCTCGTCCAGGAAACCGGCGGAGCTGAAGCCCGCCGCCAGCCGGGGCAGCCCGGCCGCGTCCGGCCGTTCGGAGAACTGCCCGCCCCAGCCCCCATCCGATTCGACAATCTCCAGGTCGGGACGGACCACCGTAGCTCCGGTCCCGGAGAACTGACCGGTCAGCTCGTCGAATTCGAGGGCGCCGAAGTGGATCTCATGGTCCAGGACCAGGGATTCCGTATCGATGACCTCTTCGCCGAGAAACGCGCTGAAATGCGCCCGCCTGGTCACCAGGTCGCCTTGGCACCCGATGCAACCCTCGATCGTCCGGTCCGCGAAGTCGACCTGCAGGTTGATCATCCCCTCGTACTCGTCGATCACGTATTCATCCGCCCGGTACGCATACAAGACTTTTGGCGAGCGGCCGTTCTCCAGGAAATTGAGGGCCGTGGCTGCGCGTACACCTGCGCCTGCGGGCACGATGCAACGCCTCGGTCGCCCCTTGAACCGTTCCGGTAGCTATATATCATGAGATAGTGCAGCATCAGGAGGTTGTCTTGCCCAAGATTCCGGATTATCGCGGTATCGCAAAAGTGTTCTGGAGCGGCCGCAGCCAAGCGGTCCGCCTTCCGGCGGCGTGCCGTTTCGCGACATCCGAGGTCGAAGTGATCAAGGAAGGGGATCAAGTCACACTGCGCCCGCGTGGCAAGAATTGGGCGGCCTTCTTTGATTCCGAATCTCGTGGATCGTTGCCGCAGCGCCAACAGCCGCCCCTTGAGGAGCGCGATAAGGTCGGCTGATGTTCATGCTTGACACGGACACATGCATCTATCTCATCAACCAACGTGACCAGGTATTGCGAGAGAAATTCGAAACGAACGCGGCTTCCCTGTGCATCTCCTCAATCACCTACGCAGAGCTGTGCTTCGGAGCGGCTCATTCGACCAAACCG
Organism: Alphaproteobacteria bacterium; assembly: GCA_022824395.1. GTDB lineage: Bacteria > Pseudomonadota > Alphaproteobacteria > TMED109 > TMED109 > VXPW01. Next base: position 6,918 of record JAJDZX010000118.1, read on the forward strand.
GGTCGAAATGAACGGGAACTCGAGGCTTTCTGCGTCGATCTGGATATCCTGCCGTTCGACGTGGGTGCGGGTGTTCATTACGGAGAGATACGCGAAGCACTCCAGCAGCGCGGGCAACCAATAGGCGCCAACGACCTCCTGATATCAGCTCACGCACGCAGCATTGGTGCAACCCTCGTCACGAACAACGAACGGGAATTCGGGCGTGTGCCCGGATTGAGGATGGAAAACTGGCTGGCCGATGGCCGCTGACACGGCGCTTCGGCCGGCGGCAGCACAGCCCGCTTCAAGCAGGGGCGAGAACTGAAATGCAGCTGATGGTCGGAATGCAGCCGGGTTGTGATTGATCCACGGTTCCGTGGCAGCAGTGCTGTAGACGCAGGCCGGGCCCCGCTGCAAACGTCATATCCCCCACATCGGTTGCCCGCCTCAACATCCTCGTACCTGAACGCTGCTCACGGAGGATCTTCGAACTGGCCCGCGCATCGATGGGCGCATCGATGGCTGGTTCGTCTTCAACCCGTTTGTTGGAAGAAGCGGGCATTTGCGGCTTCCGCCAGCCGCCGACCGCCCCGGTCGTTTGCTCGGCGTGGCCAAGACCGCGGTTTCCCACTTGACAGAATCTGACTGCTCACCAGTACTAATCATATGGAAGCCATCAATGCCTCGGACTTCAAGGCGCGCTGCCTGGCCATCCTTGATCATGTCTCTGCTACCGGAGAGCGCGTGGTCATCCTGAAGCGCGGTCGGCCGGTGGCCGAACGCGGTCCGGTACGCAGCGTTGCTGTCCGGTATCCGCAGGCGGGGCTGGAGCGTTCAGTTACCGTGGTCGGAGACATCGTGGAGCCGGCGCTGGCTGCAGAGGAGTGGGAAGCCGCCACGCCGTGAGGGCCTTGCCGGATACCGACGCACTGGTCAAATGGTCCAGTGGCCGGCCCCGGCTGTCGCCCCGGCCAGCAGCAGGCTCTCGAATGGGCGATCCCGGGGCTCCATTCGTGGTATCGGAGATTTCGCTCCGGGAAGCGGCGACGCTGCCTGGTCTCGACCGAGGTTGCCACTGCCCACGGAGACGCGCGGCGTGCCACGGCTCGATGACTGGCGGATGGTCTCGGGGATGGCGCCCGTATGGCCCGGCTGTCGCTGGCGCGCCGGGCCGACCGTCGACCCTCTCGGCAGGCGTGTCGAGCGGCCGGCGGGAGCCGAGCACCCGGATGTCCGAGCGCGCGGAGGCTGATCGGTGGTGGGCAGCATGACTGACGGCCGACCGCATCGCCGGATCGCCGTGGACGTCGGCGGGACGTTCACCGACGTCGCGCTCGAGCTCGATGACGGCCGGATCGTCACCGCCAAGGTGCTGACCACGCCGTCCGCGCCCGAGGAAGCCGTGGTCGCGGCCGTCGGCCAGGCCATCCGCGAGGCGGGGGTCGAGCCGGCCACCGTCGGCCTCGTCATCCACGGCACCACCCTCGCCACCAACGCCCTGATCGAGCGCACCGGCGCCAGGACCGCGCTCATCGTCACCGAGGGCTTTCGGGACTCGGTCGAGATGGCCCTCGAGAACCGCTTTGAGCAGTACGACATCTCGATCGACCGGCCGGCGCCGCTCGTGCCCCGGTACCTGCGCTGGCCGGTGACCGAGCGCATGAACTACGCGGGCCGCGTCCTGGTTCCCCTCGACGAGGACACCGTCCGCGCCCTCCTTCCGCGCTTCGAGCAGCACGCGATCGAGGCGGTGGCGGTCGGCCTGCTCCATGCCTACGCGAACCCCGCCCACGAACATCGCGTCGGCGAGATTCTCCAGGATGCCCTGCCGGAGCTCCCGGTCACGCTGTCGAGCGAGGTGTGCCCCGAGATCCGGGAGTACGAGCGCCAGTCCACGGCCTGCGCCAACGCCTACGTCCAGCCACGGATGTCGGGGTACCTGGCGCGCCTCGCCACGGCGCTCCGCGATCTCGGGGTCGGCTGCCCGCTGCTTCTCATGACCTCGGGCGGCGGGCTCACCACGCTCGAGGTCGCGACCCGGTTTCCCATTCGCCTGGTCGAATCGGGTCCGGCCGGCGGCGCGATCCTGGCTGCGGAGATCGCCCGCGAGTGCGACTGCGAAAACGCGCTCTCCTTCGACATGGGCGGCACGACCGCCAAGCTCGCCCTGATCGATGCGTTCCAGCCGCAGACGACCCGCACGTTCGAGGTCGCCCGCGCCTACCGCAACCTCAAGGGGAGCGGCTTGCCGGTCCGCGTCCCGGCCATCGAAATGGTGGAGATCGGCGCCGGCGGGGGCTCGATCGCAGACGTCGACGCGATGGGCCGCCTTAACGTGGGCCCGGCGAGCGCCGGCGCCGACCCGGGCCCGGCCTGCTATGACCGGGGCGGCACGCGGCCGACGGTGACCGACGCGGACGTGGTCCTGGGACGCATCGACCCGGCGGATTTCGCGGGGGGTTCGTTGCCGCTGGCCCCGGATCGTGCAGCAGGGTCGATCCGGAACGCCGTGGGGCGGCCGCTTGAGCTCGCCGACCCGGAGGCGGCGCTCGCCATTTCCGAGGTCGTGGACGAGAACATGGCGAACGCCGCTCGCGTGCATGCCATCGAGTGGGGGAAGGACATCTCCGCCCGGACCATGATCGCGTTTGGCGGCGCCGCGCCGCTGCATGCGGCCCGCCTTGCCGAGAAGCTCGACGTCAGCCGGGTGATCGTGCCGACCGGAGCCGGGGTCGGTTCCGCGATCGGCATGCTCCGGGCGGCGGTGTCGTACGAGGTCGTGCGAAGCCGCTACATGCGTCTGGCCGAGTTTGATCCGGGGTCCGCGAACGCGCTGCTGGGGGAGATGCGGGCGGAGGCGCGGGGGGTCGTGCAGGCCGGGGCCGGAGACGACGCCGAACTCGAGGAAACCCGGCACGCCCACATGCGCTACGTAGGCCAGGGGCATGAGATCGTGGTGCCGCTTCCAGTCCGTGCCCTGGAGACCCCCGACCGTGAGGTCCTGGCCGCCTCCTTCGATGCCGAGTACGCGCGCCTCTTCAGCCGAACCCTTCCGGACCAGGAACGCGAAGTCCTGAGCTGGACGCTCACCGTTACCGCGCGAAGGGGGCCCGCAGCTCCTTCCGCGCAAGGGAGTGCCGCCGCTCCCTCGTCAACTTCGGGCGTCACCGTGTTGCTCGACGCCCCGCCGGCGGAAAGCTCCCGACCGGAGCCAGTCGACCGTCGCCGGCTCTTCGACGCGATGCGCGCCGACTACGTGACGGCGTCGGCGTACCGGCGCCGGGAGTTGGCCCGAGATGCTGCGGTAACTGGCCCCGCTGTCATCGTCGAGGAGCAGACCGCGACCGTGGTGCCGGACGGCTTCCAGGTCGTCGTCAATCCGCTCGGTTACCTGGTGCTCGAACGGGCGGGAGAAGTCGGTTGACGGCCGGTGATGGAAGGGCCGGGAGCTCCGGAGGGTCCGCTTCCAGGCCAGATGCGTCTGATGAGGAGCTCCTTCAGGGAGACCCGTGCCCCGGCGGGGTTGGCAGGCTTTTTTTGGGTTGCCTGGTTCGATGCCGGCCAGCAGTTTCTGGTAAGGGCGTTCACGACCGCCCACCGCCGGATGGGCCGGCGTCCCTGCCTTCCCGCGAATTCTGCCGGGCGCGCCCCCGGCAAAGTTCCCGACGTCATTGGCTGGTCGCCGATCGAGTGTTGGTTATCGGTGGCAGCTGCGGCGCCGCGAGGTGAGCCGAGCAAGCCGCTCTGGCGTTGTTCCGGGCGCAGTTGCTGGCGGTCTGGTACGACCCGTCGGACATCCAACAGGCAGAGAGGTGCAGGACGACTCGAGCACGTCCGTTATCGGTGGGGCCAAGGCCGGTGTTGCGGATGTAGTTCTGGCATTCGTGAGGTTCCGTGGTGGCGAGGAGCTCCCCGAGATGCCGCCGGAACTCCCCCAAACGCAATGGGTAGCTTTCGTCTTCGGCGCGGTCCTTGCCGGGAATTGACGGGTCCCGACCGCCGTGGCGTTGGTTGTGCACGGCGGTGCAAATGCACTGGGATCGCGTTCGAGTGTCAACGCGGGCTTCTGCGTTTCGTCGTCGCGGAAACAGCTTTCAGTGCGCTTTGCACGATGATATGGTTGAACCATACGTATGTGCTGGCGGGATGGTGATGAAGACGACCCTCAATTTGAATGATCAGGTTCTGCGCCAGGCCAAAGGCCGGGCAGCACGTGATGGGATCACGCTGACGAGACTCGTCGAAGACGCCCTGCGGGCACGGCTCGCGGTGGTGCGGGACGATAAGGCGCCATTCCGTATGCAGCTGAAGTCCGTCAAGGGTGATCGCCCGCCCAATGTTGATATCAGCGATAGGGACGCGCTCTACGATGTGATCGACCAGCCGTGATCGCGGTCGACACGAATGTCCTGATATACGCACATCGAATCGAGAGCGAATGGCACGAGGCGGCGGCGGCAAGACTCATCGCCCTCGGCGAAGGCGTGGAACGATGGGCACTCCCGGTGTTCTGCGTCACCGAATTCATGCGAGTGGTAACCCACAAGCGGGTGTTTAATCCGCCCTCGACCGTCGCGCAGGCGGCGGATTTCATCGAAGCCGTCGCCGCCTCGCCAAGTTGCGAGGTTGTCCAACCCGGTGCGGAGTTCATGGCGTGGTTGCTCACGACAGCCCGCGATGCGGACTCGCATGGAAACCTGATGTTCGACGCGCAGATTGCTGCCGTTTGCCGGGAACACGGAATCGATGCGATTCTGACAAACGACAACGATTTCCAGCGGTTTGGTGCGTTGCAGGTCCAGCGCCTGGATTAGCGGCGCGCAAGTAGGTCTAGACAGACGGACTGGTCGTGATAGGGGGCGGCATTCGGTAAGACGCGCGCTATTCCCGGAAGGTTTCGGACCGACCCTTCCGCTCGAACCTCCTCGCGGAGATAGAGCCGGACATAACTCACGAGCACTTGGCGTCGTTCGCTCGCGACCCGGATCAGGGGGATGGTTCCCGTATCAAGGGCGGCTTCCAGGTCGAATTTGTTGCCAAGTTCGGTCGGGGTCAGGGGATGCATTGTCTTGTGCAGCGCCCGGCCGGCGAGGAGGTTGACGCCTGCTGCTTTCAGCTTTCGCGGGCTCGATCCGAGCAGTGCGAAGTTGAGATGCCGACCCTAGATGTGGCGGTGCACTTCGTTGTGGAGGTTGGGAAGACGCTGGATTCTGTGGACTACCACCCAGCCCCCCGGCGGGCGGTCTGGAGATTTGCGGCGAAGAGCGATGGATCGGTGAGGTAGTCCTGGTAGCGGGCCTCGTCGAGCAGTTCGATGCACAGCGCATCGGGAAACTGTGCTCGCGCCCAGATGCTCTTGCTGGCCCCGCGGACGCCGAGGAGGAAGAAGCTCTGCCGGTGCTGCCGCGTCAGCCGGGGATACGTTGTCGCCGCCATGCCATCATCAGTTTTCGAAGAAATATGACGACATACCGTCATTACAACTGCGGCGCGTCAATGACGGGACCCAGCCACCTCGCGCCGATAACCCCTTCCTCCCATCCGTAAAATCAACCAAGTCGATTGCGGTGAAGCGGAGAGATTCCGTCCCGACCCGCACGGCGATGGGGAACTCCGGAGGGAGAGCGGGACCAGCCGTTTACTCGAGGGCGTCGATGCGCAGTCTCGTGTGCCGCGCCAGGACATCGAAATGGCTGTCGTTGTGAAGCACGGTCGCGCCGGCGCGGATGGCGATTGAGCCGATCAGGCAGTCGATCAGCTTCCGGACGGTCTCTCCTTCGCCGCGGCAGGTGCGATACAGGGCGGCCGCCTCGTCGTAGTCGCCGGGGGTGATCGGTAGGAGAATCGCCCGCGCGAGCAAACCGCGAAGGTCCCGCAGGTGGCGTTCATTCTTGGCGCCGGCGAGCACCTCCATGCGGACCGGATCACAGACGGCAATCTCGCTGTCGATCAATTCCTCGACCCGATCGCAGACGCTGGAGCCCGTGTCGCGGAGGAATTCGATCCATGCCGACGTGTCGACCAGGATCACTTCGCGCGTCCGGACCGCATCTCGTCGAGGTCGCCCTCCCAGCCCGATCCCCGGAGTCCCCTGGCTTCGTCGGGCCCGAGAGGCTCGGCCGCCACCATGCGCAACGCGAAATTGACCGCTTCGCGTTTTGTTGAGAGCTGATAGCGACGCATGACCTCGGCGCAGGCCTCGTTGTCAATGTCGACGTTGGTGCGTGCCATGTGTAGTACATACACCAAACGGTCGACCGAACCCAAGCCCTAGGCCGTGTCCCGTCAAATTTCCTGTCTCAGCTGTCCTGCGCTTGGCCTGACCTCCACCGGGCGCGCCGGCTAGGAGAGCGGGCGGGCGGATTCACTGGTGACACGGTCGCCGAGCGTGGCTGGGTAGGGTGCATCCGATTGAGGCGTTGCGACGCCCCGCCAGCCCGCCCGGTCGGGATCGACGTCGGTGTGGCCCGGCGCCTCACGCTGTCCACCGGCGAGGCGCCGGCCCACCGGACGCTTGGCCTCCGGCGGCTCCGCCGCCTTCAGCGGCGCATCGCCCGCGCTTGCCGCGGTTCCCGGGGACGCCGGGGAGGAAGAAGCTCTGCGGAGGCTGCCGCGTCAGCCGGGGGAACAATGTCGCCGCCATGTCGCTACCACTATTCAAAGAAATATGACGACTGACTGTCAGCACAACTGCGGCGCGTGAATGATGGGACGCAGCCCCAGTGCGCCGATCACCCCTTCCGACCAACCGTGAAATCAATCAAGACGATTACGGCGAAGCGGAAAGATTCCGTCCTGACCCATGCGGCGAAGGTTTGGAAATTCGCCCGACTGGCAATTTCTGACGCCGAAATAGGGTGTTGGCCGAGTCAGTCGGAAACGTACTTGATTCCGAACTGGCGGCGGACGGGCAGCCTTTTGGCGAGACACGGGCGGACTGCCGTACGATGGTCTGCCCGGCCGTTGACCCTGACCGGCGAATCGATCCGACTTCCGGTGAACAGGTCGTCTGAAGTGATCGGAGACCTATTGGCTGTCTTTGAGATACTGCCAGGGATCGAGCAATCGAATATCGAAGCTTCGAAAGTCCTTCACATTGCGGGTGGCAAGGATCAAGTCATGCTGAAAGGCAGCGGCCGCGATCTGCGCGTCGGCTGCGGAAGGGCGACGGCCGGCACGATCCCCGTCTCCCATGAGCCGCCCCCAGATTGCCGCGGTAGACGCGTCAAACGGCAAGATGCGCCCGTCGAATTGCCGGGTGAGATCTTGTTCTATCCATCTCTCAAATCGTTCACGACGGGCTCGTTCCCTTACCTTCCGCGCGCCTCTGACGAGCTCCCCGATTGTTTGTGCCGCAAGGAAAAGGTCTCTTGGGATCTGTGATTCAATCCAATCGAGCACGGTTTTGTCAGGTCTTGGTTTGACAGTTTCGCTGATCACATTGGTGTCCAGGAGAAAGGCCATCAGGCGAGGTCGGCAGATCGGCCCGTGGAGCGGTCACGCTCAATCTTGAGCTCAGCGTCGGCTAGCGGTGAAGCACGGAAGAAGGCGACCAACTCGGCGCCTGTCTTTGCCCTTGGGGCGGTCAGCCTGGGTTGCAGGGTTCGACGGATCAGTTCGGCGTCCTCGTCGCCGGAACGAAGGGCGCTAGCAATTGCCTTGACGAGGGGTGCATCTTGGAGGGGTACTGTGACTTCGACGCGCTTGGCGCCGGCAGTAGCGATCCTCTTGCGGTGACGGGAAACGCGGGACACCTGTTGAGCATTCTGATTTGAGGGGTTCACGGCAGCATATCCAGTCCGGTAACGTTACCGGATATTGGAAAAAGATCAGCTCGTTTGTCAAGTGCGACCCAAACCCAATTCCGCAGTCTTCGAAATGGCGGAGCGAAGTAGCGAAGGAAACGGTCTCCCCAACTTTGCGCAGGTGCGGGAATTTGCAATGGTGCCGAAATTCGCGGCTAGGCACGGCAGGATGTGCACGCGCAACGAGCTTTGTCGCGCAAATGACGCAATTGGCGTCGAGGCTGCTATTCGATCTGTTGCAAGAATGGGGCAGCGATAGAGGAAGCATGATCGTGTCATGTACTGGACCAGCATCGTCCGATCCGGAGTCGACACAGAGTGTCCCCGGGAGCGTCTTCCGGCGGCAGCTGCCTCATGACCGACGCCCGCCAAGCCGACACGGCAACGCTGTCCGATCAAGTCCTGACTTCTACGAATCGGTGCCGCCCGGTGGGCGTCCGTCAACTCCCGCAGCTGCGCACATTTCCCGCCCCGCCTGTCAATGACAACTGAAAACGGCCACTTTCGCGTGGCCGGGAGGGCGGGTCGCAAGCGCCTGCGGGACATTGCCGTTGACTGGTTCGGCGAGGCACGAGCGGCTTTCGAACGGCCTCCGCCCCGCCCCGGCCCGAACTCCGGCGCCGGCTACGCACCCGCGCCTCGCCCCCTCGAGAGGCGAGGACGATCGATCCGCGACGAAGCCCCTTCGCTCGACCTCGAACGCGACGACGGATTCGAGCCGATCGCCGCCGCCGCCGTCCATTTCCGCATCGCCACCGGCCACGAGATCGACGTGCTGAACCCCGGCAAGGTGGTGGTGTGAGCGCTGTCGCCCGTTGTCGGGCGACCCGTTCGCGGCATTGCTTGAGTGCTGTTATGACGTCAGGTAAATGAGGTGATATCCCAATAGGGAGAACTCCGATGGCTGGCAACGCTCCGTCAGACCCCCACAGCCGCCAGGACTGCGCGTCCTACTTTCCCGCCGAAAGCGACACCCTCCCCGCTCGGCTTGTCAGCAGCCCGGAAAAAGCCGTTGAAAACATTGCGCGCTATCAGAGCGAAATCGAGGATGCTCGCTTCGGGACGGAACTCAAGAGGCGGATGAAGCGCGTGAATGCCTGGTATGCGGCTCGCTCCGGGGACGGCTCGTGGCTTTTTGCCCCCTCCAAATATGTCGGCTATTCGCAGAACACTGCCGCCGCCTATCTGTCGGAGTCGGGCGAGAGGGACGGCCGGAAGACCGAGCGCGTCCTTGCGGACTGGTTCCATGTCGTATCGGCCGACAGCCGCCGCGGCAGCGAACTGGCCGCTGCGCTGCAACGATTCATGGAGGCGCATGGCCATTCGGGACCGAAGCGGGACGCTCGCATATGCGTTCTCAGGGAGGTTCTCGAAGAGTTGAACGAGGCGCCGGAGGCTCACGGGCGCATACGGGTGGACCCGGAGATTTGCGGGGGGCGGCCGCATGTCCGGGGAACCAGGGTGCGGGTGTCCGACATCCTGCAGCTCATGGCGGCCGGGGCTTCGCCCTCGGAAATTCTCGCCGACTACCCCTATCTGGAGGAGGCCGATCTCCGCGCGGCACTCTCCTGGGGGGCGGCCGCCAGCGAACACCGAATCGTCCACGCCGCCTGAGCCTTGCGCTTCCTCATCGATGCGCAATTGCCGCCGGGCCTCGCCCACTGGCTTACCGCCGAGGGCTATCCGTCGGACCATGTGAACGACCTCGGCATCGGCCCGGCCACGGATGCCCGGATCGAGGCCGAGGCGCGCCGCCTGCGGGCTGTTATCTGGTCGAAGGACGTGGATGTCGCTCAGCGCGCGCGGTTGAGACCGGGGCTCCAGGTCGTATGGCTACGCCTTGGCATCACGACCAACGCCGCGCTCCGGGAGCAGCTGGCCCCGCGTCTGGATACCGTGGCCGCCGCGCTTGCAGCGGGAGAGACCCTGGTCGAAATCCGCTGAGCGCGGCCTCCCATACCGGCGGCGCCGGGTTACGACTCATGCAAGATGACGCTCCACCGTCGCCCCGGCCCCCGCTTTCGCGGGGGCGACGAAAAGGGGCTCCACCATAGGTCCCGACCAACGCCCGCCGGTGTGAGCACCGGGCCCGGGTAAACGTCCACAAGATTGCAGAACTCACGCCGCGCAATCGAGGCGGGTCATGGCGAGCGTCCAAGAGGGTGCGGCGCTCGCCTACAGCATCGAGCGCGGCAACGGGGCGGGCCTGTTCGCGATCGACGCGGCCGGCACGCTCTTCTCCACGGGCGCGGGCGAAGCCTGCGAGTGCGGCGTCACGAGCCATGCGCTGACGGCGGGCGCGACAGGAGCCTGCACGACGACGTCGCGGTGCGCCTTCACGTCAAGAACGCGAAATCTCTCGCTGACCCCGTTTCGGCGGCTGCCCCTACAGGCCGAGGTCCGCGTCCAGACGGGCCGCCGATACTCCCCGGACTTTGGCGCCCAGCCGGAAGGATTCATGACCTGCGTGGACGACGATCACTTCCGAGAGTGCGAGGTCGCGTAGCGCCGAACGGATCGAGGGCGTGACCCTGGGCGCCGTGGTCCGCTTGATCTCGATCCCGATCCGTCGTTGCCCGCGGGCGATCAGCAAGTCCAGCTCGGCGCCCGTGTGGGTTGCCCAGAAGTGGACCTGCCCGTCCTCCAGGCGGAGGCGGTCAATGATCTCTTCCAGGAGAAACCCCTCCCATGATGCCCCCGACTTCGGGTGGGAGTTCAGGGACTGCATGCTGTCGATTCCGAGCAGCGCGTGCAGCACCCCACTGTCGCGCAGATAGACCTTGGGGGCCTTGACCTGCCGCTTAGCAATGTTCGCGTGCCAGGGTTGGAGCTGGCGGACAACGAGAGCGCCAGTCAGGATGTCGAGGTAGCGGCGTATCGTGGTATCCGCCACGCCGAAGGACCGCGCGAACTCGGACGAGTTCCAGACCTGCCCGTGCCAGTGCGCCAGCATCGTCCAGAACCGCCGCAGGGCAGGTCCGGGCACGCGAATGCCAAGCGACGGCAGGTCCCGTTCCAGGAACGTTTGCACGAAGCTCTCGAGCCAGAGAAACCCGGCGGGGTTGGAGCGGGCGAGCCACGCTTCCGGAAAGCCGCCCCGCAGCCACCGGCGGGCGAGACGGTCGTGGCCGATCTCGCCGAGGCCGAGACCACCCAGGCGGTAGTAGTGGATTCGACCCGCGAGCGACTCCGACGACTGCCGGAGCAGGTCCGGAGACGCGCTGCCCAACACCAGGAATCGTGCTCTTCGCGGCCGGCGATCCGCCAGCACACGAAGGGTCGCGAAGAGATCCGGCCGGCGCTGCACTTCATCGATGACAACCAGACCCCGCAACTCGCCAAGCACGAGCTCGGGGTCTTCCGTCAAGCGGTTCAAGTCAGCCGGACGCTCGAGGTCGAGCCGATGGGTAGAACCCCCGTACCCCAGTGCGACCTGTTGCGCCAAGGTCGTCTTGCCGATTTGCCGCGGCCCCAGAATGCCGACCACGGGAAAGGCGCGCAGTCGCTCGAGGAGGGTGGCGACGTGTTGTGTCCGGGGTATCATCGATGCCGACCTTACCACAAAGATCCTGCGGCTACCGCCGAGATTTCATGGTTGCTTTGCGTCGGGGCATGCCCTGAGGGGGGCCGGGGCCGAGCCATCCCGGATAGCAGATTCATGCCGCCTAACCTTGCGGGGAAACTGTTGTTGCAGATCGCTAAGACCGACATGTACGCCCGACGCACCCGGCGCCCGCGGACTCGAAGCCGTCATCGTGTTCGGCGAGCGGGAGGGTACGCGGGGACTGGCTGTACGTCCGCAAACTCACGGGTCCGAACGCGCCGGGCCGCAATCGTGCGGTGGCCGTCCAATGCAGAGGGCGCGGTTCTCGCGTGTCCGCGCGCCGGGGTGCGGCTGGCGCGCGCCCCCGAGGCGACGGAAATCCCCTACCCAAACCTTTTGCACAGCCGGGCGGCGGCCGGGCTCGGGCTCTCGCACCGCAATTTCCGTCTCTATCGGCGTGAGTCCCAGCATCGCCCTGACGAGATCCGGCTCGATGCGCGCCCGGCTCACCGGGTCGACGATCAGCACGAGCGCGGCCACGCGCCGGGATCGATAGGCCACGTCCCGGCCCGACATCGGCATCACGTGCAGCGCCAACCTCGGCAGCGGCGCTTCTCGCTTCATCAGCATCGAGCCGCCCACGCCCCGTCCGACCAGGTACGGCAGCGCCCCGGCCAGCAGCGCCTGGAGTCTGTCGTTGTCCTCCGGCGTCGCGGCGCGCGACTCCTTGCCCGGATCGGCCAGCCCGTCCCTTCGGCCAAGCAGCTTCCGCGCGCTGTCGTTGGCTTCCATGATCCGCGCGCGCCGGTCGAGCTGGACGACGCCGGTGCGGGCGCCGGTGAGGAGCTCGATGGCCGACGCGCCCAGGGCGCCCGCATCCACGAGTGCGGAGCGCACCCGAACGTACTGGCGCAGGTGTGGAAGAATTCGCCTGATCATGTGGACCCGGGACCGGGTCCAGCCACCTGAATCGATCGGATTCGCTATTGCCCGGCCGATGCGCGAGCCGCCGGGTCCGTCGAGGCGCACGCTCAGACCGTTGTCGTGCTCGTAGCGCGGCGCCGCCGCATTGTAGGCGATCGACTTCCCGCGCTCCGCCTCGCTGAACAGGTCCGCAGTGGGAACAACTTTGCCGTCCGGGAACTGCCTCCACCGCGCAGGACTTTCGTCCACCGGGTAGCAGGTCCGATAGTACTCTCGCGGCCATGCTGCGCGGTCTTCTCCGCGGCAGTAGTTCCTTGCGAAGAAGAATTGGATGTTGTCCTCGGGTGATCCGTCCTCGAACGTCAGCAGGTTGCCCGTCGCCCCGAAGGCCTCGTCCATGAGCGCGGGGGCGGGCGGCCAGCGAGCGTCGTCGAGCATGGCTTCGTGGAGTGCGTCCACGAACCGTTCGAACGCGTCGAGTTCGGGCATGTCGCCTGCGCGCCGTCGATCTCGCCGTCTTGACTGGCTCCGTCCGGTTCTGCGCCGATGCCACCTCCGGCGCCTGTGCGACCCCACGGCAACGGCGCCAACCCGAACGCCTTCAACACAACATCATCAACGCCATTACTCCCTTGTTCGATGTCGTTGAGCAAAGTCCTTTCTCGTGTGCCGACGCCTCTCATTTCGTCGTCGCGATCTGGTGTTCGGACACCGGGATGCAGGCGGCTGACAGTCGGCGATAGGAGAGTGCATGGCCTGCAGGGAGCCACCCCCGACCGGAACCGGGCGTGGCCAATCTCTTCCAGGGGACGGAATCCGGTACCCTGACGGCCTGCCACCGATCGAACGGGCCATCAGGCGCCGAACGTCCACGGCCAGAGGAGCGAGCATGGGCAACGGGACCGCGCTTGACCGGATCCGGATGCAGATCCAGTGGAATCGGCTGCTGTCGGTGGTGGAGGAGCAGGCCCAGGCGCTGGTCCGGACCGCTTTCAGCACGTCCGCCCGGGAGGCCGGCGACATCTCGGCCGGGGTGTTCGACACGTCCGGGCGCATGCTTGCCCAGGCCGTCACCGGCACCCCGGGGCACGTGAATGCGATGGCCGCGTCGGTGAAGAGCTTCCTCGCGAAGTACCCGCTCGCCACCATGGAGGAAGGCGACGTCTTTCTCACCAACGATCCCTGGCTCGGGACCGGCCACCTCAACGACTTCACGGCGGTGACGCCGACCTTCCGCGAAGGGCGCATCGTCGCCCTGTTCGCCGCCACCACCCACGTGGCCGACATCGGTGGACGCGGCTTCGGGCCCGACGGTCGCCAGGTCTATGAAGAGGGGCTCAACATCCCGATCCTGCCACTGGCCAAGCGGGGAGAGTTCAACGCTCTCGTGCTTGAGATCGTGCGGGCGAACGTCCGCAACCCGATCGAGGTGGAGGGCGACCTCTATTCGCTCGCAGCCTGCAACGAGGTCGGGGGACGACGCCTCGTCGGCATGATGAACGAGTTCGGACTGGCCGACCTGGAAGCCCTGTCCCGCTACATCATCGACACGTCGCACGAGGGGATGCTGGCTGAAATCCGCGCGCTGCCCCACGGCACCTACCGCAACTCGATGCGGATCGACGGCTACGAGCGGGAGCTGGATCTGGTCGGCGCCGTCACCATCGACGACACCGGCCTGTCGGTCAGCTTCGACGGCACGTCGCCGGTATCGAGCTACGGTATCAACGTGCCGATCACCTACACCGAGGCCTACGCGAGCTTCGGCGTGCGCTGCGTGATCGGTTCGCGCGTTCCGAACAACGCCGGATCCCTCGCGGCGATCCGGGTGACCGCTCCGGTGGGAACCATCCTCAACGCACCGCCGCCCTGCGCGGTGACCGCGCGCCACGTCATCGGTCAAATGCTTCCCGATGTGATGCTGGGATGCCTCGGCCAGGTGATTCCGGACCAGGTCCCGGCGGAAGGTACGTCGTGTCTCTGGAACCCGGTCTTTCTCGGCGGCCACGGCATGACCGGGGACGACCTGCAGAGCGGCCCGACCTTCGCCATGAACTCGTTTCACGCCGGCGGGACCGGAGCACGCCCGGGGAAGGACGGCCTCGACGCAACCGCTTTTCCCTCCGGGGTGCGCAACACGCCGATCGAGGTGAACGAAACGATCGCGCCGCTCGTCTTCTGGCGCAAGGAGTACCGCGAGGACTCCGGCGGTGCCGGCACGTTCCGCGGCGGCACGGGACAGGTCATGGAGGTTGGCTACGCCGGCGATCGCGCGTTCGCGATCAACACGATGTTCGACCGGGTGGTGCATCCGCCGCGAGGCCGAAACGGCGGCGGACCCGGTCGGGTGGGGCGCGTCTACCTCAAGTCGGGAGCGGCGGAGTTCAAGGGCAAGGGGCGCCAGACCATCCCGCGCGGCGAGCGCCTGGTACTCGAGATGCCGGGTGGGGGCGGACTGGGCGATCCTCTGCAGCGCGAGCCGGAGCGGGTAGCCAAGGATGTGCGGAACGGCTTTGTGTCGGTAGAACGGGCGCGGGCCGACTACGGCGTGGTTCTGGACTCCGGCCGTCGGCTGGACCGTGTACGGACCCGAAACGAGCGCCGCGTACGCGGGTCTGCCAAAGCGTGACGATCAAGGCGCAAGTGGCCACCTCGTTGAACATTGGGCCGCCCTGATCTGGACGCTCCTAGAGCACGTCTGTTTTACGCGGAACCATAGCCGGCGTTGCGGATGTAGTTCTGGCATTCGCGGGGTTCGATGGTGGCGAGGAGCGTGCCGAGCTGCCGCCAGGTGTCTTCCACCGTGCGCTGCTGGGCGTCGCGCATCCAGTGCTTGATCTTGGCGAAGGCCTGCTCGATCGGATTGAGGTCCGGCGAGTACGGGGGCAGGAGCCAGATCCGGGCGCCGACGTTGCGGATCGCCCGGCGGACGGCCTTGCCCTTGTGGACGGGGAGGTCGGCGAGAAATGTTGTGCACAACATTCGTCGAGGATGACGAGATCACCGGGCCGGAGCGTCGGGACCGGGTGCTGCTCGACCCAGGCCTGGAAGGCTGGCCGGTTGATCGGCCCGTCGAACACGCACGGTGCGCTCAGCCCGTCCCGGCGCAGGCCGGCCAGGAAGGTCAGGGTGCGCGAGCGGCCATGCGGTGCGAAGCCCTTCAGACGATGCCCCTTCGGCGCCCAGCCCCGCAGCGGCGCCATGTTGGTCTTGATCCACGTCTCGTCCACGAACACCAGCCGGTCCGGATCCAGCCGGCGCCGCAGCTCCCG
>JAJDZX010000021.1 GCA_022824395.1 Alphaproteobacteria bacterium
ACTGGCCCAAGGCCAGGATCCGACACCCGTGGCCAAGCCAGCGGCTGGTCGTCAAGACCCAAGGGAGGAGCCCGGTGCGTTAGCGCGCACGCCGGGAACTGCGCGGGGGGACCGGGGCAACCCGGTTCCCTACCGCGATAATTTGCCACGGGTAGCGAGCTCGGGCGACGGGTCCGCGCCGCCCTGACGCGGGAAGTCGCGTGACGGGTCCCGGGCCCGCGTGGCGGACTGCTTGGCTCGATGGCGTCGGATGGTTCCGCCGCGGCTTACCGAATCGCCTCGGGAAAGGCGAATTCGTCGGGCGGAATTTCTCGGGCAGCGCGTCCGGCGGCGTCGGCGCCCGTGTCACGCGTCCAGGGCAAGCGTCATGAAGACGCTATTGGGATCAGGCACATAATCGGCAAAAGGCTCACATTCAACGAAGCCGTGTTTGCGGTAGAGCGCCCGCGCCGGGCCAAAGTACGACCACGAGCCCGTTTCGAGACTGAGCCGCCGCGCGCCGCGCTGGCGCGCGGCATCGATGATGTGGCGCAGCAGCGCGCTCGCGACCCCGGTGCGCCGACTGGCACCGATCGTGTGCATCGACTTGATCTCGAAGTGGTCGGCTGGCAGCTGCTTCATGGCGCCGATCGCCAGTAGCTGGCCGTCTCGCCAGACCGACCAGAAGTCGATGTCCGGCGCCAGTAGCGCCTGCAGGTCGAGCGCGTGCGCGCTGCCGCGCGCGGTTTCGGCGCGAGCCTGACGAAGGTGCGCCCGGAGCAGTTCCCGAACCAGGAGGTCGTCCAGCCCGCCGGGCCGGATCTCGATCGCCCCGGGCCCGCTGCTGGCCGAACTCTTCGTCGCGGTGGGCGGGGGCGGGAATTCGGGCATGAATCGGGGAACGGGGGAGGGCGCTGTTCGGCATCCGCGCACAAGCCGTCGTCGGCCTTGCAGGCTTGAGGATAGTCGCGCGGCTCCGCCGCCGCTTCTCGTTGCGCTGCCTGCCGGCCTGTCGCAGATTCGCTCTGGCATGCTGGGCCGAAGCGCTGGCGGGACAGACGAATGCGTTGGATCAGGCTCGTTGGGCTGGCGGGTGCGGTATGACGGTTGCCGATGGCGTGACGCTGCCGCTGTGGCTGGTGGCCGCGGGGGCGGTACTTGCGGTCTGGTCGATCATTGACCGGATGCTGGTCCCCAGCGTTCGCTGGTTTGTCCGCCGCCGCCTCAATCGCGTGATCGAAGACCTCAACACCCGATTGCAGTTCCAGATCCCCCGCCTTGCGAGAACCAGACGCCAGGTCCTGATCGACCGGCTGACCTACGATCCCGAAGTTCTCGAGGCGGTCGATCGGCAGGCATCCGCCACGGGCACGCCGCGAGACGTCTTGCTAGCGGAGGCCACACGATACGCGCGCGAGATCGTGCCGTCGTTCAATGCCTACGCGTACTTCCGCGTCGGCCACTATGTTGCCCGGCAGGTCATCCGGCTGCTGTACCGCGTGCGGCTCGGCTCAACCAACGAAGACGCCCTGTCGGCGATTGATCCCAATTCGAGCATCGTGTTCGTAATCAACCACCGCAGCAACATGGATTACCTGATTCTCGCCTACATGGTGGTGAATCGGTCGGCCCTGAGCTATGCGGTCGGCGAATGGGCGCGGATCTGGCCGCTCCAGACGTTGATCCGGACTCTCGGCGCGTATTTCGTCCGGCGGGGTTCCGGAAACGCCCTCTACCGGAAGGTGCTGGCGCGGTATGTTCAGTTCGCCACCGCCGGGGGGATAGCGCAAGCGGTGTTCCCGGAGGGCGGGTTGAGCCGGGACGGGCGCCTTCGGCCGCCCAAACTAGGCCTGCTCAAGTACATGGTGTCCGAGTTTGATCCGGACGGTGAGCGCGACCTGGTCTTTGTGCCCGTCGGTATCAATTACGACCGTGTCCTCGAAGACCGCTCCCTGATTTGCACCCTTGATCCCGATGCTGTCCGACGGAGCCGCGGCTTCATCGTCCGGACGGTGTTGGCCTGGGCAGGGCATAACGTCTGGTTGATGCTCAGCGGCCGCTGGTATCGATTTGGCTACGCGTGCCTGAACTTCGGCCAGCCCTTGTCGATGCGTGCGTACGTACGTGATTACGGCGTCGAATTCGGATCCGGCGACGCGGGCGCGCACGAAGAGGCGCTGGAGGCGTTGGGCGCGCGATTGCTGGACACGGTGGCTCGCTGCATTCCCGTCACGCCGGTCGCCGTCGTTGCGACGGTGTTCGCGGAGGATCCGACGACGGCGATGAGCGAGCTGGAGGTCAAGGCGCGGGCTCAGCGGCTGATCGAGGCGATGGAGCAGCGTCAGGCCTATGTGCATGTCCCGCGTGCGGACCGGGACTACGCTGTCACAGTGGGTCTGCGCATGCTCACGCTGCGCCACCTCGTGACGATGTCGGAAGGGCTGTACCGCGCGAGCGACGGCGCATCGGGCCTGCTTGCCTACTACGCCAATTCCATCGAGCATTTCGGTCCCGGCAATTCGCGGCGGTCCGTCGAACCGTGATGTCAGTCAGCGCCAGAGACGGATCGTCGGCGGCCGCCTGGTCATGCCGGTCAAGCTGGCGGGATGGCCGTGCGGGGGAGGCGGAGGGACACGATCAACCCGCCGCCTTCCCGGTCAGACATGACGACGTCGCCGCCGTGACGTCGGGCCACCGAGCGCGCGACCGCCAGTCCGAGGCCGGAACCACCGCTTTCCCTGCTCCGGGATGAGTCCAGGCGATAAAACGGACGAAACGCCGCTTCGCGCTGATCGGCGGGAATCCCGGGGCCTCGGTCCGCGATGTCCACCGTGACTCCGTGTTCATCGCTGGAGATCCGAACTGCTGCCTCGCGCCCGTACTTGATGGCGTTTGACAAAACGTTGTGGATAGCCCGTTTGACGGCCCGTGGCGCGCACGTCACCAGGACCCGGTCCGGCCCGGCGTAGGTGACAGCCTGTCCGGCGTCGGCGAGATCGTCGCAGAGGCTTTGGACGAGCGCGACCAGGTCCGTCGATGTCCTCGGCTCGTCGGCCGCATCGTCGCGCGCGAATGCCAACGTCGAATCGAGCATGGACTGCATATCGTCGAGGTCCGCCAGGGCCTTGTCGTATTGATCTTTCTCCGCGATGAACTCCGCGCGCAGGCGAAGCCGGGTCAGAAAGGTTCGCAGGTCGTGGCTGATGGCGGCCAGCATCATCGTTCGGTCGTCGACCAGGTGGCGGAGCCGCTCCTGCATGCGATTGAACGCCCGGGCGGCATTCCGGAGTTCGCGTGAGCCGTCGACGCGGAGTGGCGGCGACCGCACGTCCGTTCCGATGCGTTCGGCCGCTTCCGAGAATCTGCGCAGCGGGCGGGTCAGGCGAAAGGTGACCCAGAACGAAATCGCGAGGATGACGACCGTCGCGGCCGCCATCCAGAACACCGTGCGCAGGGCCCAGCGAAGGGACAGGGCCCGGGCGGCGACGACGAAGTGGATCCACCCGCCGGATTCCAGGGCAACCGAGATGCGTGCCTTGGCTCGACTGTGCAGAAGGTCGCCGTTGGAATCCCGTGACGGGCCCTGCACGCGCGGCGCCGGTGGACCGCGCCAGTGGCCGTAGGTCTGGATTTCCAGCTGCCGTCCGCCGAGATCGGGAAGTTCCGTACGGAGGGCCCTCGCATGACGGCGGCCCCAGGAGCCCAACGCCGTGCCGGCATGCGGCCAGGCCGCCTCTGTAACCATGATCCGCAGGGTCGGGCTGTGGAGGGCCCGCAAGAGGCCGGGACGTTCCGCAGGCGGGGTGCGTTCGATCAACGGCACGATGACGGCGATGCGTTCAGCGACCGATTCCTTGAACAGGTGCAGCGCCGTGGTCGCGCGCTGGTTGACGTAGATTCCGCCGCCCACCCAGAATCCGAGCATCAGCAGGACGACCACGAGCAGCGTGAACTGACCGGCCATGCCCGCCGGCAGGAACCAGAGTCTGCGGCCCGCCTTCATCCGCGTTCTACGTCCGCGGTGAAGACGTAGCCGCCGTTTCGAACAGTCTTGATCAGCGTCGGGTGGCTCGGGTCCGATTCCACCTTGCGCCGCAGCCGGCTGAGCTGCACATCGACCGAGCGGTCATAGGGAATCGCGTCGCGGCCTCGTGTGAGGTCCAGCAACTGATCTCGGCTCAGCACGCGATGGGGGCGCTCCGCGAGGGCGGCGAGAAGTTCGAATTCGCCGGAGGTCAGTGTGACCAGGGCTCCCGACGGATCGCGCAATTCACGCGCGGTCAGCGACAGGGACCATCCGAGAAACTTCAGCGTCTGACCCGCCCCGGCAGCTGCTTCGACCTGCGTGCTCGCGCGTGAACGCCGGAGCACGGCCTTGATGCGCGCCAGGAGTTCGCGTGGGTTGAATGGCTTGGCAAGGTAGTCGTCAGCGCCGAGCTCGAGGCCCACGATGCGGTCGGTCTCTTCGCCGAGCGCGGTCAGCATGATGATCGGAAGCGAGCTGCTTGATCGCAGCCGCTGGCAAATGGCAAGGCCGTCTTCTCCCGGCATCATGAGGTCGAGAACGATGATGTTGAACCGACCGTCGGCAAGCGCCGTGTCCATCTCCCGGCCGTTTGCCGCCACTGACGTTCGGAAGCCGTGATCGCGTAAGAATCGGGCGGTCAGGTCACGGATCTCGCGATCGTCGTCAACGATCAGCACATGCGGAGCTCGCGTATTCACGGGGAAAAATGTACGCGTTATCGGCTTCAGGTCACCAAGAAATTTGTAACGGACGGTTGCGGCGCACGCCTCTGCAACGTTTCGTTACAAAAATGGGGATTCGCTGCAAAGCTCCCGTTACACGCACGCCCCATGTTGCCGCGCAGCACTAACCACCGGGTGAAAGGAATCCCGCATGAATCGCTATCGGAAAGCCTTCGCAGGAATCGCCATCGCGTCGGGAATCGCGCTGGTCTGGATCGCCCTGCCGCAGTCCGGAACCCGGCCTGCTGACTTCGCAGGCGACGGTTTGATCACAGCAGCACTCGCCGGGGACCATCGCGGCGGCCATCATTTTCGGGGACGTGGCCTTTGGCAGGTCTGCAGTGACGCCCGGTCCCAAAAGGTCGAGGACGTCATCGGCTTTGTCGACGCCTTCTTCATGTTCACGCCCGAGCAGGCCACAGCCTGGGACGAACTCGTCGCCGCCGTGCGCGGCGGGGACAGCCAGATCGATACGCACTGCGGGGAGTTGAAGAATGCCGGGCGCCCCTCGACCGCTCCGGAGCGTCTGGCGCTGATGCGCACGCTCTTGGCGGCCGGTCTCGAACTGGTCGAAACGGTCTATCCGCCGTTTGACCGGTTCTATGCGTCGCTCGATGTCCAGCAGCAGGAAGCGATCGACAAGCTCCTCACCTGGCGGGGCATGCGGGGCCACGGGGCCCGTTCTTCTCGCTGACGCGAGAAACCGGGGCCTGCCCACGGGCGCGGGCGGTCGCCGCTTGCCGCGGCCGTCGTCCCAGCTCGGGGGCGGGCGATGGCGGATCTCGCCTGGCCGCTCTCGAGTTGCCAGCTTCGGTCGGCCGTCCGAAATCTCCGAAGAAAGCGCCGATTGGAGACGTCCGTCGGGCGGCGTTCGGCGCTTCACGTGTGGACGAACGGTTTCGTCGAGGCTCGAGGGCGCATGGCGAAGGCGTATGCTGAGGGCACAGGGAGGCGGCCCATGACCCTGGACGAATTCCGCGCAACGCTCCGTACCGCGGGCCCGCCGGCTGGCCTTTCCCGACCGCTCGAGGCACTGTGGCGGATCGCCAACGACGAATGGGACGCCGCTCACCGCCTGGTGCAGTCGGGAGCGGGTGCCGAAGGTGCGTGGGTGCATGCCCATCTGCACCGGATCGAGGGCGACCGGTCGAATGCCGCCTATTGGTACCGCCGCGCCGGGAAGCCCCTTTCCGAAGCACCGCTCGACGAGGAATGGGCGGATATCGCCGGCGCATTGCTGTCGGCCCGGCAATAGGTCGCCGGGCAGGAGATCGCGGAGGCCGTCGCGCTGGCGGTGCGGGGGCACGCCCCGCGATGATGACATCGCTTCTGCCGTATTCGTCGAAGCACAGGTCAAGCTACTCCAGCTTCGTTCCCGCCTGCATGCGACCGAACGGGTAGATGGCACGGTCGGCGGCTGCGGCGACGCCGCGCGGAAGTTCAGGCCCCGAGTTCCTTCGGCTTCGGCCTGTGCCCGACTTCCCATGGCCGCGAGGGGAATGCGCAGGCGACGCCGTTCCCCGGGGGCGCCTTCCGGCGCATCCGTTGAGGCACGGGGGGTTGATTGGGAGCGGAGTAGCCACACCCCCCGGAGGCAAACCTGCAGCCACGGGGGCCGACGGTGGGCGGTCTGCTCGGCGTCAGCTGGCCTCGCGCAGTCCTTCCGCGTGGGCGAGATCGACTGACACCAGCGTCGAGACGCCCGGCTCTTGCATCGTCACGCCATAGAGCCGGTCCATCTGGGTCATGGTGAACGGGTGGTGCGTGACCACCAGCAGCCGGGCGTTCGATGCCTTCGAGATCTCGGTGAGGAGCGCGCAGAACCGCTCGACATTGCTGTCGTCGAGCGCGGCGTCGACTTCGTCGAGGACGCAGAGTGGGGCGGGCCGCGTCAGGAACATGGCAAAGATCAGGGAGAGGGCGGCCAGGGTCTTCTCGCCTCCTGACAGTAGTGAAATCTTCTGGAGTTGCTTGCCGGGCGGACTGGCCACGATCTCCAAGCCCGCTTCGAGCGGATCGTCAGAATCGACGAGCTCGAGGCGTGCCTCGCCGCCCTGGAACAGGGTTTGGAATACGGATCGGAAGTGCTGGTCGACCGTGCCGAACGTGCTGCGCAAACGTCCCCGGGCTTCACGGTTCAGTCGGTTGATCGCGCTTCGCAGTTTCTCGACGGCCTGGACCAGTTCCGTGCGGCTTTCGGAAAGCCTGTCGATTTCGGCCGCCGCTTCCTCGGCCTCGGCTTCGGCGCGCAGATTGACGGGACCCACGTTGTCACGCTCCCGGTACAGACGCTCCAGCGTCCGCTCCAGATGATCTCGCGGTGCGAGCGCCTCCCCCTGCTTGAGACCGGCGAGTTCCGGGAGCTCGTCAGGCGCGGCACCCAGGCGCTCCCGGATCCGCTCCCGTTCGCTGGCGAGGCGTTCCTCAACCTGTTCGCAGGCACCTTCGGCCCGGGCCATCGCCTCGCGGGCCGCGACCTGTCGGGCGTTGACCGCCGTGACGGTCTGATTGGCCTCGCGCAGAGCGGTTTCACATGCCACGCGTGCATCGGTTGCTGCCCGCTGTTGGCCCTCAGCCTCCTGTAGACGGTCGGCGAGCGCCCCCAGTTGTGCCTCGATTTCCTGCGGCTTCCGAACCAGGGCTGCCAGCTGCTGCTCGAATTCGGCGAGGCGACGACGGAGTTCCACCACGTGCTGCTCGGCCGCCGCCCGTCGGCGATCCCAGTTCTGCCGCTGCTGCCGGACGGTCTCCAGGCGCTGGCGGCGGTGTGTCTCCACTTCCGTCATGCGGGTGTGGGCTTCAAGCGCTTCGTTGAAGCCCGCGAGCGCGGTCTCCGTTTCCTGCCGGCGCTCTCCCGCCGCCTGGGCGAGGGGTTCCACGTCGGTGTAGCTGCCGACCGCTGCGCGGGCCTCATCGAGCATCCGCCCGTGCAGGTCACGTTCCTCGGCCAGACGGGCGTGCTCTTCGCTGAGCGACACCCGCCTAGCCCGAACCTCGATGCTGGCGGCGAGGGCGCCGGCGTGGCGGTCTCGGGCTGCCTTGCGGGCCTGTTCGGCCGTGCGACGGACCTCGGTGGCGCGGTTCGAAGCGTTCCGGGCCTCGGCGGCGTCGGCCCCGGCCTTGCGGGCGTGTTCTTCCGCCGCGTCTACGCCGGCCTGGGCCTCTCGGCGGCCCCGTTCCGCTGCGGCGATCTCGCCGTCAAGCTGGTCGAACCGGTTCTTTTGCTGGAACCGCCTGGACACGGGAGTGGCATCGCCCGACGAGTGCGTATACCCGTCCCACCGCCAGAGAGCGCCCGTGCGGTCGACCAGACGCTGCCCGGGGACGAGCTCGCGCTGCAGGGCATCGCCCGTGTCGTCATCCACCACCCCGGTGAAGGCGAGCCGCCGACGTAGCGCCGCCGGGCCGCGGACGTATTCCGATAGCGGCACCGCGCCGGCTGGCAGGTCGGTCTTGGCGACCTCCCCCAGGTCATGCCAGGTCACCGGGCCGCCGGCGGGATCCGCTTCCAGGTCTTCACCGAGTGCGGCGGCGGCGGCCCGTTCAAAACCGGGTTGAATCCGGACCAGCTGCGCCAGGGTGTTCGTGCCGCCCGCTTCCAGTTGCCTGGCGAGCGTGTCGCGTTCCGCCCGGAGGGGATCGAGGCGGCGGTCGGCCGCCAGCAGCTCGGCGCGCGCTCGCTCGAGAGCTTCAGCGGCGGCCTTGGTCGCTTCCTCGGTTTCGGCGAGCTGCTTTCTTGACGTGATTTCCGCGGCTTCCGCGGCGTCTCCGCGAGAGTCTGCAGTCCGAACATCCGCTTCCAGCGCGTCCAGGTTCCCGAAGGGCGCCTGGTCCCCCGTCGTCAAATCCTCGAGCGCGGCCTGGGTTGAAGCGATGCGATTGCCCAGTCGATCGAGCGCGTCCGCTTTCTCGTCGACGTCCCGGGCCAGGGCCGCCGCGCGGGATTCCGCCCGTGCGAGGGCTCGCTCTGCGTCGGCCTGCGCCCCCTGCGCAACCTCCAGGGTCGCCCGCGCCTCGCCGAGTTGGGCATCGAGCGTGGTCCTGGTCTCGGCCCCGTTCTGATGTTCCGCCTCGATCGTGCTCTGCTCATCGTGCAGCGCAGCTTGCTCGCGCGCGATGTCGTGCTGGTTCTCCTGTACGCGGGCCAAATCGTCTCGCGTCTGCGCGCACTCGGCTTCGAGCTGGCGGCGCCGGCCGGCAACTTCATCAAGTTCACGGTGCAGGAGGGCCCGTTCGTGCGCAATCCGCTGGACAGCGGCGCTGGACTTTGCCTCGGCTTCCTGCAGCACGGGCAGCTCGTCCTGGAGGGCGGCCTGGCGCGAACTTTCCTCGGCTGCCGCCGTCGTGGCGGCGGCCACGTCCCGTTTGGTGTCCTCCAGTACCGAATGGGCCGCCTCGCCGTCGTCGCAGGCGGCGCGCCAGCGGAGGAGGGAAAGTCTCGCGTCGGCCGTGCGCAGTCGGTCGGATATCGAACGGTAGCGTGCGGCTTGGCGGGCTTGCCGCCGCAGCACGGCAAGCTGGGCCTGCTGGGCACCCAGCAGGTCGTCGATGCGGGTCAGGTTCTCCTCGGTGGAACGGAGCCGCAGTTCGGCCTCGTGCCGCCGGGAATGCACGCCGACAATTCCTGCGGCCTCTTCCAGTAGCCGCCGCCGCTCCGCCGGCTTGGCGCGGATAATCGCGTCGACCTGCCCCTGCGCCACGATGGCGTGCGAGCGGGCGCCGAGAGCGCTGTCGGCGAACAGCAATTGCACGTCGCGAGCCCGGACTTCCCGCTGGTTGACGAAGAAGGCGGAACCCTGGCCGCGCCGGATCCGGCGGCAAATCTCGACGGTGTCCGAGTCGTTGAACGCGGGTGGAGCGCTTCTGTCCTCGTTGTCGATGACGATCCGGATCTCGGCAAGGTTCCGGGCCGGGCGGGCCGCAGTGCCGTCGAAGATGACGTCGTCCATTTCGGCGGCACGCACGCTTCGTGGCGCATGCTCTCCCATCGCCCAGCGAAGGGCTTCGACCAGATTCGACTTGCCGCAGCCGTTCGGGCCGACGACGCCGGTCATGCCGGGGCCGATTTCAAACTCCGTCTCTTCGACAAAGGACTTGAACCCGGTCAGGGCGACGCGCGTCAATCGCACCGGAGGCACTCCGTGGAGATTGCCGCAAATATACCATTGCGGCGGAAATCACACAGCATTTGGTAGTTCAGGGCAAAATCTTACCCATATGGCGTGTGGCTGTCTGCCGCGTCACATGGGTGAGCAGGTTGGCGGCTAGCTTCGGTTGACCGGTCTGGGGCGATGGACGATGCTCCGCGCCATGCAGATTGAGCCTATCCTCCCTTCGATCGAGTTCGGCGCACGGATCACCGGTGTCGATCTCGGCTCCATGGACGACGAGACCTTCGCAGCGTTCGAGGCAGCCGCGAATCGGTACGCGGTCCTGGTGGTTCCCGACCAGATGATGGACGATTCCGTCCAGTTGACCTTCAGTCGTCGGTTCGGCCCGCTGGAAACCAGCATTCTGGAAGACAGCGTCGCGCACGGCTTCCCGCCCGAGATCCAGCATCTCGGAAACATGGATGCCAACGGGCGCTGCCATGCCGCCGACAGCAAGAAGGTGGTCTACGACCGCGGCAATCGGTCGTGGCATTCCGACAGTTCGTTCAAGACGGTGCCGGCCAAGTTCTCCATTCTGTCGGCGCGCATCCTTCCGGATGAAGGCGGGGGCACGGAATTCGCCGATGCCCGGGACGGGTACGACAGCTGGACCGGCGGCGAGCAAGGCGTCGACAAGCAAGAGCTGGTGGACGAGATCTGCGCCCACAGCATCATCTATTCGCGCATGCGCAATACCGGCGACATCTTCGACGAGTCCGAGAAGGCCACGCTGCCGGGCTCGCGGCAGCGCCTCATCCGTCGCCACCCTGCGACCGGAAGGCGCAACTTTTACGTGGGATCGCACGCGGCATACATCGAGGGCTGGGAAGAGCAGCGCAGTCGCGACCTGCTGGACGAGCTGATCGACTGGTGCGTACGGCCCGAGCGCGTGTATTCGCACGACTGGAACGAGGGGGACGTGGTCCTGTGGGATAACCGACGGGTGATGCACCGCGGCAAGCAATGGCCGGAAGGCGAGTACATCCGGGTCATGCACAGGAGCACGGTGGCGGGTGACGCCCCGTCGGTCGACGAGCCCATCTGATCCTGCTGCGCTGCGACAGCAGCGGCTTCGCACGGGCAGGCTTGGCACCCGGCACGCCACGGGGGGCGATTGACCGGACCTGGTCCCCGCCCCCTGCCGGCCTGGGGTGAGGTCTGGCACTGGCCACCCCCTGGCTCAGGAGGACCCCGTCGCGCTCCTTGGTCCGGACCCGGCTTCGCGAAACCGCGCGCGGGGAACATGCCGTGGGGCGGTGTCGCGGGCAGGCCTGGCACCGTGTCCGGCGCGAAGCAGTACCGGTCACAGCTATGCTGCATGCCCAAATGGTGGCGAAGAATTGGGCTGACATGGCGCCTGATGTGCCGGCACAGCGGCCCAGCAATCGATCAGGTGCGGGGGCCGGCCCGTCCGAACACGGGCGGGACCGGTTTGGCCAGACGGTGCAAGCCGCACTCGATGCCAAGACGAAGCCGCCGGGTGCGCTGGGAACGATTGAGGTGCTGGCGGCCCGGATCGCCCGTTTCCAGAACACGCTGAAGCCGAGCGCGGAGCGATGCAGGCTCACGCTCTTTGCGGCCGATCACGGAATGGCGGAGGCTGGCGTGTCTGCTTACCCCCAGGCCGTGACGCGCCAAATGGTCCTGAATTTCCTGGCCGGGGGGGCAGCCGCCAACGCCTTTGCAGCCGCGCTGGGCGCCGAACTCGTGATCGTCGATGCCGGCGTAGCGGGTGAACCCATCGAGCATCCCTCTCTCATCACCAGGCGTCTGGGCCAGGGAACGGCGAATGCCGTCGTGGCCGCGGCCATGTCCGGTGAGTGCCTTGCCTCCGCGCTTCAGACCGGGCGTGTTCTTGGGGCGGAAGGCACGCACGAGGTGAGCTGCTTCGGCGAGATGGGCATTGGGAATACCTCCTCCGCGAGCCTCGTCGCAGCCAAGACCTTGGGAATCGCGGTCGACGATCTGGTGGGACGCGGTACCGGGCTCGACGACGCCGGTCTCGCCCGCAAGCGGCGAGCGTTGCAGGCGGCTGCCCGGCGGACCGAAGCCCGCCTGGGAGCGGAGCGCGCGCTCGAGGAATACGGAGGCTTCGAAATCGCGATGATGACCGGCGCGATGCTCGGGGCTGCCCGAACCGGCAAGCTGGTGCTCGTCGACGGCTTCATCGCCAGCGTGTCGGCGCTCTGTGCGCTGGATATCGAACCTCGCGCCGAAGACGCCTTCATCTACGCCCACCGGTCGGCCGAACGGGGCCATCAAGTCGTGCTCGACGCACTCCGGGGCGAGCCGCTGCTGGATCTCGGCATGCGCCTCGGCGAGGGCACAGGGGCACTGTTGGCCTGGCCCCTCGTCAAGGCAGCGGCCGCCATGATGCGAGACATGGCCAGCTTCGGCGACGCCGGCGTGAGCGGCCCGCATGCGGGGTGAGCTTGCCATCTTCGGGCACGCGGTACAGTTCCTGACGCGGCTCCCGGTTCCGCTCGGCGAAAGCTACTCGCCTCAACGCGCAGCGGCGTCAGTCCGCTACTACCCGTTGGTCGGGGTCCTCATCGGGAGCCTTTGTGCCACTGTCTACTGGGCCGCCGACTGGGCGTTGCCCAGCCTGCCGAGCGTCATGCTGGCCGTCGTGGCGGGCCTGGTGGTAACGGGCGCGCTCCATGAAGATGGTCTCGCGGACACCTTCGATGGCATTGGCGGCGCCCGCACACGGGACCAGGCCATCGCGATCATGAAGGACAGCCGGCTCGGGACCTACGGCGTGCTGGCCCTGATCCTCGTTCTGGCCTTGAAGATCTCGGCTCTCTCGCAGCTCGACGTCCGGACCGTCTGCATTGCGCTGGTGGCGGCCCACGGACTGTCGCGCCTCTCGAGCGTGCTCGTCATCGCCACGAGCCGCTACGTCGGCAGCACTCCGGGACCCGCCGCGCAAGAGGTTTCGGTGCCGAGCCTCCTTGTCGCCTGCGGAACGGGGATCGCGGTCATCGCAGGACTCGCGGACGGCCTTCCGCTTGCCATGGTCCTCGCGGCGCTGCTCGGCCTGGCCGTTGGCCATGCGTGCGTTGCGGTGCTGGCGCAGCGGACACTGGGAGGCCACACGGGCGATACGCTGGGCGCAGTGCAGCAGGCCGGCGAGACCGGCGTTTACCTGGGGCTGGCGGCATGGGCCTGATGCTCGTCCGGCATACGCGACCGGATGTGGCCCCCGGGGTTTGCTACGGCCGTACCGATCTTGACGTGGCGGCCAGCTTCGCTGCCGAGGCCGCATCGATCCTGGCCTCGCTGCCTGCGGTCGAGCGGATCGTGACCAGCCCGCTCCGCCGGTGTCTCCGCCTCGCCTCGCACATTGCCACGCAGCGCAAACTACCGGTAACCGTTGATCGGCGGATTCAGGAAATGGACTTCGGGCGATGGGAAGGCAGGCAGTGGAGTGACCTCCCACGCCAGGAAGTTCGTGCCTGGATGCTTGACTTTCTCCATGCACGCCCGCACGGCGGCGAAAGCGTCGCGGAGCTCCGCGCCCGGACCCTGGAGGCGTTATCCCACTATCACGGCTGCGGTGACCGGACGGTGATCGTGACGCATGCCGGCGTGATCAAGGCCGCACTCGCCGACGGCGACACGCGGGAGAGCTTTCAGACATGGGTTGATTTCGGAGAATGGGTCACCATGCCGAACCGCGCGCAATGAGCGACAGCCGTGCATCCTGACGACGACCATGCAGAGCGGATGAAGGTGCTGCAGGCGGAGCAGCGCCGCAAGTCCGCTGCGGCCAGGAATCCGGGTCGTGGGCTGGTGCTGGTCCATACGGGCAACGGCAAAGGCAAGTCGACTTCCGCGTTCGGCGTGATTTGTCGTGCGCTGGGCTGGGGGCAGCGGGTCGGCGTCGTTCAGTTCATCAAGGGCAATTGGGTCACCGGAGAGCGGAAGTTCTTTGCGGGATTCCCGGACCAACTGGACTGGCACACGATGGGCGAGGGCTTTACGTGGGACACGCAGGATCGCGGCCGCGACATCGCGGCGGCCGAGGCCGCATTTGCCCGCGCCCTCGCCATGATGACGGGTGGTCGTTACGACCTGGTCGTTCTGGACGAGATCAACATTGCACTGCGCTACGAGTATCTCTCCATCCGCGCCGTGCTGGAGGGAATTGGCGCTCGCACCGACCGGACCAGCGTCATCCTCACCGGGCGCGACGCTCGCCCGGAGCTTTGCGAATACGCCGATCTCGTCAGCGAGATGCAGGACGTCAAGCACCCGTTTGCAGCCGGAATCAAGGCGCAACGGGGCATCGATTTCTGACACCTGGACGGACCCGGCGGTGGCCGGGTTGACAAGCTGGTGTCTGCGCAACGATAACGTTCACAGATGGTGCCTCGCCCGGCGGCGGGGCCGAAGAGGGAAGCCGGTGCAAATCCGGCGCTGTGCCCGTAACTGTGAGCCGGGAGCTGATGGCCAATCATGCCACTGGGGAGGAATTCCCCGGGAAGGCGGCCAGGAGCCTTGATCGGCGAGCCAGGAGACCTGCCATCGCGTCGTTCGCCCGGAGGCCGGGACCAGCCTCAGCGGGCGGGAGAGCGCAAGCAGTCGCCTTTCCCCTGTAACGGCAATCGGTAGCGCGGCCGTCCGCGCCGCTGTAAGCGGGGCCGCACGTCGTTACGAAGCGCACCTCCCCTCCGGACGGAGCGGTGCGATGGGGGACCGGGCGCATGCTCTACCCAAGAATTCTCGTGATGGCGGCGCTGGGCGCCGCCATCCCCGCGGGTGCGTTAGCAGATACGGAAGAGACCAGGCTGGACCGCATCGTGGTCGAGGGGTCGAAGCTGGGCCAGACGGCCGCGGAAGTCGGTTCCAGCGTCACGGTCATCACGCGGAGCGACCTCGAAGAACTCGGTTTCGACTTTGCAGTCGATGCCATTGCGCTGGCGCCCGGAGTCACGATCAACGCCAACGGCCCGTTCGGCGGCGAGGCCAGTGTGCGGATTCGGGGAGCCGAGAGCGATCAAACGCTGGTGCTGATCGACGGTGTGCCGGTCAACGACCCGTCCTCGCCCGGCGGCGGCTTCAATTTCGCGCGCCTCGATACGGACAGCATCGAACGCGTCGAAATCCTGAAAGGTCCGCAGTCCACGTTTTGGGGAACCGACGCGATGGGCGGTGTCGTGTCCGTGATTACGAGGCGCCAGCAGCGGGCTGCGGGCGGAAGCGCGTTTGCCGGCTACGGGTCGTTCGACACGTGGCGTGGCGGCGCCTCCTTCGGGCACGCACACGAGCAGGGTGACTTTCGGGTCGGCGTCACCCGGACCCGTTCCGCCGGGATTTCCAAGGCCGATCGCGACGACGGCAACCGCGAGGACGATGCGTACCGATCGCTGGTGTTGTCGGGCCGCGGCGGAATCAGGCTGCCGGCCGGCATGCGCCTGGACGCGAGCGTGCTCCGAACCGACGCGGAGTCCGAATTCGACGGCCGTTCAAGGAACGCGCAGGGCGAATGGGTGTTCGGCGACGCCGATCTGTTCAGCAAGACGAGCGAGCTGGCCGCCAATGTTCGCCTCAGCGTTCCCACGATCGGCGAACGGCTCGAGCATGCGCTGTTCGTCGGCTACTCGGAGATCGAGCGGGAGAACTTCTCGGACGGCGCCAAGAGCTTTTTCGCCGAAGGCGATCGCCGAAGCTATCGGTATCAGGGCACGTACGCCCTCGATACCCGCAACGTGCTGGCGTTCGGTGCTGAACGCGAGGAGACGTCGTCAAACGGGGAGGAAGGATCGCTCGATGGCTCGTTCGTGTTCTACGAGGCCAAGCCGTTTCAGGGGCTGGTGCTGACCGCTGGCCTCCGCTCGGATGATCATGCCCGGTTTGGCTCGGAGACCACTGCCCGATTGGCCGGAGCCTGGCACCCGACGGACGCCCTGACGCTCCGGGCTAGCTGGGGGGAGGGGTTCAAGGCTCCCACCCTTGACCAGATCTCGCAGCCGTACCGTCACTTCTGCGGAGTGGACGAAGGGACAGAAACCGGCCCGGCGCCGGTTCCGCATGCGTCGACCTCCGAAGCATTCGACCTTGGTGTCGAATGGCAAGCGCGGAACGGCGCCATCGATGCCGGGGCGACGTACTTCGATCAGCGCACCATCGGCTTGATCGACTACAACCTGGGCAACTGCCTGTTCGAGAACCTCGATGCGGTGGAATCCAGAGGGGTTGAAATCCACGGCAGCTACCGGGCCGCCAGCTGGCTGACGATATCGGTGAACTACGCCTACATCGACGCCCGGAGCGGCGCGGGCGAGAGGCTGCAACGTCTCCCGCGGCATTCTGCCGACCTCACCCTTCGGATCCGGCCGGAGGGCCGGTTCACGGGCACCGTGCTCGTACGCCACAACGGCGAAGAACTCGACAACGTTGGTGACGATCCGTCCCTCGCGGCCTGGACCCGGGTCGATGTCGCGGGTAGCTATCAGATGAGCGGGCGCGCGGAACTGTTCGGTCGCGTCGAGAATCTGTTCGACGCGGATTATCAGCAGGTGTCCGGCTACGGAACGCCAGGCCTTTCGGGTTGGCTGGGCCTGCGGCTGCGGTACTGAGTCCCGGGCGATGTCAGGGCGGCTCGCCGTTCTCGTGGTGCTCTCGCTCGCTGCCGGCGATGCGCTCGCGGCGCCGCGGGAGGTCGGACCAGGACCGGCACCCGCCCGAATCGTGAGCCTCGACTACTGCGCAGACCAGTTCGTTCTCAAGTTGGTCGACCGGGACCGGATTCTCGCGGTGTCCCCGGGCGCCAGTCAGGGATTCTCGTACATGCGGGATGCCGCGGCCGGGCTTGCCACCGTCCGGCCCGTGGCGGAGGATGTGCTGGTCCTGAAACCCGACGTGGTCGTGCGCACCTACGGGGGCGGGCCGGGAGCCGCGGCGTTGTTCGCGCGCGCGGGCGTGCGGGTCGTGCAGGTGGATTGGGCTTCAGACCTTGGCGACGTCCTGGCCAACGTCGAACGGGTCGCTGATGAACTGGGCGTCCCGCGGCGGGGTGCGGAGCTCGCGGCCGACATGAAGGCCCGGCTTGCAGCGATCACGGGCAGCTCGGGCGGCCCGCGTGCGCTCTACGTGACACCGGCCGGGGTGACCGCGGGCCCGGGCACGCTGATCCACGAAATGCTGACCGCAGCGGGTCTCACGAATTTTCAGGACGCAGCTGGCTGGCATCCAATCCCGCTCGAACATCTCGCCTACGACCAGCCCGACCTGGTTGCGGCGGGCTTCTTCGACACGATGACCCACCGCATCGGCGCGTGGAGTTCGACAAGACATCCGGTTGCACGGCGGCAGCTCGGCGATCGGGACGTCGTTTTCCTCAAGGGCGCGTGGATCGCGTGCGGCGGCTGGTTCGTGATGGATGCGATCGAGGCGCTGGCCGGCCGACGAACGCCATGACGCCATCGGCCCCGCTGGTCGTGGGCTTCGCGGCCGCAACCGTGCTGGCGTTGACGGCCGCTTGCCTTCTCGGATCGACGCCAATGGGCACCGAGCGCGTGCTCGCAGCGTTGATCGGTGGTGGCGATGCCGGTGATCGGCTGGTGGTGTGGGAAATTCGCTTCCCGCGGGCGCTGGCCGCCTTTCTCGCGGGCTCTGCCCTCGGTGCCAGCGGAGCTGCACTTCAGGGACTGCTCAGGAACCCCCTCGCCGAACCCGGGGTGCTGGGGGTGTCGGCGACGGCGTCCCTCGCGGCGACTTTCTTTCTCTATTACGGGTTCATTTCGGTTTCCGCCTGGGGACTTCCGGTGGCCGCCATCGCCGGCGCCCTGGCGGCCACGGCCCTGATCGCGTTCGCGGCGGTGCACACTCGGTCCATCATCACGCTCATCCTGATCGGCATCGGCATCGCGAGCTTCGCCGGGGCAGCCATGAGCCTGCTCATGAACCTCGCACCGCACCCGTACGCCCTCTCCGACATGATCAACTGGATGCTGGGGTCTGTGGCGAATCGCAGCCTCGACGACATCGCGCTGGCCGCGCCATTTCTCCTGTCCGGGCTCGTCGTCCTGTACGGCACGCGCCGTGGGCTGGCGGCGCTCACCCTCGGTGAAGAAGCTGCGGCCGGCGTTGGCCTCAACCTGCCCCGACAACGGGTGGCGACCGTCTTGGGCGCGGGGCTCAGCACCGGCGCATCGGTTGCACTGGCAGGCGCGATCGGATTTGTCGGGATCGTGGCGCCGCACATCGTCCGGCCATGGGTGGCGCACGACCCTGCCCGCTCGTTGGTGCCGTCGGCGCTGCTGGCCGGACTGCTGCTGGTGCTGGCCGACATCGGGGTCCGGTTGATCCCGTCGGAACAGGAACTGCGGTTGGGGGTCGTGGCCGCCCTGGTCGGCGCCCCGGTCTTTGTCTGGATCGCGGTCCGCAGACAGGCGGCCCGTGACTGAACTGATCGCCACGGACCTCACGCTCAGGGTGGGTCGGGCGACGCTGGTCGACCGGGTCAGCTTCTGCCTGCGGCCGGGGGAACTGGTGGCGCTGCTCGGCCCCAACGGGGCGGGCAAGTCAAGCCTCCTGCGCGCCAGTCTCGGTCTCCAGAAGCGAAGTGGCGGCACGGCGACCCTCGGCGGCCGGGACAGCGAACGGCTCAGTCAGGTGGCCCGTGCGCGGCTTGTCTCGTTTCTCCCGCAGATCCGCTCAATCGCTTGGCCCAACGTGGTCCGCGATGTGGTGGCATTGGGGCGGTTTTCGCATGGCGCCGCGATCGGGTCTCTTCGGGGGGCAGACCGTACGGCAGTGGAGCGTGCCCTGGACGCCTGCGACCTCCTCCACCTCGCGAACCGGCGCTGCGACACTTTGTCGGGGGGAGAACTCGCCCGCCTCCACTGCGCGCGCGCCTTTGCCGCCGAGGCGCCGCTGCTGCTCGCCGACGAGCCCGTCGGCGGTCTCGACCCACTCCACCAGTTCCGCGTGATGGACATCACCAGGGCCTTTGTGGATCGGGGGGGCGGGGCCCTGATCGTGCTGCACGATGTCGCTCTCGCCGCCCGCTACGCCCACCGCCTGCTGTGGATGAAAGAGGGTCGAATCGTCGCGCATGGCACGCCTGACCAAACCCTCACTGCCGAGCGCCTGGCAGCGATCTACGGCGTGCGGGCCTGTGTCGACGGGCTGAGTGTCGCGCTGGAGGGGGCCGCATGACCGCCCGTGTCCTCATGCTGCAGGGGACGGCTTCGGACGTCGGGAAATCCGTGGTGACCGCTGCGCTCTGCCGGATTGCCCGGCGACGGGGCTTGAGTGTGGCGCCGTTCAAGCCGCAGAACATGTCGAACAATGCGGCGGCCTGCGCGGATGGCGGCGAGATCGGCCGGGCCCAGGCGATGCAGGCTCAGGCCGCCGGTCTCGCCCCCCAGGTTGATTTCAACCCGGTCCTCCTGAAACCCCAGGCCGACGCGGACGCGCAGGTGGTTGTTCACGGCGAGGTCGTGGGATCGTCGGGCGCGGCGGACTACATGGCCGGGCGCGGCCGCCTGATGGGACCGGTCATGGAGAGTTTCGAGCGGCTGATCGATGCTCATGACCTGGTGCTGGTCGAAGGCGCAGGCAGTCCGGCGGAGATCAATCTGCGTGATTCGGATATCGCCAACATGGGGTTCGCCCGGCGCGCCGGTGTGCCGGTCTGCCTGATCGGCGACGTGGACAGGGGTGGGGTGATCGCGAGCCTGGTGGGCACGCGAGCGGTGCTGGACCCGGACGATGCCGCGGCGATCTGCGGTTTCGTCGTGAACAAGTTTCGCGGTGATCCCCAACTGTTCGAAGGAGGGACGGCAGCTGTGACGGGGCGCACGGGCTGGCCCTGCTTCGGCGTCATTCCCTGGATTCCGGAGGCGTCTCGCCTGCCCGCCGAGGACTCGGTGGTACTGGATCTCCC
Organism: Alphaproteobacteria bacterium; assembly: GCA_022824395.1. Taxonomy (GTDB): domain Bacteria; phylum Pseudomonadota; class Alphaproteobacteria; order TMED109; family TMED109; genus VXPW01. The sequence continues at coordinate 19,777 of JAJDZX010000021.1, forward strand.
TCGACGGCCGGTTCACCAGGGCCTGAAGATCGCTGCTCCGGTTCTGCCGCGACTGGCCAACTTCGACGACGCGGGACCTCTCGAACTTGAACCCGGGGTGTGCCTCGATTGGGTGCGGCCCGCCCGCCCGATCCCCCGGGACGCAGACATCGTGATCCTGTTTGGTACCAAGGCGACGCTGAGCGATCTGGCGTTCCTGCGGGCGCAGGGCTGGGATCACGACATCCTGGCCCATGCCCGCGCGGGCGGACGCGTGACTGGTTTCTGCGGCGGCTACCAGATGCTGGGGCGGCGCATTGTGGATCCGGGCGGGGCAGACGGAACCCCCGGTCGGGCGCCGGGGCTCGGGTTGTTGAACGTCGACACGGTGATGACCTCGGAGAAGCGTGTGGCTCCCGTGGCCGGTCGGTGCGCCGTGAGCGGCGAAGAAGTGGCTGGCTACGAAATTCATCTCGGCAGAACGGTGGGTCCCGACACCGGGAGACCCCTTTTCCGGCTGGGCGATCGGACCGATGGAGCCCGCAGTCCGGACGAGCGTATCGAGGGCACGTACGTGCACGGTGTGTTCACGAACGATTACTTCCGGCGGGCGTGGATCGAGCGCGCCGGCGGCACGGCTGACGCCGCGCTCCAACACCACGCGGTCGTGGAGCAGGCCATCGACCGCATCGCCGACGAAGTCGAGGGCACAATTGACTGCGATGCGTTGCTCGGGTGCGCGGTACGACCAGGATCGTCGCCGTGACACCGTGACCGCCGGGGCGCTCATGCTGGCTGCTTGGGCGGTCGAGTTGATTCTGGGTTGGCCGGATCCGCTCTTCCGCAGGCTCCGTCATCCCGTGGTGTGGATCGGGGCGCTGATCAGAACGATGGAGGTGCGACTCAATCGGCCCGGTCTGACGTTTGCCGCGCGATACGCGCTGGGCGGTGTCTCCGTCCTGATCGTGACCACCGCTGCAGGCGGGATCGCCGTGCTGGTAACGCGAGCCCTTCCCGACAACGGGTTTGGCTTCGCGGTCGAGGCACTTGTCGGTTCCGCGTTTATCGCCTCCCGAAGTCTGCATGCCCACGTCGTCGCGGTCGCGAAACCGCTTCGCGCCGGGGATCTGGCTTGTGCGAGAACCGCGGTTTCCATGCTCGTCGGACGCGATCCGGCCAGCATGCAGCGACCGGGGGTCGCGCGCGCTGCGCTGGAAAGCCTTGCGGAAAACACCTCCGACGGCGTAGTTGCGCCGATTTTCTGGGGCGTGTTGTTCGGATTGCCAGGTCTCGTTGCCTACAAGGCAATCAACACGCTGGATTCCATGCTTGGCCACAGGAACAAACGTTTCGAAGCCTATGGCGGAATTGCCGCCCGGCTCGACGACGTCGCCAACTGGGTTCCGGCACGGCTGACGGGCATGCTGCTCGTGGTGTCCGCAGGCAGGTCGGCCGCCTGGAGGGTGATGATTCGGGACGGCCGACGTCACCGGTCCCCGAACGCCGGCTGGCCCGAGGCGGCATTGGCCGGAGCACTGGGCGTGCGCCTGTCCGGGCCCCGGGTGTACGACAACCAGTTGCGCCACGAGCCTTGGCTCAATCCGGGCGCACGCGACCCTTCGGCGCAGGACCTGTGGCGCGGCCTGGCAATCTATCGCCGGGCCCTGGCGCTCGGCGCAGTCCTGCTGCTGGGTGTGGCGGTTGCGGAGAGAACCTGGTGATTGGCGATCTCATCCACGGGGGCGCGATCGACCATATGCGCATGGCCTTTCCCGCGGCTCCGGAACCGTGGGTCGACCTCTCGACCGGGATCAATCCATGGCCATACCCGGTCGGCGACGTCGACCTGTCAGTTCTCCATCAACTGCCATTGCAGACGGCATCTGCGGCTTGCCGATCCGCAATGGCTTCGGCGTTCGATGCGCCCGAGGATTCCGTGGTTCCCGGACCGGGAAGCGAACTCCTGATCCGCTTGCTGCCGACCGTCGTCGCTGCGAGACACGTAGCGATACTGGCTCCCGCGTACGGCGATCACGCGCTCGTCTGGAGGACTGCTGCCGAACGCGTGTCGGAAATCGATCGCCTTTCGAGCATGTCGGAAGACGTCGACGTGCTCGTGCTCTGCAATCCCGGTTATGTTGATGGCAAGGTCTATGCACATGAACGATTGGAAGGTTTACGCTCCCGGCTCGCCGCGCGTGGCGGCTGGCTGATCGTGGACGAAGCCTACGCGGACCTTGATCCCGGAGTCAGTTTGGCCCGTTGGGGAGGGCGGGACGGGCTTATCGTCCTCCGATCCGGCGGCAAGTTCTTCGGTCTTCCCGGCGTTCGCATCGGGGCCCTGATCGCGCCGGCAGCTGTTCGGGAAGCGATCGCCGAGCGTCTCGGCGTATGGAGTGTGTCGAGCCTGGCACTGCACGTTGCGCGAAAGGCCTACGCGGACCTCGCCTGGCAAATCGAGACCCGCGCACGCTTGCGACGCGCGAGCCGCCGCCTCGACGCAATTCTCGCCGGTGCGAGCTTCCCTCGTGTGTGCGGGACCGATCTCTATCGCGTGATCGAGACCCCGTCAGCTCCCGAGACCTGGTTGAGGCTCGCGCAACAGGGCATCTATGTCCGTCGCTTTGCCTGGTCGGAACGCCACCTGCGGGTCGGGGTGCCTCGAGACCGAGTGGCTGAGACCCGCCTGGCGCGTGCTCTCAGGTCTTGAGAGCAACGGGCAATCCGGCCGTCACGAGGTACACGTGGTCACAGACGGCGGCGATGTCCTGGTTCAGCCGACCTTGTGCATCCCGGAAGGCCCGGCCTAGCGGGGTGCTCGGCACGAGACCAAGCCCCACCTCGTTCGAGACCAGGATCACATGACCGTCGGTCGAGCCCAGTTGGGAGACCAGTGCAGCCGTGGCGTGGGCGACGTCACGCTCGCGGTGCATGAGGTTCGAGAGCCAGAGCGTCAGGCAATCCACGAGCACAGATCGCTTGCGAATCGCGTGCGCGGCGATGGCATCGACGAGTTCAAGAGGTTCCTCCACCGTTAGCCAGCTCTGGTCGCGCTCACGCCGGTGCCGGTCGATCCGCTCTCGCATTTCCGGGTCGATTCGCTCGGCCGTCGCGATGAATACGCGCTCGACGGCAGCGCGCTCGGCAAGAGACTTGGCGTACGCGCTCTTTCCGGACCGCGCGCCGCCAATAATCAGGGTGTTGGTCATCACGCCCAGATACACCAACGCGTCCGAATTGTCCGGTGTGCGGACCCTGGGGCGCGGCGATCTGCGCAATACGTCAACCGGAAGCGCCGTGAAGACGACTGGGATGTTCTGGTGAATCGGTCGACATCATGGTGCGCGGGGCGGCGTCCAACTTGGCGACGGGCAACCGCAGACTGGAGCCAGCCCCCATTGCGGGCAGCTAGAAGCCCCGTGCCCTCTCCTTCCTCCCCGGCGCCGTCTTGCCGTAGACTAGAGCCCGTCGGGTTGAAACCCACTATTCCGGAGCCCTTGCATGTCTCTTCGAATTGGCGATGTAGCTCCCGATTTTGTCGCCGAGACGACGGTCGGGAAAATCAGCTTCCACGAGTGGATTGGCGATTCATGGTGTGTGCTGTTCTCGCACCCCAAGGACTTCACCCCGGTCTGTACGACGGAACTCGGCTACATGGCGGGGCTGCAGCCGGAATTCGAGAAGCGGAACTGCAAGATCATCGGTCTCAGCGTGGACCCGGCCGACCGTCACCAGGAATGGTCCAAGGACATTGCCGACGTGACCGGTCACGCTCCGAACTACCCCATGATCGGAGATACGGACCTGGCGGTCTCGAAGCTGTACGGCATGCTTCCGGCCGATACCGCCGGTGGCTCTGAAGGACGGACACCAGTTGACAACGCCACGGTGCGGACGGTCTTCGTGGTCGGTCCCGACAAGCTGATCAAGCTGATGCTGTCCTACCCGATGAGCACGGGCCGGAACTTCGACGAGATCCTTCGGGTGATCGATTCGCTTCAGCTTACGGCGAATTACAAGGTGGCCACTCCGGTCAATTGGAAGAGCGGCGAGGACGTCATCATCGTGCCTGCCGTTCCGGACGATGAGGCGCGGAAGCAATTCCCCGAGTGGAAAGCACCGAAGCCGTATCTGAGGATCGTGCCGCAGCCAAATTGATGCACCGAGCTTGAGAGGGAGGCACCCCCGGACACGTTCAACCGCTCCTGTTCGGGTGTGCCTTTCGGCATACTTGGTGTGGCGGATCCGGGAACGGTTTCGTGCCGTTTGCCAGCGTACAGGTGTGACAGGCTTCAGCCGCCCCCCTTGGGGGGGCGCAGTTGGCCACGTCATATCGCTCGTGTCGATCAGGAGAGCCTGACGTGCGGACCAGATTGAACCCCCCGGTCCTGTAGCGATGGGGGGCAGTTCTTCGACCCATCCAGACATGGGAGGTTGGGTCCGGAGCCCTAGCCTGAAGTTCCAGAGAGTGGAGAGGTAAGAGGTTGTTTTGGCGGGCAGTCGTAGATTGTCAGCGGCGCGCTACTGGCTACAGGTCAATCGCACGCCGAGCAGCTTGAAGGCCCGTTGCTGGAGCGGGGTGGGCCGTG
>JAJDZX010000096.1 GCA_022824395.1 Alphaproteobacteria bacterium
CACGGCCCACCCCGCTCCAGCAACGGGCCTTCAAGCTGCTCGGCGTGCGATTGACCTGTAGCCAGTAGCGCGCCGCTGACAATCTACGACTGCCCGCCAAAACAACCTCTTACCTCTCCACTCTCTGGAACTTCAGGCTAGACCCCCCTGGAGCATGCCGGGGCCAGAGACGCGGCCGTGCCGCCCGACGAGCACGTGCGACGCTGCGCATGAAGCGTGGGGCGAACCAAGTTGAAGCATCCTCGACTAGGGCTCGGCCGGCAGGAAGTCTTTCGCGCGGGCGACCCGCGTCGGCGACGGAGCGATGTTCGGGCGGCGGACACGTAGCCGCCAGGTTCTTCAGCACGATGCAGATCGGCTAGTGTCGTGTTCGCCGACCGGTACCTGCCCCCCATGCACACGCTCCTCTTCCTCGAGCCAGGCCACTTCCACGCGGCCCTCACCCTGCGCGTGGCGAATCCCCGGATCGACCCCGCCGTCCACCTCTATGCCCGCCCAGGCCCGGAGCGCGACGCCTTCGTGGCCCTGGTCCGTTCCTTCAATGCACGGGACGACCGACCGACCGACTGGAAGGTCGAGATCCACGAGTCGGCCGACCCGGAACGGGCGCTGGTCACGGACAGGCGCGGAAACATCGTCATCCTCGCCGGGCGCACCCGCCCCAAACTTGGCGCCATCGCACGCCTGCACACGGCGGGGCTGCACGTGCTTGCCGACAAGCCCTGGCTGACCGACGGTGCCGCCCTCCCCGACCTCGAGCAGGTGACGGCGGGCTGGCCCCTTGCCATGGACATCATGACGTCCCGCCACGAGACGGTGGCGCGACTCACGCAGAAGATTGCAACCGACCCGGAACTGTTCGGCGAACTCCATGCGCCGGCGGACGAGCCCGCGATCGACATCCAGTCCATGCACCATCTGCTCAAGGTGGTGAACGGAGCGCCACTCCAGCGGCCTGCGTGGTACTACGACACTCGCATCCAGGGCGATGGCCTCGTTGACATCCAGTCCCATATGGTCGACCAGGCACAGTGGTTCCTCGGCGACGGAGCGGGTTTCGTGTTCGAGCGTGATTTCCAGCTCGAGGACGCGCGCCGCTGGGGCACGCCGGTGCCGCGGGACCTGTTCCGGGCCAGCACCGGCCTCAACGAATTCCCGGAGGCTCTGCAGTCCCAGGCGGATGCCGGGGTACTGCATCTCGCCTGCAACGGTGAAATCCGGTATCGGCTGCGGGGTGTACCCGTCCGGCAGCGGGCGGAGTGGGGGCAGCGCGAGCCGGACGGAGGGGGTGACGTACACCGAACGACCGTGCGGGGCGAGCACGCCAATCTCACCGCGCGCACCGGACCCGAGACGGGCTTCCGGGGAGAGCTGCACGTCGCGCCGCGCGCCCCCGGAACCGGCTTCGAAGCGCGTCTCTCGGAGCGGCTTGCCACCTGGGAGATCGAGATGCCCGGCTTGGCGCATCGTCCGTCTCCCTTCGGGCACGAGATCGTCATCCCCGACGCAATGCACACGCCGCACGAAGCGCACTTCGCGATGGTTCTCGAGGACTTCCTCGATCTTCTCGACGCAGGTGAATGGCCCGCCGAGCTCGCCGCCCGGATTCGTGCGCGTTACACCGTTCTCGCGCGGGCGCGCGAGCTTTGCACGCGGGATCGCGGGTGAGCTCTTGTGGCGCGGCGCCGACCTGTCTCGCGGGACTGACGAATGCCGGACGATGGGTCCGGGCGTAGCGAAGCCGGTTTGCTCTGGATCCGGAACGGCAGGTGACAGGAACGACAACTCGGGGCAATGGGTGCCAGAGCAGCCAAGCCCCCGCAGACGAGAGAGTGGCAGCCTGGTGAGGTCTGATGAGGTGTTGGAAAGGTTCCTCCGGCGCCCTTGGGGCGCGTGGCGCCTCTGGGGGCGTCGGACACACGTCGCGCGCGTGTGCCGTGGGTCCAAGGTGTATCCCCGTTTTGGGCCCTGTTCGTCGATCTTCAGCAGGCCGTGGGGGTTGCCGGGCGGACGGTCTTGACGATGTCGGTCAGATCGATGCTGCCCGCCGGTTGTCTGCGATCGGCCGAATAAGCTACGAGGCTCGACCGCACGTTTGGTGTTGATGTACGCGCCTGCAGTGGGCCTGCAGCGTTACCCAAGACGTTAACATTTGCTAGCTTTTCCTAGCATATGCAAACCTCCTTGCTGGAAGACGACCAATGGCCAAGGTGCAGATCAGTGCAAGGGTGGATGGCGCCCTGAAGAGCGCTGTAGAGCGGTACTGCAAGTCTCGAGGGATCGTCATGAACCATTTCATTCAGGAGGCGCTGATCGATCGCCTGGAAGAACTCGAGGACATCGGGGAATTGCAGCAGCTCCGGCACGAGCCGACACGTCCGTTGTACGAAGTGCTCGCGGAAACCGGACTGAACGGCCAAACGTGAGCTTCGGATCTCGCGTTCGGCGGAGAGGCAGCTTGGCAAGCTTCCCCGTTCCGACCAGGCGCGGGTTGCCCGAGCGATGCTGGCACTCGCAGACGATCCCTTTCCCAAGGGTGCGAGGAAGCTCTTCGGTTATCAGGACGTCTTCCGTATTCGTGTTGGGTCTTATCGAATTCTCTACAGTGTCTCGGAGACCCAGCTGATTATTGTCGTACTGAAGTTGGGGTACCGCAGGGACGCGTACCGTCAGCACGTCCCTGTGTCGTGATGGCACCACAGTATTGGGCGGGTTTCCGCGGACCGACGGGTGCAGATCGTTCAGGGACGATGCGATCGAGAGGGCGGTCGCCCAGGCCGGTAGCCGGCTCGGGCCAAGCCACGGATGCGTACCGAGGCATGCCTACGTTCCTACGTTTGGTCGATGGCCTCCAAGTCGGCGGGCTGGAGCCGGTAGCGAATGACGTTGCCTTCGTGCAGCCCGAGGAATTCCTGCCGGGTGTAATTGACTACCTGTGCACGATCTTCTTTTGGGATGCCGGCCTCAGCGGCCATTGCCATAATCAGATCCGGATCGAATGCTTTCCGGTCGAGCACGCTGCGGCACACGGCCGCACGCACAAATTCTCGGTAAATCAGGGCGGCCTTGTCGGGTGTCGCGAGCTCGGCGCGCAGGACGCGGTAGTTTTCTGCCGACGCCAAATAGGCGTCCATGTAGGCGTCGCGCAACAGGGCCACGTTGTTCAGTTCGTATATCCCGAACAATCCGTCGATGTAGTCACTGTCATCCATGGTCAGGAACGACATCGGGGCAAGTTCTTCCTTCAGTAACGGGATGTTAGCGGCGACCCGCGAAGTTCTCTTGTTGATGTCTTCGAAGGCCTGCAAGTAAGGGATATGAACGAGGAGGAAGAAGGACTGCTCGTGCGGATCGGTGATGGCGGCTGCTTTTTCGATCAGGATGGCGAACTCATCCTCGATTTCGAATCGGTCGCCGAGCGGGCTGTAGCTCGAGTACGCGATACCAACGGGCATGCGGCGGAGTCGGCCCGCCATGGCAGGGTCGGCAAGAAGGCCGTCGGAAAGCAGGGCATGAATGTTGGTCAGGTCGGATCGGCTGATCGTGATGGCATCAAGATTGTCTGCGACGTATTGGATTGCCGCCTTGTGATTGAGGATCATGACCGCTTCCTTGCGGGCCTTGCCGGAGGCCTCTTCGCCGAACCGGATGAGGCGCTCGGTTTCGAGGACTGAGTAGGTGTTGCCTTCCATCCGTGATGACGCCCAGGACAGATCGACAAGAAGCCGTTCGAGGACGCGCTGGGCATACGTGCCCGCTGGCAAGGGCGGCATGGTCGGCGTGCCGGCGTCCCGTAGGCGCTGCCGTTCGGCGATGCCGAGGTAGAAGCTCTTGCCCGGCACGTATCGATCGATGAAGTCCTTGCGGTAGCTCGCCGGCTTGCGTCGGTTGTAAGGCTCGGCAAGGTGCGCACGGGCCACCGCAGCACCGGCTAAGCTGTAGCCGGTGCTGCGGCCTTTGCCGGATACTTCCAACTTGTTTTCTTCCACCAATCGCCTTAGGGCACGCCAGATCGTCGGGCTGCTGACGCCCGGAGCGGTATGTCGCCGAATTTGTTCCCGCTGGGAGCCAGGATGGGCGGCGATGTAATCGAGAATGTCTTGATCAGTCAGAGGCATGAAACGATTAGGTTCGAGTGTGAAACGATTATGATCTTATAATATATGGTAGTTTGTGATTCAGCAATATTTCATTTCATAGGATTTGAAACGATACTTGGAGAAGTTTTTGGTATGAAGCGAAAGCCCCTTCCCCTGAAACGATTAAGCTGTTGATAGAGCAGAATGAATTGAGGATATTCCAGAATCGTTTCAGAAATTATGAAACGATTTGCCGAGAATCACAGCATACGCGATCGGCTCCCGGTTGCGGTCACCGCGCAGTCTGACATTGAGTGATGAGGTGGTGACAGAAATGCTCCGTCGGCGCCGGATCGCGTTCGTCCCCGAGTTCGGGTCGGGTGATCGCGTCCCGTTCGCGGGCCGCGAGCGAGTTGGCCCAGGCGGCTTCCCGCCTCCCGGCGTCGGGCCGCCGCCGCGGCGGAACGACGTCCGGCTGCTCGGAGGGCTGAGCACCGCCGTGGGCCGTTGGGCCCCGGGCGAGACCTCAACTGGAGGATCCGCTAGAGATCAGGGATCCCGGAGCAGGCCGAAGCGGCGGCAAGCCGGCTGGCGGGCCGGGGCGGCGCATCGGTTATGATCGCTGCGCTGGATGTTCCCGGGCCGGCTGGGAGTTCCGTATGCGCGTGATCACGAACTGGCTGTGGGTCGGATTGTTCGCAGCGGGGGCGCTCTACGGCGCGCTTGCCGCACTGCGAACCGCGGATTCGGGCTTCCAGTTCCACGGCATCTTGTTTCTCGCCTTCTGCGTTGCTGCCGTCGCACTGACTGTCCGGGCGGCCCTGGCCCAGGCCCCGGTCCGCGTGCTGTCCGACGATCGTCCGAACTACAACGAAGCCATCGTCCGCGCGGGCGTGATCGCGTCCACCTTCTGGGGCCTGATCGGCTTCGTCGCGGGCTTGTGGATCGCCCTGCAACTTGCCTTTCCGGCGCTCAACTTCGACCTGCCCTGGACCAATTTCGGCCGCTTGCGCCCGGTCCACACGTCCGCCGTCATCTTCGCGTTCGGCGGGAACGTGTTGATCGCGACCTCGTTCCACGTCGTCCAGCGAACCTGCCGGACCCGGCTGGCAGGCCATCTGGCACCCTGGTTCGTGTTCTGGGGTTACCAGCTATTCATCGTCCTGGCGGCGTCGGGCTACGTGCTCGGGATCACCCAGTCGAAGGAATACGCCGAACCCGAATGGTATGTCGATCTCTGGCTGACGCTGGTCTGGGTCGCCTACCTCCTGGTGTTCATGGCGACGCTGGCGCGCCGGCGCGAACCCCACATCTACGTGGCAAACTGGTTCTACCTGGCGTTCATCGTGACCGTCGCCATGCTGCATCTGGTCAACAATGCAGCGCTCCCGGTCTCCTTCTTCGGGGCCAAGAGCTACGTCGCCTGGGCCGGCGTCCAAGATGCGCTCACCCAGTGGTGGTACGGCCACAACGCCGTCGGCTTCTTCCTGACCGCCGGCTTCCTCGGCATCATGTACTACTTCATCCCGAAGCAGGCGGAACGGCCGGTTTACTCATACCGTCTTTCAATCGTCCACTTCTGGGCTCTGATCTTCCTCTACATCTGGGCCGGGCCGCACCATCTGCATTACACGGCGTTGCCCGACTGGGCGCAGACGCTCGGCATGACCTTCTCGATCATGCTGTGGATGCCTTCCTGGGGCGGGATGATCAACGGGCTGATGACGCTCTCGGGCGCGTGGGACAAGCTACGTACCGACCCCGTACTCCGGATGCTGGTCGTCGCCGTCGCGTTCTACGGGATGAGCACCTTCGAGGGGCCGCTGATGTCGATCAAGGCGGTGAATGCGCTCAGCCACTACACGGACTGGACGGTGGGCCACGTGCACTCCGGCGCGCTCGGCTGGGTCGGCTTCGTCAGCTTCGGCGCCCTGTACGTCCTGACGCCGGCCGTCTGGGGGCGGGCGCGCCTCTACTCGCTGCAGCTGGTCGAGTGGCATTTCTGGATTTCGTCGCTCGGCATCGTCCTCTACATCACCGCGATGTGGGTGTCCGGCATCATGCAGGGGCTGATGTGGCGCGCGTACGATTCCCTCGGCTTCCTGGAATACTCCTTCATCGAGTCGGTCGAGGCGATGCATCCTTTCTATGTGATCCGCGCGCTGGGCGGCGCGTTGTTCGTCGCGGGCGCGCTGATCATGGCCTACAACCTCTGGCGGACGACGCGCGGGCACATCCGGGAAACGGAGCCCCTGCAGGGCCCGACCGCCGCCGCGCCGGCGGCGGCGTAGGGAGGCCGGGCGGTGGTGAAGTTCGGTCACCGGACCATCGAGCGGAACTCGATCCTCATGCTGGTGCTGACGCTGATCGTCGTGTCGATCGGCGGGCTGGTGGAGATCGTCCCGCTCTACTATCTCGACAGCACGGTCGAGAAGGTACGCGGCATGCGGCCTTATTCGCCGCTCGAGCTGATCGGGCGCAACGTCTACATCCGCGAGGGTTGCTACAACTGCCACTCGCAGATGGTGCGCTCGCTGCGTGACGAGGTGGACCGCTACGGGCACTACAGCCTGGCAGCGGAGAGCATGTACGACCGTCCGTTCCAGTGGGGGTCGAAGCGGACCGGCCCGGACCTTGCCCGCGTGGGTGGCCGCTATTCCGACGAATGGCACCGCGAGCACCTGATCCGCCCGAAGAGCGTGGTGCCCGAATCGATCATGCCGGGCTACCCGTTCCTGATGGAGCGCCCGGCGGGACTCGACCAGATCGAGGCGGATCTGCGGACCAATGCCGCCCTCGGCGTGCCCTACACGGAGGACATGCTGTCGAACGCCCGCGCGGATGCGGCCGCGCAGGCGGACCCCGATTCGGACGGCGCCGACGCGGTCCTGGAGCGCTACCCGAAGGCCCAGGTCCGTGACTTCGACGGCAATCCCGACCTGGTCTCCGAAATGGACGCCATGATCGCGTACCTGCAGATGCTGGGAACGCTGGTGGACTTCGACGCCTACCGCGCCGAGGGCGAGGCGCTCCGCTGAGGGGCCCGGGTCATGGATTACGAGACGCTACGCACCTTCGCCGCCACCTGGGGACTGGTCGCGCTCGTCGTCATGTTCGCCGTGGCGGTCGCCTACGCGCTGTGGCCGCGCAACCGCACGAAGTTCCGGGATGCCGCGAACATTCCGCTCAAGGAGGACTGAGGATGGTCGGGAGCAGCGGACGATCCGGTGAGCCCCCGACCACCGGGCACGAATGGGACGGCCTCACCGAGTTTGACAACCCGCTGCCGCGTTGGTGGCTCTGGATTTTCTACGCCACGGTCCTGTGGTCGGTCGCCTACTGGGTGGCGATGCCGGCGTGGCCGCTGGTCGAGGGCTACACGCGGGGCCTCCTCGGTTATTCGCAGCGGGCGGTGGTCGCGGGTCAGATCGCCGACCGGCACGCGATGCAGGCCCAGTACGTGGAGCGGATTGCGGCAGCGTCCCTCGAGGAGATCCAGGCCGATCCCGAACTCCTTTCGTTCGCGCTGGCGGGCGGGCAGTCGGCCTTTGCCGTGAACTGCTCGCAATGCCACGGCTCCGGCGCGCAGGGCGCCGTCGGCTACCCCAATCTCAACGACGACGACTGGCTGTGGGGCGGCAGCCTCGAAGCAATTGCCTACACGATCCGGCACGGGGTCCGCAATGACAGCGACGAATCCAGATACAGCGAGATGCCAGCCTACGGTCGCGACGAGCTGCTTGAGCCGCAGCAGATCGACGATGTCGTTCGCTACGTGATGTCGCTGTCGACCGGAACGGCTGACACGGCTGGGAGCGACGGCGCTGCCATCTTTGCCGAGCAGTGCGGCTTCTGCCACGGCGCGGACGGCAGGGGCCTGGCGGATCTGGGCGCGCCCGACCTCACCGATGCGATCTGGCTCTACGGGGACGATTACGGGTCGGTCCGGGCGCAGGTCGAGAACCCGCGGAGCGGCGTGATGCCGGGCTGGGGCGACCGGCTGCCGTCCGAAACGATCAAGCAGCTCGCGATCTATGTCCATGCCCTCGGCGGCGGGACGTAGCAGGCGACGGCCGGGGCGCGCGCGCCGTCTGGCAGCATCGGGGCGCAGCATGCCCCGGCGCTTGACGCGGGCGGTGCGCGCCGCGTCCGCGGCGCGCTGATGCGCCCGGCAACGGCCCGACCCGTGGCCGACGATGTCGGAAGGATCGACGTCGAGCCGGTGAACGCCGCGGGGCGCCGCCCGCTCTACCGAAAACGCGTCAAGATTTTCCCGCGTGACGTGTCCGGTCGGTTTCGAACGGTGAAATGGGCCGTGCTCGGCACTGTGCTTGGCCTCTACTACGTGCTGCCCTGGCTGCGGTGGAACCGTGGCCCGACCGCCCCGGATCAGGCCATCCTGGTCGATTTCCCCGCCCGGCGTTTCTACTTCTTCGCCATCGAGATCTGGCCCGAGGAGGTCTATTACATCACCGGCCTGCTCATTCTGGCGGCGCTCGTCCTGTTCCTTTTGAGCAGCATCGCCGGGCGGGTCTGGTGCGGATACGCGTGCCCCCAGACGGTCTGGACCGACCTGTTCATGTGGGTCGAGCGACGCATCGAGGGCGACCGCAACGCGCGAATGCGCCTCGACCGGGCGCCCTGGACCGGGCGCAAGTGGGCCATGCGGGCGGTGAAGCACGGGACCTGGCTGCTGATCGCGGTCGGTACCGGCGGAGCGTGGGTGTTCTATTTCGCCGACGCGCCAACGCTTGCGGCCGACCTCGCCCGGTTTGATGCGCCGATGGTGTCCTACGTCTTCATCGGCGTCCTGACCGGCACCACCTACCTGCTCGCCGGTCATGCGCGCGAGCAGGTCTGCACCTTCATGTGCCCCTGGCCGCGCATCCAGGGCGCCATGCTCGACGAGCACTCAATGCTGGTGACCTATCGCCGCGACCGGGGTGAGCCCCGTGGCTCCCACAAGCGCGGTCAGAGCTGGGAAGGGCGCGGAGACTGCGTGGACTGCCAGGCCTGCGTGGCCGCCTGTCCGATGGGCATCGATATCCGCGACGGCAACCAGCTCGAGTGCATCAACTGCGCACTGTGCGTTGACGCCTGCAACGACGTCATGGAGCGGGTCGGCCGGCCGCGGGGGCTGATCGCCTATGACACGATCGCCGGCCTTGGGGGCCCGTCCGCCGACGGCGCGGGGCGGGCGGATTGGCGCCGCCTGCGCGTTCTGCGGCCCCGCACCGTCCTGTATGCGCTGTCGATTCCCGTGGTCGGCGTCATCATGCTCGCATCCCTGCTTACCCGGCAGGACACCGAGATCACCGTCCTGCACGACCGCAATCCCCTGTACGTGCAGCTCTCCGATGGCAGTTTCCGGAACGGCTACACGGTCAAGATCCAGAACAAGCGCCATGAGGCGCGCCGGTTCCGCATCCTCGCGGAAGGCCTGTCCGATGCTTCCCTCGCGGCGATGGGAGCCAGCCATGACGACATCACGGTCGGGCCGGACCGGATCCGCACCCTTCGCGTTTACGTGGCGGCCCCGCTGTCGGCGACGCCGGCAGCCGTAACCGAGTTCGCGATCGTGGCGGCGGATCTCGTGACCGGCGAGCGCCATGCGGATGTCACCGCGTTCCGGCGGGCGGAGTGAGTGCTCGACCCGACCGCGAGCGTCGAGCGCCGGGCCGATGGTTCGGCGAGCTCACCGGGCGGCACGTGTTCGCGATGATCGCCGGGTTCTTCCTCCTGGTCTTCGCGGTCAATGGCGTGTTCATCTATGTCTCCCTGAGCTCGCATCCCGGAACGACCGCCCGCGACGCCTACCGGGAGGGTCTCGAGTACAACCGGGTGCTTGAACGCGCCGCCCGCCAGCAGGCGCTCGGCTGGCGTGCGGAGGTCCTCCAGGAAGGCGGAACCGTCCGGCTCAGCGTGCGCGACGCCGCCGGCGCGGCCGTGCGCGGGCTCGTGGGCAGCGTGCACGCGGGGCGCCCGGCGAGCGATGCCCAGGACCGCACCCTCGCCACCGTCGAAACTGTGCCGGGAACCTATGAGGCCGAGGGCCCGCCCTTCGGGCCCGGCCGCTGGACGGTGGTCTTCGAGATGCGGGATGGGGCAGGGCGCCGCTTCCGGGCGGAAGAAGGCGTGCTGGTGCGGCGATGAGCGCCGTTGCCGGGGCGCCGGGCGTTCCCGCCGGTGCCGATGACCTGTCGGCCTTCGTCGAGCGGGACGGGGACGGCACGGCGTCGCTGAACCTGCTGGTGAACGACGTGCACTGTGCGCAGTGCATCGCCACCATCGAACGCACCATGCGCGCCGAGCCGGGCGTGCTCGATGCGCGAGTGAACCTGACCACCCGCCGGGTGCGCCTGCGCTGGCGGGACGGCGCCGCCGATGCCGGGTCGCTCGTGGGTCGCCTGGACCGCCTCGGCTATCCCGCGGTCCCCTACCGGCCGGCGGCCCTCCCGGGCGCCAGCCGACAGGATGCGGGGACGCTGCTCCGCGCACTCGCCGTTGCCGGGTTCGCCGCCGGCAACGTGATGCTGCTGTCCGTGGCGGTCTGGGCCGGCAATTCCTCCGGCATGGCGGACAGCACGCGGGCCCTCATGCACTGGCTGTCGGCGCTGATCGCCCTACCGGCGATCGCCTATGCGGGGCTGCCGTTCTTCCGCTCGGCGGCCCGGGCGCTGGCGGCGCGCCGCATCAACATGGATCTACCGATTTCGGTCGCGGTCTGCGTCACCGCCGCAATCAGCCTCGCGGAACTGATCGCCGAGCGCCCGGACGTCTACTTCGACGCCGCCCTCATGCTGCTGTTCTTTCTCCTGATCGGCCGCTATCTCGACCAACGGACCCGCGGCGCCATGCTCTCCACGGCGGAGAACCTCGCGGCGCTGGCGGCGCAGCCGGCGACGGTGCTTCGCCCGGACGGCGTGCGCGAAATGGTCCCGGCCCACGCGGTGAGGCTTGGCAGCAGGATCCTGGTCGCAGCCGGAGAGCGCATCCCGGTCGACGGCGACATCCTGTCGGGCCGCACGACGATCGACCGCAGCCTGCTGACCGGCGAGGCGGCGCTCGAGCCTGCCATGCCGGGTGACCGGGTCTACGCGGGCACGGTCAACACCGGGGACCCGGTCACGCTGACGGCCACCGCGGCGGGCGACGGCACGGTGTTGACCGAGATCGTGCGCCTGGTGGAAGCCGCCGAGCAGGGCCGGTCAGCCTATGTGCGCCTCGCGGACCGGGCCGCCCAACTCTATGCGCCCGTCGTGCACGGGCTCGCGCTGCTCGCCTTTGCCGGCTGGTGGGGCTTCGGAGGGCTGCCGCCGCGCGAGGCACTGCTCATCGGTGTGGCCGTGCTCATCATCACCTGCCCCTGCGCCCTCGGGCTGGCCGTGCCTGCCGTGCAGGTCGTCGCCTGCAGCCGGCTGCTGAAGCACGGCGTCCTGGTCAAGGTCGGGGATGCACTGGAACGCCTGGCCGCGATCGATTCAGTCCTTCTGGACAAGACAGGCACGCTTACCTTCGGTCGCCCGGACATCGTCGGGCGCGACACGCCCGCGGATGAAGACCTCCGCGTCGCGGCGTCGCTGGCGGGGGCGAGCCGGCATCCGCTGTGCCGCGCCGTCCTACGGGCCGCCGCCCCTGTGCCGGTGCACGACGGGGTGCGCGAAGAGCCCGCGATGGGTTTGTCCGCCGGTTCCCCCGAGGGCGAGATCCGGCTCGGCAATCGCGACTGGTGTGCGGTGTCCGGGGACGGCGCGGCCACGCCGGGCGGGCCCGAACTGTGGCTGCGCCGGCCGGGGAGGGACCCCGTGCAGTTCCGCTTCGCGGATCGTCTCCGCCCCGATGCGCCGGCGTTCGCCGCCTGGCTGAAGAAGCAGGGCTTCGGCGTCGAGCTACTCTCGGGGGATCGGGCGCCCGCGGTCCGGAGCGCGGCGGAGGAACTCGGAATCGAGACCTGGCACGCCGCGGCCCGCCCGGCGGACAAGCTGGCACGGCTGGGCAGGCTCAGGCAGGCGGGCCGTCGCACCCTGATGATCGGCGACGGGCTGAACGATGCGCCGTCGCTCGCGGGCGCCGAGGCGTCGATCTCCCCGGCGCAGGGCGCCGACCTCGCCCAGACGGCGGCGGACGTGGTCTTTCAGGGCGACCGGCTGGAGAGCATTGCGGTCGCCATCCAGACCGCGCGCCGGGCCAAGCGTCTCGTGCTGCAGAACTTTGGGCTCGCGGCGGCATACAATGCCATCGCGGTGCCGCTCGCGGTCGCGGGCCAGGTGACGCCGCTGATCGCGGCCGTCGCCATGTCGGCTTCCTCCATCGCGGTCACCGTCAATGCGTTGCGCCTCGGGCGCGCGGCCGGGAACCCCTTCGCATGAACATGCTGGTGATCCTGATCTCGGCTGCCCTGCTGCTGGGCCTGGCGGGTCTCGCGGCGTTCCTGTGGGCCCTGAGGAGCGGACAGTTCGACGATCTCGACGGGGCCGCGGAACGCATCCTCATCGACGAGGAAGAACGGAACCGCGACGATTGAGCCGGTGCGGCGTCTACGCGGGCGTTCCTTCCGTCCTGCCGAGGACGTCGCGGTAGCAGTGCCACGTCGCGTGGCCCACCAGCGGAAAGAACAGCACCAACCCCACGAGCAGCGTGGCGATGCCCACGGCGGTGAACACTGCGATCAGCCACGCCCAGAGCGTCATCGGGACGAAATTGTCGCGGACCGCCGCGAGGCTCGCGATGGTCGCGGTCATCGCGTCCACGTCCCGGTCGACGATCAGGGGGATGGATACCGCGGAGATGGAATAGGCGGCGAAGGCCAGCACCGCGCCGGTCGCGGTGCCGACCGCGAGGAAGGCGACGCCCTGCACCGACAGGAACAGCGATTCGAACAGGGTTTCCAGGGGCGGCGTCGCGGAGCCGAAGAACAGTGCGAAGAGGAGCGTCGCGATCCGGATCCACAACAGCGCAAAGAGCAGCAGGACGAGCCCCATGTAGGCAAGCTGCAGCGGTGCGTGTCGGACGGCGCCCATCACGTCCATCAGGACGAACGGCCGGTCCTCGCTGTACCGGCGGCTCATTTCGTACAGGCCGACGGCGATGATGGGCCCGCCGAACATGAACCCGGCGGCCAGCGGCAGAAACAGGTAGACCGCGTCGAAGAAATAGAGGCAACCCAGGACGAGGTAGCTCAGCAAGGCGACCAGCAATCCGTAGCCCAGGCTGATGGCCGGACTTCTCCAGAGGTCGCTCCACCCCGCGGAAAGCCAGCGCCAGACGTTGTCCGATCGGATCGGCTGAACCTGAATGTCGGCCAGCGTTACTGCCACCATGTCCGTGCTCCCGTCCATGCGCCCGATGCGCCGACGAGTCCGCTCGCCGCCGTCTGTGGGGAAACGCGTTCGGCACGGGACTCGCGAGCCGGCTCTCGAACTATGGCGGAGGCGGGCCGCACGGTCTACCGGGATTTGAGCCGGCACCCGGCCAGGGTCGAACGACTGACACCGCGCGTGCTCTTCTCCGGCCGCCGGTTTTGCCGCTTCCGATGCGCCCGGCTGGCCGCACATGCTCTGTCGCCGCCAACGCGCTGGTCATCGTGCCGGGCAGGCCATCGTCGATGGTGCTGACCGGCCCCCATCTGTTACGGTTTCCACCGTGATCATCCGAAAAGGTCGTGCTCGGCGCATGCCGGAGGAGGACATCGTGTCATCAGGAGCAGGAGAGGACCGGGTCGCACAAGCCGGCGTCATGCGCGGGCTCCATGCCGGAATGGGCGTGGCAGCGAAGGGCATGGTGGTCGCCTTCGTGGTCTTCACCGTGCTCAACGTGGAACTTGCCAACGAGATCTATTCGGCGATTCGCGGCTGGATCGAAGCGACGCTCAGTTGGTACTACGTCATCATCATTGTGGGGCTGATGCTGTTCTGCGTCCTCCTCATGTTCTCGCGGTTCGGTTCGATCCGCTTGGGCGACGACGATTCGCGGCCCGAGTTCAGCAATTTTTCCTGGTTCGCGATGCTGTTCTCGGCCGGGGTGGGCATCGGGATCCTGTTCTTCGGCGTTGCCGAGCCAATCTTCTACTTCGATAACGCGGGGGCCTTCGGGTACCCGAACAACCCGCACGCCGACATGGCCGGCGCGAGCGCGATGGACATGACCCGCGCGGTGCACGCCATGCGGGTCACCTACTTCCACTGGGGCTTCCATGCCTGGGCGGTGTACGTGGTGGTGGGACTCTGCCTCGCTTACTTCGGTTTCCGGAAGAAGCTGCCGCTCACCATGCGCTCGTCGCTCTACCCGCTGATCGGCGATCGGATCTACGGTCCGGTGGGCCACGGCGTCGACCTGCTGGCGGTGTTCGGCACGGTCTTCGGGGTGGCGACCTCGCTCGGGCTCGGGGTCAGCCAGATGGCGACCGGCCTCAACGTGCTGTTCGGCGTCGATTCCGGCGTCCTGACGCAGATTCTGCTGATCGCCGGAATCTCGGTGATCGCGACCCTGTCGGCGGTTTCGGGCGTCGGCAAGGGCATCCGCATCATCTCGGAGTGGAATATCTGGCTGTCGGTCGCGCTCCTTGCCTTCTTCCTGTTCGCGGGTCCGTTCAAGTGGCTGATGGGGTTCTTCATCACGTCGCTCGGCGACTACATCTGGAACGTGATTCCGATGGGCTTCTGGACCGCCGGCACGGACCAGGAGATCGCCTGGCAGGGCGGCTGGACGATCTTCTACTGGGGCTGGTGGATCTCCTGGGCCCCCTTCGTGGGCCTGTTCATCGCCCGCATCAGCCGGGGCCGGACGATCCGGGAGTTCATGGTCGGCGTGATGTTCGTGCCCACCACGATCGGGTTCTTCTGGCTCTGCATGTTTGGCGGCAACGCGATCTACCTGGAGCTCAACGCGAGTGGCGGCGTTGGCACGGCCGGTATCGTCGATCTGGTGCGGGCATGGGATCTGCCGGCGGCGCTCTACGGGACTATCGAACGCCTCACCGATATTTCCGCCCTGCAGTGGATCATGTCGGCGCTGGCGACCTTCCTGCTGGTCACGTGGTTCATCACCTCGTCCGATTCGGGGACGCTGGTGATCACCACCATGCTGTCGATGGGAAACGACCACCCGCCGCAACGCTTCCGCGTCGTCTGGGGAATGGGCGAGGGCCTCGTGGCCGCGGCGCTGCTCCTCGCGGGCGGGCTCAGGGCCCTGCAGACCGCGTCGATCGCCGCGGCACTGCCGATCTCCCTGGTCATGGTCTTCATGGCTTACGGCCTGCTGAAGTCCCTGACGGAGGACAGCTCGGCGGTTCCGGCCCCCGCTTCCGGACCGGGGGCGAGAGAGGCGCCCGCCTGAGGCGGCAGGCCGCCTGCGGCGTCCCCGGCGACCGCCGTCCGGCCCGCCAACTGCGCCAAGCGTTCAGCGCGGAGAGGGGGCAGGGATGGCCGCTGCCGCCCAACCTCTGCATCGGCGCCCGCGAGCCCGCGCTTGATGCAGCAAGACGAAGCCACCGGTCGGAATCGCCTGGCAGGCGCCCGGCGAGTCGACGTGGCCCCAATCACGCTCGCGACAACTCAGAACGCGCCGGGTCGCTGGCGCCGCAGGAACGGCGCCCGGGCCCCGCCCGGATCCATGCCCGGCAGGTCGTCGTCGGCGGGGTCGTGGTGCCGGACAAGGATGTCGGACCATTCGACGGGATGACCCATGTGCTGAAATAACCCGAAGCTGCCCTGGCGGTTGCGCGGCAATTCGGGCGGGACCTCCCGGTCCTCCTCCGTGCACAGCCAGTCGGCCGGCTCCGGCGTCCCCTCCGGCCAGATCCGGTAGCGGACGCGGCCGATGCCGCCGTGGTGGCAGAACTGGTGGCGCACCCGGTAGGCGCGATCCCGCCGGACTTCGACCGGCGCGGCCGGATTGGTGGCGACGGCCCATTCCCGCGGGTCTCCCGAATGGTCGCCCCAGGCCAGGAAGGCGCGCCCGCCGTCCGTCGGGCTGAGGGCGGCCATGCCGGCGCTGCACCAGCCCACCTTGATTCCGCGTCGTGGTTCGCCCTCGGTGAGCCCGGCGAAGAAATCGGCCAGCCCCAGCCACTTGGCGCCGACGGTTTCCGCGAAACGGGCCCGAAACGTCGCTTCCTGGCAGCCGTGCGGCGAACCCAGGAGCAGCAGGGCATCCGGCGCCACCGGACCCCGTGAGCGGATCACGTTGGCCTCGGGGTCGAGGTCGAATGCACCGTTGACCGCCTGGCCGATCTCCTGGATCGACCGGTAGGCTGAAAGGTCGCGCAGGTCCAGCGGAAGGAGCACGGGCTCGGGCGTCCAGGTGAAGGCCATGCCCGCCGTGTGAACTGCCCCCGCCCCGTCCTTCACCTTGATGGCGAGCTGGTTCTCGCCGGGTGCCAGGTCGTCCTGATCGGCGGGAATTTCGATGCAGAACTCGCCCTGATCACGGCAACGGAGCTCTCCGGGAGATTGCTTGTAGCCCCGAACCCAATCGACATCCAGATCCGGTTCCTGCTCGACATAGAAGGGTTGAGAGGCACTGCCGTTGAGCACCCAGTGGGCCGCTTGGACCGGGAATGAGGCATCCAGGATCCGGCCGAGCACGGTGAGGTCGTGGTGGCGGCGCCGGAACTGCTGCCGCGATCCGTAGGTCAGCCGGATAGTCATGTGATCACCCGCATCGTCGACATCGGAGCAGCCCGCACCCGCGGTGGTCCGATCACCACCCTCCGGTCCGGGCGGGTGCACGGTGCCTGTACCTGGGATCGCCCGCAAATCGCCTGTGGCCGCCGCGCCCTGCAGCGCTAGCGGCTTCGTCGACCAAAGTATTCTCGCGGCACGCCTCCATGCAGCGGGAGAAGGCCATGGCGAGATACCCCGGGACTGAAGGCGAGCGGCGCGTCGACGGGCAACTCCTCACGGATCAAGTCACGGCGATCTTTGCCGCCTGCGGCATGACGGGGCCTGACGCCGCCTTGCTGGCGGATTCCCTCGTGCAGGCGGACCTGAGGGGAATTCATTCGCATGGGGTGCTGCGCGTGCCCGACTATGTCGGGAAGCTGACCCGCGAGGGCGTGAACCCGCGCGGCGAGCCGCGGATCGTCAGGCAGGCGGGCGCCGCCATGGTGGTGGACGGCGACAACAGCATGGGGCAGATCGGAGGGGCCTTCGCGATGCGCCAGGCGATCGAGTGCGCGCGGAGTTCCGGCGTGGCCGCCGCCGCCGTTGGCGGCAGCAACCACGCCGGCACCATGGATTTCTATGTCCGGATGGCCGTGGATCACGACATGATCGGCTTCGCCACGTCCAATGCGCTGCCGACCATGGCTCCCTGGGGCGGGACCGACAAGATCATCGGGCTCAATCCGATCGGCATCGGCATTCCGTCGGACACCGAAGCCGACGTGGTGCTCGACATCGCCCTGGGCGCCACCGCCCATGGCAAGATCAGGGTCCATCACCAGAAAGACGAACCCATTCCCGACCATTGGGCCTTCGATCGGCAAGGCCGGCCGACCACTGATCCCGCTGCCGCCCTCGACGGCCTGATCCAGCCCATCGGTGCCTTCAAGGGCCTCGGGCTGGCCGTTTGCATGGGGATCTTGTCGAGTCTGCTTTCGGGGGCGGGCTACGGGACCGATTCCGGCAACATGGTCGACGGCGCCGTCGCCGGTGCCGATGGCCAGTTCTACATGGCGATCAACATCGCCTTTTTCGAGGATCTCGACCGCTTCAAGTCCCGCGTGGACGAGGTGGTCCGACAAATTCGGGCGTCGCGGCGGGCCGAGGGTACGGAAGCACTATTCGCCCCGGGCGGCCTCGAGGAGCAAACGGCTACCCGCTACAGGGAAGCGGGGATTCCGCTGAACGACTCGACCCTGGCGGACATTCGGGAGACTGCGGGCCAGCTGGGTGTCCCGGATCTCCTGACCGAAGCCGGGTCCCCGTAGAGCACGCTCCTGAGCCCGCCCTGGTGCTCGTGCATCTCGATCGAGGACTGCCGTTCATCGCGGCTCGGGGAAGCGGCGCAGGCGGGGGTGTTGCGCCTCCATCCGTGACCATCCGGTCGTCACGCGTGCCACCCGACCCGGCGATGCCTCCAAACGGTACCGGCCGGGGGCCAGTGGGTCATCTCTGCCGGAGAAGGCCTGGTGACTCCGGCCAGGCAGCTTGGCAACGCGAGCCAAGCCTGCAAGATGTCGGACTGATCTCGGCCGACCAAGCGTGTCCGGTCCCGTGCCGTGCCTCCGTGCGCCCCGCTCTCTTGGAGTGTCTGACCGAAGCATGAACGGAACCGAAACGCTCCTGGGGCTCCTGCACACCATCGGCCTCGAGTCGTGGGTGGTGCAGGTGTTCGTGACCGTGCTCGCCACCGCAGTGCTCGCGTTCGCGGCGGGACGCCTGGCTGCGCGGTTGCGCGCCGGTTTTGCGCGCACCCCCGGCGTGTGGGACGAGAGCTTCATCGACGCGCTCGGTCCACCCGCGCGCGCGTTCATCTGGATCGCGGGCCTCGCGCTTGCGATCGAGATCATCCGGGAAGAGGTGGGAACCGCCATCTTCGAGGCGGCGGACCCAATCCGCGACGTAGCCCTCATCGCGGCGATCGCGTGGTTCCCGGTGCGGTTCATCCGCATTGCAGAAACCAACTTCATCGCCGACCGGGAGGCCAAGGGCCAGGAAGTCGACCGGGCCACGCTCGACGCGATCGTCAAGCTGCTCAGGCTCTCGGTCATCATCACCGCCTTTCTGGTGGCGCTGCAGACCCTCGGTTTCAGCATCTCCGGCGTGCTCGCCTTCGGCGGCATCGGCGGCATTGCAGTCGGTTTCGCGGCCAAGGACCTGCTCGCGAACTTCTTCGGCGGACTGATGATCTATCTCGACCGGCCGTTCTCGGTCGGGGACTGGATCCGCTCGCCGGACCGCGAGATCGAAGGCACGGTGGAGCGGATCGGTTGGCGCCTGACGGTCATCCGGGGGTTCGACACCCGGCCGCTCTACATCCCCAACAGCGCGTTCGCCAACATCGCGGTGGAGAATCCCTCGCGCATGCAGAACCGACGCATCTACGAGACCATCGGCATTCGCTACGCGGATGCGCAGGTGATGGGCGCGATCGTCGCTGATGTCGAGGCGATGCTGCGCGCGCACGATGACATCGCCGCCGACAAGTTCCTGATGGTCAACTTCGACGCCTTCGCCCCGTCCTCGCTCGACTTCTTCGTCTACTGCTACACCCGAACGACGCGGTGGGCCGAGTACCACGCGGTGAAGCAGGATGTCCTGCTGCGCATCATCGAGATCGTCGGCCGCCACGGCGCCGAAATCGCATTCCCGACGTCCACGGTGCACATCGCCGGAGGCATCCCGCCGGGTGCCGAGACCGCCGTGTCCGAAGCCCGCGGCAATGCGGAGCCTTCTCCCGACGCCGGCTGAGGCGACGGTGGCGTCGTCGGCCGGCATCGCCATGGAACCGAGGCGGAATTTCGCGGGAAGGACTCGCTGAATCGCTGTTGGTGCGGCCGGATTGGTCGCGACCGCTCACTCCCGCCCATCGCTCGAACGGTTGCCTGTCGCCCCTGGTCTCCGCCGTTCCGAGAATCCCATGGAACGCGGCACCACGGGGTTCGCATCGACCCGCATGAGCAGCGGGGGCAAGATGAAGAAATCGGCGAGAAGCGCCAGTGCGATCACCAGCGCCGTGAGCTTGCCCATGCTCGAGTTGAGCTCGAAGCTGGAGAGGCTGATCACGACGAAGCCTGCCACGAGCACGATTGAGGTCGTGAGCAGGGCGATGCCCACGGTGCGAAAGGCCACGCGCACCGCATCCGGCGCCGCATGACCGAGTTCGCGCCGGGCCCGCTGGTACTTGCTGAGGAAGTGCACCGTGTCGTCGACCACGATGCCCAGGGTCATGGCCGTCACCATGGAGAGCGACAGTCCCACCTGGCCGACCGCCAACCCCCAGATCCCGAAGCCCAGCGCACCGGGCACCAGGTTCGGGACCAGGCTGGTGAAGCCCAGCCGAAGCGATCGCAGCGCAAAGATCAGGATGAAGGAGATGCCGACGAGGGCGAGGGTGGTGCCGAGGAGCATTCCGACGATGTTCCGCCGGCCGAGGTTGGCGAACATCAGCGTCGTGCCGGAACTCGCCGGACGGGCGATGTGGGGCGCGTGGTCCGAAAGCCACAGCATCGCCCGCCGATCGAGGTCGATCACTTCGTTCGAGGACAGCGTCTGCGTCGCCACGATCATGCGGGTAGCCGACCGGTCGGGGGCGATCTGGTTGTTGAGATCGAGACCGACGGGGACAGACAGTTCATAGAGGAGGAGGTACTGCGCAGCCAGCTCCTGGCTGGCGGGCAGGCGGTACTCGGCCGGATCGTCCCCGTGCATGCTCTTGTTGAGGCGCCGGAAGGTGTCGGTGATGACGTTGACGTGGATCGTCTCGGGCTGGCCGCCGTACCACTCGGCGAACGCCGCCAGGTCGTGGAGATAGGCGGGATCAGTGATTCCTCCCGGCTCGCGCGAAGCGAGCGAGTACTCCATGGCATACAGGCCGGTGAGGTTCTCGACGGTGAAGTCCGCGTCCCGGCGAAACTCGATGCTCTCGTCAGGGTAGTGGAGGAAGACGTCGTTCAGCTCGTTGCGGGTGATCGACGCGACCAGCGCCACCACCACCACGCCTGACCCCAGGAGCAATGTCCGGCGATGGCGGATGACGAACTCCGCGAGCGCGATCATTGCGGCCTCTCGGCGTCGCCGCGTCACGCGCACCCGGATGGGCAGCAGCGACAGCAACGCCGGCAGGAAGGTCACCGAGAAAACGCACGAAGCGCCGACACCGAACGCCACGAAGGTGCCCAGGTGGCGGAACGGCGGGGCCTCGGAGAAGTGCATGCTCAGGAAGCCGAGCGTCGTCGTCAGGCTCGCGAGGAAGACCGGCTGCAGGTTCACCCGCAGCGCTTCGGCGATTGCTTCCTGCTTGCGCGCTTCGGTTCCGATGCCCCCGGGCGGTTTGCCGTGCTGGTTCTCGGGCGGGCGGGACGCATCGCCCTGCAGGCGTTGGACGAGGGTCGAAAAGACATGCACGCAGCTCGCGATGGCGACCGTCAGCACGACGACCGGCGCGATGGCGGACGCTGACGTCATCGGGAGCCCGACCCAGCCGCCAAGACCCACGGACGTCATGACCGACAGTGCGACCACGAGCATGATGGCGAAGGTTCCGCTGAATCCCCCCGTCAGCAGCACGAGCATCAGCGTCATCGCAACGAAGCTTGCCGGCACCAGGATCTTGAGATCGCTCAGCGACACTTCCACGAAGGCCTGGTTGAAGGGCACCTGACCGGTGACCCGCACGTCGATGCCGGGGAAGCGCTCACGAACCTCGCCGGCGAGCCGGTCCGCGGCCTCGGCTACCCGGGCTCCTTCGAGCAACTCGTCCTCACCGGGCAGCTGGACGGTGATGTTGACGCCGCTGACCCGGCCGTCGTGGGCGATGAGGTTTCCCGCAAGACGCGGCTCGGCCAGGGCGATCGCGCGAATTCGGGAGCGTTCCTCGTCGTCCGCGAGGGCAGCTTCGTCCACGAGGTCGCGGATCAGGATGTCGTCGCCGTCGGCCGTGGCGTGCTGAAAGTTGACCAGCGAGTCGACCCGCGACGCGTACGGGAGCTTCCAGGACTCCTCCGTGAGCCAGGCAGTGGCTTCGAGCGCCAATGCCGAGGTCGCGTCGCGGTCGTCAGGGACAATGGCGAACAGGACGTTGTCGCTCGTCCCGTATGTGTTGTCCATTGCCTCGTTTGCAAGAAGCTGGGGGTTGTCCTCGTCGAAATAGATGAGGTAGTCCGCCGAGAACCTGAGGAAAATCGTGCCGCTTGCCGCGGCGCCGACCAGGACCAACGTCGCGGCGATGATCGGCCACCGCCACGCGATGACCCAGCCGCCAATCCGCGACTCGAGCACGTCCATGGCCTTCAAGGTTTACCCGGCCCTTCCTGGTGCCGATCGTGCAAGCGCGTCCGGCCGTCCGGCCCTTCGTTCGGCTTCGGGAGCCTGCGTGGAAGATGGCCGATCCAATAGTCCATGCTCGCCCCACGTTCCGTGCAGTCAGACAGGGATACCCGGCGCCTTGCCGCGATCCAATCGGCGCCACGACGAGCGGGTCATGTCCTGGCCGCGCCGCCGGCTGGCGGATTCCTCTCAGACCCAGACCAGAATAGGCGGAAAGCCGGGCGGGGATCAGGTCGCGAGGAGAAACGCCGACGGTGACCTGCGCGGCGACTCCATTGGTTCAAGCGGGCTGCAGGTGCTCCTGGAACCAGGCGACGGTCTCCCGCATGACCTCGCCGAAGGCCGGCTCCGAGTACACCTCGTAGTGGCCGTAGCCCACCAGCACGACCAGCTTCTTGGGCTCCCCGGCTCGCTCGTAGAGCAGCCGGGATTCCTCGGGCGGCACGAGGCGGTCGTCGTCGGTCGTGATGAACAGGACCGGGCGCGGCGCGATCCGGTCCACCACCCATTGGGGATGAAAGCCCAGGGTCTCGTCGACGTACTCGAGAGGGAGGGTGTTGAGCGCGGACGGAACGTTGCGGCGGGCGGCCGCCGCGAGCTCGGCCGACTGCCGGTCGGGCAGCAGGATCGCATTGCGATCGACGAACTCCGATTCCCCGTCCAGCGTGCGCTTGAGCCGGTCTGCGGCGGAGCGTTCGAGCAGGTCGAACCACTCGTCGGGCCGCCGGACGCTCCGCATCCAGCGCTCTCCGTGGCCGATGCCGACGACACTCACGACGCATCGGACCCGCCGGTCGATGGCGCCGGTCCAGACCACCGTCGCCCCGCCATAGCTTGTGCCGTAGATCCCGAGCCGGGCATCGTCCACCGCCGCCTGCGCACCGAGGAAGGTGAGTGCGGCCTGGACGTCCGCGACCCGGCTGTACGGGGCAAGCCGCGTGCGCGGCCCCTCGCTTCCGCCCCAGCCCTTGTAGTCGAACGTGAGGACCACGTAGCCGGCCTCGACCAGCACGCGGGCGTTGTCCGGCAGATAGAGGTCCTTCACCCCCGTGTAGCCGTGGCAGAGCACGATGCCGGCTCGCCGTTCGCCCGCTTGCAGGCCATCCGGTGCGTACAAGTCGCCGACCAGCCTGCAGCCCTCGGAATGGAAGGAGACGGGGGTCACGTTCATGCGGGCACTCCTTGCGCAGTCCTGCCAGGAGGGCAGGATACGCCGACCGCCTAGTTGTGATCTCGTTGTGATCTCGGTCGTACGGGACGATCGAGAGGTATCCGGGCGCTCCGACAACGAAGTGTTATGCCCATCCAGGGCCCATTTCGAACGCGGCAGTCCTTGGCCGAATCAGCGGCGCGATTGCCGCTGATTCCTGCTGACGCCGGACACTGGTAGAGTCCGTTCGCGTCGGCATCAGGGAGACTCGGATCGCTCTCTATTCGGTGGATTCGCAACGCTATGTCGACACCATTCCACATTGTGGGTACTTCGAGCTGTGGCGTGCGCGCCTGACCAGCGAACAGCTTGATGCCACCTGTAACGAACTTCGCAACATGATCGACGGAAACGAAGTTCCCACGGGCGGTTGGATGCCCGAGAACAGCTGGATCGGAATACCCTGGGAACCGATTTACACCGACGCCTGCCGGGGCAGCCGGGAGGCCTCGGGCTATTGCTTCGGGTTGTTCATTTGGGACATCCTGCTTGAGCAATCGGATACTTGGGGCTTCGGACGATACGAGAGGTACGGAGTACCAATACGGAGCATGACGTATTTCCAACTGGACAATCCGCAATCCCGATGATCGGACGGCGGACTTCCTGTCTATTTCCGTGTGCCGTTGAAACGGAACCGCTCGTCGGGGACATCCCCGAACACGGGACGGTACCTTGCCCGCATGATCTCAACTTCTGAATCTTCGCGGCCAGGTCCACATTGGCGACGTCCCTCCGTGGCGGGCCCTTCAGTGCTTCCGTAAAGGCCTGACAAATGCGCACAAGAAAAAGCACCGAACCACGAGGGAAGGCCCGTAGGACATGACATCCAGGTTCAAGATCAGCTTTTTCGATCTGGTAGTGGATCGATACTTCTGGACGATGGTTGCCTCATTCGTGGTGATCGCGGTTCTCGCCGCGGGGGCGCAGCACCTCGTTACCGTCAAAGTAGGCATCCGAAATCACTTCAGTGAAAATGATCCGCTTTTGGTCCAACTGGAGCAATTCGAAGAGACCTACGCAGTGTCTGACAGTGTGCTCGTCATTGTCGCCCCGCCAGACGACACTGTTTTCACCCGCGAGGCACTGATCGCGATTGATCAACTGACTGAGGTGTTGTGGCGAACGCCCTATGCCGTCCGTGTCGATTCGATAACCAATTACCTGCACACTGAGGGAGCGGACGACAGCCTGATTGTCGGGCAGCTGGTCGACGATGCGGGTTTGCTGGACGAAGCGGATATCGACCGCATTCGAGGGATTGCGCTCACCGCGCAGGAAACGGCCGGACGCCTGGTCTCGCGCGACGGTCGCCTGGCCGGACTGTTCGTGAGCCTGGCTCTTCCCGATAAGGGAAGGGAACAGACAAGAATCGAAGTGGTCGACGATCTTTACGGGTTCGTCAATGCACAGCGCGCGGCCAACCCTGACATCGAATATCACCTCTACGGTGAACTCTTGTTGAATCGAGCGGTTCGTGATGCACTGAATGAAGATACATCCATTTTAGCGCCAATTGCGTTTGCGATGATGGTTCTGACGGCCATCGTGTTACTGCGTTCGGTTTGGAGCGTTTGCGGAATTCTAGCGATGCTGATCGCCGTGATGGCATCGAGTTTCGGGTTTGCCGGCTGGGCCGGAATAAAGTTCTACGCAGAAAGCGGTGCCGCCCTATTTGTTCTGATGGCAGTCGCCACCGCACACTCCGTCCACCTGATCCAGGGAATGATGGATGGAATGCTCCGTGGAATGGAACGTAAAGCCGCAATTGTCCATTCCTTGCAAATAAATGCCCGACCGATATTCCTCACCTCGATCACGACCATGATCGGTTTTCTGAGCCTGAATTTTTCGGAAATGCCCCCATTTCGAGTGATGGGAAATATCGTTGCGTTTGGCGCCATGTGTGCATTTGTTTACTCGGTCACGCTCCTGCCCGCTTTGTTGGCAGTGATGCCCGTGCGGGTAAAGGCCAAACAGAAACAAGGAATGGAATTTTCCAAGACGTTGGGGAACTTCGTTGTTTCCAACAGTACCTTGTTGCTTTGGACTTTTGCCATACTGACGATGGTGAGTGCCGTTGGCGTCTCGAGAATCAATCTGGATGACAACAATAATGCCAAGCTGCTTGACGAAAGTTACGAGCTGCGCCGATCGGGGGATTTCATAAATGAGAACTTTTCCGGGCTGGATACCTTTGAGTATTCACTGAGTTCCGGAGTTGAAGGAGGAATCACCGACATAGCGTACCTGCGTCAGGTGGATTCGTTTGCTAATTGGCTTCGCGAGCAGCCCGGGGTTTCCCATGTCACCTCGATTGCCGATGTCATGAAGCGACTTAATCGGAATCTGCACGATGACGCAACTGGCTCCTATGTCCTGCCGGAAAACTCTGACCTAGCGGCGCAATACCTGGTGCTGTACGAGTTCTCTCTACCGGTTGGCCGTGATCTGAACAATCTCGTCAACTTTGAACGTTCGGCAACTCGCATGACCGTTGTGATCGAGGGAATGTCGGTCAAAGAGCAGATTGAGCTGGACAATCGCGCCACTGCCTGGCTGCAAGACAACGCACCGCAAATCCAGGCTGGAGCGACCGGGGTCACCATTGTCGGCGCGTACTCGGTGATGAGAAACATCGTGAACATGTTAATCGGTACTTTCATTGCGATGTCAATCGTCTCACTGCTCTTGATTGTTGCATTCAAAAGCCTTCGTTTCGGACTTCTGAGTTTGGTGCCCAATTTCCTTCCGGCAATCATTGCTATGGGGGCCTGGGGTTACGCCGTGGGAACCGTTAGTATTGCAGCATCAATCGTCACCGCTGTAGCATTTGCTATTGTCGTGGATGACACCATCCATCTCCTTTCAAAGTACCTGAATTCACGCGCAGAGGGTAAATCACCTGCTGAGGCCATCGTGCCAACCTTCAAACTCGTTGGAAGACCGTTGCTAAGTACCACGCTGATTTTTGCACTGGCATTTTTTGTCTTTGGTACATCGGGGCTCGCGACCAATCAGACACTTGGACTGCTGGTCGGAATGACAGTCACCATTGCGCTCGTTGCCGATTTTCTCTTGTTCCCACCGCTTCTGCTGGCACTCGACAAGACAAAACAACGGTAGGCGCTTAGCGATTATCCGTTCTGACCTTCTATCCCCGGGATCCTCGTCGCGTAGTGTCAGTGCTTGAGTAGGTCAACGAGTGCCGTGGTGGGCATGTCGACGATGCGCGCCGTGTATTCGTCAGTTGGGGGCAGGGATTGGTGCTGTTGAGCCGGCAGCTGCCGATCGGGCTTGGCGAATCGTTTCGAGGTTTCGGCGCTGCCTCGCAGCCGGCGAACAGCTCGTCTTTCCTGTACTTCGTAGCTGAATGGGCCGTATATCAGGGACTGATGGACCCCATGCAGCAGCAGTGGGTATGCGGACGATGGCCAACCCTTGCCCGGGACCTTCGGCGACCGCCCCGACCCCAAGGCTGCATCACTGCCTGACGGCACTCCGCGGGACACGTCTGCCCCAACCTCAAGGGTGGAAGCGAGCGTTCCGCAGGGAAGGCGTTTCACACACCTGCATCGCCTCATTCCATCCGTCACACGGCCCATTGCTCCCCATCGCTACAGCCTGTCCCCGGATGGCGAGGTTCCCGGCCGGCGCCGGTCATCGGTGATTGTCCGGAGACCGTGGCGACATCGACGACTGGCCGTCGAACTCACGTCCGTGCTGCTGGTCGGGCCTGCAGGACGGCGAACACTTCAGGTTGGAAGTTCGTGCAACTGATTTGCGATGCGGAGTTTGAGTTTTTTCGTAACTGACAGTGCCGGAAAAGGGTCGATCTTCAGGTTGTAGTCACTGGGCAACGGCGCAAACTCGAAATAGTACGCAATAATCAACATAGTGACCGCCAGCTGCAAATGCACCCATGCCTGTCCTGCACATGTGTGGGTATCCAGGCCGTACGGAGCGTATCCGGGACCTTTATGTTCATTGCGCGGTGAAAGATAGCGGTCAATATCAAATTTGTATGGGTCAGGAAAGCAATCACTCATGTAATGTGTCGCGGTTTGCACAATGTACAGCCGTTCCCTGAGCGGCAGTGAATAATTCTCCACAACGCAAGAATTCGCAACATTACGAAGATGCGTGCTGATAATCGGATGCAGTCGCAGGCATTCCATAAGAAAACGTCGGGTAACGTCATAATTCTCCGGAGAAAACGTGTCGTTGCCCGGGTCGCCGTCATCGAACATTGCGTTTGCTTCTTCGCGAATTCTCGCGGTAAGATGCGGCTGCCTGGCCATTTCGAAGAGAACGAATCCCAACATGTCTCCGAGATAAATGCTCTGAAACACAGGTGTCACGGCCAGCATGAACAGCAGGTTTTGCTCCGGTATGAACTGCGGGTCGTTGCCGTGCAAAGCGATCAGTTCGTCTGCCAGTTCCTGGACAACTCCGGTGCGCTGGTTGGGTAGATGGTTCTGCTCGATCCGTCGCATGAGTTCCGGGTAAGCCCGAAAGCGGCGTTTCATGGCAGGCGTGTGTACCAGGAATTTTGGTAGAAAATCCGCGACATAACAGATGATTGCCCTTTCATTCCATCTGACCAGATCTTCAAACAGGTCTTGCGCATCGGTACTGACAAGAATTTGAAACATCTGGAAACTGGTCATCAGCCGACTGTCTTGCTGTACATTCAGCTCGGAACCTGCTTGCCACTTTTGGTCGATCATGAATTGGCGACTCAATCGGATTATCTCGTCTCGTCTTTCATGGAATCTTGCTTTCGAGTAGACTTTCCCCATAAGTTTTCGCATTCGAAAATGGTCGGCACCATCGAGCGATGGAAGGAGGTTGTTTGCTCCACAGACCATTTCCATTTCGCGAAAAAAATTCCCGGATGTCAAGAACTCTCGGGAATTTCGGCGTACCCAGTGATTGATGCTGGGTCCGGCCAGGAATGTTCGTGGCTTCTGATACGGTAGGCCGATTTGGAAAACGGGACCATATTGTTCGGCAAGTTTCCCAAAGAAAGCCGGCATGTTGCGATCCCACAAATGGCGATTGGCAAGCAAGCTCTTCAGCGGAATCTTCGGAATCGGCTTTGTCGTGGGCGAGCGCTGCAATGTAGGTGCAACGGAAACTTCCTTCACGGCTGCAGAAATCACCCGATTGATCAGTTCCATTTTGCAAACCAGTTCGACTCTCTTTTCCTCTTCCTCTTCCAGATCGAACATAAATCTGACGATATCGCACGCATTCAAAAGACCGATCAGCAGGGAATCCCTCGGGTTCGGAATCACATCAGTGAAAATCACCTCCTCAATTCTTGATCTGATGTACTTTCCCACGGTGTCGCCTTTGGGATATTGCTGCATGTCCGCATGCCAAGTACAGTGATTCGCCGTGTAAAACTCACCTTCATGGCGTGTCAGGATTTCCAGCTCAACCAGGTGTTTCAGTGTGGCATCAATGGTGTATTCCGCATGAACTGTAAGCCGTTCAATCCAGTATCGCGGTGCTTTCGGATTGGGATCAGAAGCGATCTCTGTCAGGCATAAATCCAGAACTGGCTCGCCCGTTGCGGTTGAATCCAGGAGAAAAAGCGATTCCTCGTCGGTATCGATGCGTCCCTTCAGGGAGAGATCAGCCAGAACTGCGCCGATGGTGGCACAGTTCAAGGTCCAGCCCTCCACTTGGTGGAAGTAGCCGGTCTGCTCGTTGAGAATCGTCATGATGAATTCTTGCGGAATATTCAGCGGGCGCTTCGAAATCATGTCAACAACACTCCGATCCCCATGGTTTCATTCTCTCTCGTGATGCCAATCCCGTTCGCTTCGAGTGCCCTGTTTTCCAGTTCTCTACAAGGACTTCTGGCCGTTTGCTGCAGCGGATTCGGGCGGGCATCATTAGCGTTGAGCGGCTTGATGTGGCCCCGGGGTTGCTGCTGCTGTGCGCGTCGAGCGGGGTGAAGAGCCCGTGCTGGGCCCCCTGTCTCGAGAGTTTGGAGAAGAAGCCCTCGACGGCATTCATCCACGAGGTCGATGCCGGAATGAAACGGAACGTCCGGTCGGGACAGTCCTTCAGCCATTCGTTGACCTCGGCGGACTTGAGGGAGGAGATGTTGTCGAGAATGACATGTTTCGGAACGCCCGGCGCGATCCCCCCGGCGGCGCGGTAGAGGAAGGCGAGGAACTCCTGCTAGCGGTGACGCTCGGCCATCTGGTCGGTGACCTTTTCGGTGGCGATATCGAGGATCGTCACCCTTCAAGCCACGATATGTGGGCTTCGCACCGGTGTAAACCATCGACCCCGGGCGGGCGGGCCCGTCTTGGCATGCCAATCATGTATTATACGGCGTACGTTCCAGTACGTTCTGGATGACCGGTTTACGGTCAAGTGAATTAACCGCTTCTGTTGATGTTGTTGGACCTGTGGGGAAGTGGTTTCGAACACCAAGCGCAAGGAACTGATCGGGGCCGACCGTGGCGCTGTCGGAAAAACCGCCTTCGTCGGCGCGAAAGATCGGATGAACTGTCAAGACCGCGCCAAGGTGATCACGGAAACCGGCGTGGAAACGCTGGTGCCGTTCGCCAAGAGGAATGCGGCGCAACGGGCGACGGTCGACGCTGATGGGACAGCCGCTTACGTCTCACTGCCGACCATGTTCGACAGCATGCAATCTTCGGCCCACAAGCATTCCATCAACGACCATGCGCCTGATCGGATGCACACCATCGGCGTGGCGTCGTTCTGGTTGACGCTCGAGCGGGAACGCCAAGGCACATTCCACGAGATCAGCCATAAAACACCCGGTTCGGCATGTCCAGATTTTCGGGGGCAGGGAAAATCCACCGGACATGCTCACGCCAACTGCTGCAGTTGCCACGGAGCTGTCCGGCAAGCGGATCGAGTACCGAGTGCTCGTCACCGGCAACTGGCTTTTCCGGCGTCTCGGGACTTGAAGTTCTTTCTTGATACCCGCGCTCCGAATCTGAATTACGGCTGTTCCGGGTGACGGGTCGGGAAACGCCTTGCCCGCTTCGCTGCGGCCGCTATCCGCGGCCAAGGGTTTTCCGATGAGCGACACCGCTGCCCGACGGTACGACGTCGCCATCGTCGGCGCTGGTCCGGTCGGCAGCTTGTGCGCGCTCGCTCACGCGCGCAAAGGCGCCCGCGTGGCTCTCCTCGAAGCGAATCCTAGGGCTGCCGAGCGGATGGCGGGCGAATGGCTGCATCCGCCGGCCGTGCGGATCTTGCGGGATGTCGGGATCGCTCTCGATTCGTTCCCGGACGGCACCGAAGGCAAGGGATTCGTGGTGTTCCCGGAAGACGGCTCGGAACCGATAGCCCTTCCTTATATGGGCGGCTCCCGCGGCCTAGCGTGCGAGCATGTCCTGCTCGTTGCGAGGTTGCACCAGGCGATCGAGAACGAGGCGGATATCGACTTTCTTCCCCGTGCGCGCGTAACCGCAGTCGGGGACGAGCAGATTGCTTTTACCCTTGACGGCGTCGATCGATCCTTGACTGCCGGGCGGATTATCGGCGCCGATGGCCGGGCCTCGATCGTGCGTCGATCTTTGGGGTTGTCGACCAGCCCGCAGCTTTGTTCGCTGATGTTGGGGGTCGCCCTGAGAGGCGTAAGCCTGCCGCTGGAAGGCTACGGGCACGTGGTGATGGGCGGTCCGGGTCCGGTCCTCATTTACCGTCCGGCGGAAGACACTGTCCGGATCATGGTCGATGTCCCGCTTGACCGCTGGACACCCAGGGACCGGGTCGGCTTCCTGTCGGAAGCCTATTCCGGTGTGTTGCCGGAGCCTCTCGGGCATGCGTTCGTCGATGCCCTGCAGATGGGAGACTTCAAGGCCGCGACCAATCAGTTGAGACCCCGTGTCTCGTACGGAAACTCGCGGCGCGTGCTGATCGGCGACGCGGCCGGGCATTATCACCCATTGACGGCGGTGGGGATGACCCTCGGTTTCGGCGAAGCGCTCGCGCTCGCCGAGGGCAGGGAATTTCAGGATTTCGTCGCCAGGCGCTACCGAGCGACCAGCAGTCCGGAACTCCTCGCGATGGGACTCTACGAGGTGTTTGCGGACCATCGGACGGAGGCGGTGGCGGTCAGACAGGCGATTTACCGGGGCTGGCGGGCAAGTGCCGCGTATCGCGACCACACCACCCGGATACTTGCCTGCGAAGACCGATCCGCGGTCCAGTTCGGGCTCGCATTTTGCTCGACCATGGTCCGCACGGTTGCCGGGGAAATCTCGCAATCCGACCGCTCGTTCGCTTCGCGCCAGGCCCGCAGCATTCTTCTTGCCCTCATTATTCGTCTCTGGTGGCTATTGCGTGGTGTCCTGCAGCTGTACAAGGCGAAGAGCTCAGGCCACGAGCAGGGCCGGCCCGCCCGCGACGCGCTGGCCCGCGCATTCCTGACTTCCATGCCGTCAAGAGCCAGAGAACCGCGCACCACCCGCCCCAGCGAAATGAAATCGCCCGATGCCGGTCCGGCATTAGAGGACGCAGCGGCGCGCCTTCTCGATCTGCAGAACGAGGACGGGGGTTGGGAAGGCGAGATGGTCTGGTGTCCCATGCTCACGGCGCAGTATGCACTGCTTCACCACATAATCGGCGAGCCGCTTGATCCGGGAAGGCGGCGCCGGGTGCTGCGCCAGTTCGAAAGGACCCGTCTCCAGGAGGGCTCATGGGGCCTGCACGAGCATGCACCGCCCAATCTGTTCGTCACCGCACTTGTTTATGTCGCAGCGCGGCTGCTCGGCGCACAGCCGGACGACCCCCTGATCGTCCCGGCCCGGCGGTTCATGCAGGCCGAGGGAATCCTTGGCATTCCGAGCTGGGGCAAATTCTGGCTGGCCCTCCTTAATCTCTATGACTGGAACGGCGTGAACGTCGTGCTGCCGGAATTGTGGAGCCTGCCGCGGAAGATGCCGCTGCATCCCTCCAACTGGTACTGCCATACCCGACTCATTTACATGGCGATGGCGTCGATTTATGCCCGCCGGTTCCAGGTGCCCGTCACCCCGGTGATCGCCGCGTTGCGGGAAGAGCTTTATCCGCAAGGCTTTGCCAAGGCCAATTTTTCTGCTGCCCGGAACCGGCTTCGGGATGCCGACCTGTTCGCGAGGCCGTCCGTCTGGCTCAGGATCGGATACAAATTTGCGCGGCTGGTTGAGCGGTTCCACAGCAAACGCCTGCGCACACGGTGCATGGATGCAATTCTCGGGCAGATCAGATGGGAGCTGCAGGCCACCAGCCATACGAGCATCTCGCCGGTCAGCGGCATCCTCAACATTCTGTCGCTGTGGCTGCACGATCCGGACGATGCCGATTGCCGGCAGGCGCTATCGAAAGTGGATGGCTGGATCTGGGAAGACGAAGACGATGGCGCCCGAGTCACTGGAGCACGAAGCGCTTCGTGGGATACCGGGTTCGCGCTGCAGGCTCTGGCCGCTGTGCCTGGGACAAACCGGGTTCGGGACGCGCTCCGGCGGGGCGCTGATTTTCTGCTCGGCGAACAGATCAAGACCAGCTTTGAGCGATTTCATGATGCCTATCGCGCCGACCCCAGGGGTGGCTGGTGCTTCGCCGGCGGGTGGCATGGCTGGCCGGTCAGCGATTGCACCGCAGAGGCGGTGCTCGGACTCGTCGCAGTCCACGGAAATAACGCGGATTCGTCTGTGCTTGCTGAAGCAACCGAGTTCATGTTGCGAAGCCAGAACCGCGACGGCGGCTTCGGCAGTTATGAGGCCAGACGTTCGAGAATAGGTCTGGAGTGGTTAAATCCTGCAGACACTACTGTCCCATTAATAGTCGAATAGATTCAGCTGGTTACTGGCGCTGCCCGGTGAGATCTGCGGTGCCGTCGTGTCAAGCAATTGATTTAATGGAGTTTTCTCGAAGATCGTGAGGCTCAGGATCTGTAGGATTG